>NZ_CP067395.1:2137500-2850000 GCF_017355525.1 Lysobacter enzymogenes | reverse complement strand
AGCTCGAATCGCAGAACCCGGGCGGCTCGATCAAGGACCGTATCGGCCTGTCGATGATCGAAGCGGCCGAGAAGGCCGGCAAGATCAAGCCCGGCGACACCCTGGTCGAAGGCACCGCCGGCAACACCGGCATCGGCCTGGCCCTGGTCGCCCAGCAGAAGGGCTACAAGCTGCTGCTGGTGGTGCCGGACAAGATGAGCCGGGAGAAGATCTTCAACCTCAAGGCGATGGGCGCGCAGGTGGTGCTGACCCGTTCGGACGTGGCCAAGGGCCACCCGGACTACTACCAGGACCTGGCCGAGCGCATCGCCCGCGAAACCCCCGGCGCCTACTTCATCAACCAGTTCGGCAATTCCGACAACCCGGCCGCGCACGAGTTCGGCACCGGCCCGGAGATCCTCGAACAGATGGGCGGGAAGCTCGACGCGATCGTGTTCGGCTGCGGCAGCTCCGGCACCATGACCGGCCTGTCGCGCGCGTTCGCCAAGCACTCGCCGGACACCGAGCTGGTGCTGGCCGATCCGGTCGGTTCGATCCTGGAGGAGTACATCAACCGCGGCACGCTGTCGGACAAGTCGGCCAGCTGGATGGTCGAAGGCATCGGCGAGGATTTCCTGCCGCCGATCTCCGACTTCACCCGGGTCAAGAAGGCGTACGCGATCGCCGACAAGGAAAGCTTCCTGACCGCGCGCGAACTGCTGGAAAAAGAGGGCATTCTCGCCGGTTCCTCGACCGGGACCCTGCTCGCCGCGGCGCTGAAGTACTGCCGCGAACAGACCGAGCCGAAGAAGGTGCTGGTGTTCGTCTGCGACACCGGCAACAAGTACCTGTCGAAGATGTACAACGACTACTGGATGCTCGACAACGGCTTCATCCAGCGCGAACAGCACGGCGATCTGCGCGATCTGATCCTGCGCCCGTACTCGCAGCGCGATACCGTGGTGGTCGCGCCGGGCGATCTGTTGGTGACCGCGTATCAGCGCATGAAGCTCTACGACGTGTCGCAGCTGCCGGTGATGGACGGCGAGAAACTCGTCGGCATCGTCGACGAGAGCGACGTGCTGCTGCACGTGTACGGCGACGAATCGCGCTTCCGCGATCCGGTGTCGACCGCGATGGTCAGCAAGCTCGACACGATCCAGGTCGGCCAGCCGATCGAATCGCTGCTGCCGCTGTTCGACCGCGGCCACGTCGCGATCGTCGCCGACGGCGACAGGTTCCTCGGCCTGATCACCCGCATCGACCTGCTCAACTACCTGCGCCGCCGGGTGCAGTGACGGTCGCGGCCGTCCGCACGCGCGGACGGCCGGGCGGGGCGGCGGCTCGCTTCGGTGTGCCGCCTCGCGCCGTATCGATGCCAAGAGGCGCGTTCAGTGTGCTGTTCCTGAATTCGCGTTCAGCTTGGGCGGCCGAAAAATCCGTGCGCTGCGTCGCAGCGCCGGGCGGTTGGCCGCTCTGCCTGCATTGCGCCTGAAGTCGTGCCGCGTGAACCGGGGGGCTCACGGCGGCGATGTTAGAATTCGCGGTTACGTCCATCGGCCGATCACACAGCCGACCACACAGCGCACGGAACCGAATCGATGAGCCAACAGCAGCCGCAAGACGGAGCGCGCAAGCCCGGCCTGGGCACCCTCGCGATCCACGCCGGCCAGTCCCCGGACCCCAGCACCGGCGCGGTCATGCCGCCGATCTACGCGACCTCGACCTACGCCCAGAGCAGCCCTGGCCAGCACCAGGGCTTCGAGTACTCGCGCAGCCACAACCCGACCCGGTTCGCCTACGAACGCTGCATCGCCGGCCTGGAAGGCGGCCGCCGCGGCTACGCCTTCGCCTCCGGCCTGGCGGCGACCTCGACGATCCTGGAAATGCTCGACGCCGGCAGCCACGTCATCGCCATGGACGACGTCTACGGCGGCACCTACCGCCTGTTCGAACGCGTGCGCCGGCGCACCGCCGGGCTCGACTTCAGCTGGGTCGACCTCAGCGACGAGGCCAAGTTCGAAGCGGCGATCCGCCCCGAGACCAAGCTGGTGTGGATCGAGACCCCGACCAACCCGCTGCTCAAGCTGGTCGACATCGCCCGCATCGCCGAAATCGCGCGCAAGCGCGGCCTGATCGTGGTGGTCGACAACACCTTCTCCTCGCCGATCCTGCAGCGCCCGCTGGAACTGGGCGCGCACATCGTCATGCACTCGGCGACCAAGTACCTCAACGGCCATTCCGACATCGTCGGCGGCATCGCCGTGGTCGGCGACGCGCCGGAACTGGAAGAACAACTGACCTTCCTGCAGAACGCGGTCGGCGGCATCCAGGGCCCGTTCGACAGCTTCCTCGCCCTGCGCGGCCTGAAGACCCTGCACCTGCGCATGAAGGCGCACTGCGAGAACGCACAGGCGCTGGCTGAGTGGCTGGAAACCCATCCGTCGGTGGAAAAGGTCCTGTATCCGGGCCTCAAGTCGCACCCGCAGCACGAACTGGCCAAGCGCCAGATGCACGGCTTCGGCGGCATGGTCAGCATTTACGTCAAGGGCGGGATGGACGGCGCGCGCCGGATGATGGAGCGCTGCCACCTGTTCACCATCGCCGAATCGCTCGGCGGCGTGGAGAGCCTGGTCAACCACCCCGCGGTGATGACCCACGCCTCGATTCCGCCGGACCGGCGCGCGGCGCTGGGCATTACCGACAACCTGGTGCGCTTGAGCGTGGGCGTGGAGGATTTGGCGGATTTGCGCGATGAGCTCGAGCGGGCGTTGGGTGCTTGAAGCCATGAACGCGAGCGCGCGCCGCGAGCAGCGGTCATGACCTCGATCAATTCCTTCGACAACGGCATCGCCCAGCGGTTGCTGGGCGTGTCGGCGTGGATCCGCGGGCAGGCCTGGCTGCAGCCGGTTTATCGCATGTTCCCCCAGTCGTTGCGCAACTGGGTTTCGTTTCTGCTGGCTTCGCGCGCGAGCAAGCGGTCGCGTTTCCAGCGTACCGAGAACTGGGCGCGCACGCCGCCCGTCGTCGCGCAGGCGGCGCCCGCAGCGCCTGTGCCCGGCGCCGGCGTCAACCTGTTCGGCTACCTGCGCGGTCAGTTCGGCCTGGCCGAGAGCGCGCGCATGTATGCACGTGCGCTGATCGGCGCCGGTTATCCAACGGCGCTGTTCGACGTTTCCATCGACCTGCCGCACGGCATGGACGATCGCAGCGTGGACGCGCATCTGGGCGAGGACACGCCTTATCCGGTGAGCGTGATCTTCGTCAATCCCGACTACCTCGGCTCGGCCATGCGTCATATCGGGCCCGCGCGCCTGCGCGGCCATCGCGTGGTCGCGTGCTGGTTCTGGGAGCTGCAGGACATCCCGCAAGACTGGATGGCTGCGATCGAACTGGTCGACGAGATCATGGTCGCCTCGACCTTCGTCAAGGAAGCCTTCGAGCGGGTCACCGACAAGCCTGTGTTCTGCGTGCCGCAGCCGTTGACGCCGGCGCCGGACAGCGGCCTGCAGCGCAGCGACTTCGGCCTGGATCCCGATGCTTTCATCTATCTGTGTACCTTCGATTTCAATTCCTGGGTGCACCGCAAGAATCCGTTCGCGGTGATCGAGGCGTTCCGTCGCGCGTTTCCGCCGGAGCGCACCGATGTGCAGCTGCTGGTCAAGTCGAGCAACGGCCACCGCCACCCAGACAAGCTGCTGCGCCTACTCAAGGCCAGCGCTCAGGATCCGCGCATCGTGGTGCGCGACGAGGTGATCGATCGCGCCCACGTCCATGCGTTGCAGCGTTGCTGCGACGTCTACGTCTCCTTGCACCGGGCCGAGGGCTTCGGCCTGGGGCTGGCCGAGTGCATGGCGATGGGCAAGCCGGTGATCGCCACGCGCTGGTCGGGCAACGTCGATTTCATGGACGATTACAACAGCTGCCTGGTCGGCTATCGATTGGTGCCGGTGGGCGAGGGCGAATATCCGCATCCCGAAGGTGCGGTATGGGCCGATGCCGATGTCGACGATGCCGCGCGCCAGATGCGGCGGCTGGCGGACGACCGCGAGTTTGCGCGCCTGCTCGGCGCCAAGGCCGCTGCCGATGTGGCTGAGCGGTTGAGTCCGAACGCCGCTGCGCAGCGGCTGATCGAAAGGATCGATGCGATCGCGCGCGGCGCGACGGCGGACGATCCGGGCGTTCCCACACGCGCCGCCGAGGCCCAGGCCCCGGCTTCGCGAAGCGATACGAGGTAGGCATTCATGCGCGATCTGTTGCTGGCGATCTGGCGATATCGCTATTTCATTATGTCGTCGGTCAAGAACGATCTGCGGGCCCGTTTCATCCGCAGCAAGCTCGGCGCGGTATGGATGATCATCCATCCGCTTGCGCAGGTGCTGATCTTCGCGTTGATCCTGTCCGAAGTGCTGGCGGCCAAACTGCCCGGCGTGAACAGCAAGTACGCCTACGCGCTGTACCTGCTCGGCGGCACCCTGGGCTGGGCGCTGTTCACCGAGACCGTCACCAAGTTCGGCAACCTCTTCATCGAGAACGGCAACCTCATGCGCAAGATGGCATTCCCGCGCATCTGCCTGCCGTTGATCGCCGCGGGCACGACGCTGGTCAACAACTTGCTGTTGCTGTTGGCGATCTTCCTGGTGTTCGCCGCGTTGGGCCATTTCCCCGACGAGCAGGCGCTGTGGCTGCCGGTGCTGATCGCTGTCACGTTGATGCTGGCCGGTTCCATCGGCCTGCTGCTGGGCGTGCTCAACGTCTTCATGCGCGACATCGGCCAGATCATTCCGGTGGTTTTGCAGGCCTTGTTCTGGATGACGCCGATCGTCTACAGCATCACCATCCTGCCCGAGTCTTACCGCAACGCGTTCAAGCTCAATCCGCTGTATCCGCTGATCACCAGCTACCAGAACGTGCTGGTGTTCGGGACCCAGCCCGATTGGGCCGGCCTGGGCACGCTGGCTGTGGCATCGCTGGTGCTGACCGTAGTCGCCCTGTTCGCGTTCCGGCGCGCATCGCCGGAAATGGTGGACGTGCTATGAGCGGCGAACTAAAGGTCAACCGGCTCGGCAAGGCCTATCGGGAATGGCGCAGCGAATGGATGCGCGTCGGCTCCTGGCTGGGCCTGCCGTTCCGCGCCCATGCCGAGCACTGGGTGCTCAGGGACATCAGCTTTGCGGTCGGGCCCGGCGAGGCGGTCGGCATCATCGGCCAGAACGGCGCCGGCAAGAGCACCTTGCTGAAGCTGATCACCGGCACGTCGCGGCCCACCGAAGGCAATGTATGGGTCAAAGGGCGAGTCGCGGCGATCCTGGAACTGGGCATGGGGTTCAATGTCGACCTGACCGGCCGGCAGAACGTCTATCACGCCGCTGGACTGATGGGCTTCAGCGAATCCGAGATCGCCGGGGTGATCGGCGAGATCGAGGCGTTCGCCGAGATCGGCGAGTACTTCGACGAGCCGGTGCGCACCTACTCCAGCGGCATGCAGATGCGCGTGGCGTTCAGCGTGGCGACCGCGTTCCGGCCCGACCTGCTGATCATCGACGAGGCCTTGTCGGTCGGCGACGCGTATTTCATCCACAAGTGCTTCCGCCGCATCCGCGAGTTCCGCGAGGCCGGCACCACGCTGCTGTTCGTCTCGCACGATCCCACTGCAGTGCAGTCGCTGTGCGATCGGGCGGTGCTCATCGATCGCGGCCGCCTGGTTCTGGATGCCGATCCGCAGCAGGTGTTCGACTACTACAACGCGCTGATCGCCGAAAAGGAAAACAGCTCCGTGCGTACCGAGCGCACCGAGCACGGCCAGATCGCGACCGAGTCGGGCTCCGGCGAGGTCGAGTTCGTGTCGTTGCGCATGGAGAACGCCGCTGGCGAGGCGGTGGAGTACGTCACCGTCGGCGAACCGGTGCGCCTGCGCGCGAAGGTCCGCGCAAACGAAGTGGTGGAGCGGTTGGTGTTCGGCTACATGATTCGCGACCGGTTGGGGCAGCCCATCTTCGGCACCAACACTCATCACACCGGGCAGGTGTGCGTTGATCTCGCCGCGGGCGAGTGCGTGGAGTACGACGTGGCGTTCCCGATGAACCTCGGCACCGGCACGTATTCGGTCTCGGTCGCGCTTTCCAGCACCGAGACCCACTTGGTCAAGAACTACCAATGGAAGGACCTGGCTCTGATTTTCACCGTCGCCAACGTGGACCGCGCGCCGTTCGTCGGCGTGGCTTGGCTGCCGGCGAAGATCGAGGTGCTGGGGCGATGAGCGCAGGAACGCGCGCCACAGCGGGTTGTTCGCATATCCATCCCTTTCACAGAGAGCGTTCGAAGTGAGCAGTCAACAATCATCGCTGGACAGCGCCGCGTTGATGGATGCCGTTCGCGCCGAAGCCGCGCGTACTGGTGCGCCCGATGGCGGGCGCGCGGCAACGCCGACGTCCCTGGACGAGATCATACGTTTCGTTGATGCGCAGGCCGGCAGCGGTAGCGGCCGACGCGGCCTCGCCGCGGCACCTTCCGCATCGGCAGCGCCGGCGCGGTGGAAGCCGCTGGCCTCGCGGATCGAGCCCAAGTCGCAATACGCATTGCACGAATTGCTGCCGATTCCGGATTCGGAATTCGTCGAGGCCGCTTATCGCTTCGTGCTCAAGCGGCCGCCGGACCCGGAAGGTTTCGACTTTTATCTCTCGCAACTGCGTGGCGGGCAGATGTCGAAGATCGAGATCCTCGGCCGCCTGCGCTGGTCGCCGGAGGGCATGGCACGCAGCGTTCACATCGATGGGCTGCTGTTGCCTTACAAGCTGCATTCGCTGGAGCGCAAGCGCGTGCTCGGCCCGATGCTGCGCTGGCTGCACGGCCTGGTCCGCATCGGCGAAATCCAACGCCGGCAGACGATGATGGACAACAACCAGGATCGCGAGATGCTGGAGTTGGGCCGTCACGTCGAGAGCAGCGTCTTTGAGGCTGCGGCCAAGGTCGAGTCGGTCGAATCGCGAATGGCGTTCTACGATTCGCGTCTTAGCGCTGAGTTGAACGACATCAACTCCTCGGTGCGCGGCTTGTCTCGCTATGTGGAGGACGCGGAAAACGAAAAGAGCGCGGCGGAGCGCTCGGAAAAGGCGCTGGAGCCCTTGTATGCTGCGTTCGAGGCCGCGTTCCGCGGTTCGCGCGAAACCATCATGCGCCGCTGCGAACCCTATGTAGCCTGGATGGACGAGTGCGGTGCGGGCAGCCAGGACGCACCGATCCTGGACATCGGTTGCGGGCGCGGCGAATGGCTCGAACTGCTCAAAGTCAAGAACAAGATCTGCAGGGGGGTGGACCTCAATGGCACCTTTGTTGAGCATTGCCGCTCGATCGGCCTGGAGGTGTTCCAGCAGGATGCAGTCGCCTACCTGCGTAGCCTGCCGGATGCTTCGCTTGGCGCGATTACATCCATGCACCTGGTCGAGCATCTGCCGTTCGAGGTCATGATCGCGTTGATCGACGAGGCGCTGCGGGTACTGCGTCCGGGCGGCATCCTGGCCCTGGAGACCCCCAACCCCGAGAACCTGACCGTTGGGGCGCACTGGTTCTACATGGACCCGACCCATCGCAACCCGATCCCACCGCTGACCTTGCGTTGGTTGGTCGAGGAGCGCGGCTTCGGCGTTTCCAGGATCGAGCGGCAAACCTTGGCGCGCGACTCCACTGCGCCGCCCAAAGTCGACGACAGCGTGCCCGGCGCGGCGACGATCAACGCACTGGTCGAGTTGGTCTCGGCGCCGACCGATTACACGATCGTGGGCGTGAAGGCATGAGCGAGCAAGGCGCTCCCGCGCGTTTGTTGTTGACTGGCGCGAGCGGCTTCGTCGGTAACCACCTGCGCCAGGCGATCGAGCGAGGCGAACTGGGCGCGGTCGAATTGCTACCCGGGCCGCGCGGCCTCGACGTGCGCGACGCGCAAGCGGTCGATGCGATGGTCGAGCAGGCGCGCCCGGATCAAGTGATCCATCTGGCTGCGCAAAGCTTCGTCCCGCGTTCGTTCGCCGATCCGGTGGAAACCTTTGAGATCAACGCGCTGGGCACTCTGAACCTGTTGCGCTCGCTGAGCCGCCGCGGTTTCGGCGGACGGATGGTGTACGTGAGCTCCGGGGACGTCTACGGCAAAGTCGCGGAAGCATCGATGCCGGTGAACGAAGATATCTGGCCGGCACCGCGCAATCCCTATGCGGCCAGCAAGGTAGCCGCCGAACAACTGTGCTTGCAATGGCACCGTTCAGAGGGCTTGGATGTGGTTGTGGCGCGCCCTTTCAATCATATCGGCCCGGGTCAGGCCCGGGATTTCGTGGTTCCATCACTGGCTCATCAGATCGCCCGCATCCGCGCCGGCCTCGCGCCGCCGCAGGTCCATGCCGGCGATATCGATGTGACGAGGGACTTCACGGATGTCCGGGATATCGTGCGCGCTTATGGCGAGCTGCTTCGCGCTGCCCGGTCCGGGGAGATCTACGTGGTCGGCTCGGGAGAGGAGCGCAGCATTCGTGGACTGCTGGAAGCGATGGCGAGACTGGCGCAGGTCCAGGTCGAGGTGGTCCAGGATCCGGCCAAGCTTCGTCCTTCCGAGCAGCGCCGCATGCGGGCCGATCCTTCCAAGTTGACTCGCGACACCGGTTGGCGGCCGCGCATCGACATCGACATTACTCTCAACGATATTTTGCAAGAGGCAGGAAACTCGCTGTGACCAACAAGAACGCACTCATCACGGGCATCACCGGTCAGGACGGTGCCTATCTTTCGCAGCTCTTGCTTTCGAAGGGATACAAAGTCCACGGCATCCTCGCCCGCCGCAGCACCGACACGCTATGGCGCCTGCGTGAACTGGGCATCGCCGATGAGGTCATCCTGCTTGATGGCGACCTGACCGATTTGTCGTCGCTGATCCGCGCCATGGAAGCATCCAAGGCCGACGAGGTCTACAACCTGGGCGCGCAGAGCTTCGTCGGCTCGTCCTGGCAGCAGCCGCTGCTGACTGCGCAGGTCGACGGCGTGGGCGCATTGAACGTGCTGGAAGCGGTGCGCATCGTCAATCCCAAGGGGCGTTTCTATCAGGCCTCCACCAGCGAAATGTTCGGGCTTATTCAGGCCGAGCAGCAGGACGAAACCACCCCGTTCTATCCGCGCAGCCCCTACGGCGTCGCCAAGTTGATGGCCCACTGGGCGACGGTGAACTACCGTGAAAGCTTCGCCATGCATGCGTCCAGCGGCATCTTGTTCAACCACGAGTCGCCGCTGCGAGGCATCGAATTCGTCACCCGCAAGGTTACCGATGCGGTCGCGCGGATCAAGCTCGGCTTGCAGAAGGAACTGCGCCTGGGCAACATCGATGCCAAGCGCGATTGGGGCTTCGCCGGCGACTACGTCGAGGCGATGTGGCTGATGCTGCAACAGGAACAGGGCGACGACTACGTCGTGGCCACCGGCCAGACCACCACTGTCCGGCGCATGTGCGAGATCGCGTTCGGCCACGCAGGCCTGACGATGGATCAACATCTGGTCATCGACGAGAAGTTCTTCCGCCCGGCCGAAGTCGACGTGCTGCTCGGCAACCCGGCCAAGGCGAACGCCAAGCTGGGTTGGCGACCCAAGACCTCGCTGGAGGATCTGATTGTCATGATGCTCGACGCGGACCTGCGCCGTCTTTCGCGCGGCTGACGTATGGGCATTCTGATCACCTCGGTCCAGGTTCCTTTCATCCGCGGCGGCGGAGAGATCCTGGCCGAAAATCTGCGCGAACAGATCGCACGACGCGGCTATCGTGTGGACGTGCTCACCAATCCATTTCGTTTTTCGCCCGCTTCCAGCGTGGAGGCGGCAATGAAGTGGTGGGGCGAGCAGGACCTTCAGCAGTTCTGCGCCAGTCGGGTCGACAAGGTGATTCACCTCAAGTTCCCGTGCTACGGCGCGCATCATCCCAATGCCACAACCTGGTTGTTGCATCAGTTCCGCAGCTATTACGAGCTGTGGGACGATGCGCAAGCGGCCGATCCGGAAAGTCGGCGCGTGCGCGAGTCGGTCCAGCGCTTCGACGCTGAGTCGTTGGCGCGGATCCCGGCCCGCTACACCATTGCGCGCACCGTTTCCGATCGGTTGCTGGAATACAACGGTCTTGAGTCGGTGCCGATCTATCACCCGCCCAAAGACGATGTGTTGTTCTATACCGGCGATTCGTTGCCTTATGTGTTCGCGCCATCGCGTCTGGAGCCGCTGAAGCGGCAGATGCTGTTGGTGGAGGCGATGGCCAAGGTCAAAGGTCGGATCCACGCGGTCATCGCTGGCGAAGGCGGCCACGAAGCCGCGCTGCGTCAGCGGATCGATGAACTGGGCGTGCACGATCGCGTGCGTCTGGTCGGGCGCTTGAGCGACGAGCGGATGCGCGCTTACTACGCCAACGCGCGTGCGGTGTTCTTCGGTCCTTATCGCGAGGACTACGGATACGTCACCCTGGAAGCCATGCTGGCCGAGAAGCCGGTGATCACTTGCGAGGATGCCGGCGGGGTGCTCGAGTTCGTGATCGATGGGGCTACCGGTGCGGTGACCGAACCCAAGGCCGAGCAGGTGGCCGAGGCGATCGAGCGCTACGCCGCCGATCCGGACATGGCGGTTGCGCACGGGCGTGCCGGGCGCCAGCGCTATCGGGACATGCGCATCTCGTGGGATGCGGTATTGAACGCCGTTTTGGCCTGAGCGCAGCGCAGGCCGTTTCTTCGGGAGTCTGTTTGCAATGAGTGCGGTTTCGCCGAAAGGCAAGAGCATGAGCATCGCCTTGGTGGCACCCAGTTCCGTTCCTTTCGTCATCGGCGGCGCCGAGAATCTGTGGTGGTCGTTGTTGCGCCACATCAACGAGAACACGCAGCACCGCGCCGAGCTGATCAAGTTGCCGTCGCCGGAGTCCGACCTGCGTTCGCTGGTGGACAGTTATGCGGCGTTCTCGCGGTTGGACCTGTCGCACTTCGACCAAGTCATCAGCACCAAATACCCGGCGTGGATGATCCGCCACCCCAATCATGTGGTCTACCTGCAGCATCGTCTGCGCGGTCTCTACGACACATACCACTTTTGCGGCCTTCCCGACGATCTGCCTGCGGACGCGCCCGCGCAACTGCGTGCGCTGTGGGACTGGATGCCGACGATCCGCGGTCGCCGCGAGGGCCTCGGTACATTGCTGGCGGCGCTGCGCGCGGTGGCCGAGGTCGACGGGTTCGCGCCGTGGCTGGGGCTGCCGAGCCCGTTCGTACGCCGTGCTGTGCACACCCTGGATTCGATCGGGCTGGCGACCACGCAAGTCGCCCGCTACGCAGCGATCTCCAAGACCGTGGCGCGGCGCGAGGACTATTTCCCGGCGGGCGCCTCGGTGCACGCGGTGAGCCACCCCAGCGGCCTGCCCGTGGCGCCGTCCGGGAGATACGATTATTTCTTCACGGCCAGCCGCCTCGACGGCCCCAAGCGCATCGAGATGATGGTGCGGGCGATGGCCTCGGTGCGCGGCGAGGTGCCGTTGGTGATCGCCGGTACCGGCCCGGAGGAAGCGCGACTGAAGGAACTGGCCAAGGGCGATCCGCGCATCCGCTTCGTCGGCTACGTCAACGACGAGGCGCTCTCCCGCTGGTACGCCGATGCGCGTGCGGTGCTGTACGTGCCGTACGACGAGGACATGGGACTGATCACCTTCGAAGCGATGCAGGCGGCCAAACCGGTGGTGACCGTCCGTGACGCCGGCGGTCCCACTGAATTTGTCGAAGACGGCGTCAACGGCTTTTGCGTCGACCCAGAGCCAGCTGCGCTGGCGCGGGCGCTGCAGGCGTTGGCCGATTCGCCGGAGCTGGCCCAGCGCATGGGCCAGGAAGGTTTGCGCCGGGTCGCTGCGGTGAGCTGGGACAAAGTGTGCGAAGCGCTGATCCACGAGCCCGAATCCGCTGCGCAGGCCGGACGCGGCTCCGACGGGCGCAAACGCATCACGATACTGAGCACGTTCCCGAGTTACCCGCCCAAGGGCGGCGGCCAGGCCCGGATCTATCATCTATGGCGGCGGGTGGCGCGATTGCACGACGTCACCATCGTCGCGCTCGGTCCGTCCGACTCGCCGGGCTCGGATGCGTTCGTCGCCCCCGGCCTGCGCGAGATCGTGATTCCCAAAAACGCCGAGCAGGACCGTCACGAACAGGAGATTTCGGCCTCGGTCGATTGGGTCCCGTGTGCGGACGCCGCCTTCGCGCTGGCGCCGGAACTCGCGCCGGACTATGCGCGCGTCGCCGTCGAGCACGCGGAACGTTCCGACATCGTTGTGGCGTCTCATCCCTACGCTTATCCGGCCGTGCGCGACGCACGGATCGGCGAGCTGTGGTACGAGGCTCACAACGACGAGACGCGGATGAAAGCGTCGATGTATCCGGCAACAGCACAGGGCGAGAAGCTGGTGCAAGCGATCGACGCGATAGAGCGCGAACTGTGCGAGCGCTCTCAACGGATCGTTTGCGTGTCGGAATCGGATTTGGACTCGTTGTCGCAGCGCTACCGCGCCGATCGCGGCAAGTTCTTCATCGCCGCCAACGGCGTTGACTTGGATTCGGTGCACTACCGCGACCCTGAACAGCGTCGTGAACTGCAACAGCGCCTCGGACTCGCTGACCGGACCGTGGCGCTGGTACTGGCCAGTTGGCATGGCCCAAATCTGGAAGCAGTCGAGACGATCCTGGCGGCCGCGCCCTCGTTCCCGGATGTGGATTTCGTGGTCGTAGGAAGCGCGGGTGGCGCGTTCTCAGAGCGCGAGCTGCCGCAAAACGTAAGCATGGTCGGTGCGGTCAGCGACGAGGAAAAGGATCTTTTGCTCGGGTCGGCCACGGTCGCGCTGAATCCGATGACCTCCGGTGGAGGGAGCAACTTGAAACTGCTCGACTACATGGCCTCCGGTGCGCCGGTATTGACCAGCCAATACGGTCGACGCGGCGTGGCCGGGGCCGACGAACTGCTATGGCTCTACGACGACAGCAGCGAGTCGTTCGTGCGCGAGCTGCGCGCATTCTGCGCCACGCCCGAAGATCAGCGCCGAATTCGGGTGCCGTTGGCGCGAGACTACGTCGAGCGGAATTTTTCCTGGTCGATCATCGCAGGCGAGGTGTTGCGACGCATCGTCTGAGTGTTGACTCCGACGACGTCCGGTGGCGTCCAGGCTAGCCGCAACTTGGGGCAGCGTAACGTACGGGTGTGCCGAGTGCGTCGTGCCGATGTCTGCATTCCCGGCAGCGATTCGATGGTGGCCGCGCTGCCGAATCGGCCGCGTGTTAAGGCAAACGGAAGGCGTCGTGCTGACGCCTACTGATCGGCCCCGAACGCAAACGGGGCGGCGCCGCGATTATTCGTTGGCGGCGCGCAACGTGGCCAGGATCGCTTCGCGCGGAATGCCCGAAGCCAGCTTTTCGAGGTAGTGAGCCCGTCCGCCCGGATCGGCTTCGCGGTGCAGAATAGTGCGATAGGCTTCGTCGATGAAGACCTCGTCGTTGTCGACGCGCAGCAACGGATCGGGGCGGCGATGCTCGATCTTTCGGCCGATGGCCTGGAACAGCCATCCATCGTGATGGGCGATACGCAGGACCTCGAAGCCGGCATCGTTGAGCGCATGGGTCAGGCTGAGCTCGGTGAAGCCGTTGTAATGAAAATCGCCGTTATAGCGTTGGGTGCCGAACATGCATTGCAGCAGTGTATCTTGAGCCTCGGGCGTCTGTCGGTCGGGCTCCTGCAGCAGCCGCGCGAGTGCGATCACGTCGGGCACGCGTACTTCCAGCAAGCCGTCGGGCTTGAGCACCCGGTTCCATTCGCGCAACGCGGTCGAACAGCAGTCGCGGGGGACGTGCTCGAGGATGTCCTGGGCCAGCGCGTATCCGGCGTAATTGTCGGCCAGCGGTTTTAGGTTGGTGATGTCCGCGACGATGTCGGGGTGGTGGAAGTCGTGCAGATCGACGTTGACCCAGCCTTCGCGCACGTCCATGCCGCAACCCAAGTTCAGCCATGGCCCTTCCGGCGGCGCCGGCAGAGCCTCGGTCGGCTCGTCGATGGCGGTCTGGTCGGGCAGCGTTTCGACCGATTCGTTGGCGTCGATTCGCTCGGGCGGCGGCTGGGCAAGCTCGGTTTCCGCGGGTCGCGGCGGCAAAGCCGGCTGCGGCACCTCGGCTTGAGGCGGCGAAAGAATTCGCTGCAAACGACTGACGATGCCCATTCGCTGATCCTGCTGTCGGGATGAGCTAGTTTGGCTTATCTGCCGTGAATTCGCAGCTTCCGCGGCCGGCCGGGGCGCACCGGCGAGAATCTGGCTTCTGGCCGTGTGCCGCGCTGGCGTCGGAATCGTGCCAGAAGCGGGCCGCCCTTGGAAAGGGCGGCCACAGCCGCGTCTTGCGGCAAAGCCCGGCCGGGAAGAATTCCCCGCGGCAGCAGTCGCCTCGTTCGCAACGAACGCGGGGACGCGAAGCCGCTGCAGCATAGGCAGCGGCAATCGCTAGTTCGCGCTACGGCGCGTACTTCTCGACGTGCAGGCGCATCAGGCCCAAGCCCAGCTTGCGTCCGTCGTCGTTGATGCCCAATTCGCGCGGAGAGATCGGCTTGCTCGGGATGATCTCGATGGTGCGGACCGATTCGCCCGCAAGGTCGACGGGCAGACGCAACTGCGTGGGCTCGTCCCCAGCCCGTAAGCGGTGGACCTGCGATCCGATCTTTACGCTGAAGTCCTGATTGACGGACTGGAACGCACGCAGAGTCAGCGCTAACGTGAATTTGTCGGGCAACGGGCGGGACAAATCGATGCGTATGGTCGGAGCGAGGTTGCCATCCGACCACCGGCCCCAGGATTCCACGGGCGACATTCCGTTCACTGCGCTAACGAACTTCGGCAAAGAGCTCTTGGAAAAGATCGCCGCCTGGGCGAAGGCCGCAGCGCTGTCGTCCGTCGTAGCCTTTCGCGCGCCTTGCCCATCGGGTTTGATCTTGAAGAAAACTATCTCATCGTCGTCCCGGATCAACATCGATTCGGCGCCGAATTTCTGCAGCAAGGTATCGACCAACGCATTCGCATTGTCCTCGAAGCCGCGGCGGTCGATGTAGATGCCTGCGAACCCCATCCGCTCGATCACCGCGAGCTGTTGCTCGATCGGCTTGCTGGCAAGATTCCGATAAAACACGTCTCCGTGGCGGCCGCGCATGCCCGCGTAGCTCCAATGAAGCGACTTGGACTGCAGGAAGCCCATCGCCAGCTCGTAGCCCACAAGGTTGTGGACGGGCGGCGGCTCCGGGAACGGCATGTAGGGCAGTTGATAGATCGCGCTGCCGGGCGGCAGGGCCTGTTCGATCGAGTTGACGAAGCTGCGGTCGGAATCGAAGGCTTGCTTGTTCTGTACGTTGCACGAACGGCAGACCGGGGTCGTCTGGTCGTACAAACCGAGCACGCTTAGGACGATCGCGGCGCCGGCCAGGGCCGCGCTGATGCGAGCCGGCTTCAAATAGCGATGCGCAAGCAACTGCAAAGCGATGAAGAACGTGGTGATCGAGCCGAAGGCGATGAATATGCTGATCCGGTTCCAACTGCGCAGCGAGGGGGAGAATACCGCGGAGAAAATGACTCCGAATCCCCCGATGGTTCCGAACATGAAGAGTATCGCGGTCAACAACGTCAGGAAGTTCAGGCGTTCGTCGACCCTTCCTCCGGCGAACTTGACCAACGCCAGAATGCAGGAAATACCCAGGCCGAGCGAGGCGAGCAGCCCCATCGACGCGATGAAATTCTCGTTCACCAGCGGGAAGGCCGAGTTGTACTTGTCCGCGATCTTGGCCAGGCTCGGGACGCGATGGCCCGCTCTCGGCAAAACCAGTTGGGCGAACTTGAGCGCGTAGTGTTCGCTCTGCACCGCCGATCTCGACACCGCTTCCGGGTTCACGCCGTTGATATGGCGGTTGACGAGGCTGGGCGTGAGATTGAGGAGGGCGCCCGCGGCGACCAGCGTTGCTGCGGCGACGGCGGGCAGCATCGATCGGAACTGTCCGGTCTTGACCCAGGCGGCAAGGCCGGCCACTGCGAGGATGACGATTCCGAAGAAGGCGTAATAGATGCCGAATGACGCCAGCAGAATGAAACCGACGGTCATCCCGGCGATTCCCAGCCAACTGCGGCCTTTGAAGATCCGAACGGGGCCGCCGAGATAAATCCGCAAGCCTGCGTAGAAGAACAGCGGCGCGACGAAGTACCAGTTGTAAAACAGGTGTCCGAGCCTGAGGAAGTGGAACGAGGCGAAGGCATAGAGCACCGCAGCGCTGATAGCCAGGGGCCTGGACAGGTCGATCGAACGCAGTACGCAGAAAGCCGACACGAAAACCGCGGAAAAGCTCAACAAATAGTAGAGATTGACGGCGGAGTAGAAGTTGCCGGTAATCGTGCCCAGCAGCTTGAGGATGAGGAGGTTGCCGGCGTCGGAATTGGGATAGTCGAGAAAATTCGATCCGAACGGATAGCCGCTGCGGGGGTTGTCCGATATCCAGCCTTCGATGACGCGTTCCACCATCCAGTAGTGGCTCAGCGCGTCTCCGACGTAGGTATAAGGATACTGGGTGTTGGGCACCAGGCCTTCGGGCCAGCCCGACATCAAGACGCTGGCGAGAAAGAAGCAGAAAACCGCTCCCGCGGCCCACCACGGCCATTCGCCTACAAGGACCCCGAATAAAGGCCTTGGGCCTGAAAAGGTGTTTGGCATATCGGTTGGGGGAGCTTTCATTCACTTTCCTCTTGCGTGACAGTCCGTCCGGAAGACTTGCTGCTCCGGCCGAGCACGAATTTGTTCATCACATAGGTTGCGGGGATCATCGCTGCGGTCACGATCAGCGGCCCGACCGATTCGCGGATCCGCAGGAACTCGACCAGCACCGCAAGCAGTGCGGCCGATGCGGCGTACTGAACCACGTAGACGATGGGGTACGACAGCAATCCCTTCCACGACAGCGGCACCCGGAACACGATCGTCGCGTTGAACCAGTAAGCGAACAATACGCCGAGCACGTAGGCGATCAGGTACGCGGTCTGGTAGGACACTATCGTGTTCAAGGCCAGATAAAGCGCGTAGGTGAACGCGGTGTTCGTCGCGCCTCCGATCAGGAAGCGCAGCCAGCGCCTGGTCTGAAAGCGCGATTCGCTCATCGGCGGGCCGGATCGGCGTTGGCCAGTTCCAGGAACTCGGAATAGTTGCGGATGTAGTCGTCGGCCTCGTACGGATGCGACGCGAATACCAGTAGCACGGCATCGCTGGAATACTTGTACTGGATGCCCCAGGTCATGGCCGGCAGGTAGATGCCCTTGTCCGGCGAATCCAGCAGCACTTCGCAGCGCGATTCGCCGTCGTCGGCCACGACCGCGCAACTGCCTTTCACGCAGATCAGGAACTGTTCGCAGCGGTGGTGCGCATGCTCGCCACGCGTCTTTTCGCTGGGGACGTCGAACACCAGGAAGTAACGCTTGGGCTCGAATGGGATATCCCTGGGGAATTCGCCGACGGTCAGCGCGCCGCGCATGTCCTGGACCGATTTGAAGCGGTGCACGGTCACGCCCTTGACGCCGACGGAGTGCGTCGCAGGGCCGTTGTCGGGGAGGCTTTCCACGGGCTTGCCGCCGGGAGTCGCGGCATTCTCGACGTAGCCGGCGATGCGAGCGGGCGAACCGTAGACAATGGCGTAGGGCGGAACCGATTTAGTCACCACGGCGCCTGCGCCGACCATCGCGTAACGGCCGATCACCACGCCCGGCAAGATCACCGCGCCTCCGCCGATCGAAGCGCCGGCTTCGATACGGGTCTTCAGGAATTGATCCGGATAGACCTTCGAACGCGGGAATTTGTCGTTGGTGAAAGTTACGTTGGGTCCGATGAATACATCATCGTCGATGTGGATTCCGTCCCACAGATAGACGCCGGACTTGACGGTCACGCGATCGCCGATCACGACGTCGTTTTCGACGAAAGTGTGGGCGCACAGATTGACGTCGGTACCGATGCGCGCGCCGGACAGGACTACGGCGGACTGCCATATCGTGGTGCCGGCACCGATCTGGGTCGACTGCACGTCTGCGGTTTCATGGATCTTGACGTTGTTCATTGCGCTTCCTGATCGTTGGCGTGTTGCATGCAGACCACGGCCAGAGGCCGTTGCTTGCTGTTTTCGTACCCGCGCCATGCATAGGTTCCGACCAAGCCGAGCCCGAGCAGATTGAGCGTGCCGAAGAACAGCACGACCAGCATGGTCGCGGCATAGCCAGGCACGGTAATGTGGCCGCTGATCGAGGCGATCAGCACCATCGCGCCCAGCATCAGCGACAGCGCCGATCCTGCAGCGCCTGCACGAATCAACAGCTTTATGGGGTAGTCGGTGAAGGCGAACACGCTATCCATCATGTATTCGACCTTCTTGCGCAGCGTCCATGCCGATTTTCCGTGTTCGCGCTCGAGCCGCTCGTAGCTGACGAGCTTGCGTCGGAAGCCTAGCCAAAAGATCAGCGCGATCAGGGACGAGCGCGATTCTTCCAGGCGCAGCAACTGGTCGCGGAAAGCCTGGTTGCAACCGAACACGTCCACGCCGCCCTCCGGCATCTCGCGCACCACCAGACGGCGATACAGCCCCCAGAAGATGTTCGAGGCCATTCGCGACATCAGGGGGTCCTTGCGTCCGGTGCGTGTACCGATGGCCACGTCGCACTCGTCCGCCCGCAATGCCTTGAAGAAGGCTATCAGCAGCTCGGGCGGTTCCTGAAGGTCGGCGGCCATGACGCCGAAATAGTGGCCGCGTGCGGCGGCCAATCCGGTGCGGATAGCGGGAAACGATCCGAAATTGCGCGAATGGACCAGCAACTGGGCCGGAAACTCGAGTCCGTCAAGCGCTGCGCGCAACAATGCGTAGGACTGGTCCGGACTGCCGTCGACGACGAGTACGGCTTCCATCTTCCCGTCCAGCGCTCGATGCATCTCGGTCAGCGCCTGCAGCAACTGCGGGATCGATCCCTCGTTCTTGTAGACCGGGATGATCGTGCTGAAAGTTACGGCCGCCATGAGTTGACGCTCGCGACGACCTGATCGACTTGCGCGTCGGTCATTTCCGGATAGCAGGGCAAGGTCAGGATTTCCGTCGCCAGACGCTCGGTATTGGGCAGGTGGACGTCGGCATAGAGGTCGCCGAACACGGGCTGGCGGTGATCGGGGATCGGGTAGTGGATGTCGGACGCGATACCCTCAGCGCGCAGGTGCTGACGCAGCGAATCTCGCTGCGCGCTGCGCAAGACGTACAGATGGCCGACGTATTCCGGCCCTGCGGCGACTGGCAGCTGGATCTGCGGGTGGCGGATGCCGGCGTTGTAGCGCGCGGCGATTTCGCGCCGGCGCTCGTTGCCGGCATCCAGGCCCGGCAGGAACGCCGACAGGACCGCGGCCTGCATTTCATCGAGCCGGGTGTTGCGCGCGCCGGCGAATTCGACCTTGTACTTGTCGGTCCAGCCGTACTGACGAAGGCGACGAATGCGTTCGGCGATGTCGGCATGGCGGGTGGTCACCGCTCCGCCGTCGCCGAGGGCGCCGAGGTTCTTGGTGGGATAGAAGCTGAAGCTGGCGGCGTCGCCGAAGGTGCCGACCATGCGGCCGTCGACCCGCGCGCCGTGGGCTTGCGCGCAATCCTCCAGCAGTTTTACGCCGCTGTCGGCGCAACGCTGGGCGATCTGGAGGATTTCCGGTGCGGCCAAGCCGTAGAGGTGAGTCGCCACGACGAACCGGACGCCAGCGGCGATCGCCCGCTCTACTTCGATGAGCGTGATGTTGCGGGTATCCGGATCGACGTCGAGAAAGAACGGTTGGGCGCCGATAGCCTGCGCCGCAGTCGCGGTGTACATGCTGGCGTTGGCGACCGTGGCAACCCGGTCGCCGGGACCGACGCCGAACGAGCGCAGCGCCAGCTCGATTGCGTCGGTGCCATTGGCCACGCTGATGCAATGCTCGGTGCCCAGGTATTGTGCGAAGGCCGATTCGAATTGCTTCACTTCGGGGCCAAGCACCAGCCAGCCACTGGCTACCACTCGCTGGATCGCCCCGGTGATCGCCTGCTCATTGGCCTTGATGCGGGCGGAAAGGTCGTTGATTTGCATGAGCTCTCGCTTCTTGTTGTACGGGGCGGCAGGCGCGCGATCTGGAAGATGGTTCGATTGCCGGATTTTGAGGGCTCCGTGCGAACCCGTACACAACCGCTTATAAGATGAAAACCGGCGCGAGGCCGGTTCAGGAAGACGCTTGCGGCGGCGAACGACTGAGGAGGCCGAGGGCGCGCCACGGCGCCCTGCGGCCTGCCAGCACTTACTCAGCCCAACGCCGCTTCCAGCTCCGGCAACAGCTTGAACAAATCCCCCACCAACCCGATGTCCGCGATCTCGAAGATCGGCGCCTCGCCGTCCTTGTTGATCGCGACGATGGTGCCGGCGTCCTTGATGCCGGTCAGGTGCTGGATCGCGCCGCTGATGCCGACGGCGACGTACAGCTCGGGGGCGATGATCTTGCCGGTCTGGCCGACCTGCAGTTCGTTCGGGACGTAGCCGGCGTCGACCGCGGCGCGCGAGGCGCCGACGGCGGCGCCGAGCTTGTCGGCGAAGTCGTAGATGATCTTGAAGTTCTCCTGCGAGCCGACGCCGCGGCCGCCGGAGACGACGCGCTTGGCGCTCTGCAGGTCGGGACGGTCGGACTTGCCGGCGGCCAGGCCGATGTAGCGGGTGTGGGCGGGCAGGGCGGCGTCGACGGACGCGGCTTCGACCGCGGCGCTGCCGCCGCCGGCCGCTTCCGGCCACGAGGCGGTGCGCACGGTCGCGACCACGGCGTGGTCGGCCGGGGCTTCGACGGTGACGATGGCGTTGCCGGCGTAGATCGGGCGCTTGAAGGTGTGGCTGGCTTCGACCGCCATCACGTCCGACACCTGGGCCACGCCGAGCAGCGCGGCCACGCACGGCATCAGGTCCTTGCCGAAGGTGGTCGAGGGGCCGAACACGTGGCTGTAGCCCTTCGCGACCGCGGCGACCTGCGGCGCCTGGACCTGGGCGATGGCGTTGGCGTTGGCGGCGTTGGCCACGGTCAGCACCTTGGCCACGCCGGCGATCTGCGCGGCCTGCGCGGCGACGGCGGCCGGGTCGGCGGCGAGCACGACGATGTCGATGGACTCGGGCTTGAGCGCCTGCGCGGCCGACACGCACTTGGCGGTCGACGCGTTGAGCTTGCCTTCCAGATGTTCGGCGACGATCAATACCTTGCTCATCACAGCAACCCCTTCTGCTTCAGTGCGGCGACCAGTTCGGCCGCGTCCTTGACCATCACGCCCTTGCTGCGCTTCGGCGGCGGCGCGTAATGGGTGGTCTTGAGCGTGTCGCCGGCGTCGACGCCGAGGTCGGCGAACGCGATGGTCTCCAGCGGCTTGCTCTTGGCCTTCATGATGTCGGGCAGCTTGATGAAGCGCGGCTCGTTGAGGCGCAGGTCGGTGGTGACCACCGCCGGCAGATCCACTTCCAGGGTTTCCAGGCCGGCGTCGACTTCGCGCGTGACCGTGGCCTTGCCGTCCGCTACTTCGAGCTTGGACGCGAAGGTCGCCTGCGGGCGGCCCCACAGCGTGGCCAGCATCTGGCCGGTCTGGTTGGCGTCGTCGTCGATGGCCTGCTTGCCGAGGATGACGATGTCCGGCTGTTCCTTCTCGATCAGCTTGAGCAGCGCGCGCGCCGCGGTCAGCGGTTGGATCGGCTGGTCGCTGACCACGTGCACGGCGCGGTTGGCGCCCATCGCCAGGCCGTTGCGCAGGTGCGCCTGGGCGTCGGCGGGGGCGATGGTGGCGACCACGACTTCGGTCGCGATGCCCTTGTCGCGCAGGCGCAGCGCTTCTTCCAGGGCGATTTCGTCGAACGGGTTGGCCGACAGCTTGACGCCGTCGGTGATCACGCCGGAACCGTCCGGTTTGACCTGGATGCGGACGTTGTAGTCCACCACGCGCTTGTAGCCGACGAGGATCTTCATCGTGCGGGATTTCCTTGTGGGGGGTGTGCGGCCGGGGACGGCCGACAGCCCTCGATTGTAGCGGAGACGGCCAGCCGACGCAGTCGCCCGCAAACCCGCGCCGGGCAAGGCTTGCGGGCGCGACGCGCGGGCACAGCGACGGTGGCCGCGCGACGCCCCGGCCCGGTTCAGCCGCCGATGCGGTACTGCGAGGACGAGCTTTCCACCACCAGGATCTGCGCCCCGGTCCAGACCTGGCCGGGTTCCAGCCGCACCGGCTGCAGCACCTGCGCGGCTTCCACGCAGACGAAGCGGCGGTGGCCGTCGGGTTCCAGGTCGGCCATGCCGGCGGCCAGTTCGGCACCGGGATTCCACACCACGGTGTCGGCGAAGCCCTCGGCTTCGCAGCGCAGCATGTGCTCGCCGTCGGTGATGCGCAGCGGCCGGCGGGTGTCGGGGTAGATGCGGTCGACCTCGCCGTCGAAGCGCACCGGCGCGTCGCTGGCCGGGCGGGCCGCGCCGCCGTCGGCCGAGTCGAGGTACGGCCGGTCTTCCAGCCCGTGGACCAGGGCCGCGGCGACGTCGGCCACGGCCAGGTAGGTGTGCAGGGCGGCGCTGAACTCGAACGCGGCGCGGTCGGCGTTGCGTACGGTCAGGGCGATGCGCAGGCGGTCTTCGCCGGGTTCCAGGTCGAGTTCGGCCTCGAACCGGTGCGGCCAGTGGCGGCGGGTTTCCTCGCGGTCGCGCAGCCGGAACGACAGCCGTTGCGGCTGCCGTTCGGCCTCCCAGGTCAGGGTGCGGGCGAAGCCGTGGCGGGGGCCGTCGCCGCGTTCGGCGAACTGCGGGAAGATCACCGGCACGCCGCCGCGGATCGCCTTGCCGGCGCCGAAACCGGCGTTCGGGCTCAGGTACAGGCGCTCGCGGCCGCGGCAGTGCCACGACAGCAGGTGCGCGCCGAACGCGCTGGCCTGGATCCGCGAGTCGCCGGGGCCGTTCAGGTGCTGGGGAGCGGGCAGGTTGGGCGCGTTCATCGTTCCGTCCGTGGGCTGCGAGGGGGGCAGCATGGCGGCGCGGAGCGAACCAAGCTGGCACGCCGGTCATAGTACCGGGGCTCGGACTCGTCCGGTTTAGCGGCCGTGAAGCCGGCGCGAACGGGGGTTCGGCTATCCTTGTCGCCCCTTTTCGTTCCGAAATCTGGAGCCAGGATGCTTCACCCCGTCGTTCTCAGTGGTGGCAGCGGTTCGCGCCTGTGGCCGCTGTCGCGCCAGAATCAGCCCAAGCAATTCCTTTCGCTGATCGGCGACCACTCGTTGTTCCAGGAAACCCTGCTGCGCGCCAACGCGCTGCCCGACACCGGCGCCCCGGTCACCGTCTGCGCCGAAGACCACCGCTTCATGGTCGGCGAGCAGTTGCAGGGCATCGGCGTGGCCAACGGCGCGATCCTGCTGGAGCCGAGCGCGCGCAACACCGCGCCGGCGATCGCCCTGGCCGCGCTGCACCTGGTCGCGCAAGAGCCCGCGGCGACCATGCTGGTGCTGCCGGCCGATCACCTGATCGAAGACGTCGACGCGTTCCGCGACGCGGTCGCGCGCGCCGCGGTGCTGGCCGAGCAGGACTGGCTGGTCACCTTCGGCATCACCCCCGATTACCCGGAAACCGGCTACGGCTACATCGCCCGCGGCGAAGCGCTGGGCGAGGACGGCTATAAGGTCAGCCGCTTCGTCGAGAAGCCCGACCAGGCCACCGCCGAAGGCTATGTCGCCGCCGGCACCTATGCCTGGAACTCGGGCATGTTCCTGTTCAAGGCGCAGCGTTATCTGGACGAGCTGCAGAAGCTGGCGCCCGGCATCCTCGAAGCCGCGCGCGCCGCCTACGCGCAGGCCAGCCGCGACCTCGACTTCATCCGCGTCGGCAAGGACGCGTTCGCGGCCAGCCCGAACAATTCCATCGACTACGCGGTGATGGAGAAGACCGACCGCGCCGCGGTGGTGCCGGTCAGCTGCGGCTGGAGCGACATCGGCTCGTGGTCGTCGCTGTGGGCGGTGGCCGAGCGCGACGACGACGGCAACCGCTACGAGGGCGACGTGATTTCGGTCGACACCCGCGACAGCCTGGTGCGCGCGTCGGAGCGGCGCATGATCGCGACCATCGGCGTCGAGGACCTGGTCATCGTCGATACGCCCGACGCGACCCTGGTCGCGCGCAAGGACCGGGTGCAGGACGTCAAGACCATCGTCGACAAGCTCAAGCAGGCCGGGCGCCAGGAGCACTTGTTCCACCGCAAGGTCTACCGCCCGTGGGGCAATTACGACTCCATCGACATGGGCCCGCGCTTCCAGGTCAAGCGCATCGAGGTCAAGCCCGGCGGCGTGTTGAGCCTGCAGAAGCACCACAAGCGCGCCGAGCACTGGATCGTGGTGTCGGGCGTGGCCGAGGTCACCTGCGACGAGAAGGTGTTCGAGCTGCGCGAGAACGAGAGCACCTACATTCCGCTCGGCAGCGTGCATCGCCTGCGCAACCGCGGCACCGAGCCGGTCGAGCTGATCGAAGTGCAGTCGGGCAGCTATCTGGGCGAGGACGATATCGTCCGGCTCGAGGACGTGTACGGGCGTTCGTAAGTGTTCGTTCGAGGCGATAAAAAAAGACCGGCTCAGGCCGGTCTTTTTTTCGCGATCTACCTGTAGGAGCGGCGCGAGCTGCGACTGCGACAACGCAACTACGCCGAAACTCTCGCCGCAGGCGCGTTGTCGCAGTCGCGGCTCGCGCCGCTCCTACAGGTAGGCATCGAAACTCACCCGGCCGCCGACGTGGCCAGCAATTCGTCCAGCACCTGCGCGAACCGCTCCGCGCTGCCCGGCGCGTGGGCGAAGAACAACGACGGCTCGCACAGCTCCAGCTCCAGCAACTGCGGCTGTCCCTGCGCGTCGCGGATCAGGTCGACCCGCGCGTACGCCAGCGGTTCCTCCAGGTCGAGCCGCGCGCCGGTGGCGTTGAGCGCGTGCAGGGCGACGGTGCGCTCGTCGTCGCCGGCTTCGCGGGCGTTGATGCGCTCCACCGCGCGCAGGTTCAGCGCGTCCTCGCGTTGCAGCATCGCGCCTTTGCGGATGGCGTGGCTGAAGACGCCGTTGAAGTGGATCAGCGCGGTCTCGCCGTCGCGGTCGACCGCGGCGAGATATGGCTGCAGCATCGCGCCGCGGCCCTCGTCGAGCAGCCGCGCCAGATGGTTGGCGGCGGCGAACTCCTGCGCGCGCACGTAGCGCTGGGTGTCGCGCGAGCCGGCGCTGACGGTCGGCTTGACCACGAACTCCTCGGCGTCGGCGTGCGCGGCGAGGAATTCCTGCAACGCCGGCAGCGGGTCCATGTCCGGTTCGACGAAGGCGGTGGGCACCACCGGCACGCCGCGCGCGGCGAGGTCGGCGAGATAGCGCTTGTCGCTGTTCCAGCGCAGCACCGGCCAGGGATTGAGCAGCCGGCTGGCGGCGTCGACGCGCGCGCACCAGTCCAGGAACTCGGCGTAGCGCTCGGTGTAGTCCCACGGCGAGCGCAGCAATACGGCGTCGTATCGGGCCCAGGCCACGCTGGGGTCGTCCCAGGCGCGGATTTCGGCGTGCAGGCCGCGGGCGAGGCAGGCGTCGAGCAGCGGCGACAGGTCGTCGTCCTGTCCGGCGCTGGCGATGGCGGTGACCAGGGCGAGTCGGCTCATGCCGCAAGTCTAGCGTCGGCGCGCAATCAAGGCACCGTTGCGGTGCTGTGCCGGTATTGCCCGAAAGTCCGCTGCTGCCGCGGCGGGGGCCGCGCTAAACTGGGCGCATCCCTCACAGGAGCTGTCCCATGGCCGACGCGGTCGCCGCCAAGAGCAAGTTGTATCCCAACGCCCACGACGCGCTGCAGGGCGTGGTCGCCGACGGCCAGACCCTGGCGGTCGGCGGGTTCGGCCTGTGCGGCATTCCCGAAGCGCTGATCGGCGCGCTGCGCGACAGCGGCGCCAAGGGCCTGACCGCGATCTCCAACAACGCCGGCGTCGACGGTTTCGGCCTCGGCCTGCTGCTGGAAACGCGCCAGATCAAGAAAATGATTTCGTCCTACGTCGGCGAGAACAAAGAGTTCGAACGCCAGTTCCTGTCCGGCGAGCTGGAACTCGAATTCAACCCGCAGGGCACCCTGGCCGAGCGCCTGCGCGCCGGCGGCGCCGGCATCCCGGCGTTCTTCACCCGCACCGGCTACGGCACGGTCGTGGCCGAAGGCAAGGAGACGCGCGAGTTCGACGGTCACCATTACGTCATGGAAACCGCGCTCAAGGCCGACGTGTCGCTGGTCAAGGCGTGGAAGGCCGACAAGTCCGGCAACCTGGTGTTCCGCAAGACCGCGCGCAACTTCAATCCGGCCTGCGCGATGGCCGGCAAGGTCTGCATCGCCGAAGTCGAGGAACTGGTCGAGGTCGGCCAGATCGATCCGGACCACGTGCACCTGCCGGGCATCTACGTCGACCGCATCGTGGTCAACGCCACGCCCGAGAAGCGCATCGAGCAGCGCACCGTGCGCGCCTGAGGCCGCCGCCCCTTTCTTTGAGGAATTCGAAATGCCCTGGACCCGCGACGAAATGGCGCAGCGCGCCGCGCAGGAACTCACCGACGGCGCCTACGTCAATCTCGGCATCGGCTTGCCGACCCTGGTCGCCAACTTCATCCCCGACGGCATGGACGTGTGGCTGCAATCGGAAAACGGCCTGCTCGGCATCGGCCCGTTCCCGACCGAAGCCGAAGTCGACGCCGACCTCATCAACGCCGGCAAGCAGACCGTCACCGCGCGTCCCGGCGCCAGCTACTTCGGCAGCCACGACAGCTTCGCGATGATCCGCGGCGGCCACATCGACCTGGCCATCCTCGGCGCCATGCAGGTCACCCATAAAGGCGATCTGGCCAACTGGATGGTGCCCGGCAAGATGGTCAAGGGCATGGGCGGCGCGATGGATCTGGTCGCCGGGGTCAAGCGCGTGGTCGTGCTGATGGAGCACACCGCCAAGAACGGCGAGCACAAGATCCTGCCCGAATGCACGCTGCCGCTGACCGGCCTGGGCGTGGTCAACCGCATCATCACCGAGTTGGCGGTCATGGACGTGACCGCCGACGGCCTGGTGCTGGTCGAGTCCGCGCCGGGCGTCGGCGAGGACGAGTTGCGCGAGAAGACCGGGGTCGAACTGCGCCGGGCCTGAGCGCCGCGCAGGCCCGTTGTATCGAAAAGCCGCCGCGAGGCGGCTTTTTCGTTCCCGCAACCGAGTCGCCCGGCCCGGCGCGCAAACGCAACGGCCCGCGATCGCCGGGCGAGCGCGGGCCGTTGCGGCAGCGGGCGCGAACGCCGGCTACATGTTCTGGTAATTCGGCCCCGACCCGCCCTCCGGCGTGACCCAGGTGATGATCTCGTACGGGTCCTTGATGTCGCAGGTCTTGCAGTGCACGCAGTTGGCGGCGTTGATCTGCAGGCGCTTGGCGCCTTCCTCCTCGACGATCTCGTAGACGCCGGCGGGGCAGAAGCGCGTGCAGGGGTTGCCGTACTCGCTGGCGCACTGGGTCACGCAGACGTTGGTGTCGGCGACCTTGAGGTGCACCGGCTGGTCTTCGTCGTGTTCGGTCGCGGCGAAGTACACGCCGGCGAGACGGTCGCGCGGGGCCAGGGTGCGGTCGGCGTAGTCGCGCTTGGGCTGTTCGGCTTCGCCGAGCTTGTCCAGCGACGGCCAGTCGGCCTTGTTCTTCAGCGTCCACGGCGAGCCGCCGGCGGTGACCGTTTCCCAGGCCGCGTTGAGCATGCCGAACCAGAAGCCCTTCTTGAAGCCGGGCTTGATGTTGCGCACTTTCTTGAGCTCGGCCATCGCTTCGGACGCGCGCAGCTTGGCGTCGAAGCCGGCGCTGTCGAGCTGCGGCTGCGCGGCCAGATGCTCGGCGGCGAGCATGCCCGAGCGGATCGCCTGATGGGTGCCCTTGATCTTGGGCACGTTGAGCAGGCCGGCGGTGTCGCCGATCAGCAGCGCGCCGGGCATGTCGAGCTTGGGCAGCGACTGCCAGCCGCCGGTGACGATCGCGCGCGCGCCGGAGGAAACGAGGTTGCCGCCTTCCAGCAACGGCTTGATCAGCGGGTGGTTCTTCCACTGCTGGAACGCTTCCCAGGGCTTGTAGTCCGGGTCGCTGTAATCCAGGCCGCTGACGTAGCCCAGGGCGATGCGGCCCTTGTCCAGGTGATAGAGGAAGCTGCCGCCGTAGGTGCGGCTATCGGCCGGCCAGCCGACGCTGTGCACGATCTTGCCCGGGGTGGTGCGGTCCTCGGGGACCTGCCACAGCTCCTTGATGCCGATCGAATAGCCTTGCGGATCGCTGTCGGCGTCGAGCTCGAAGCGCTTGATCAGGCGCTTGGTCAGATGGCCGCGCGCGCCTTCGGCGAACACGGTGACCTTGGCGCGGATGTCGATGCCGGCGGTGAAGCCGGGCTTGTGGGTTCCGTCCTTGGCGATGCCCATGTCGCCGATGCGCACGCCGGCGACGCGGCCGTCGGGGTCGTGCAGGGTCTCGGCGGCGGCGAAGCCGGCGTAGATCTCCACGCCGAGCGCTTCGGCCTGCGGCGCCATCCACGCGCACATCGCGCCGAGGCTGACGATGAAGTTGCCGTGGTTGTTCATGTCCGGCGGCACGATCGGCGACTTGTAGCCGCCGGTCTTGGTCATGAACCAGAACTCGTCCTGCCCCGCGGGCACGCAGATCGGCGGCGGGTTGTCGCGCCAGCCCGGCAGCAGCGCGTCCAGCGGCGCCGGCTCGATCACCGCGCCGGACAGGATGTGCGCGCCGATGGTGCTGGACTTCTCGATCACGCAGACCGACAGCTCCGGATTGAGCTGCTTGAGCCGGATCGCGAACGCCAGGCCGGACGGGCCGGCGCCGACGGTGACGACGTCGTATTCCATGACGTCGCGTTCGATCTCGATGGCTGGCGTGTCGGACGGGACCGTGCCGGTCGGCTGTTCGCTCATGCTGGCGGTACTCTTGCGTGCAATCCCGCCATTGTCGCGGGTTTGCCCGGCAGGCGCCATTTCCGCCGGCGCGAATCGCGGCCCGGGCCGCGTCGGCGGGCGCAAAGTGCGTGCGTTCGGTGCGCGTTTGAAACGGTTTCCAGCCGGATCGGTGCGGTCGGGTATGGAGCTGCAGGGGGCTGCGGCGCAGCGCAAGCTACGGATCGCGGCGGCCGCGCCGCGCGTGCTAGCGTGCCGGCCGATGCCGCCGACCCGACTGCCGCTGCAAGACGCCGAACTGGCCTACGACCCGCACTGGCTGGACGCGGATGCGGCCGATGCGCTGTACGCCGCGGTGCTGGCGCAGACCGCGTGGGAGGTGCACCGCATCCGCCTGTTCGGGCGCGAGCACGATTCGCCGCGGCTCAGCAGCTGGATCGGCGACGCGCAGGCGCGCTATCGCTATTCGGGGGCCGAGTTCCGCCCGCATCCGTGGCCGCCGGCGTTGCTGCCGGTGCGCGAGCGGCTGGCGCGCGAACTCGGCGCGGCGTTCAACAGCGTGCTGGCCAATCGCTATCGCGACGGGCGCGACGCGATGGGTTGGCACAGCGACGACGAGCCCGAACTGGGGCCGGCGCCGACGATCGCCTCGCTGAGCCTGGGCGCGCGGCGGCGGTTCGCGCTGAAGCATCGGCGCGATCCGGGCCTGAAGGCCGCGTTGGAGTTGGGACACGGCAGTTTGCTGGTGATGTCAGGGCCGACCCAGGCGAATTACCGGCATGCGTTGCCGCGCACGGCGCGGCCGGTCGGGGAGCGGATCAATTTGACGTTTCGGGTGATACGGCCGCGGATGCGGCCGGGTCTGCCGGACACGAACCGGTGAGGGTGCGATGTCTGCGATGACGGTCGATTGCCTTGCCTGTGGCGGCGAAGCGCAGTCTGTGGCCGGCGAGGGAACCGCGATGATCCGGTTCGCGTGCGGCGAATGCGGCCGCGAATTCGCGGGGCTGATCGTTCCGGCGCCGGAGCCCGGCTCGGCGCCGGCCGCGTATCGGGCGATCGTGGATGTGCCGTCTTCACCGGCGCAGGCGAGCAAGCTTCGAATGCGGTTGGGCCGGGCCTTGGCGCAAGTGCCGGGTTTTTACTTGAGCGATCTCGAACGGTAGGCGGCCACAGGTCTGAATGCGTGGGACTTGGGGCGTTACTACGCAGGCAGCGAGGGTTACGACGGCAGCCGCGATTTGGCCGAGCGGGCCGCGGCGCAGGTGGGCGTGGAGCTTCGGTTCGTGCCAGTGGAGTGAAGCGCGCGCAATGCGGCGAGCGCTGTCGCGGACAGGGCAGGGCAGGGCAGGGCGCGGCGTTCTGAGCGCATCGCTTCGGGCCTGAAGGCCCTCCCATCCGAGCCCAGAGCGCCGGGCCTGAAGGCCCACCCACCAGAGCGGGCGCGGCCCGGTATGAGGCCCTCGGTGGGAGGGCCTTCAGGCCCGACGCTCTGCGCTCGGGCGCGGCCGGTCTTCGAACGGCGCCGCTTCGAATCGCGCCGCCAACAACCGCATCGGTTTTCGAGCGGCTGCGCTTGCGGCCGCTGCGCTGCGGACCGCTGCGCATCGATCCGCGCTTACGGCCGTTGCCACGCGCGGATGTAATCGACGTACGTCGTCTCCGACTGCGTCGACGCCGCCGGCGGCTTGACCGAATAGACGAAGTGATCGACCAGGATCGAGCTGTCGATCTGGCTGGCGTTGCGGGTCGTGCGCACCAGCTTGCCGTCGATGTAGAAGCGGGTCGCGTCGGGCGCGATGTCGGCGCCGTAGACGTGCCAGCCGGCGCTGGGATCGAAATCGATGTCGAGCGGATACGCGTCGAGTTCCTCGGCGCCGTTGCGGACCACGTACTGGTTCAAGTACAGCCGGCGCTTGTTGTCGGAGTAGTACTCGAACACGTCGGTCTCGTTCCACTGCTGCGCGCCGGGCGCCTGGAAGGTCCAGAACGCGGGCCAGAATCCGGCCAGCGCCGGCAGCTTCATGCGCGCCTCGATGAAGCCGTAGCGGAAGTTGTAGCGCTTGTGCGAGGACAGCAGGCACGAGGTCCAGTCGTAAGTGCGGCCCGACGGCGAGCGCACACGTTCGCGTTTGGCCAGCATGCGCAGCGCGCCCGCGGACACCGAGCAGTTCGCGGCCTGGTTCCATTCCAGTTGCTGGTTGCCGGGATTGCCGTGGCCGTTGTCGGACTCGGCCGAGGAATTGTCGGCCCACTTGTTCCAGTCGACGGCGGCGGCGTTGAACTCGTCGCCGAACTTGTAGACCCAATTCGTGCCGGCGCCCAACGGACGCGTCGTCGACGGATCGCCGCCCGACGGTGCGGCGGCGACGGTGAAGCTGCGTTCCGGCGCGAGGCTGGTCCAGCGTCCGCCGGCGTAGTACGACAGCCAGTAGCGGTATTGGCCGGGCGGGAACTGCGCGCTGCCGGTCAGCTCGCGCACGCTCGCATCGACGCGGTAGTTGTTCTGGTGGCCGAGGTCGAAGCTACGGTCCTGCGCGTCGCGCACGGCGAACACGATCTGATCGTAGGTCTCCGGCTGCGCGCTTTGCAGGCGCGCGCCGAACAGCACGCTCTGGCTCGCGTCGGGTGCCTGCAGGTCGCGGCCGATCGCGCGCAGCGGCGTGGCGTTGACGGTTTCGTAGTCGATCGTGCCGGCCGGGGTGGCCTGGGCCAGGCCGATGCACGCGGCCGCTTCCAGGCCCAGCGCGAGCGCGAGCAGCGCGCGGCGGCGCGCGTTGCGGCGGCGTTTCGAATAAGGAACGAGCATGGCGAACTCCGGGACGCACGGGGAATCGGCGCGCAGTCTAGGAGTGCGATCGGCTGCGGCCCGTGCCGGCGATCACTTGTTACAACGCTGTCGGAAAGCTGTCGCCGTGGCGCGGGTTCAGGGCATGCCGACGATCAGCGAACTCAACGACTTCCAGAGGAAATCGCCCAGCGCGTAAGAGCCGGCCGCCAGGAGCCAGATCGTAACGTTTCGCGCCCAGCGCAGCTTGCCGGCGCGCAGCCGCGGCAGGCTCAGAGCCAGGCACAGCGCCGATGCCGCTATCAATGAGTACTGGACGTAATCCTGCAAGGCTTGTAAGCCTGCGATTTCGTCCGTGCGCGCAGGCACGGCGAAGAACCCCGCTTGCGAGAAGCGATATGAATTGCCGCCCACGTTCGCGGCCACCACAAGCAACATCAGCAGACAGATCGCCGCCGCGACGAAGCCGGAAAACAGCGCGCGCTGCGGCGGCGGCTGCGGAACCGCAGCGCGCGCAACGGTGTACGGATCGTCCATGTCGTTGCGAACGGATTCGCCGGGTTCAGCGCTGGTGGATCTTCTCGTGCGCATCGCCCGACACCAGCGTCCACCCGGCGATCTCGCCCGTGCTCGCCGCCAGCGAACGCTCGAACGCGGCGACCACGTCGCGCACTTCGGCGCTCGCGGCCGGAGTGGAATGCAGGAAGGTGCGCGAGGCGACGACCGTCTGGTCGGTGGTGTGGAACAACTTGGCGTTGATCTCGATCACCGCCGACGGCAAGGCGTTGCCGGCGTAGTCGGATTCGAACCGGCGCAGGTCCAGCACCAGCTTGTACTGCGCGCCGATGCCGCTGCCCTGGCGCGCGACCGCGGCGATCTTGCCGGAGTCCTCCAGCGTGCGCAGCAGCGCGTCCTCGATCATGCTGCTCGGCAGCTTGGCCCAGGCCGCGCCCTTGTAGACCTGGATCTCGTCGCCGCTGGGGCGCACCGCGATGCGCAGGCTGTCGATCATGCGCGCCGCGTTCGGCGCGCTCAGCGACAACTGCCAGTTCGCCTGCGGCCAGGACGGATCGGCCGGCACGCGCGGGTCGGGCGCGTACTGGGTGGTCGGGTTCTTCGGCTTCTCGTCGAGAATCGAGCAGCCCGACAGCGCCAGCGCGGCGGCGAGGCCGGCGCCGATCAGGCGCAGCGCGGCGGCGGGGCGGAGGGCGCGGGTCGTCGTCATGGTCGGGGTGCTCGCGTGGCGGCGGGGCGTGCGGCTCGTCGGAAGAATGCTCATCGGGCGGCCTTCTCCGGCTCGAATTCCTTGGCCGCGTCGCGGCCGAGCAGGTAGCGGGTCGGGTTGCTGTCGAGGCGGTCGCTGATCCGGCGCAGGTCGCGCACCAGCGAACGCAGTTCGGTCAGGGTCGGGCCGAGCTGGGCCAGCCCGTCGTTGGCGAAGCTGCTGATCGCGGCGCGGTTGTCGTTGAGGATGCCGTTGGCGCCGGAAGCGGCCGAATCGAGCTTGGTCAGGGTGCTGTCGAGCTTGTCGATGACGCCCGGCAGCTTCTGCGCCAGTTCGCGGTCGACGCTTTCGACGGCGCGGTTGGTGGTGGCCAGGGTCTGGCTGAGCTGCTGGCTGGATTTCTTGGCGTTGGCGATCAGCTCGCGCAGGTCGCCGCGCTGGTCGGCGATCGAGCCGGTCAGCGATTCGATGTTGGCCAGGGTGTTGGAGACGTGCTTGACGTTGTCGTCGCTGAGCACCTGGTCCAGGCGCGCGACCAGCCGGTTGGCGGTGTCGGCGATGTTCTGCAGCGCCGAGGCTTCGGTCTGGATGATCGGCACGTCGCCGTTGCCCGACTCGGCCAGGCGCGGGCTGTTCGGGCTGCCGCCGGTGAGCTGGATGATCGGGGTGCCGGTGATGCCGGTCAGCGACAGCTTGGCGCGGGTGTCGGTCTTGACCGGCGCGTCGGCCTGCAGGCGCAGCTTGGCGATGACCCGGCGCGGATCGTCCGGCGCCAGGCTGAGCTGCTGCACGGTGCCCACGCCGATGCCGTTGTATTGCACGGTGCTGCCTTCCGACAGGCCGGTGACCGGCTCGTTGAAGATCACCGCGTACTCGCGCCAGCTCTTCTCCGAGGAGTACTTGGCCGCCCACAAGGCGAACAGCAGCAGGAACAGCGTCACCACGATGGTGAACGCACCGATCAGCACGTAATTGGCCTTGGTTTCCATCAGGCACCTTCGAACGGCGTGAGCCCGGCCGGCATCATGCCAGCATGGGGTAGGTGAACAGGGTGAAGTGCAGGAGGTTCAGGCCGAAGTGCGCCAGCACCGCGGCGGCCAGGCCGCCCTTGCGGTAAGCCCAGCCGTAGGCCAACCCCGCCAGCGTGGCCGCGATCGCGAACCGCCAGCCGCCGCCGAGGTGGACCAGCCCGAACGCCAGCGCCGCGACCGCGATCGCCGCGTGCGCGCCCCAGCGCTGCGCCTGCCAGCGCCTCAGCAGGCTTTCCTGCAGATAGCCGCGGAACATCGCTTCCTCGGTCAGCGCCACCAGCAGCAGGTTGTTGAGCGCCCACAGCGCGCCGAACCACGGCCACTTCGGCGCCCAGGCGATCAGGCCCAGAGCGACGCCGAGGCCGAGGCACAGCACCGCCGCGGCCGCTGCGCCGGCCAGCCCCGCGCCCAGCGACGTCGCCAGCGGGCGCGGGCCGTCGCCGTACAGGCGCAGCAGCGGCCAGCACAGCAGCAGCCAGAAGCCGGCCAGCGGCTTGTCGAAATTGAAGTACAGCGACATCGGCGCCGCGTCGGCGCTGAGGCGCACATCGGCGAGCAACTGCGGATTCCGGAAGCCCGGCAGCAGATGCAGGCCGAGCGCGAATGCGGTCAGCACGAACAGCACGTGGCCGCCGATGCGCGCCGCGCGCGGCCGCGCCGGGCGCACCAGCCACGCCGCCAAGGCGAGCAGGGCCAGCGAGATCAATGCCGGCGGCGCGAGCAGCCCGCGCGCGAACGCGGCGGCCAGCGCCAGCGCCAGCAACGCGAGGGTCGCGGCGCGCGCCTTCGGCCACCACAGCGTAGCCGCGGCGGCGCACAACAAACCCCAGAGCGACACGCTCCACAGCGTGCCGGGTTCGGCGAGCCAGGCGTTCATCGGGCCGGGGCATCCTCGTCCGCGCCTTGTGCCGGATCGCGCCCGCCGGCGCCGTGCGCGCGGCTGGCATGCGCACTGTCGGAGCGCGTGTCCCGGCCGTGTTCGTTCTTGTCGCGCGCCACCTGCGCGGCGCGCGCGCGCGGGCCGTGGAAGTATTCCTGCACCCACGGATGGTCGAGCTTTTCGACCTCCTGGATCGGCGCGCAGGCGATGACCTTCTTGTCGGCCAGCACCGCGATGCGGTCGCAGATCGCGTACAGCGTGTCCAGGTCGTGGGTGATCAGGAACACGGTCAGGCCCAGCGCCTGCTGCAGGGTGCGGATCAGCCGGTCGAACGCGGCCGCGCCGATCGGGTCGAGGCCGGCGGTGGGTTCGTCGAGGAACAGCAAAGGCGGGTCCAGCGCCAGCGCGCGGGCCAGGCCGGCGCGCTTGCGCATGCCGCCGGACAGCTGCGACGGCAGCTTGTCGATCGCGTCGGCCGGCAGGCCCGACAGCTTGACCTTCAGCAGCGCCAGTTCGTAGCGCAGCGAATCGGGCAGCTCGCTGTGGTACTCCTTCAGCGGCACCTGCACGTTCTCGCCGACGGTCAGCGAGGAGAACAGCGCGCCGTCCTGGAACAGCACGCCGGTGTTGCGTTCGATCTCGCGGCGCAGCTGCGGATCGGCGCTGCGCGCGTCGATGCCGAGCACTTCGATCTGGCCGGCGTTGGGCTTACGCAGGCCCAGGATCGACCGCATCATCACCGACTTGCCGGTGCCCGAGCCGCCGACCACGCCGATGATCTCGCCGCGCTTGACGTCCAGGTCGAGGCCGTCGTGGACGACCTGCTCGCCGAAATGGTTGACCAGTCCGCGGATGCGGATGATGACGTCGTCGGCGGCTTCGCCGCCGTCGACGTCGGGATTCGGGATTTGGGATTCGGGATTCGTCACAGCGGGCTCCTCGCGATCCGCGCGCTCGCGCACGGGCTTCGCCTTTCAACGAATCCCGAATCCCCAATCCCGAATCCCGGCCTCACCAGCCCATCTCCATGAACCAGATCGCGAAGAACGCGTCCAGCACGATCACCAGCGAGATCGACTGGACCACGCTGGAGGTGGTGCGTTCGCCGACCGACTGCGCCGTGCCCTTGACCTGCAGGCCTTCCAGGCAGCCGATCAGGCTGATCAGCAGGGCGAAGATCGGCGCCTTGACCATGCCGACCAGGAAATGGCGCAGCTGCATGGTGTCGTGCATGCGCGCCAGGTATTGCTGCGGCGGAATGTCCAGGCCGTAGGCGCCGACGGTGAGGCCGCCGAGCAGGCCGGCGATCATCGCGATGAAGGTCAGCAGCGGCAGCATCACCAGCAGCGCCAGCACCCGCGGGATCACCAGCAGGTCGACCGGGTCCATGCCGAGGGTGCGGATCGCGTCGACCTCCTCGCGGCTGACCATCGCGCCGATCTGCGCGGTGAACGCGCTGGCGGTGCGGCCGGCCAGCACGATCGCGGTCAGCAGCACGCCGAACTCGCGCAGGAAGGCGATGCTGACCAGTTCGACCACGAAGATGGTCGCGCCGAAATCCTTGAGGATGGTCGAGCCGAGGAACGCGACCACCGCGCCGACCAGATAGCACAGCAGCGCGATCAGCGGCACCGCGTCGAGGCCGACCTGCTCCATGTGGTGGACGGTGGCGGTGGGGCGGAAGCGGCCGGGGTTCTTGAACAGCCGCAGCATCTTCACCAGCGTTTCGCCGAAGAAGGCGACCAGCGCCAGCACTTCCTTCCAGTTGTCGGTGACCGCGAAGCCCAGCCGCGCCAGCGCGGCCTGGAAGCCGTACTCGCGCTTCTTCTTCGGGCGTTCGTCGGCGACGTCCTCGATCGCGCTGACCAGCGCGCGATGGCTGTCGTGGAAGCGGAAGATGCCGTCGAAATCGAGCTTGTGCCGGCGCGCGAAGCGCATCAGCTGCAGCACCCCGACCGAGTCCAGGCGCTGCACCGAGGTCGCGTCGACCTCGGCCACCGCATGCGGCGCGTGCTTGAGCGCATCGCCGATGGCCAGCGCGTGCTCGAGCGTCCAGCAGCCGGAAAGCCGCAACCGCGAGGGCTCTTCGCCCTCGGCGGTGAGTTCCGGCGCTTGCGTGGTCGATACGGTCATAGGGCCTCGGGCGGGAGGATACAGGCTAGGCACGACGAGGTGAGTGTCGCGTGGACCGCGCAGTTCATGCGCCGGCCGGGCGGCCGGGGGCCGCGATGACGCGATCGCAACGCGGCCCGGCCGCAGCGCGCGGCCCCGCTGCCATGCGGCGCGCGCGCGTGCCATGCTTCGCCGATATGTCCACCCCGCATCCGCTCAGCGCCACCAGTTACGCCGCCCGCATCGCCTTCGTGGTCGAGCTGGCCGAACGCCTGCACAGCTACGGGACCACCTCGCAGCGCCTGGAAGGCGCGGTCACCGCGGTCGCCTCGCGGCTGCGCCTGGAGTGCGAGCCCTGGTCCAATCCGACCGGGCTGATCCTGACCTTCAGCGACCCGCAGCGGCCGCTCGGCGAAAGCGACACCACCCGGGTCATCCGCCTGCCGCCCGGCGAGAACGATCTGTACCGGCTCAGCGAAACCGACCGCATCGCCGAAGAAGTGATGGCCGGACGGCTGGATCTGGCCGCCGGCCACGCCGCGCTGGAGGCGCTGGACCGTCCGCGCACGCGCCGCTGGCGGACGATGCAGGTGATCGGCTACGGCCTCGCCGCCGGCGCGGTCGCGGCGCTGCTGCGGCTGCCGTGGCTCGACATCGCCGTGGCCGCGGTCAACGGCTTGATGATCGGCCTGCTGGTCGACGTGTCCGGCCAGCGCCCGCGCCTGCGCGAAGCGCTGGAGGCGATCGCCGGCATGTTCGCCGCCGCGGTGGTGGTGCTGGTGGCCAATTACGTCGCGCCGCTGAATCAGAACACGGTCATCATCGCGTCGCTGATCGTGCTGCTGCCGGGTATGGCGCTGACCAACGCGGTCAACGAATTGACCAGCCAGCATCTGGTCTCGGGCACCGCGCGCTTCGCCGGCGCGGTGACCACGGTGGTGAAACTCGCGGTCGGCACGGTGATCGGGCTGTACCTGGCCGATCTGGTCGGGCTGGAGCCGGTGGTGCGGGCGTGGCGGCCGCAGGAAGGCTGGGTCGAATGGTGCGGGCTGGCGGTGGCGTGCTACGCGTTCGCGGTGCTGTTCCGCGCCCACCGCAACGATTATCCCAAGGTCATGGCCGCGGCCGCCGGCGGTTATCTGATCTCGCGTTTCGTCGGCCTGGCCTGGGGCAGCCCGGCGGGAATCTTCCTGGCCGCGCTGGTGATGACCGCGCTGGGCAATGCGTATGCGCGCTGGGGCAACCGGCCCGGGGCGATCATCCGGGTGCCCGGGATCATCCTGCTGGTGCCCGGCAGCGTCAGCCTGCGCGGGCTGTTGAACATGCTGCAGCAGCAGGACGTGCAGGTCGGGCAGGATGCGTTGCTGGCGGTGGTGAATATCCTGCTGGCGCTGATCGCCGGATTGATATTCGGGAATCTGTTGCTGCCGTCGCGGCGGAATTTGTAAATCGGGATGGGGGATCGGGCGCGGTGATTCGTCTGCGCGCGAGGGATGGCGTAGCGATGGGTTTTCTGCGGCGTCAAAAAAGCAAAAAGCAAATGAAAACGCCGGCTCAAGGCCGGCGGTTTCGGGGGATTTTGCTTTTACTGCGAGATTACTTGATCAGGAACTCGTCCAGCTTGCGCCCGCCGGCGGTATAAGCGGCCAGCCAACGCGGCTGCTTGCCGCGGCCGGTCCAGGTTTCGCCGGGATTGGCCGGGTTGCTGTACTTCGGCGCGACCTTGCCGAGCGGCTTGCGCGCCTTGCGCGCGGCCGGGGCGGCGGTCTTGGCGGCCTTGGCCGGGCGGCCGGCGCGCGCGGCGGGAGCGGCGCCGCCGAACAGTTCTTCCAGGCTGTAGCCCTCGGCCTTGAGCAGGGCGACGACTTTCTTGCGGACCGCGGCGACGGGCTTGCGCTTGTTGAGCGTGGTCTTGCGCTTCTTCGCCTGGCTGATGAGGCTTTCGAGTTCTTTCGCGGACAACGCAGAGATATCGATCGTCATGGAGCCTCCGGGAGTATTGGTCGGAATATCGGCCAGTCCCTGGCACGCGGCAGCATAGTAAGGGCAGCGCCGGATCACGTAAATGCCGCCGCGATATATCCCCGCATATTTAACAGGGGACGACACTAATCGGATCGCGCGGCGCGCGGGTAAGCCGGCCCGGCCCGCGGCAGCGCCGCGGCGGGCGAAAGCGTTGGAAACAAAGGCGGCGGCGCGGTTCGCGCGCACAGCGACGGGCGCCGGCGCGGCCGCGCGCAACGGCGCCGGCTGCGCGCCCGCGCCCGGTGCGGGCCGGTGCGGGTGTCGGAGTATCGGGCGGTTATCGGCGCGAATGTCGCGCAACGCGACGGCGGTTATCTAAACCGGGCACGAAACCTGCTTGTGAAAAGGCGCCGCCCCAGGCGGGGCGGCGCTTTCGAATCGCTGCGAGCCGTCGCGCGGCGCCGGTTCGGGCGCCGAACGAGGCCGGGCCGGGCCCGATCCAAGCCTGGTCGGGCCCGGCCGGAGCCGAATCAGGCGCCGATCCGCGCCAGCACCGCGGCGCGATCGAGATTCTCCGCCGCTTCGCTGCGGCGGTGACGGTATTCGAAGGTGCCCGCGGCCAGGCCGCGTTCGGACACCACGACCCGGTGCGGCACGCCGATCAGTTCCATGTCGGCGAACATCGCGCCCGGGCGCAGGCCGCGGTCGTCCAGGGCGGCGTCGACGCCGGCCTTGAGCAGGTCCTGGTACAGCGCCTGCGCGGCGTCGGCGACCGCGGCGTCGTTCTTCGGATTGATCACGCACACCACCGCCTGCCACGGCGCCATCGCCTCGGGCCAGGCGATGCCGGCGTCGTCGTGGTTCTGCTCGATCGCCGCGGCGACGATGCGCGACACGCCGATGCCGTAGCAGCCCATCGCCGGGGTCGCGGCCTTGCCGTTGACGTCGAGCACGCTGAGCTTCATCGCCTCGGCGTACTTGCGGCCGAGCTGGAACACGTGGCCGACCTCGATGCCGCGGGCGATGCCGAGCGTGCCCCGGCCGTCGGGCGAGGGATCGCCGGCGACCGCGTTGCGGATGTCGGCGACCTCGCCCGGCTCGGCCAGATCGCGGCCCCAGTTGACCCCGGCGAGGTGGTAGCCGTTGTCGTTGGCGCCGACCACGAAGTCGGCCAGCGCGGCGACGCTGCGGTCGGCGATGACCCGGATGGCGCGCTTGGGCCCGACCGGGCCGAGGAAGCCCGGCTGCGCGCCGAGGTGCTCGAGGATTTCCGCTTCGGTCGCCAGCCGGTATTCGGCCAGGCCGGCGAGCTTGGACAGCTTGATCTCGTTGACGCTGTGGTCGCCGCGCACCAGCGCCAGGGCGAACTGCGGCGCGCCGTCGGCGTCGCTGCCGACGACGGCGACCGACTTGACCGTGCGCGCCAGGGCCAGGCCGAGCAGCGCGGCCACGTCCTCGCAGGTCTTCTGGGTCGGCGTTTCGACCTTGCGCAACGCCTCGCCGGCCGCCGCGCGCGGACCCGGCGAAACCGCCTCGGCCAGTTCGACGTTGGCGGCGTAGTCGGAACCGTCGGAGAACGCGATCGCGTCCTCGCCCGAATCGGCCAGCACGTGGAACTCGTGCGAGGCGCTGCCGCCGATCGCGCCGGTGTCGGCGAACACGGCGCGGAACTTCAGCCCCAGGCGGGTGAAGATGCGGCCGTAGGCGTCGTACATGTTCTGGTACTCGCGGCCCAGGTCCTCATCGCTGAGGTGGAAGGAGTAGGCGTCCTTCATCAGGAACTCGCGCGCGCGCATGACCCCGAAGCGCGGGCGGATCTCGTCGCGGAACTTGGTCTGGATCTGGAAGAAATTGACCGGCAGCTGCTTGTAGCTGGCCAGTTCGTTGCGGGCGAAGTCGGTGATGACTTCCTCGTGGGTCGGCCCGTAGCAGTACCAGGCTTCCTTGCGGTCCTGCATCTTCAGCAACTGGCCGCCGAACTTCTCCCAGCGGCCGGTTTCCTCCCACAGTTCCTTCGGCTGCACCGCCGGCATCAGCACTTCGATCGCGCCGGCCGCGGTCATCTCCTCGCGCACCGCGCGCTCGACCTTGCGCAACACGCGCAGGCCCAGCGGCGACCAGGTGTACAGGCCCGCGGCGAGCTTGCGGATCATGCCGGCCTTGAGCATCAGCTTGTGGCTGACGATCTCGGCTTCGGCGGGCGTTTCCTTGCTGGTATGGAGATGGAACTGCGACAGGCGCATCGTCGGGATTCGTAAGCGGGAAAGGGCGACAGTTTGCCATGCGGGCGCGGCCGGCTGGCGCGGCGCCGCCGCGGCGCCGGCGCGCGGACGAAAAAAAACCGCCGCGCGGGGCGGCGGTTTCTGCGCTGCGCGGCCGCCGCGGCGGTTACTGGTCGCTGCGCTGCTCGGGCTTGGTGCCGCTCGACCCGGCCGCGGAGGCGGGCGCGGGCGGCGTCGGGTTGCAGTAGGCGCGGATCGAGGTTTCGGCCAACTGCACCTGGGCGGCGCGCTGCTGGGCGTCGAGGACGTTGTCGGGCTTGCCGTCGCCGTTGTTGTCGACCCCGACCGGGCCGGCGCCCTGCAGTTGCTTGAGGTTGGCGCGGGCGTTCACGCACGGGGCGCTCTCGCCGGTCGTGGTCACCGCGGCGGTCTGGCTGGCGGTGCCGCTCTTGTTGCGGATGACCCGGTTCTTGACCTGGCCGCCGCTGGCCTGGGCCGGCGGCGGCGAGTCGGAGTAGTGGGTGACGCCCTGGGCGTCCTTCCACTGGTACAGGTCGGTGGCGGCGGCCGGGAAGGCGGCCAGGACGGCCAGGACGGCGCCCAGGCCCAGCGCCGGCAGGGCGCGACGGGCGGAAATTCGGGACATGCGGGACATGTAAGGCTCCGGAAGCAGGGCAGCGGAACGTCGGAAAGCGCGGACCAGGCCGCGGTACGGCGGGGGGAAACGGAATTGCAGCATCCTGCCATGACGACGGCAAGCGCTACACTTCCCAGTTATGGAACCCCAACCCTCGCCGCGCCCGCGCGGACGCGGCATTTACCTGCTGCCCAACCTGTTCACCACCGGCGGCATGTTCGCCGGCTTCTACGCGATCATCGCCGCCACCCAGGGCCGCTTCGACGAGGCCTGCATGGCGATCTTCGTCGCCGCCATCCTCGACGGCGTCGACGGCCGGGTCGCCCGGCTGACCAACACCCAGAGCGAATTCGGCGTGCAGTACGACTCGCTCGCCGACCTCATCAGCTTCGGCCTGGCGCCGGCGCTGGTGATGTACCACTGGGCGCTGGAGGCGACCAAGCTCGACGGGGTGATCCCCGGCAAGATCGGCTGGGTCGGCGCGTTCCTGTACGCCGCGTGCGCGGCGCTGCGCCTGGCCCGCTTCAATTCCCAGGTCGGCCAGGTCGACAAGCGCTGGTTCATCGGCCTGGCCAGCCCAGCCGCGGCCGGACTGGTCGCCAGCTTCGTCTGGACCTGCCACAGCTTCGACCTGTCCGGCGAAGACCTGCGCTACGCCGCGCTGGCGGTGACCGTGGTCGCCGGCCTGCTGATGGTGAGCCGGATGCGCTACGTCAGCTTCAAGGGCAGCGGCCCGCGCAACGACCGGGTGCCGTTCCTGGCGATCCTGGTGGTGGTGGCGGTGCTGGTGGCGATCGCGATCGACCCGCCGCGGGTGCTGCTGGCGATCTTCGCGCCGTACGCCTTGTCGGGCCCGGCGCAGGCGATCTGGCGGCGCATGCGGCGCGCGCCCGAGCCGCCGGCCGGCGGAGCGGGGGCGGCATGAGCGGGCTGTGGGACGCGCAGCAACGCGAGTGGCTGCAGGCGATGGGCTATTCGGTGCTGGCCCTGGCCGGCGACGAGAGCGCCGCGCCGGCCGCCGAGGCGCCGGTGCGCGGCGAAGGCGCGCGTTCCCGATCCGGCGAACGCGGCGACGGCGCGCGCAGCGACAACCTGCCTCGCGAAAGCGCGCGGCGTCCCGCCGCCGCGCCCGAACGGCGCGCCGCCGACGCCGGCGACGCGCTGCTGCGCAATCTGCTGCGCGCCGCCCGGCGCGAGCCCGGCGACGCCGACGTGCAGGCCCTGTTCGACCCGGCCGGCTTGCGCGCGCCCGCGGCCAAGCGCGCGCTGTGGCCGCGCCTGCGCGCGCTGCGCCGCGCCGGCGCGCGAGGCCCGCGCGGATGAGCGCGCTGGCGCCGGACCTGGACGACGCCGCCGCCGCGCCGGGCGCGTTGCGGCCGATGCGCGAGGACGACCTCGACGCGGTCCACGCCATCGAGATCCGCGCCTACGAATTCCCCTGGACCCCGGGCATCTTCCGCGACTGCCTGCGCGCGGACTATCCGTCCTGGGTGCTGCTCGACGACGGCCGCATCCTCGGCTATTTCCTGATGAGCGTGGCCGCCGGCGAGGCGCACGTGCTCAACGTCTGCGTCGCGCCCGAAGCGCACGGCTGCGGCCACGGCCGCCGCCTGCTGCGCGCCTTGCTGCGCATCGCCCGCGGCCGCGGCGCCGAGCGGGTGTTCCTGGAAGTGCGCCCGTCCAACCCCGGCGCGATCGCGCTGTACCACAGCGAAGGCTTCAACGAGATCGGCCGCAGGCCGCGTTACTACCCGGCGCGGGGCGGGCGCGAGGATGCGTTGGTGATGGCGATCGAGTTGCTGGGCGAGGCTTAGGTCGCGGCGGATCGTCGTGCGGTCATTCCTGCGACGGCGGCTGCGTTCTCGTTTCGGCGAGGCCGAACAACCGGCTTCATCGCGGCATGACTCTGAAGTCTCTGGATCCCCGCGTTCGCGGGGATGACGGCTTGTGAGAGCGCAACGCAACCTACCTACCGTCATTCCCGCGAACGCGGGAATCCAGGGCTTCATCGAGGCATGACTCTGGAGTCTCTGGATGTTCGGCTTCGCCGAAGTTTCATCGCCAAGCCAAACATCGCGACTCAATCCAGCCGCTTCAACGCCGCCTCGGCCGCGGCCCCCAACGCGCGAACCCGCGCATCCTCGCTGCGCCCGGCCAGCCAATGCACCTGCAACAAGAACGCGCGCAGATCGTGGCGGCGGCCGAGCCAACCCGCGTAGTCGCTACGATCGAGCGCGCCGACTTTGGCGCCGAGCGCAGCGAAAAAATCCTGCCAGCGCTTCTCGGCCCAGCCGGCGCGCGCGGCCGCGGACAGCAACGGCCGCGCCAGCCGTTCGGGTTCGCCGAATACGTAGGCGTGGCCCGACGCGGGCACGGCCTGAGTCGCGATCGCGACGACGATGCGCTGCTGCTGCGCCGGTTCCAACGCGGGATTCAGGCTCAGCTGCAACAGCCAGTCGGCGCCGTGGGCGACGCCGTGGCGCCAGCCGGCGCGCGCCTCGTAGCCGCGATAATCGCGCACCGATTCGAGATAAGCCGCGGCGCGTTCGAGCATCGCCGCGCGTTCGCGCGCGTCCATCCACGGCGCGATCCGGTCGGTGCGCGCGATCTCCGACAAGACCAGGGCGGCGAACGGTTTGCCGAAGCCGTCGCCGTCGGCGCCGTCGAGCCGCGCGTACAGCGCGTCGCGCAGTCCGCGCAGCGTCGCGGCATCGAAATCGCCGGCGCGCAGCCACTGGCTCAGCGCTTCGAAAGCGGTGCCGTCGCGCAGTTCCGGGTCGGGGTCGGACAGGCAGGCGAGCAGGCCTTGCGCCAGCGCGCGCTGGGCAGCCGGATCGGGCAGGGCGAATCGCCTTGCCTTGAGCGCGGCCAGCGACGCGGCGTCGTAGCCGGCGGGCGGGCAGGGCGCGGGCTTTGCGGCAGGAGCGGCCTCGGCGGGAGAAGACCTAGCAGAGGCGGACTTGGCAGAAGCCGGCCCGGCGGGGACAAGCTCGGCGGAAGCCGGCTCGCCAGAAGCCGGCTCGGCAGAAGCGGACGCAGCCACGGCGGGCGCGGCGAAAGCGAACGCCGCCAGCAGGCCGGCGCACAACAGCGGGGCAGGGCGCATGCGGATCCCCAAACGAAAACGGCGACCCAGACTAGGCCGCCGTTTTCCTGCGCCGCAAGAGCCGCTTGGCCCGCGCGCGCCGCAGTTCGCGGCGCGATCGGTCCCGTCGCCGCTCAGTCCAGCTTGGCGCGCTGGGCCTTGAGCTCCTCGAGCATCGCGGCCCAGTCGACCAGGCGCTTGCGCTCCTGCTCGACCACCGCCGGCGGCGCGTTCTGCACGAAGGTGTCGCCGGCCAGCTTGGCCTTGGACTTGGCCAGCTCGCCTTCGACGTTCTTGATCGCCTTGTCCAGGCGCACGCGCTCGGCGTCGAGCTTGTCCGCCGGCAGCGGCACCAGCAGGGTCAGCTCGCCGACCACCGCCGGCGCGGCCGGCGGCGCCGAGGCCGCGTCGTCGATGAACTCGATCCGGTCGAGCTTGACCAGGAACCGCAGCTGCGCGTCGAAGCGCGCGGCGCGCTCGCGGTCGCTGCCGTCGCCCTTGGCCAGCAGCAACGAGACCTGATCGGCCGGCTTGACGTTGAGCTCGCTGCGCACCTTGCGCAGCGCCGAGACCATCGCCTTGAGCCATTCCACGTCGCCCTCGGCCTGGGCGAAATCGCCCTGCGCTTCGCCGGCGCGCGGATACGGCCGCAGCATCACCGTGGTTTCGGCCACGCCGAGCTTCGGCGCGATCTGCTGCCACAGCTCGTCGGTCACGAACGGAATCAGCGGATGCAGCAGCGCCAGCAGGCGTTCGAGCACGTACAGCAAGGTGTGGCGGGTGCTGTCGGCGGCGGTGCGGTCCTCGCCCTGCAAGGCCGGCTTGGCCAGTTCGACGAACCAGTCGCAGTAGGCGTTCCAGGCGAATTCGTACAGGCACTGGGTCAGCAGGTCGAAGCGGTACGCGGCGAAGTACTCGGCCGCCTCGGCCGCGGTCTTGTCCAGGCGCGCGAGGATCCAGCGCTCGGCGTCGGTCTTGGGCTGCGGCGCGCCGCTGAAACCGGCGCCGTCGGTGTTCATCAGCACGAAGCGGGTGGCGTTCCACAGCTTGTTGCAGAAGTTCTTGTAGCCCTCGGCGCGGCCGAGGTCGAACTTGATGTCGCGGCCGTGGGTCGCCAGCGCGGCGATGGTGAAGCGCAGCGCGTCGGCGCCGAACGCCGGGATGCCTTCGGGGAATTCCTTGCGCGTGGCCTTTTCGATTTTCTCGGCCATCTTCGGCTGCATCAGCCCGGCGGTGCGCTTGGCGACCAGGTCCTCGAGCGGAATGCCGTCGATCAGGTCGAGCGGATCGAGCACGTTGCCCTTGGACTTGGACATTTTCTGCCCGTCCTTGTCGCGCACCAGGCCGTGCATGTACACGTCCTTGAACGGCACCACGCCGACGAAGTGGTCGGTCAGCATGATCATGCGCGCGACCCAGAAGAAGATGATGTCGAAGCCGGTCACCAGCACGCTGGTCGGCAGGTAGCGCTCGTAGCCGCGCGCGCCCATCGCCGCTTCGTCGGGCCAGCCCAGGGTGCTGAACGGCCACAGGCCGGACGAGAACCAGGTCTCCAGCACGTCGTTGTCCTGGCGCAGCGCGACGTCCGCGCCGAGCCCGGCGCGCGCGCGCGCGTCGGCTTCGTCGCGGCCGACGTAGATCTTGCCGGCGTCGTCGTACCACGCCGGGATGCGGTGGCCCCACCACAGCTGGCGGCTGATGCACCAATCCTGGATGTTCTCCATCCAGTGGCGGTAGGTGTTGATCCAGTTGCCCGGAACGAAGCGCACTTCGCCGCTTTCGACGATCTCCAGGCCGCGCGCGGCCAAGCCGTCCATCTTCACGAACCACTGGTCGGTCAGATACGGCTCGATGACCTGGTTGGTGCGGTCGCCGCGCGGCACCTGCAGCTTGTGGTCCTTGGTCTCGACCAGCAGGCCCAGCGCTTCCAGATCGGCGAGCACCGCCTTGCGCGCGTCGAAGCGGTCCAGCCCGACGTACTTCGCCGGCGCGCTGTCGTTGACCTTGGCGTCGGGGGTGAAGATGTTGATCAGCGGTAGGTTGTGCCGCTGGCCGACTGCGTAGTCGTTGAAGTCGTGCGCCGGGGTGACCTTGACCACGCCGGTGCCGAACTCGCGGTCGACGTAGGCGTCGGCGATGACCGGAATCTCGCGCTCGCTCAGCGGCAGCCTGACGGTCTTGCCGATCAGGTGCTGGTAGCGCTCGTCGTCGGGATGGACCATCACCGCGGTGTCGCCGAGCATGGTTTCCGGACGCGTGGTCGCGACCACCAGGGTCGCGCTGCCGTCGCTGAGCGGATACGAGATCGACCACAGGAAGCCGTTCTCCTCCTCGTTGACGACTTCAAGATCCGAGATCGCGGTCTTCAGCACCGGATCCCAGTTGACCAGGCGCTGGCCGCGGTAGATCAGGCCCTGCTCGTGCATGCGCACGAACGCCTCGACCACCGCGTTGGAAGCGATCGGATCCATCGTGAACATCGAGCGCGACCAGTCGCCGGACGCGCCGAGGCGGCGCATCTGCCGTTCGATGGTGCCGCCGGAATGCTGCTTCCACTCCCACACCTTCTCGATGAAGCCGTCGCGGCCGAGACCGTCGCGGGTCAGCCCTTCCTGGCCGAGATTGCGCGCGACCACCATCTCGGTGGCGATGCCGGCGTGGTCGGTGCCCATCTGCCACAGCGCATCGCAGCCGAGCATGCGGTGATAGCGGATCAGCGCGTCCTGCAAGGTGTGCTGGAACGCGTGGCCCATGTGCAGGGTGCCGGTGACGTTCGGCGGCGGCAGCAGGATCGAATACGCCGGGCCCTCGCCGCGCGGCTTGAATACGCCGCTGCTTTCCCACTGTTCGTACAGGCGGGCTTCGAACTGTTTGGGATCGTAGCTGGAGTCGAGGGACATAGTGTGGTCGGTATCTGAGGGGATGGGACGGGGACGCGAAAGCGGGAAGAACGATGAAGCGGGAAAAGCGGTAAAGCGGGGTTAGGGAACTGAGGGGTCGGGCGGAGCAAAGCAGAGCAAACGAACGTCAACGAACCCACAGTTCCCCAACCCCGTTTTTGCCTTTCCCGCCTCTCCCCGCTCCACCTACATATCGTGCTTGTTCAACTGCAACCCGCGCGCCTGATACTGCTTCCAGCGCTCGCGCAGCGGGCCGCGCGCGCTGTCGTCGGCGGGGACGACTTCCAGTACGCGCTCGAAGCCGTCGGCCACCGCGGCGTCGCGCAGGTTGATGACCAGCGGGCGCAGCGCCGCGTCGCTGTCGGGCGCGGCGATCAGCACGTCGGCTTCGTCCTCGTCCTCGTCCAGGCCGGCGATCTGGTGCGGGATGTAGGCGTCTTCGCCCATGTCCCACAGCAGGTCGTCGAGCTGTTCGGCCTGCTCGGCGCTGCGCGCCAGGATCAGGGTCGGCAGGTTGGCGGCGTGGGCCTTGCGCGCCAGCTCGCAGACCAACCGCAGCGGTTCTTGTTTGAAGCGCGGCGATTGGATCAGGTAGAAGTCGGCGCGGGGCATAAGGCTTCAGTCGAGGAGATGAAGGGAACCACGGGAGCGGGGAAGGGGAAGCGCAACGAAACCGCCATCGCCCGCTTCCCGCGTTCCTCGTCGTTGCCTGGACGCGCGTGGATCAATTGCGCTCGAGCAGCCACTGCGACAGCAGGCCGACCGGCCGGCCCGTCGCCAGGCCGCGCTTGCCTTCTTCGTTGGATACGCCGGCGATGTCCAGGTGCGCCCAGCGCTGGCCTTCGGTGAAGCGGGCCAGGAAGCAGCCGGCGGTGATCGCGCCGGCCCAGCGGCCGCCGATGTTGTAGACGTCGGCGAAGGTCGAATCGAGCTGGGTCTGGTATTCGTCCCACAGCGGCAGGCGCCAGGCGCGGTCGAACACCTGTTCGCCGGCGCCGAGCAGTTCGGCGGCGAGGTCGTCGTCCTTGCTCATCAGGCCGGTCGCGAACTTGCCCAGGGCGACCACGCAGGCGCCGGTCAGGGTCGCCACGTCGAGCAGCGCCTGCGGTTCGAAACGTTGCGCGTAGGTCAGCGCGTCGCACAGGATCAGGCGGCCTTCGGCGTCGGTGTTGCCGACTTCGATGGTCTTGCCGGACATGCTGGTCAGCACGTCGGACGGGCGGTAGGCGTCGGCGTCGGGCATGTTCTCCACCGCCGGCACGATCACCACCAGGTTGATTGGCAGCTGCATGCCGACGGCCGAGACGAACGCGCCCATCACCGAGGCCGCGCCGCACATGTCGAACTTCATCTCCTCGATGCCGCCCTGGACCTTGAGGTTGATGCCGCCGGTGTCGAAGGTGATGCCCTTGCCGACCATCACATAAGGCTTGGCGTCGCCGCCGTTGTTGTACTTCAGCACGATGAGCTTGGGCGGATTGGCCGAGCCGCGCGCGACCGCGAGCAGCGAGCCCATGCCGAGTTCCTGCATCTGCGCGCGGTCGAGCACTTCGCATTCGGTGTTGCCGAAGCGGGCGGCGAACTCGCTCGCCTGCTGGGCCAGGTAGGCCGGGTTGCAGACGTTCGGCGGCAGGTTGCCGAGCTCGCGCGCGAACTGCACGCCGGCGGCGATGGCCTGGCCGTGGGCGAGCGCGGCGTCGTCGCCGCCGGCGATCGAGAGCTTGCGCAGGCCCGGCTCGTCTTTCTTCTTGCCGAGCGTGGCGGTGTAGCGGTAGCAGGCGTGGTCGGCGGCGATCGCGGCCTGGCGGATCGCCCAGCCGGCGTCGCGGCCGGCGACGGGTTCTTCGCTGAGGGTCAGCAGCGCGTGCGCGACCGGGCCGGCCTTGAGCGCGCGGGCCGCATCGCCCACCGCCTTGAGGTACTGGGCCACGCCGAACTTGCCGGCTTCGCCCAGGCCCACCACCAGCACGCGCGGCGAGGCCACGCCGGGGACGTCGTGCAGCAAGGCGGTCTTGCCGGTCTTGCCGCTGATGTCGCCGCGCTCGAGCAGCACGGTCAGGCGCCCGCCGCTGGCTTCATCCAGCGTTCGCGCGGCGGCGGTCAGGGTCTTGTCGGCGAAGGCGCCTACCACGACGCAATCGGTTTGAGCGGCGGCCGCAGCGTCGCGGTTCAGGTCGAATTCGAGGGTCATCCAACAGATTCCCGAGCAGATAAGAAGGTGAGTACGTACAATCGTCCGGCTGTGCCGAGGCCGATCCTGAGAACGCATGCCCTGCGGCATGCCTTGCGGGGCGGGCCGCGGAACCGGCGGACGGCCGGCGACGCGGGCGCTTGAGGACTCGCGACCGGGGCCCGGCCCGCCTTGGCGTCCGGAGCCTGGATCGAACCGGTCTCCGGGCGGCGAAGGCTGGCCCGCCGTCGAACGAACCCCCGAGTTTAAAGCAAGCCCGCCCGATGCCGAAGCCCATTCCGAAGCGCGCCCTCACGCCTCATGCAGAAGCTTGACCGTTACCTGACCGGCGAATTCGCCCAGGCGATCTTCGCCACCCTGGTGGTGTTGCTGATCGTCTGCGTCGGCGGCGCCTTCACCGACGTGCTCGAGGACATCGCCAAGGGCAAGGTCCCGGCCGGCCTGATGCTGGTCCAGCTGGGCCTGGTGCTGATCAAGTGGCTGCCGCTGATCCTGCCGCTGGCGCTGATGCTGGGGCTGATGCTCGGCATGGGCCGGCTGTACCGCGATTCGGAAATGCCGGTGATCGCCTCGGTCGGCGTCGGCCCGCGCCGGCTGCTCAAGCCGCTGCTGCTGGTGGCCGGGCCGATCGTGCTGGTGGTCGGCGCCTGCTCGCTGTGGCTGGGCCCGTGGGCCGACCGCTCCTCGCGCCAGATGATCAACGAGGCCAACCGCAGCCTGGTCGTGGCCGGGCTGGAGCCGGGCGCCTTCACCGGCCTGCCCAACGGCGGCGGGGTGATCTACGTCGGCGGCATGTCCAACGACGGCAAGAGCTTCGACCGGGTCTTCATCTACCGCAACAAGCCCGACCGGCGCGACATCACCACCTCCAAGACCGGCCGCCTGACCGTCGACGCCAGCGGCGAGCGCTACCTGACCCTGGACGACGGCTTCGAAGTCGAAGGCCCGGCCGACCAGGGCCTGAACTACCGGCTGATGCGCTACAAGCGCAACGACGTGCTGCTGCCGGCGAACGAGGACCGCTACGATCCCAAATCGCCGGAAATGCTGACCACCCTGCAACTGGTCGGCGATCCGCGCCCGGAAGCCTGGGCCCAGCTCAACTACCGCCTGACCCCGCCGTTGCTGGCGCTGGCCTTCGCCCTGCTGGCGATCCCGCTGGCGCGCAGCACCCCGCGTCAGGCCCGCTACGGCAGCATGCTGATCGGCTTTTTGGCCTACCTGATCGGTTTCAACTTCATGATGATGGGCACCGGCTGGCTCGAGGACGGCAAGATTCCGAGCCTGCTCGGCTTGTGGTGGCTGAGCCTGCCGCTGTTGGCGGTGGCGCTGTGGATGTACCTGCGCGACGGCCGCCTGGGCTGGCGGAGGGCGCGCGCATGAAGCCGTTCCCGAAGATCCACGACATCTACGTCGGCAAGGTGGTGCTGAGCACCGTGCTGCTGACCTGGGCGGTGCTGCTGGGCCTGGACTTCATGCTCAGCTTCGTCGGCGAATTCGGCGATATCGGCAAGGGCCGCTACGGCATCATGCAGGCGCTGGCCTACATGGCCCTGACCGTGCCGCGCCGCGCCTACGCGCTGTTCCCCTACGCCTCGGTGGTCGGTTCGCTGATGGCGCTGGGCCAGCTGGCCTCGACCTCGGAGCTGACCGTGCTGCGCGCGGTCGGCCTGTCGCGGCGCCGGCTGAGCCTGGCGGTCGCCGGCGCGCTGACGATCCTGACCCTGGCGATGGTGGTCAACGGCGAGACCGTGGCGCCGGAAGCGCAGCGCCGCGCCGAGGGCCTCAAGGCCGCGGCCAAGTCCAACAACCAGGTCGTGGCCGAGTATTCCGGCCTGTGGGCGCGCGAGGGCGATGTGATCCTGGCCGCCTCGCAGGGCCAGGAGCGCAGTCAGGGCGCCGACCGTTGGCTGGAACTGCGCAACGTCAACCTGTACCAGTTCGGCCCGGACGGGCGGCTGGCGTCGATTGCGGTCGCCGGCATCGCCGAGCACCGCCCCGGCGGCTGGCTGCTGCGCGACGTCACCCGCATCACCTTCCACGAGAAATCGGCGGAGAAGAAGCACGTCGCCGAGGAGCGCTGGCAGTCCAAGCTGGACAGCTCGGCGCTGATGAGCGGGACCAACCGGCCGCGCTATCTCAGCGCCGCCGCCCTGCACAAGGCGATCGAAGACCGCCAGCGCAACCAGCTCGACGCGGCCGAGTTCGAAGCCCACTACTGGGGCCGCTGGTTCTACCCGCTCAACGTGCTGGCGCTGTGTCTGGCCGCGGTGCCGTTCGCGTTCGGCAGCCTGCGCAGCGGCGGCATGAGCAAGCGCTTGTTCATCGGCATCGTGTTCGCGCTGATGTTCTGGCTGCTGCAAAACCAGTTCGTCGAACTGGCCAAGGTGTTCCGCTTCGACTTCCGTCTGGCGTATCTGGGGCCGACGGTGGTGATGCTGTCGGTGTCGGCGTTCTTGTTCCGACGGCGGTCCGGTTAGTCGTCACGTCGCGGCCGCCGCTTCCTGTAGGAGCGGCGCGAGCCGCGACCGCGCCGCCTCGACGGCCGGCGCGACTACGATCCCCTCGCAACGACGGGCAAGGCGGCTTGCGTCGCGGTTGCGATGTCGCGGTCGCGGCTCGCGCCGCTCCTACAGGGAGCGGCCGATGCAGCGCAGCTTTTTGTAGGGGCGGCGCAAGCCGCGACCGCGCCACCGCAACGGCCGGCGCGATTCCGATTTCCGCGTAACGACGGGCATCGCAGCCGCGATGCTGCAGTAGAGGAAGCCGCCGATCAGCGCGGGCGTTTGGGCAGGCGCACCGTGCGCGTACCGCTGGCGCGGTCGTGCCAGGTCAGCCGCTCGCGGTCGAACCACGCCCACCAGAATCCGAGCCCGCCGAGCAGCAGCGACAGCGCGCCGACCGCGTAGCGCAGCCACAGCGCTTTCCAGCCCGGCGCGCCGCCGTCGGCGGCGACGACCCGCAGCCGCCACGGCCGCATGCCCAGGGTCTGGCCGCCGCGGCGCCAGCTCATCGTGGCGTAGCCGCCGGCGGCGAGCCAGCACAGCGTCCATTCGGCGAACCACCACGCGGTCAGCGGACGGATGTTCTCGTGGGTGTCGTGGCCGGCGACGGTGAACAGCACCACCATCGCCGCGCCGATCAGCATCCACAGCGCCAGCACCGGCCAGAAGTCGTACAGCAGCGACAGCAGGCGCCAGCCGATCAGCGCGGCGGGGCGGTCGGGCGGGGCGGTGGCGGTGTCGGCGGCGGGTGCGGTCATCGCGTCAGGATAAAGGCAGGAGGTAGCGGATAGGAGTTGGGAGATAGCGAAATGCAGGAGCTAGCGGATAGGAACTGGGAGACGGCGAAAGGAAGGAAGCAGCGGATAGGCGTTGGGAGGTAGCTACAGCGCAGGTCGCCGGCGGTTGCCTTTCGCTGTCTCCCAACTCCTGTCCGCTATCTCCTAAGCTTGGCGCCATGACCGCCACTCCCGCCGAACGCCGCACCCAGGCGATGTCGCTGCCGCCGCTGCAACAGGCCGACGCCGACGCGATCGCGTCGTTCCTGGATGCGATCTGGGCCGAAAGCGGCCTGGCCCAGCAGACCCTGCACAGCTACCGCCGCGACCTCGAAGGCCTGGCGCGCTGGCGCGACGGCGCGGGCCTGGCCGCGGCCGATCGCGCGGCGTTGTTCGACTATCTGTCCTGGCGCACCCGCGAAGGCTATTCGCCGCGCAGCAACGCGCGCCTGTTGTCGGCGCTGCGTGCGTTCTACGCGTTCCGCCTGCGCCGCGGCCTGCGCCGCGACGACCCGACCGCGCTGCTGGCGCCGCCGAAGCTGCCGCGTTCGCTGCCCAAGGCGCTGGCCGAAAGCCAGATCGACGCGCTGCTGGCCGCGCCCGACGCGGACGCGCCGCTGGGCCTGCGCGACCGCGCCATGCTCGAGCTGATGTACGCCTGCGGCCTGCGCGTCAGCGAACTGGTGCATCTGCCGGCGACCGCGCTGAACCTGCGCCAGGGCGTGCTGCGGGTCATGGGCAAGGGCAGCAAGGAACGGCTGGTGCCGCTCGGCGAGGAGGCGCAGCACTGGCTGGAGCGCTATCTGGCCCAGTCGCGGCCGAAACTCGCCGGCAAGCGCGCGCTGGCGCCGCTGTTCGTCGAGGCCAGCGGCGAAGCGCCGAGCCGGCAGGCGTTCTGGCATCTGGTCAAGCGCTACGCCGCGGTGGCCGGGATCGATCCGGCCCGGATCAGCCCGCACGGTTTGCGCCACAGCTTCGCCACCCATCTGCTCAACCGCGGCGCCGACTTGCGCGCGCTGCAGATGCTGCTCGGCCACAGTTCGCTGTCGACGACCCAGATCTACACCCTGGTCGCGCGCGAGCAGCTCAAGCGCCTGCATTCGAAACATCATCCGCGTGGCTGAATAGGTTTCGCGTCGCACGCGCGGCGGCCGCGTATGTCCGCGTGTGTCCGCGTTCGCGTGGCCGGCGGCGATGTCTTGCGAACGACAGGCGCGCCGCGCCTGCGTGATCCGGCCCACGGAAACGCGAACCGTCCGTCGCCGCGCGCGTCGTGGCGGTGAACTCCGCTGTTCCGAATCGGTCGATTGGCTCGTCCGCCCGGGAGACACCGCAATGCAGCGCATGCTTTTCGTCGTATTCGCGATTCTCAGCCTGCCCGCCTGCGCCCAGGCGCCGCAGCCGGCCCGGGTCGAGCCGGCCGCCGCCGCGCCCGCGATCGGTTCCGCGCCCGCCGTCGCCGCCGGCAGCGCCGATGCGCGCGCGATCGCGGCGGTGCGCGCGCTCAATCGCGCGGCCGATATCGAAAAGGTCGGGCCGGCGCCGCTGCCGGGCTTTCGCGAAGCGCTGGTGCAGGGGCAGGTGGTCTATGTCAGCGACGACGGCGAATACCTATTTCTGCCCGGTACCGGCGGCGCACTGTTCAACATCAAGGCCCAACGCAACCTGACCCAGGACAGCATCGCGGCGGTGCGCCGCGAGCTGATCAAGACGATCCCGGCGAGCGAGCGCATCGTGTTCGCGCCGGCCGATCCCAAGTACACGGTCACGGTGTTCACCGATGCCGAATGCGGCTATTGCCGCAAGCTGCACAGCGAGATCGCCGAGTACAACCGCCACGGCATCGCGGTGGAATACGTGGCGTTCCCGCGCATGGGCATCGGCAGCGAGGACTACAGGAAGATGGTGTCGGTGTGGTGCGCGGCCGACCGCCGCAAGGCCCTGACCGACATCAAGGCCGGCCGCAACCTGCCGGCCGCGACGTGCAAAAACCCGGTCGAGCAGCATTACCGGATCGGCGAGCGCATCGGCGTCGGCACGTTCGGTACGCCGAGCGTGCTCAACGCCGACGGCGTCCAGCTCGGCGGTTACCTGCCGCCGGCGCAACTGCGCGAGGCCTTGGACAAGCTGGCGGCGCAGGCTGCGGTTCCGCCGGCCAATCCGGCGCCGGCCGCAGCGGCTGGCGACCGTTGAGCTGCAGCGAACCGCTCACTGCGATCCGCGCAGACCCGCGTTGCGTCGCGCCTGCCCGCAGCGGCGCGCCGGCCCGCGCACCGCGGGCCGGCCGTTTCTAACGCTCGAACGCCTGCGTGGCGACGACAAACCAAGGCGTGCACAGCAGGCGTTGCTTATCCACCGCTGCGAACGTCGACGCCGACACTTCGCTGTAGTCGGTCGCGCGCGGCGCGTCGAACAGGTCGGCATCGAACGCCATCACGCCGAGGCACCAGCGCAAGCGCTTGGGCGCGGCGTCGCCGGGCAGCGCGAATTCGAATTGGCCGCTGAGCGAGGCGCCCGGCGCGAGCTTGATCGCGAGCGGCCGGGACGGCGCGTACGGCGCCGGGTCCGGCAGCGGCAAGGCCGCGTGGCGCAATTCGACGTCGCCGCCCGCGTCCGTCACGGTCGGCGCGGCGACCGCGCCGAGCGCGTGCCGGCCGCTGCGGACTTCGTGCGCGCCGCCGCGGTCGAACACGGCCAAGGCCGTGCGCGGGTCGGTGTTGCGCAGGTCGTAGCGGACCTGCACGGAACGCCGGTCGGCGCGGTAGGCGAATTCGACCTCGACCACGGCGCCGGAGCGGTCTTGCAAGCGGGTGCGCGCCGCGCGCCCGGTCGAGGCCGAAGCGGGGCCGCCGCTGGCGGAAGAAGAACTCACGGGCATCTCCGCGGAATGGACGGGGCTGGCGTCGGCGCAACCTGCGCCGGTCAAGGCGCAGCACAGCAGCAATCCGAGGCGGCGCCGACGTGGGTCGGGCGCGCGGCGGCGACCCGGGGCCGCGACGGCCAGCAAGCGGGTCGCACAGGGAAGGGCCGTGCCGCGTCCGATCCGCGCCGCCGTTTCGGCCGCGCCGGTGGGATTGCCCGCCATGTCCGCCCTCCTGGTGTCGGCTCGTTCGCGTACCGGTCCTGCCGCCTCCCTGCGGGTCTTACGCCCGGCGTCGGCGCAGGTCAATCCGCCGCACCGGCGCGCCGGGATCGCCGCGGGCGCAGCGGCCTCGTCGCGCCGATCCGGACAGGCTGCCGCACCCGCGCACTCCGGCGGAGCAGTGCGCCGGCGGTCGAACGATCCGCACCGGAAGGTCCGCAGCCGCCGCGCGAACGCGATGCCGGTCCCGTGACCCAGGCCCGCCGCCGCCCGCGTGACCCGGGTCGCGGAACACGAACTGCAAACCCCCGCCGTGCCACAATCGGCCGAACCTACTGTCTCCCGGGCGGTCCAACCGCCCACTCGCTCCCGCCAAGGATTCACTGCAAATGAAGCGCATCCTGTTCGCCGTGCTCGGCGCCATCAGCCTGTCCGCCTGCGCCCAGGCGCCGCAGAGCGCCGCCGCGGCGGCCAAGACCGACCCGGTCAAGCCGGCCGCCGAAGCCGCCGCCGGCGTCGCCCCCAAGGTCGCCGCCGGCAGCGCCGACGCCCGCGCGGTCGCTGCGGTGCGCACGCTGAACCCGAAGGTCAACATCGACAAGGTCGGCGCCGCGCCGATGCCGGGCTTCCGCGAAGCCCTGGTCCAGGGCCAGGTGGTCTACGTCAGCGACGACGGCCGCTACCTGTTCCTGCCGGGCTCCGGCGGCGCCCTGTTCGACACCCAGGCCAAGCGCAACCTGATGGAAGACACCCTGGCCGGCATGCGCCGCGACCTGCTCAAGACCATCCCGGTCAGCGAGCGCATCGTGTTCTCGCCGCCGAATCCCAAGCACACGGTGACGGTGTTCACCGACGTGGAATGCGGCTACTGCCGCAAGCTGCACAGCGAGATCGCCGAATACAACCGCCAGGGCATCGCGGTGGAATACCTGGCCTTCCCGCGCATGGGCATCGGCAGCGAGGACTACAAGAAGATGGTGTCGGTGTGGTGCGCGGCCGACCGCCGCAAGGCCCTGACCGACGCCAAGTCCGACCACGGCGCGGTCTCGGCCAAGCAGTGCAAGAACACGGTCGAGCAGCAGTACGACGTCGGCCAGCGCGCCGGCCTGACCGGCACCCCGATGATCCTCAACGCCGACGGCGTCCAGCTCGGCGGCTACGTCCCGCCGGCGCAGCTGCGCGAGGCGCTGGACAAGCTGGCGGCCGAGTCCAAGACCGCGGCCAAGCCGGCGGCGGCGGTGGCGACCCCGGTCGGCGGCTGATTTCAGTCCGCTGAATTCCCCCGAAAGGCCCGCCCCGCGGGCCTTTCGGCGTTTTGAAGCCGCATGGGCTACCTGTAGGAGCGGCGCAAGCCGCGACCGCGACCTCGCAAAAACCGGCGCAAGCCGCGAGGGCGGGAATTTGGGTCGGACACCGGGCTGGCGCCGGCTGTTGCGGTGGCGCGGTCGCGGCTTGCGCCGCTCCTACAGGTGGCCGGCCGGCCCAGGACGTGGGCCGGTCGCCTGTAGTCCCGAGCCCGGGCGGGCTTTTGGGTACAATACCGGGCCCTGCGTTGCACGGTTCTTCGGACATGATCGTCCTCGAGGGCCCCTCGGCCCTGTCTTCGTTCCGCCGCGAGCGGCTGCAAGCCCGCCTGTCCGCCCTTCATCCCGCTGTCCGCCTGCTCGATGCCTGGCCCGTGTACTGGGTCGAGCCCGAGCCCGGCAGCGCGCCCGACGGCGCCACCCTGCGCCGCATCCTCCAGGCCGAATCCAGCGAAGCGGCGCGCGAAAGCGGCGCCGTTTCGCGCTATGCCACGCCGCGCCTGGGCACGCTGTCGCCGTGGGCCAGCAAGGCCACCGAATTGCTGCGCGGCGCCGGCCAGCCGGTCAAGCGGGTCGAGCGCGGCCTGCGCTACGACCTCGCCGGATGGCCCGACGACGCGCCGACCCAGGGCGCGCTGGCCAAGGTCCTGCACGACCCGATGACCCAGTCGCTGCTGGAATCGCGCGACGACGCGGCCGCGCTGTTCGCGGTGCCGGCGCGCGGCGAACTCGAACGCATCGCCCTGGACCAGCTGGAAGCGGCCAACGCCCGCCTCGGCCTGGCCCTGGCCGAGGACGAGATCGCCTACCTGCGCGAGCGCTACGCCGCGCTCGGCCGGATGCCGGCCGACGTCGAACTGATGATGTTCGCCCAGGCCAATTCCGAGCACTGCCGGCACAAGATCTTCAACGCATCCTGGACCCTCGACGGCCGCGAGCAGCCGCAGTCGTTGTTCAAGATGATCAAGTACACCCACGCGCAGACGCCCGAGAACACGCTCTCGGCGTACAGCGACAACGCCGCGGTGGTCGAAGGCTATCCGGCGCGCCGGTTCCGCCCGCAGCCGGGCACCCAGGCCTACGCGGCCGAGGCGCAGGTCGATTCGGCGTTCTGCATCAAGGTCGAAACCCACAACCACCCGACCGCGATCGCGCCGTTCCCGGGCGCGAGCACCGGCAACGGCGGCGAGATCCGCGACGAAGGCGCGACCGGCCGCGGCGGCCGTCCGAAGGCCGGCCTGTGCGGTTTCAGCGTCTCGCACCTGCGCATTCCGACCCTGCCGCAGCCGTGGGAAGGCGAACGCGCGCTCAATCCGCGCATGGCGCCGGCGCTGGAGATCATGCTCGACGGCCCGATCGGCGCGGCGGCGTTCAACAACGAATTCGGCCGGCCGAACCTCAACGGCTATTTCCGCAGCTTCGAGCTCGGCCAAGGCGCGATCACCCGCGCCTACGACAAGCCGATCATGCTCGCCGGCGGCCTCGGCGCGATCGACCGCGTGCAGGTCGCCAAGCTCGGCTTGAAGCCCGGCCATGCGGTGATCGTGCTCGGCGGCCCGGCGATGCTGATCGGCCTCGGCGGCGGCGCGGCCAGTTCGGTCGCTTCCGGCGACAGCGACGAATCGCTCGACTTCGCCAGCGTGCAGCGCGACAACCCGGAAATGGAGCGGCGCTGCCAGGAAGTCATCGACCGCTGCGTCGCGCTCGGCGCGGCCAATCCGATCGACAGCGCCCACGACGTCGGCGCCGGCGGCCTGTCCAACGCGATTCCCGAACTGCTGCACGATTCCAGCCTCGGCGGCGTGATCGATCTGGCGCGCGTGCCCAGCGACGACCCGTCGCTGTCGCCGATGCAGCTGTGGTGCAACGAATCGCAGGAACGCTACGTGCTCGGCCTGCCGGCCGACCGCGTCGCCGACTTCGCCGCGATCTGCGAGCGCGAGCGCTGCCCGTTCGCGGTGGTCGGCTATGCGACCGCTGAGGAGCGTCTGGTCGTCGGTTATGGCGCCACCGTCGAAACCGTTTATGGCGACGCCGCCAAGACCGATGCCGACTGGCCCATCGATCTGCCGATGGACGTGCTGTTCGGCAAGCCGCCGAAGATGCACCGCGACGCGCGCTACCCGGCGCGCGCGCCGTGGCCGGAACTGGACTGGAGCGGCCTGGACCTGCGCGAAGCCGGCCTGCGCGTGCTCGCCCATCCGACCGTGGCGGCGAAGAACTTCCTCATCACCATCGGCGACCGCACCGTCGGCGGCCTGGTCGCGCGCGACCAGATGGTCGGCCCGTGGCAGCTGCCGGTCGCCGATTGCGCGATCACACTCAGCGGTTTCGACGGTTTCGTCGGCGAGGCGATGGCGATCGGCGAACGCACTCCGCTGGCCCTGCTCGACGCGGCCGCGGCCGCGCGCATGGCGGTCGGCGAAGCGATCACCAACCTGTGCGCGGCGCCGGTGGAATCGCTGAACCGGATCAAGCTGTCGGCGAACTGGATGGCGGCCGCATCGCATCCGGGCGAAGACGCGCTGCTGTTCGACGCGGTCAAGGCCGTCGGCATGGAACTGTGCCCGGAGCTCGAACTGAGCATCCCGGTCGGCAAGGATTCGCTGTCGATGCAGGCGCAATGGGGTTCTGGCGACAACGCGAGCAAGTCGGTGTCGCCGGTGTCGCTGATCGTCAGCGCGTTCGCGCCGGTGGTCGACGTGCGCCAGCAGCTCACGCCGCTGCTGTCGCGCGAAGCCGAGACCGAGCTGTGGCTGATCGGCCTGGGCGCCGGCAAGCAGCGCCTCGGCGGTTCGGTGCTGGCGCAGGTGCATCCGCACGCCGGCGCGCAAGACGGCCTGCCGGCGTTCGCCGGCGCGCCCGGCGACGGCGCGCGCCACGAGCTCGGCGTGCCCGACCTCGACAGCCCGCAGCGCCTGCGCGATTTCTTCGAACTGATCCGCGACGCGCGCGAAGCCGGCCTGCTGCTGGCCTACCACGACCGCAGCGACGGCGGCGCGTTCGCCGCGCTGGCCGAAATGGCGTTCTGCTCGCGCCTGGGCCTGGACATCAGCCTCGACGGCTGGGGCGAGGATCCGTTCCGCACCCTTTTCAACGAAGAACTCGGCGCGATCGTGCAGATCCACGACGAAGACCGCGCGGTGTTCGCCGACCTGGTCGCGCGCCACGGCCTGATCGACTGCGCCCAGCGCATCGCCAAGCCGACCACGGCGCCGTCGGTGCGGGTCCGCGACGAAGGCAAGATCGTCGTCGAATGGCGTTGGGACGAGCTGTTCGACGCGTGGTGGTCGACCAGCCACGCCTTGCAGAAGCTGCGCGACAACCCCGATTGCGCCGATGAGGAACGCGCGGTGGCGCGCGACTTCGCCGCGCCGGGGCTGAAGCCGAAGCTCAACTTCGACCCGAACGAAAACATCGCTGCGCCGTTCATCAACACCGGCGCGCGGCCGAAGGTGGCGATCCTGCGCGAGCAGGGCGTCAACGGCCAGATCGAAATGGCCGCGGCCTTCGACCAGGCCGGTTTCGAAGCCTTCGACGTGCACATGAGCGACCTGATTTCCGGCCGCTTCGACCTGGCCGACTTCAAGGGCTTCGCCGCCTGCGGCGGCTTCAGCTACGGCGACGTGCTCGGCGCGGGCCGCGGCTGGGCCACCAGCATCCTCGAACGCAGCGCGCTGCGCGAAGCCTTCGCCGCGTTCTTCGCGCGCGAGGACAGCTTCTCGCTGGGCGTGTGCAACGGCTGCCAGATGCTGGCCCAGCTCAAGCCGATCGTGCCCGGCGCCGAACACTGGCCGGTGTTCCTGCGCAACCGCAGCGAACAGTTCGAAGCGCGCCTGGGCCTGCTGGAAGTGGTCGAATCGCCGTCGCTGTTCCTGCGCGGCATGGCCGGCTCGCGCATCCCGGTCGCGGTCGCGCACGGCGAAGGCCGCGCCAGCTTCGCCGACAACCTCGACCAGAGCGCCGCCGACATCGCGCTGCGCTACATCGACGGCGACGGCCGCGTCGCCGAGCGCTACCCGCTGAACCCCAACGGCTCGCCCGACGGCATCGCCGGCCTGAGCAGCCGCGACGGCCGCGCCACCATCCTGATGCCGCACCCCGAACGCACCCTGCGCGCGGCCAACTTCAGTTGGGCGCCGAAGGATTGGGCGGGAGATTCGCCGTGGTTGCGGATGTTCCGCAATGCGCGGGTTTGGGTGGGGTGAGCAGCAGGGATAGCAATGGGAGAGGGCGCTGAGGCGCCCTTTTTCTTTGTGCCCGACAGCTAAGTTCGAAAATACACTTCGAGTGTTGTTAACGTGTTGTTAGGTGTGCTAGAAGTGGTTTAGTTGGCACAAGAACGTGCCGGCTTCGTAACTGGCCAAGGAATCTCTTGGGGGGATTGAGGCCATGCAGTACGCGCTCACAAGCGTTCCATGCCGTTGTCGACCGCCGCTGCAGTCGGACGGCCTCTCCCGCATGAGTCCTTTGTCTAGGCCGTGGCAGCGATTCGACGGGCGTGGTACCTCCGTCACCATATGCCCTGCGCTTACGATGAAGTCGCAGGCGCACGCTGCGCCGACTTCATCATTCGATTTCGCCCGCACGAGTGCGTATTACCGCCCGGCGGATGCCCCACTGCCAACGACGAGCGGCCATGACGACCTATAGTCTTCGCAAGAAAAGTCCGGTCCATCGTCTGGCGACCGTCTGGGCGATCGTCTGCATGATCGCTCCGGTACTCGGCTACGGCCAAGGCCGGACCCGTTACGAGGACTTCGATACCAGTCTGAAAACCTCCCAGAGCGTCGGAGCTTTGGGTTCCCGGCTTTTCGGCGATGAGACCGATCCCTACACCGGAAGCACGAATTTCTGGGTGACCGATGTCAGCCTGCCCGGTAACAGCGCCTTGTCGGTTGCCTTGGTGCGTAGGTTCAAAGGCATCGACGACGGAGTGGGCGAGTACATGAAATGGAGCAACTTCGAAGCTCCATATCTGGCGGGCATCTTTCCGGACGGTTCGGCCAGCCGGGATTTGAACGGCTGGAACAGTTGGGTGCGCGGTAGCTACGAGAAACGCTGTCAGAACGTCACTCCACCGCCTGAGGTCAAGCAGAGCGACGGTAAAGAAGACACGTTCATGGCCGACGAGTACTTCCATGGAATTCGCTTGAATCTACCGGGCGGCGAAACCCAGCTCATGCTCTCGGCGTTCTCCGACGCGCCCAAACCCGGCGATGGCCAGACCTATCGTTGGGCAACCAACGGCGACTGGCGTTTCTCTTGTCTCGCCCAACTCAAGAACGCATACGCCGGCGACGGTTTTCTCGGACGTGATCCAGCCGGCAACAAATACTACTTCGATTGGATGGTGGCCGGCGCGGATGCCGGACAAATCCGCAAACGTGCGTTCAATGGGGGCGATACGGGGCTGAGCCGCAGGGAGTACCGGTTGTACGCCACCCGAATTGAAGACCGGTTTGGCAATTGGGTCGATTACGGCTACCAGGGAAAGAATCTGTCCAGCATCGTCGCCAGCGACGGCCGCAGTCTGGCGCTGACGTACGATGCCAGTGCCGCGCGACTTGTCTCGGTGACCGACGGCAGGAGAACCTGGTCGTACGAATATCCGACGAATGGAGTCAAACTCATCTATCCCGATGGCTCTGTCTGGAGTTCCTCGTTGGCCGGTCAGATCAGCCGCGTGGGCATGAACGGTTGCCAGGGCACCGGGCCCGTAGTGCGGTTCACGGGAGCTGCGACGTTGACTCTGCAGCATCCCTCCGGCGCGGTAGGACAGTTTTCTTTCGCGAATCTGCGTCGTGGCGTTTCTTACGTGAAGTGGTGGCCCCTTCCGGGCAGCGTCTGGTGCGATCAAGAGCCGAAGGTGTTCGACGGCATCGCTTTGCAGCAAAAGACAATTCATGGCCCCGGCGTGGCTGCGATGAACTGGACGTTCGCTTATGGCCCCGCAAATGCCTGCTATACGGGAGCGGGACAATCGGACGACTGCACCGCGGCCTCGCCGGTGACTCGCACTGTGGATGTCAATGGTCCGGCGGGGACTTTCGTGCGCTACGTCTACGGCAATAAAGCTTACGAAACCGACGGCATGTTGCTCAGAACCGAATGGGGCGGCAACGGCATGGTGCTGAAAACGGTGAATCAGGCGTGGCAGGTCTTCGATGGCGTGGGCCTGCCGCTCAACGGCGCCGGCAACCATTATTGGGAGCAGCGCCGACGCAGGCTCAAGAATGCCGAGACGGTTCAGGACGGCGCCCATTTCCATAGTGATGTCAACGGATTCGATTCGTTCCTGCGGCCGACCAGCGTGTCGAGCTGGAGTTCACTGGGTTACGCCAGAACCGATGTGACGACGTACTACGACAACGCGGCGAGGTGGGTGCTCGGGCAGACCGCGAGCGAAACCAATCAGGAAACCGGTGCGGTGGCTTCGAACGTCGAGTTCGATGCAGCCAGCGCCATGCCGGTCGCCATCTATGAATTCGGCAAGCTGCAACAGACTCTGACATACCATCCTGACGGCAATGTGGCGACCATCGCCGACGGCCGCGGTCTCGTCGTCAGTCTGAGCAACTGGAAGCGCGGCGTGCCGCAACTGGTCCGTTACCACGACGGCACGCAGAAGGTTTCCGTAGTCGACGACAACGGTTGGATCGCGTCCGCGACCGACGAGAATTCGATCACGACCAGCTACGAGTACGATCCGATGGGCCGCATGGCCAGGATCGTCTATCCGACTGGCGACGACACGCTGTGGAACGACACGCGCTTGCGATTCGAGCAGGTCGGCTCCGACGAGTCCGGCGTACCCGCTGGCCATTGGCGGCAGACGGTTACGACCGGGAACCGTAAAAGCACCGTTCTGTTCGATGCGCTGCTGCGCCCTGTGGTGGAACGCGAGGAAGACGTCGCCGATCCGCGCAGCAGCGCGCGGTGGATCATGAAGTGCTACGACCATGAGGGGCGAAAAACCTTCGAGTCCTACCCGCGCAATCCTGTCGTGGACGGAAGCCGCTTCAACTGTTCCGGAGTCGATCGATGAGTCGGGTGGCGCTATTCATCGATCCGGGCAGCTTCGGGGCCGCAGTCGGGCGACGTGTCGGTGAGCGGTTGCGGGTCATGGCCGGGCACGCGGATCGTACTTTAAGGGCGCTGGCGCTGATCGCTGCGCTGTGTTTGTGCGGCCTTTCGGCGCCGGCTTCAGCGCAGGTCGCCAATGCCGGATTCGTCGACCAAGCCGTCCCGGCCGTGATGTCCGCCGGCGCGACCTATTCGGTCACTGTGCGAATGCTCAATACCGGTTCGTCGGTCTGGCGAGTTGGCGAGCTTCATCGCTTAGGGTCGCAGAATCCACGCGACAATTGGAACTGGGGGCGCGGCCGCGCCGACATGACGAGCGACGTCGCGCCGGGCGCGGTAGCGACCTTCAACTTCGATGTGGTCGCACCTGCGACTCCAGGTACCTACGACTTTCAGTGGCAAATGTTGCAGGAAGGCGTGCAGTGGTTCGGCGCGGCCACGACCAATCTGGCGATCCTGGTCAGGGCGCCTCTGGAACGCGACGCCGAGATCGTGAGCCAATCCGTGCCGTCAAGCATGACCGTCGGACTGACCTATCCGGTGAACATCAAGGTGCGCAACACTGGCACCGCCACTTGGACCGTTGCGGGCAGCTATCGGCTCGGGGCACAGAATCCACACGACAATGGTATTTGGAGCCGGTCTAGGGTCGATCTGGGTGCAGATATAGCTCCCGGGCAGGTGGCGTCCTTCGATTTCGACGTCATTGCGCCTGCTTCGGCCGGCAGCTATAACTTTCAATGGAGAATGCTGCAAGAAGGCTTGGTCTGGTTCGGCGCGCTATCGCCGAACGTGGCGGTGCAGGTTGCCGATCCGCCCGCCTCGGGGATGCTCGGCGTCAAGACCCGTTACGACGCCCTGGGGCGAGTGATCAGCGTTGCGCAGGATTCCGAAATCGGTGTACTGACCTCGACTACTGGTTACGGCGCCGGCCTTACGGTGGTAACCACCAACGCGCGCGGCCATCAGACCGTGAGTGCGTTTCAGGCTTTCAGCGAACCGCGCTACGACCTGCCGGTGGCTATCCATAGTCCGCAGGACAGCCATACCGAGATAAGCCGGGATCTGTTCGGCAAGCCGAAAATGTTGCGCCGGCGCAACGGGGGAGGCAGCGTTTCGCTGGAGCGCTATCTGGTTTACGACCAGCATCAGCGCCTGTGCAAGACTATCGAGCCGGAGACGGCAGCGACCGTCACCGATTACGATGCGGCCGGCAACGTGGCCTGGACTGCGTCGGGTCTGGATTTTTCGAGTCGCACCGATTGCAATCGCGAGCAAGCGCATGGGTCCGGCCATCGCGTCGATCGAAGCTACGACGATCGGAATCGACTCAAGACCTTGTCGTTTCCCGACGGGCGTGGCAATCAGGTCTGGGCGTATACGCCCGACGGGCTCGTGCGTGAAGTAACCACCAGCAACGACGGGCCGGGATTGGGCAACGTCGTCAACACATACGGCTACAACAAGCGTCGGATGCCTGCCGCCGAGTGGTTGAGCGAGCCTGGCTCGTACGCGTGGATGAGTTCTTACGGATACGACGCCAACGGCAATCGAAACCGCTACACCGGGCCTGATGGCCTGCAAGTCAGCTATGCCAATAATGCGCTCGGGCAGCCGTTAGGGGTGAGCAGCCAGTGGGGCGTTCATGCCTCTGCCATTACCTATTATCCGAACGGTGCGATCAACCGGTTCGTCTATGGGAACGGCATCGTCCATGTCACGCAACAAAACGCAAGGCAATTGCCATCGCGAAGCACGGATTCGGGCGTTGTCGATCTGGCGACCGGCTACGACCAGAATGCGAACGTCACCGAGATCATCGATCACGGTCGCGGCACGACTTATAGCCGCTGGATGAGCTATGACAACCTCGACCGGCTAACTGCGGCCGGCTCGTGCAGTTTCGGCGGCGACTGCTGGCACCGGTTCGATTACGATGCGCTGGACAATCTTGCCCGTTGGTCGCTTGGCGGTGTCAAGAATCACTATTACGTATACGACGCAAAGAACCACTTGACGAATCTTCGCGTGGGCGAAGGCGGTCCAAGCGTAAGCGGTCTCGGTTACGACGCGCAGGGAAACCTCAACAACAAGGACGGTCAGGCTTTCGACTTCGATATGGGGAACCGCTTGCGCGGGGCAGCCGGAAAGGAGTTCTATCGTTACGACGCTCACGGTCGCCGAGTCAGTCAGACCGGGCGTCCCGACGGCACCTATGTGTACTCCGTCTACGATCAGGCCGGCCAACTCCTCCTGCGTTCGGAGCATCATCGAGATGAGGCGGTCAACGATCTGCACCGAGAGGTCGACACCGCCCACATTTACCTGAGCGACAGTCTGCTGGCCAGTATCGAATGGAATCGGGCGCTCGGCAGCGGCGTGGTCAAATATCACCACACCGATGGATTGGGCAGTCCGCTGGTCGAAACCAACGCCGCGGGAGCGGTGCTTGGAACACGCACGGATTGGGCGCCTTACGGCGTTGCGATCGGCAAGCCTCAGTACGATGGTATTGGTTACGCAAAGCATGTGATGGATGCGGCCACCGCGTTGACGTACATGCAACAGAGATACTACGACGCCGCCATCGGCCGTTTCCTGTCGGTAGACCCGGTCGCAGTGGATCCTTATCGCGCGACCAATTTCGCAAGGTACGCGTACGCGAACAACAATCCATTCCGCTTTGTCGATCCTGACGGCAGGCAATCCCGGGATCTGGAGAACGAGTACAGACTCTCCGGCGCGCGCAGTCCTTCCGGCCCCGGGCCCAACTTGATTGAATGGGGAATGGTAGAGTTCCTGTGCGGGTTCTGCGACCTCAACTATCGGGCGCCGAACGGTAGCGGGCAAATGCAGTCGGTATTCACGCCAATGGAAACGGCGGGAGCGACGGCCGTGGTGCAAGGAGTGAAGTTCGCCTTATCGCTGATACCCAAGCCTTTGCCGCCGCCTGGGCCGCTTCCGCAGTTCTTGTATCGCAGCGGGGGGGCGAATCCGGGGAACCTGACACCTCGCACCAGCGACGGCGGTATGCTGTCCACCCGAAGTTCCGCCTCCAATCCATTTCCTTTGAAAGAGGGGCAGCAGCCGGTGCTTCCTTCCAGCAAGGGGTATGTCGTGATCGAGACGGACAAGCTTCCGGCAGGGTCTGTGGTGGTGGACGGCGCACCTTACGGTCGGATGCCGCCGGGGCATGTAAGCATCGGGCCCAACGTACCGTCCGATGTGATCAAGAAGGCGATTTATAAGGTCGAAAACTACAAAGTTGAGAAGCCGTGACCATTACCAGCAAAGCGATCACTGAATTCGCCCGCGCCGCGGAGTCGCTCAACGAGCTTGCCAGGAGCCTGCGCGACAGCGGGGTTGCGGGTGTTACCACAGGCACGGATGCGCGGGTATACGAGGACGGACCGCGACTGGAAAAATGGATCGAAGTTCCCACTCGCCATGAGGGGTGCTTTTGTTGGTGGTTGGATTTGAGCGTCGAGGGCGACGAAATCGTCGTGGACGCCAACGTCAGCAACACCAACTCGGATTTCGCGGTGAGTATCGGCCCGCGTCGGGCCGCTTCCGATTTCGAATTGGCGGCCGCACTGACCGAAGCGGTAGGCTGGCTGCGCGATCAACCCATACGCGATTGAGTGGCATAAGGCGTCCCGGGCGCGGGTCAGACTGCGGCAGTTCCGCAGGCCTTCGGGCGACCAATCGCTTGTGTCATGTCGAAAGTCGGGGCATTGGTCGGATCGGCAGCTCGAGCCTGGGATCGGCAAGCGCCGGCGGCAGTGGCCACTGCATTTCGTCCCGACGTAACCCTGCGGCCGGACGCCGATCAAGGGCGCGCCCTGAAAATCGGTTGCCCACAATCGCCCCGGCGTAACGCTCTTGTGTCCGGCAAGAACGAATCGCAGCTTGCGCGAGGGGTAAATGTGACAACGCTTATAGTTTCGCTCGGCTTAATTTTGGTCGCTTGGCTTGACACTGTATCGCCTTAGCTTGCTCTGAATCTCCAAGTCTTGTTGTCGGCCCGCCGGACTGGCAAAGACCGCGGCCGAAACTGCTAAAGTCAGGGACCATTCGCGACAGTGTGAATGCGTAGGAGCGAGACGTGAACGCAGTAGCCGACAGTACCGATGCGCATGCCGCTCCGGACTCGGGGGGAGCGGCAGCCGACGACGGCCAGGCCGCCGTCGACGCCCGCATCGTCGACGCCCTGCTGGCCAAGGGCCGGCTCAAGGACGCCGACCTGATCCGCGCCCGGCGCCTGCAGGAGGAAACCGGTGGCAGCCTGCTGGCGCTGCTGGCGCGGCTCGGGCTGGTGTCCGAGCGCGATCACGCCGAGACCGTCTCGGCGGTGCTCGGGCTGCCCCTGGTCAGCGTCAAGGACGCGCCGGAGCTGCCGCCCGAAGGCGTCAGCCTGACTCCGAAATTCATGAAGCAGTTCGCGCTGTGCCCGGTCGCCGAGAGCGAGGGGCATGTCGATGTGCTGATGGCCGATCCGCAGGACCGCTACCAGCTCGACGCCCTGCGTCTGGCCAGCGGCGGGCGCGAGATCCGGCCGCTGGTGGCGGTGCGCGCCGAGGTCGGCGATCTGGTCGAGCGCTGGTTCGGCCAGGGCCGCAGCGCGATGGGCGCGATCGTGGAAACCGCCGAGGGCGAGGGCAGCGGCGATCTCGACGACGTCGAACACCTGCGCGACCTGGCCTCGGAAGCGCCGGTGATCCGGCTGGTGAACCTGGTGATCCAGCGCGCGGTCGAGCTGCGCGCGTCCGACATCCACATCGAGCCGTTCGAGAACCGGCTCAAGGTGCGTTACCGCATCGACGGCGTGCTGGCCGAGGGCGAGAGCCCGCCGGCCAACCTGACCGCGGCGGTGATCAGCCGCATCAAGATCATGGCCAAGCTCAACATCGCCGAGCGCCGGCTGCCGCAGGACGGCCGCATCATGCTGCGGGTGCAGGGCAAGGAGCTCGACCTGCGCGTGAGTACGGTGCCGACCGCGCACGGCGAGTCGGTGGTGATGCGTCTGCTCGACCGCGAAACGGTGGTGTTCGACTTCTACAAGCTCGGCTTCACCGACGAGTTCCTGCCGCAGTTCCAGAAGGTGCTCGACCAGCCGCACGGGATCATGCTGGTGACCGGCCCGACCGGTTCGGGCAAGACCACCACGCTGTACACCGCGCTGAGCAAGCTCAACACCAGCGACGTCAAGATCATCACCGTCGAGGACCCGGTCGAATACCAGATCGAGGGCATCAACCAGATCCAGGCCAAGCCGCAGATCGGCCTGGACTTCGCCCACGCCCTGCGCTCGATCGTGCGCCAGGACCCGGACATCATCATGATCGGCGAAATGCGCGATCTGGAGACCTGCCGGATCGCGATCCAGTCGGCGCTGACCGGTCACTTGGTCTTGTCGACGCTGCACACCAACAACGCCGCCGGCGGCATCACCCGCCTGCTCGACATGGGCGTCGAGGACTATCTGCTGACCTCGACCATCAACGGCATCCTCGCCCAGCGCCTGGTGCGCCGGCTGGAGCCGACCCATGCCGAGAGATATCCCGCTTCGCCCGAGGAAATCGAAAAGTTCTCGCTGCGCCGCTATCAGCCCGAAGGCGAGATCTACCTGTACCGCCCGCGCGGTTCGGCGATCGCGCCGAGCGGCTACCACGGCCGCACCACGATCATGGAATTCCTGGTCATGAACGACGAGTTGCGCCGGGCGGTGATGCGCCACGCCGGCATGGGCGAGATCGAGCAGATCGCGCGCGAGACCGCGAGCATGCGCACCATGTACGAGGACGGCATCGCCAAGGCGCTGGCGGGGCTGACCACGATCGAGGAAGTGTTGCGGGTGACCGAGGATGCTTGAGGTAGAGCGGGGGATCAAAAGCGGGGCTGGGGGTTGGGGAACCCTGGTTGCGTCGAGAACTCGAACGGTTTCCCGTTTCCCTTCGTCCCTCAGTTCCCTAATCCCTAATCCCGCTCCATCTTCCTCCCCATGCCCCTCTTCCACTACAAAGCCCTGAACGCCCGCGGCGAGCTGCTCGACGGCCAGATGGAGGCCGCCAGCAGCGTCGAGGTGGTGCAGCGCCTGCAGGAGCAGGGGCATCTGCCGGTCGAGGCCAAGCCGGCGTCGGAGGCGGGCGCGGGGTCGAGCTGGCGCGGGCTGTTCAAGCCCAAACCGTTCACCGGCGCGCGCCTGGTCCAGTTCACCCAGCAGTTGTCGACCCTGCTCGGCGCCGGCCAGCCGCTCGACCGCGCGCTGACGATCCTGCTCGACCTGCCCGAGGACGAGGCGGCCAAGAGCACGGTCGCCGACATCCGCGATGCGGTGCGCGGCGGTACTTCGCTGTCGGTGGCGCTGGAGCGGCAGCACGGCACGTTCTCGCGCCTGTACATCAACATGGTCCGCGCCGGCGAAGCCGGCGGCAACCTGCACGACACGCTGGCGCGGCTCGACGATTATCTGGAACGCAGCCGACAGTTGCAGGGGCGGGTCATCAACGCGCTGATCTATCCGGCGATCCTGCTGCTGATGGTCGGCGCCAGCCTGCTGTTCCTGCTCGGCTACGTGGTGCCGCAGTTCGGCGCGATGTACGAAAGCCTCGACGCCGAACTGCCGATGTTCACCCAGGTCGTGCTGTGGGCCGGCACCTTCGTGCGCGAGTGGTGGATCGTGCTGATCGCGGTGCCGGCGCTGGCCGCGCTGTGGTTCGACCGCAAGCGCCGCGATCCGGCGTTCCGCGAGGCGCTCGACGAGTGGCTGCTCAAGCGCAAGTTCGTCGGCCCGCTGATCGGCAAGATCGAGACCGCGCGGCTGGCGCGCACGCTCGGCACCCTGGTGCGCAACGGCGTGCCGCTGATGACCGCGATCGGCATCGGCCGCAACGTGCTCAACAACCGGGTGCTGGCCGCCGATGTCGACGCCGCCGCCGAGGAAGTCAAGAACGGCGTGGCGCTGTCGACCGCGCTGGCCAAGGGCAAGCGCTTTCCGCGCCTGGCCCTGCAGATGATCCAGGTCGGCGAGGAATCCGGCGCGCTCGACGCGATGCTGATGAAGACCGCCGAGACCTTCGAGCAGGACACCGGCATGGCCCTGGACCGCATGCTGGCGGCGCTGGTGCCGGTGGTGACCGTGGTCCTGGCCGGCATCGTCGGCACGGTGGTGATGGCGGTGCTGCTGCCGCTGTACGACCTCACCAACCAGATCGGCTGAGCATGGCCGCCCGCGCGTCGTCCGCCGTCCCCGTCCCGATCCAGGCCCGCATGCGCGAACCCAAGTGCGAACCAGGACGCGGATTTGCCGCGCCGCATCACGCCGATGCGCCTGTTCATGCGCGCGGCTTGAACGCAACCTGTACCGATGGCCGGAAACCGCGAACTTCGCGAATCGGCGCGGAACAGAATCCTTGCAACCCCGTTCGCGTTCGCGGGACGTTCACCAGCGAAGCCGGTGACGTCGGCCGCCGGCGCCGCGGATCCTCCATTCGACTGCAACCCCGGCAGTGCGCCACTGCCACCAACAACGGATGACGACGACGATGCGCAACCTCCGCTCCATGACCCGCTCCCCGTCCCCGGCCCGCCAGCAGGGCATGAGCCTGATCGAGATCATCATCGTGATCGTGCTGATCGGCGCGGTGCTGGCGTTCGTCGGCAACCGCGTGCTCGGCGGCAAGGACCGCGGCGACTACAACCTCGCCAAGGGCCAGATCCAGACCCTGTCGGGCAAGGTCGATTCGTTCCAGATGGACACCGGCCGCCTGCCGGGCACGCTCGAGGAACTGGTCAAGCAGCCCGCCGACGCCAGCGGCTGGCTCGGGCCGTACGCCAAGGAAGCCGAGCTCAAGGATCCGTGGGGCCACGCGATCGAATACCGCCAGCCGGGCGAGAACGGCCCGTACGACCTGGTGAGCTACGGCAAGGACGGCAAGCCGGGCGGCAGCAGCGTCGACGGCGACATCAAGAACAACTGAGGCCGCTGGATGCGCGCTTCGCGGCACAGTCCCTTCGCCCGCGAAGGGCGCCAGGGACCGGCCGCGACGCCGGCCGCGTCCGCGCGCGCGGCGACGGCCGCGCCGGGGATCGCCGCCGCGCCTGCGCTCGCGCGGCGCGGCGCGTCCGCGGCGAACGCCCGCCAGCGCGGCATGTCGCTGCTCGAAATGCTGCTGGTGATCGCGTTGATCGCGGCGATCGGCGTGCTGACCGTCGGCGCGCTCAACGGCGGCATCGCCGGCATCCAGTTGCGCAGCGCGTCCAAGCAGATCGCCGCGCAACTGCGCTACACCCGCAGCCAGGCCATCGCCACCGGCCGCTCGCAGAAGTTCACCATCGATCCCGCCGCGCATACCTGGCGCGCGCCGAACGGGCGCAGCGGCGACATCCCCAAGACCGTCGGCATCGTCTTCACCGGCGCGCGCGAAGTGCAGCCGCGTCGCGGCGAAGGCGCGATCATGTTTTTCCCCGACGGCGCCTCCACCGGCGGCCGGGTCAAGCTGCACGCCAAGCAGGCGGCCTGGAACGTCGACGTCGCCTGGCTGACGGGCGAGGTCAAGCTCAAGCGCGGCGAGGCGCCGCGATGAGCGCGCGCCGCGTGCGCTCCGCACCGCGCCGCACAGGCGGCCGCCGCGCCGGCCAGCGCGGCTACACCCTGCTCGAAGTGATCGTCGCCTTCGCCTTGCTGGCGGCGGCGCTGACCTTGCTGCTGGGCTCGCTGTCCGGCGCGGCCAAGCAGGTGCGCTGGTCGGCCGACGCCGGCCGCGCCGCGCTGTACGCGCAATCGTTGATGGATCAGGTCGGCGTCGGCGAGCGGCTGACGCCGGGCCAGCGCAGCGGCCAGTTCGAGAACGGCCGCTATCGCTGGACCCTCGGCGTCGCCCAGTGGCGCGACACCCAGTTGCCGCCGTCCAACCAGCCGATCGATCCCAACGCCATGCGCCTGTTCGAAGTGCAGCTGGCGGTGGAGTGGGGCGAGGGCGGTTCCGGCCGCCGCCTGCTGTTGCGCAGCCTGCGCAGCAGCGCCGCCGGCAGCGAGGCGCAGCTGTGAGCCGCGCGCCGCGCCGCCGCGCCGCGCCGCCGCGCATCGCGCGCGGCTTCACCTTGATCGAAGTGCTGCTGGCGATGGTGTTGCTGGTCGCCGGTCTGGCGCTGGCCTTCGCCACCTTGTCGGCGGCGACCAAGACCGCCGCGCGCGGCGAAGCCCTGGCCCAGCGCAGCGAGCGCGAGCGCGCGGTGGAGAATTTCCTGCGCCGGCGCATCGCCGCGACCCGGCCGATTCCGTTCGCGTTCGACCAGAGCACCGCGGTGCCGCAGCGCTTCGTCGGCGAGCCCGACCGCTTGCGCTTCGTCGCCGACCTGCCCGATTACCTCGGCCAGGGCGGGCCGTATCTGCACGATTTCTCGATCGAAGGCGACGGCGACCAGGCCCGGATCGTGTTGCAGCTGTCGATGGTGCTGGCCGGCGAAACCATCAAGGACAACGTCGCGCGTCCGCCGGAGGTGTTGGTGGACGGATTGAAATCGGCGCGTTTCCGTTACCGCAGCATGGATCCGCAGCGCGGCCAGATGGGCGAGTGGCAGGAGAGCTGGAAGCAGCCCGAGCAACTGCCGATGCTGGTCGAAGTCACCCTGACCGACCGCGACGGCCGCGCCTGGCCGCCGTTGGTGGTGTCGTTGCCGCTGGCGACCGCCGCCGGCGGCGGCTTCGTGCCGGAGTTGTGATGAAGGCCGGCCTGGGGGCATCGTCGGGGGCCATGCAGCGCAGCGGCGCGCAGGCGAGGGCTGGCGTTCGCGGCGCCCGGGTCGCGGCTCGGGCGGCGGCGCGGCGCGATGGTGCGTTTGTCGGGTCTTCGAATATTCGCGGCGCGGATGGCGCTGCGCGGCGGCTGTCGGATCGCGATGGGGCTTTTGCCGGACCTTCAAGCAGCCGCGGTGCGGCGCTGCTGTTGGTGATGTGGGTGATCGCCCTGCTGACCGCGCTGATCGGCGCCTTCGCCTTGAGCGCGCGCACCGAAAACCTGCAGGGCCGGGTGCAGGTGCGCGGCCTGGTCGCGCAGAACGCCGCGCGCGCCGGGGTCGAGTACGCGCTGACCCGGGTCGCGATGAGCGACCAGAAGCTGCAATGGCTGCCCGACGGGCGCCCGAATCGCTGGCGTTACGGCGAGGCGCAACTGGAGATCAAGCTCGTCGACGAGAACGGCAAGGTCGACCTCAACCAGGCGGACATGCAGTTGCTGACCGGCTTGCTGCAATACGCGGGGAAACTCGAGCAGTCCGACGCGGCGAGACTGGCCGGCGCGATCATCGACTGGCGCGACGCCGACACCCTGACGCAGCCCGCCGGCGGCGCCGAAGATGCCGATTACTCATCGGCCGGGCGTCCTTACGGTGCCAAGGATGCCGAATTCGAAAGCGTGGCCGAACTCGAACAGGTGCTGGGCTTCACTCCCGAGCTGTATGCGCGGATCGAGCCCCTGGTCACGGTTTACAGCGGGCGCACGCGCCCCGAGCAGGCCTTCGCCGCCAAGGAAGTGCTCGATGCTATGGGGTTGAACGGCGCCGACCTGGTACGTCAACGAGAAAGAAACCAGCCGGGGTCACAATTGCAGGGTGCCGGAGCGGACGGCGTCGGCGGCGGTCTCGTCGGCGAACGCAGCGGCACCTATAGTATCGAGAGCCGTGCACGGCTGACGGATGGCCGCGAATCGGTGTTGCGGGTGGTCGTGCGCGCGGGAGGGGGAGCGGTGCCGGGAATGCCTTATACCCCGCTGCGTTGGGAGGAGGGAGCTTCAACACGATGAACTCGCAAGTAGCCGAAGGCCGGTTGGCCGCCAACCGGTTGCGTAGCCTCAGCGCGCGCCTCGCGCCGGGCGCGGGCGGCTTTTTCTCCTGGTGGGGCCGCACCCTGGCGTCCTGGCTGCCGTTGCGCACGCGCCAGGCCCTGGGCGTGGACCGCGGGCGATTGCTGCTGCAGGTCGACGGCGGCCAGATCCGCCTGCGCCTGCAACAGGCCGAGCAGGTGCAGGAACTGGCCCTGCTGCCGAACCTGTCCGACTGGAGCGACGACGCCGACGCCGATCCGCTGGCGCCGCTGCTGCCGCCGCGCGTGGCCGAACTGCCGCGCTGGCTGCTGCTGCCGCCGGCGGCGAGCCTGCGCCGGCGCCTGACCCTGCCGGCCGCCGCCGCCGACCGCCTGCGCGACGTGGTCGGTTTCGAGATCGACCGGCAGACCCCGTTCACCGCCGACGCGGTCGCGTTCGACGCGCGGGTGCTGTCGCGCCGCGACGGCGACGGCCAGATCGACGCCGAACTGGTCGCGGTGCCGCGCCAGTCGCTGGACCCGCAGTTGCAGGCGCTCGGTCCGCTCGCGGCGACGCTGGCCGGGATCGAAGTCGCCGGCGCCGACGGCGCCCCGCTCGGAGTCAACCTGCTGCCGCCGGCGCAGCGCCGCACCCGCAGCGACCCGTTCCGCTACTGGAACCTGGCCCTGGCCGCGGTCGCCGTGCTGGCCCTGGCCGCGGCGATGTGGCAGGTGCTCGACAACCGCCGCGCCGCGATCAAGCAACTGCAGCAGGCCATCGCCGCCAACGCCAACGCCGCGCGCCAGGCCGCGAGCCAGCGCCAGGAACTGGTCGACCTGATCGAAGGTCAGGCCTTCCTCGACCGCACCCGCGCCGCGCGCCCGAGCACCGTGCAGATCATCGACGAACTGAGCCGGCGCATGCCCGACACCACGTACCTGGAAAAACTCGCGATCGAGGACGAGAGCCTGCTGATGATCGGCCTGAGCCGCGAGGCCTCGTCGCTGATCGGCAAGCTGCAGAGCACGACGCTGTGGCGTTCGCCGGCGCTGACCGGCGCGGTCCAGCCGGACCCGGCGACCGGTCGCGACCGCTTCACCCTCACCGCCGAGATCGGCCCGCCCAAGGCGCAGAACGCGGAGGGCGCGCGTGGCCCTTAACGTGACCGGCAACCGCCTGCGCCAGCTCGGCGCCGACCGCGAACGCTGGCTGGCCCTGGGCCTGCTGGTCGCCGCGCTCGGCATCGCCTACGCGGTGCTGATCCACCCGTGGTGGACGGTGCCGATGCTGGAGGCCGACGACACTCTGCACGGCCTGCAGGAGCGCGAACTGCGCCAGCGCATGGAACTGCAGCAGGCGCCGCAGGTGCGCAACCTGCTCCAGCGCGTGCGCGAGCAGCAGACCAGCCGTCCCGGCTTCCTGCCCGAAAACACCGCCGAGCTGGCCACCGCCGGCCTGGTCCAGCGCCTGGAAACCGTGGTCCTGCAGGCCAGCCCGGGCAACCGTAGCTGCGGCATCGTCAATCGCTCGCCGCTGGCCGAACCGCGCCGCGGCGACCGCTACGCGCGCGTGGTGGTGCAGGTGCGCCTGCGCTGCGGCGCGCCGGAGACCGCGGCGGTGCTGCATTCGCTGGAAAGCGGCTCGCCGCGGCTGTTCGTCGGCAACCTCAACCTGCTGTCCACGCGCGGCTACTTCGTCCCCGGCAGCGCCGGCCCGGCCAGCGACGGCGGCCTGGACGTGAGCTTCGACCTGTACGGTTACCTGCGGCCGAATCCGGCCGCCGCGGCCGCGGCCAACCCGCGCGGCGGCAACGCCAACGCCGGCGGAGGTGCCGATGCGCCTTGACGACGCCAGCCCGCGTACCTGGCTGCTGGCCACCGCGGCCGGCTGGGCGCTGCTGACCTGGGTGCTGGCGCTGGCCGGCATGGGCCGGCACATCGACGCGCTGCCGCCCGACCCGACCCTGGTCAAGCCGCTGCCGCAGGTGCGCAAAAGCCCGCCCGACTCGCTCGGCCCGCTGAGCCAATACGGCGAGATCGCGGCGCGCCCGCTGTTCGTCGACGACCGCCGGCCCAAGCCGTTCTTCATGCAGGGCAAGGGCGAGGGCGAGAACCAGCAGGCCGCGTTCGATTACCTGCTGACCAGCGTGCTGATCACGCCGAAGCTGTCGATGGCGATCCTGCAGCCGGCCGACGGCAGCGAGTCGGTGCCGGTCAAGCTCGGCGAGGTGCCCGAGTCGCATCCGGCCTGGCGCCTGACCTCGCTGGAGCCGCGCCGGGCCGTGTTCGAAGGCGCCGAAGGCCGGCGCGAACTGGACCTGCGCGTGTTCAACGGCCAGGGCGGGCAGCCGCCGACCGCGGTCGCCGGCCCGAACCCGCCGCCGGCCGGACGGCCGATGCCGATGCCCGCGCCGAACCGGCCGCCGCCGTCGCCGCAGGCCAACGTGCCGCCGCCGCAAGCGCAGCCGCAGCCGCAACCGCAGCCGGGACAAAGCACCGAAGCGGCCGCGCCGCTGACCGAGCAAGCCCAGATGGAAGCCATCCGTAAGCGCATCGAAGCGCGACGCGCGCAACTGCGGCAGCAGCAAGCCGCCCAACCCCCGGCCAACTCGCCTTGAGGATGGCTCGCAGAGTGGAACGCATGAAGCAACGAACCCAGCAATTCGCCACTCACGCCCTGGCCGCGGCGATCATCGCCACCCAGTTGGCCTCGTGCGCCAGTGTGATTTCCCCGAAGCTCAAGCGCGAGGGCGACCCGCGGGCCTTGAACGGGACGGGCGGGGAGCAGGCCGGCGTACGCATCGTCCGCAACGGCGTCGAGCAGGAACCGTTGTCGGACAAGGACGGCGAGGAAGGCCCCAAGGCGCAGATCCGCCGCGGCACCGGTCAGGTCATCAACCGCGGCGTCGCGGCCAAGCCGCCGCCGGGCCTGCCGGGCACCACCGGCACCGCCTCGTTCAATTTCGAAGGCGAATCGCTGCATGCGGTGGTCAAGGCCATCCTCGGCGAGATGCTCGGCCAGAACTACGTGATCGCGCCCGGCGTGCAGGGCACGGTCACGCTCGCCACGCCGAAGCAGGTCAACGCCTCCGAGGCGATGAACCTGCTCGAGATGGTGCTGAGCTGGAACAACGCGCGGCTGATCTACAGCGGCGGCCGCTACAACATCGTGCCGGCCGACCAGGCGCTGGCGGGCAACGTGTCCGCGCGCACCGGCGAAGCCGCCAACGCGCGCGGCTTCGAAGTGCGCACGGTGCCGCTGAAGTACGTCTCGGCGACCGAGATGGAGAAGATCCTCAAGCCGTACGCGCGCCCCAATGCGATCGTCAATGTCGACAACGCGCGCAACGTCGTGACCGTCGGCGGCACCCGCCAGGAGTTGGAGAACTACCTGCGCACGATCGAAGTGTTCGACGTCGACTGGCTGTCGGGCATGTCGGTCGGCGTGTTCCCGCTGCAGTCGGGCAAGGCCAGCAAGGTCGTCGCCGACCTGGAAAAGGTGTTCGGCGAACAGAGCAAGTCGCCGGTCTCGGGCATGTTCCGCTTCATGCCGATCGAGGGCGCCAACGCGGTGATGGTGATCACCCCGCAGGCCGAGTACCTCGACGACATCAAGGACTGGCTCGACCGCATCGACAGCGCCGGCGACGGCGTCCAGCTGTACACGCAGGAGCTCAAGTACATCAAGGCCAAGGACCTGGCCGACCGCCTGGCCGAAGTGTTCGGCGCCGGCCGCAGCGGCGGCGGTGGCGGCGGCGAAGGTTCGCCCTCGCTGATGCCGGGCCTGGAATCGACCGAAGTGCGCGACAACGGCAACGGCACCTCCAGCGCCGACATCGGCAAGAGCGGCAGCGACAGCGGCAGCGGCCTGGGCTCCTCCAGCGGCGGCGGATTGGGCGCCGGCGCTTCGCTCGGCCAGCGCCAGGCCGGCAACGGCGCGGTGACCCTGGAAGTCGACGGCGCCAAGGTCGGCGTGGCCGCGGTCGAGGAAACCAACTCGATCCTGGTGCGCTCCACGCCGCAGGCGTGGAAGTCGATCCGCAACGTGATCGAAAAGCTCGACGTGATGCCGATGCAGGTGCACATCGAGGCGCAGGTGGCCGAGGTCACCCTCACCAGCGGCCTGCAGTACGGCGTGCAGTGGTTCCTGGAGCAGGCGGCGGCCGACAACGGCTTCCCCAATCTCAACCGCAGGACCAATCCCAACGTGCCGTCGAACTGGAGCACGATCGCCGGCAGCATCGGCGGCAAGTCCGGCCCGGGCCTGGCCTGGACCCTGATCAAGAACGATGCGGCGGCGGTGTTGACCGCGCTGGATCAGGTCACCGACGTGCGCATCCTGCAGACGCCGTCGGTGTTCGTGCGCAACAACGCCGAGGCCACGCTCAACGTCGGCACCCGCATCCCGATCGAATCGGTGTCGGTCAACACCGGCGTGGGCAACAACAACACCTACAGCCAGGTGCAGTACCTCGACACCGGCGTGATCCTCAAGGTGCGGCCGCGGGTGAGCCGCGACGGCATGGTGTTCCTGGACATCGTCCAGGAAGTCAGCTCGGCCGGCCCGCGCCTGGGCAACAGCAACAACGTCACCATCGACACCAAGAAGCTCAAGACCGAGGCCGCGGTGCAGAGCGGCGAGACCGTGCTGCTGGCGGGCCTGATCAACGACAAGACCGACCGCGGTTCCAAGGGCCTGCCGGGCCTGAGCCGGATCCCGGTGCTGGGCGGCCTGTTCGGCAACCAGGCGTCGGCCACCGAGCGGCGCGAGACCATCATCCTGTTGACCCCGACCCTGGTGCGCAATCCGCAGGAATCGCGCAACCTCACCGACGAGTACGGCCGCCGCTTCCGCGCGATGGAACCGCTCAATCCGAAACCGAAGAAGAAGTAAGCCGCACCGCTGCGACGCAGCGCGCGCGACCGCCCGGGGCCGGCCTAGCCGGCCCCGCGCTTTTTGGACGCCCGCAGCGTTTGCCGCGGTCGCCCCCCTGTAGGAGCGGCGCGAGCCGCGACCGCGACACCGCGCCTGCTGCGCCAACCGCATGGACCATCGCGATTCCGCCCGCAAACCAATCGCGCCGGCGTTCGTATCGGCGCGGTCGCAGCTTGCGCCGCTCCTGCAGAGAGCGGCGCGCCCCCGCCGCGGTGACGCCGCCATCACCCGCAGCCCGCCGCGATCCCGCACACTATGGGCCGTCCCGTACCGACGCTCCGATGGCCGATCGCCGCACGCCCCCGCCGACGCACCGCCGCGCCGCCGCTGCCGCGGCCGGCGCCGTCCGCGTCGCGGCCGCGCGAACCGGCGACGACGGCCGCGCCGGCACGATCCGCGCCGCTGCGGCCACCCGCCCGCACGCGCACGTACGCGCACGCGTCCAAGCACCCGCACCCGCACCCGCACCCGCGGAGCCGTCGCGATGAGCGAACTGCCGATCGTGGTGGTCCCGGTCGGCGTCGACGACGACGCTCTCGACGCCTGCCTCGCCGCGCTCGACGCCTGCACCCCGCCGGGCGCGCGGGTGTGGCTCGCCGACGACGCCCAGGCCGGCCCGCGCGGCTACGCCATCGTCGAACGCTGGCTGCAAAGCACGCGCCTGCGCGCCGACTACAGCCGGCGCCAGCGTTCGATCGGCGAAGTCGCGCACCTCGACGAAATCCTCAAGGCCTGCGGCGACGCCGACGTCGCCGTGCTCGCCGCCGACGCGGTGCCGGCGCCGGGCTGGCTCAGCCGCCTGCAGGCCAGCTTCGCCGTCGACGGCGCGATCGCCTCGGCCACGCCGTGGTGCAACGCCGGCGAAGCCGCGTCGTGGCCGCGCATCGGCGAGATCGATCCGGTTCCCGACGCCGGCGACGCCGAGCGGCTGGCGCGCGCGCTGGCGCAGATGCCGGCCGCGCATCCGGAACTGCCGGCCGCGATCGGCCATGCCGTGTTGCTGCGCGGCGCCGCGCGCCGCCGCGCCGGCGGCCTCGACGCGCAAAGCTACGGCTCCTGGTACGCCGCACTGACCGATCTGTCGCTGCGCCTGTCCGGCCTGGGCTGGCGCAACGTGCTGTGCGATACCGCCTTCGTCGCCCGCGCCGGCGAAGGCCGGCCCAGCGACGGCGACATGGACGCGCTGGCCGCGCGCTGGCCCGACTGGCATGCGCGCCTGGCCCACTTCCTCATGCAGGACCCGCTGCGCGACCTGCGCCAACGACTCGCCGAACGCCTCAGCGCGGTCGGCCCACCGGACATGCAACGTGATCTCTTTCTCTGACCCGGCCGCGCGGCCGGTCTTCAAGGCCGTGGTGGTCAGCTACCGCAGCGCCGCGACCATCGACGAATGCCTGGAGCGGCTGCGCGCCTGCGACGGCGTCGGCGCGATCCGCGTGGTCGACAACCAGTCCGACGACGGCACCCTCGACATCGTCCAGCGCCAGGCCTCGCTCGACTCGCGCATCCGCTTCATCGCCAATCCCGACAATCCCGGCTTCTCGGTCGGCTGCAACCAGGGCGCGGCCGACCTGGAGCCGGACCAGGACGACTGGCTGGCCTTCGTCAATCCCGACTGCATGGTCGAACCCGACACCTTGCGCCGGCTGCACGCACTCGGCGCGCCGCTCGGCGACTGCCTGCTCAGCGCCGACCTGGTCAACGAACAGGGCGAGCGCGACGCCGCGGTGCGCCGGCGGGATCCGGATTTCGGCGCGATGCTGGCCGGCATCGCGCGCCCGTGGGCGGCGCCGAAAATGGCGGTGGCGCCCGACGACGCCCAGGCCCTGCAGCAAGTGCAGGCCACCTCCGGCGCGCTGATGCTGATGCCGCGCGCGCTGTTCGCGCGCATCGGCGGCTTCGACGAAGGCTACCGCCTGCACGCCGAAGACCTCGACCTGTGCCGGCGCGTGCGCGAAGCCGGCGGCACGGTCGCGGTCGCCAACGGCATCCGCGTGGTCCACGTGCGCGGCGTGTCGAGCCGTTCGCGGCCGTTCTTCGTCGAATGGAACAAGCACCGCGGCCTGTGGCGCTACTTCCGCAAGTTCGAAGCGCCGCGGCGCGGCGCGCTGGTGCGGGCCGGGGTGTTCGCGGCGATCTGGCTGCGTTTCCCGGTCGCGGCGCTGCGCGCGGCGTTGCGCTGAACCGGCGACGCAGACGCCGGCTTCGCGGCCGCGCAAAGCTAGCTGACGATCATCTTGATCGAGATCGCCAACGCCACGCACACCATCACCACCCGGATCAGGCGGGTGCCGCTGCGCACCACCAGGCGCGCGCCGAGCGCGCCGCCGATGATCTGCCCGCACAGCATCGCCAGCCCGACCTTGAACACGATCGCGCCCTTGGCCAGGAAGAACAGCAGCGCGGCCAGGTTGCTGCAGAAGTTCAGCACCTTGGCCTGGGCGGTCGCGCGGATCATGTTGTAGCCCAGCAGCATCACCGCCGAGATCGCGAAGAAGGTGCCGGTGCCGGGGCCGAAGAAGCCGTCGTAGAAACCGATCGCCAGGGCGACGAAGACCGCGTAGGCGCTCTGCGAGATCCTGCCTTCGCGGTCGACGCTGCCGACGCTGGGCGCGAACGCGAAGTACAGGGCGAAGCCGATCAGCAGCACCGGGATCAGATAGCCCAGGACCGAACTGTCGATCCGGGTCAGGGCGAAGCCGCCGAGCAGCGCGCCGACGAAGGTCGTCGCCATCGTCAGGCGGATGTCGGCCAGCCGCACCTGCTTGATCCGGATGAAGTGCACGCTGGCGGACAGCGAACCGGCGACCGAGCCGAGCTTGTTGGTGGCGATCGCCGCGGCCGGCGGCATGCCGACGGCCAGCAGCACCGGCAAGGTGATCAGCCCGCCGCCGCCGGCGATCGAATCGATGCAGCCGGCGACGATGGAGATGAAGAACAAGGCCAGCAGGATCTCGTACGAGAACTCCATTGCGCGCTCCGGTGTCGACTGCGCATTGTCGCCGCTGCGATGGGCTTGCACCAAGGGGGCTGCAAGAGCGCGGCGACTTGCCGGCCGTCGTTCCCGCGAGCGCGGGCTCCGCTTTACTTCGGCGGAGCCGAACATAGAGGGCTTCACCGAAGCATGGCGCTGAAGTCTCTGGATCCCCGCCTTCGCGGGGATGACGGCTGGAACGGACGCGGTGAGACCTGCCTACCGTGCGCTGAAGTCTCTGGATCCCCGCCTCCGCGGGGATGACGGCTGGAACGGACGCGGTGAAACCTGCCTACCGTCATTCCCGCGAACGCGGGAATCCAGGGCTTCATCGAAGCATGACTCTGAAGTCTTCTCGGGCGCCGCAATCGTCGGCGGCACAGACGCCGACCTCAGCCCGCAGCCTCACAACGTCATCAGATCGCGCCCGATCACCAGTTCGCCGCCGAAATGCGGCGCCACCGCCGCGCGCCACACCTCGTCGGTCAGCGCCGGGTCGCCGCCGGGCACGAAGTGATTGAGTACCAGCGTCTTCACGCCGGCAGCAGTCGCCACCCGGCCGACCTGTTCGGCGCTGGTGTGGCTGTCGAGCAGGTGCTGGCGCAGCCGCGCGGCCTGCGGTTCGCTGGCGATCAGTTTCTCCAGCGCCGGCAGGTACATCACTTCGTGCACCAACACGTCGGCGCCGCGCGCCAGTTCGATCAGCGCTTCGCTCGGCCGGGTGTCGCCGGAGAACACCACCGAACGGTCGGCGGTGTCGAAGCGGTACGCGAACGCCGGCCGCAGCGGCGGATGCTCGACCACGGCCGCGCGCACCCGCACGCGTTCGTCGCGCATGACCTCGCCGCCGGCGCGCAGGTCGTGGGCGCGCAGGTCGTGAGCGCGGATCAGCGTGGCCGGATCGGGCCGGCCCTCGTCGGCGATGCGGGTGCGGATGTCGACCTCGTTCATGCGCAGGAACTGCCGGGTCATGCGCTTGAGCGGCGGCGGGCCCCAGGCGTCGACCGGCGTGCGCAGGTCCGCGGCCCACGCGAGCAGCAGCAGGTTGCCGTAGTCGGCGTTGTGGTCGGAATGGTGATGGGTCACGAACACGCCGCGCAGCGAACCCAGGCGCAGCCCGGCCAGCGCGAGCTGACGCGCGACGCCGTTGCCGCAGTCGACCACGTAGACCGCGTCGCCGACCACCACCGCGCTGGCCGGCGCGGCGCGCAGCGCTTTCGGCGTCGGCCCGCCGGCGGTGCCGAGCAGGACGATGCGGGTGGCGGACGCCGCCGCCGCGGCGGCGAAGCCAGGCACGGCAGCCGCGCCGAACGCGGCCAGCGAGGCCGTCAGCACGCGACGGCGGGCGGGAGAGGCGGGAGAATCCATGCCCGCTAGCCTACCGGGCAGCGACGCCGTTCGCGCTCGCCGCGTGCGTTGCGGCGTGAGGCGGGCCGTCACGGCGGCGTTCGTATAGTCGCCCGGGACGGGCAGGGGGCCCGGCCAGGGAGGGAACGGCGATGTCGTTGTCGTTGTTGAACCGCTTGTTCGGCGGCCGCGAGCCGCGACCTGAGCCGCATGCGCCGGCCTATCCGCTCGACCTGCACGCCTTCACCGAACGCTACGCCCAAGCCCTGCGCGCAGCCTGGCCGCAGGCCCAGCTGCGGGTCGGGTTCGGCGCGCAACTGGCCGACACCCGCATCGACTGGTCGCTGCCGGACGGTTTCGCCGACACCCGCTTCGTCGGCCACAGCTACCGCCGCTATCTCGATGCGCCCGCGGCGCTGGAACAGGTGCTGGCCGAACAGGTCGCGGCGGCGCGCGAGTCGCAGCGGCGTTTCGGCCGCGGCGTCGACGCCGGGCTCGACGAGGCGATCCTGCCGGTGCTCAAGACCCGCGGCTGGCACGAGCTGGCGCAGCAGCAGGCGCGTTCGATCGGCGGCGGCGCGCGCCTCTCGTTCGTGATCGAACCGCTGGCCGGCGACCTGGTGCTGACCTATGCCGAAGACCGCCCCGATTCGATGGATTACCTGTCGCCGGCCGAAGCCGAGCGCCGCGGCCTCGACCGCGACAGCCTGCGCGCCTGCGCGCTGCGCAACCTGCAGAAGTTCCTGCCGGAACTCGACGTGCAGGGCGACGGCGGCCTCTACGCCGTGCGCCTGGACCGCAACTACGACGCCAGCATGGCGCTGCTGTTCGAGCACTGGCGCGCGCGCGTGCCGGTGCGCGGCGAGGCGGTGTTCGCGATCGCCGCGCGCGACGAGCTGATCGTCTGCGACAGCCTCGACCGCCACGGCCTGCGCGCGCTGCGCTCGATCGCCGAGGAGATTTCGCGCGGCTCGGCCTACGGCCTGTCGGCGCGGTTGTTCGTGCACCGCGCCGGCGCGCTGTGCGCGTTCGACGGATGAACAGCGGCGGGCCTCGCGGCGGATCCGTGATGCGCTGCGGCACGGCGGTATAGTCGGCCCACCCCAATGACCACAAGGAACCGGTCGTGTCGTTCATCCGCAAGCTGTTCGGCCGCAAGCCGGCCGCCCCCGGCGCTTCCGCCGCCCCCTCCGTCCTCGACCTGCAGGCCTTCGCCCAGCGCTTCGCCGGCGAACTGCGCGACGCGTTTCCCGACGCCCACATCCGGATCGTGCCCGGCGCCCAGAACGAAGCGCGCATCGACCTGTCGCTGCCCGACGGAATCCAGGCCGGGTTGCAGCTGGGCAACATCTACCAGCGCTATCTGAGCGATCCGCAGGAACTGGAATCGGTGCTGGCCGACCAGCTGGCGACGGTGCGCGAGATGCAGCAGCGGCTGTCCGGCGAAGACGAGGCCGCCGAAGCGGGCGTGGTGCTGCCGGTCATCAAGACCCGCAGTTGGCACGAGACCGCGATGAACCAGTTGCGCGCGTCGCAGCCGGACCGCAGCGACGAGCCGTTCGTGATCGCACCGCTGGCCGGCGACCTGTTGCTGACTTACGTGGTCGACACCCCTGCGTCGATGAGTTTCCTGTCGCCGCAGGACGCCGAGCAACGCGAGCTGCGCGGCGAGGCGCTGCGCGCGCACGCCCTGGACAACCTCGCCCGATGGCTGCCCGAGCTCGAACTCAAGGGCGCCGGCGGCCGTTACGCCGCGCGTCTGGACCGCAATTACGACGCCGGCATGGCCTTGCTGTTCGAACGCTGGCGCGAGCGCATCGAGGTGCGCGGCGAACCGGTGTTCGCGATCGCCGCGCGCGACGAACTGCTGGTGTGCGGCAGCGAGGACGGCGAGAGCGTCGCCGAGCTGCGCGCGATCGCGCAGGAGATTTCGCGCACCTCGCCGTATGCCTTGTCGGCCGGCCTGTTCGTCTGGCGCGACGGCGGGCTGCGCGCGTACGAAGGCTGAGGTCGTCCGCGCCGGCGATCGCGCGCCCGACGCGAAGGCGTTCGGGCGCCGCTGCGCGAGGGCCGTCGGGACCGGCGCTTTCGGTTCTGCAGACCGCGCGCCGCGGCGCGGACCCAGCGAAGCCGAACGCCTCGCGCTAAACCGCCTCGACAGCGGCCGCGATCAGTTCCTGTTCGATCTGCGCGAGCTCCTGCGGCGCGAACTCGTCCACCGGCTCCAGCAGCGCGCCGTAAGCCTGATCGAACTTGACGTTGAAGCGGCGCCGCTGGCGGCTGCACAGGAACACTTCCGCTTCGGCCATCGCGACGTGGCGGACCTCGTCGATCCGCCCGCGTCCGTGCAGCGCGGCCACGGCCGCGCGCAGTTGCGGGTAATCCAGTTCCTCCAGGCGCGCAGGCATGCGGGCGATGGCGCTTAGCGGTAGCGGTTGATCTCGTCGCGCAGCGATCGCGCCGCCTTGCCTGCCGCCTCGGCGTAATCCTCGCCGCCCGAGGCGTACAGGATCGCGCGCGAGCTGCTGACCATCAGCCCGGTGCCGTCGGCCGTCTTGGCGTTGCTGACCACCGCCTGCACATCGCCGCCCTGGGCGCCGACGCCGGGCACCAGGAACGGCACCTCGCCGACGATGGCGCGCACTTCGCGCAGCTGTTCCGGCCAGGTCGCGCCGACCACCAGCGCGCAGTTGCCGTGGCCGTTCCACTCGCGCGCGACTTTCTCGGCCACGCGCTGGTACAGCGGGCGGCCGCCGACGTCGAGGTCCTGCAGGTCGCCGGCGCCGGGATTGGAGGTGCGGCACAGGATCACCACGCCGCGGTCGGCGCGGTCGAGGAAGGGCTGCACCGAGTCGCGGCCGAGGTACGGGTTCACCGTCACCGCGTCGGCGCGGTAGCGCTCGAAGGCTTCGCCGACGTAGTGCTGGGCGGTGCTGCCGATGTCGCCGCGCTTGCTGTCCAGGATCACCGGCACGTCGGGGTGGCGGGCGTGGATGTGGGCGATCAGGCGGGTCAGCGCGTCTTCGGCGCGCAGCGCGGCGAAGTGGGCGATCTGCGGCTTGAACGCGCAGGCGAATTCGGCGGTGGCGTCGACGATGTCGCGGTTGAAGGCGAACACGGCGTCGGCGTCGGCGGCGAACTTCGCCGGGAACTTGGCCGGTTCCGGATCCAGGCCCACGCAGACCAGGGTGTCGGCCTGTTGCCAGCGGCGGCGCAATGCCTGCATGAAGCTCATGGGGGTGTTCCTTCGCGATGCGGTGCGTTGAGTAGGTGAATCTTTCTTACCGCCACTCCGGCGTTCGCCGGAACGGGGGTAAACGGCTGGATTGTGTTGGATGCGGCGGAGCTGCGTCGCTGCGCTACGTCACCACGATCGGCTCGCCCGAGGTCACCACCACCGTATGCTCGAACTGCGCCGCGAACCCGCGCCGGCAGCGCATCGCCCAGCCGTCGTCGCCTTCGTCGGTGTGGGTGCAGTGGGTCGCCAGGAACGGTTCGACGGTGATGACCATGCCCTCGTGCAGGCGGCGGGTGTCGCGCGGATCGTAATAGCCGGGGATGTTGCCGGGCGCTTCGTGCAGGGCGCGGCCGACCCCGTGGCTGCCGAGGTTGCGGATCACCCGCAGCCCGTGGCGCGCGGCCACCGCTTCGACGGTGCGGCCGATGCTGTTGATGAGGTTGCCGGCGCGCAGCTGGGCGATGGCGGCGTCGCGCGCCTCCAGGGTCGCGGCTAGCAGCTTGCGCTGCGCCGGCGTGGCCTCGCCGACCACGAAACTGCCGCCGGTGTCGGCGAAATAGCCGTCGAGTTCGGCCGACACGTCGATGTTGACCAGGTCGCCTTCGCGCAGCACGGTGCCGTCGGGAATGCCGTGGGCGGCGACCTCGTTGATGCTGATGCAGGTCGCGCCGGGGAAATCGTAGGTCAGCTGCGGCGCCGAACGCGCGCCGGCCTCGCGCAGCATCGCCGCGCCGATCGCGTCGAGATCGCGCGACACTGCGCCGGGCACGGCCGCCTCGCGCATCGTGGTCAGGATCGAAGACACCAGCGCGCCGGCGCGGCGCAGGCCTTCGAGTTCGAATGCGTGCATCAGGGTCATGTGATCGCTCCCGTGCCGATGGCCGCTATCGAGGCGGCGATATAGAGGGGCTCAAGTCGGACTCGTGGCGAAGACCGTCGCCATCGATGTCCAGGTACCAGCGGCGGCCGACCGGCCAGGGGGACGGCACGACGGTTCCGCTGGCGAACAAGCGGTCGGGTCGGCCGTCGTCGCCGGTGTCTTCGTCGAAGACGGTCAACACCATCCCTTCGGCGAAAACGACGGTCCGGCCTTGGACGTCCAAGGCCGATCCGTCGTCGTCGCAGTACAGCGGCAACAAGTTGGGCCTGAGTATGCCGTTGAAGTCGCCGTTGTTGAGCCAGCGGTCGAACGGTTGCATACCCAAGCCCCCTTGCTTACTTCAACGCCTTGAAGCGCAGACGATGCGGCTTGGCGCCTTCCTCGCCCAGACGGCGCTTCTTGTCTTCTTCGTACTCGCGGTAGTTGCCCTGGAAGAACTCCACGTGCGAGTCGCCTTCGAACGCCAGGATGTGGGTGGCGATGCGGTCGAGGAACCAGCGGTCGTGCGAGATCACGAAGGTGTTGCCCGGGAACTCGAGCAGCGCGTCTTCGAGCGCGCGCAGGGTTTCCACGTCGAGGTCGTTGGACGGTTCGTCGAGCAGCAGCACGTTGCCGCCCTGCAGCAGGGTCTTGGCCAGATGCAGGCGGCCGCGTTCGCCGCCGGACAGGCTGCCGACCATCTTCTGCTGGTCCTGGCCCTTGAAGTTGAAGCGGCCGATGTAGGCGCGCGACTGGATCTCGATGCCGTTGATGTTGAGGATGTCGAGGCCGCCGGACACTTCGTGGAAGACGTTGTGGTTGCCTTCCAGCTTGTCGCGGCTCTGGTCCACATACGCCAGCTTGACCGTCGGGCCCATGTCGATCTCGCCCGAGTCGGGCTTTTCCTGGCCGATGATCATGCGGAACAGGGTCGACTTGCCGGCGCCGTTCGGGCCGATGATGCCGACGATCGCGCCCGGCGGCACGACGAAGCTGAGGTTGTCGATCAGCAGGCGCTCGCCGAACTTCTTGGAGACGTTCTTGAACTCCATCACCTTGTTGCCCAGGCGCTCGCCCGGCGGGATGAAGATCTCGTTGGTTTCCTGGCGGCGCTGGTAGTCCACCGCCTGCAGCTCCTCGATGCGCGCCAGTCGCGCCTTGCCCTTGGAGCGGCCGCCCTTGGCGTTCTGCCGGGCCCACTCCAGTTCCTTCTGGATCGCCTTCTGGCGCGCCTTTTCCTGGTTGTCTTCCTGCTTCAGGCGCTCGTCCTTCTGCACCAGCCAGTCGGTGTAGTTGCCCTTCCACGGAATGCCGCGGCCGCGGTCGAGTTCGAGGATCCACTCGGCGGCGTTGTCGAGGAAGTAGCGGTCGTGGGTGACCGCGACCACGGTGCCGGTGTAGCGGGCTAGGAACTGTTCCAGCCATTCCACCGACTCGGCGTCGAGGTGGTTGGTCGGTTCGTCGAGCAGCAGCATGTCGGGCTTCTGCAGCAGCAGGCGGCACAGCGCGACGCGGCGCTTCTCGCCGCCGGACAGCTTGCCGACGACCGCGTCCCACGGCGGCAGGCGCAGCGCGTCGGCGGCGACTTCGAGCTGGTTTTCCAGGGTGTGGGCGTCGCCGGCGGCGAGCACCGCTTCGAGCCGCTCCTGTTCCTTGGCCAGCGCGTCGAAATCGGCGCCTTCCTCGGCGTAGGCGGCGTAGATCGCGTCGAGCGCGGCCTGGGCGTTGAGCACTTCGCCGACGCCTTCCTCGACCGCTTCGCGCACGGTCTTTTCCGGATCGATCTGCGGTTCCTGCGGCAGGTAGCCGACCTTGATGCCGGCGGCCGGACGCGCTTCGCCGCTGTAGTCGGTGTCCACGCCGGCCATGATCTTGAGCACGGTCGACTTGCCGGCGCCGTTCAGGCCGAGCAGGCCGATCTTGGCGCCGGGGAAGAACGACAGCGAGATGTCCTTGATGATCTGACGCTTCGGCGGCACGGTCTTGCTGACGCCGTTCATGGTGTAGATGTATTGCATGCGGACTCCGAAGCAGAGGCGCGCCTGGCCGGGCCCGGAAGGGGCCGCGGGGCGGGACGGGGGGCGTTGCGAACTGGCGATTATCCCGCAGCCGGGTGACGGGTTCCAGCGCGGAGGGTGAATCGGGGGGCCGCGGTCCCCTGTAACAGGCCTTTCGAGCCCGAGGTGCCGGCGGTTGTGGCAGGGCCTTCGGGCCCGCCGCGGCTCTCCAACCGGCATCCCCGCGAATGCGGGGATCCAGGGACTTCGGAGCCATGCCTGGATGAAGCCCTGGGTTCCCGCTTTCGCGGGAACGACGCCAGGTGGGTTTCGCCGCGTCCTGCCCAGACCGTCATCCCCGCGAAAGCGGGGATCCAGAGACTTCAGCGGTATGTCGCGATGAAGCCCTGGGTTCCCGCCTTCGCGGGAACGACGACAGGTGGGTTTCGCCGCGTCCTGCCCAGACCGTCATCCCCGCGAAAGCGGGGATCCGGAGACTTCGGCGGTATGTCGCGGTGAAGCCCTGGGTTCCCGCCTTCGCGGGAACGACGCCAGGTGGGTTTCGCCGCGTCCTGCCCAGACCGTCATCCCCGCGAAAGCGGGGATCCAGAGACTTCAGCGGTATGTCGCGATTGAGCCCTGGGTTCCCGCCTTCGCGGGAACGACGAGGCGGGGGTTCGTGCGAGTCGGCCTTACAGCCAGACGATCAGCGCGATCACCGCGACCACGGCGGCGTACTTGAAGAAGTAATACGTCCCCTTGCTGCGTTCCTTCAGCGCCTTGGACTTGAGCCGCAACGCGTAGAAGTACTTGAAGATCTTGTTGATCGCACCGGTCTTGTCGCCCTCGCTGTTCGGCGAGGCGCCCGCGGCGATCAGGCGCTTGGCGATGAAGCGGTTCAGCCCGCGCGCCCAGCCGAAGCGCATCGGCCGCTCGATGTCGCAGAACAGGATGATGCGGTTGTGCTGCGAACCGTTCTGCGCCCAGTGGATGTAGGTCTCGTCGAACATGGTCCATTCGCCGTCGCGCCAGCTGTAGCGCTGGCCGTCGACGTCGATGAAGCAGGCGTCGTCGTTCGGCGTTTCCAGGCCCAGGTGCAGGCGCAGCGAGCCGGCGTACGGGTCGCGGTGCGGACGCAGTTCGCTGCCGGGCGGCAGTTCGGTGAACATCGCCGCCTTGACGCTCGGCACCTCGCGCAGCAGCTGGGTGGTGACCGGGCACAGCTCGGCGGCCGAGGGATGGGCCTCGTCGTACCACTTCAGGTAGAAGCGCTTCCAGCCGCGGCGGAAGAACGAGTTGAAGCCGACGTCGTTGTATTGGTCGGCGGCCTTGATCTGCTGCATCTCGCGCAGGTGCAGGGCCTCGGCGCGGACCTCCTTCCAGCGCGCGCGCAGCGGCGCAAGCTCGGGGAAATGCTGCTCCGGGGTCAGGAACGGCGTGGTCGGCACCCGCGAACAGGCGTACATCAGCACGTTGATGGGGGCCATGAACGTGGAATGGTCCAGCAGCTGCCGGCCCAGGCGGTGGCGGACCCGGCCGCGGAAGTGCACGTAGACGGCGGCGGCCAGGAACAGGAAAACGAAGACCCATTTCACGGTCGGGGCATCCAAGATCGGCGAATCGGCCGGCCGGGCGGCGGCGGGCCGGGAAGGTGGGGAAGGGCGGGGCCATTGTCCGCCCCGGACCGGGACGGCGCGAGCCGCGCTTTGGCGGTTGGCCGCCATACGCCCCTAGGCTAACATTTCAAGTCTTACGTCAAGCCGCCCGGGCCGGTTCAGGCACTCGGGCCGCGCTGCGGAGATGGGCCGCCCGGTCCGAGATTTCAAGCCCGGGCGGGCCGCCCGCGCGCTGTCCGGGCCCGTGGGCGGTCTGGCGCGAGTCCTCCTCCCTCCCGTCCGCTTAACTTCTCCCCGAGGCCGCGAATGTTCCCCAGCACCACCCGTATTGCCGGATTCGACGACGAGCTCGCCCAGGCCATTGCCGATGAGGCCCGCCGCCAGGAAGACCATGTCGAGCTGATCGCCTCGGAGAACTATGCCAGCCCGCGCGTGCTGGAGGCCCAGGGCAGCGTGCTGACCAACAAGTACGCCGAGGGCTACCCGGGCAAGCGCTATTACGGCGGTTGCGAGTACGTCGACATCGCCGAACAGCTGGCGATCGACCGGGTCAAGGAACTCTACGGCGCCGATTACGCCAACGTGCAGCCGCATTCGGGCTCGCAGGCCAACCAGGCGGTGTACTTCGCCCTGCTCGAACCGGGCGACACCATCCTCGGCATGAGCCTGGCCCACGGCGGCCACCTCACCCACGGCGCCAAGGTCAACGCCTCGGGCAAGCTGTTCAACGCCGTGCAGTACGGCGTCAACGAGCAGGGCCTGATCGATTACGACGAAGTCGAGCGCCTGGCCGTGGAGCACAAGCCGAAGATGATCGTCGGCGGCTTCAGCGCGTATTCGCAGGTGGTCGACTGGGCGCGCTTCCGCGCCATCGCCGACAAGGTCGGCGCGTTCCTGTTCGTCGACATGGCCCACGTCGCCGGCCTGATCGCCGCCGGCGTCTACCCGAGCCCGGTGCCGCACGCGCACGTGGTCACCTCGACCACCCACAAGACCCTGCGCGGCCCGCGCGGCGGCATCGTCGTGGCCCAGCGCTGGGACGGCGCGGTCGGCGAAGGCGACAGCGCGGTGAGCTTCGACGACATGCAGAAGAAGCTGCAGAGCATCGTCTTCCCGGGCATCCAGGGCGGCCCGCTGATGCACGTGATCGCGGCCAAGGCAGTGGCGTTCAAGGAAGCGCTGCAGCCGGAGTTCAAGGCGTACCAGGCCCAGGTGGTCAAGAACGCCCAGGCGATGGCCAAGACCATCATCGCGCGCGGCTACAAGATCGTCTCCGGCGGCACCCAGAACCACCTGATGCTGGTCGACATGATCGGCAAGGGCATCACCGGCAAGGACGCGGAAGCCGCGCTCGGCCGCGCCCACATCACCGTCAACAAGAACGCCGTGCCGAACGACCCGCAGAAGCCGTTCGTGACCTCGGGCCTGCGCATCGGCACCCCGGCCGTGACCACCCGCGGCTACAAGGAAGCCGACTGCGTGGCGCTGGCGGAGTGGATCTGCGACGTGCTCGACAACCCGAAGGACGAGAAGGTCATTGCGGGGGTGCGCGAGAACGTGACCAAGCAGTGCGCGCAGTTCCCGGTGTACGGCTGAAAGGCCGGGATTCGGGATTGGCGATTCGGGATTGAAAAGCGCATTCGCGGCGGCTTGGCACTATGCTGGGCGCCGACGCAAGCGCTTTTGATCTTCCGAATCCCAATTCCCGGATCCCCGATCTCCGCCCCTCATGCATTGCCCTTTCTGCCAGCACCACGACACCCGCGTGATCGACTCGCGCGTGTCCGACGACGGCGCCACGATCCGGCGCCGCCGCGTGTGCGAAGCCTGCGGCGAGCGCTTCAGCACGCTGGAAACCATCGAGCTGAAGCTGCCGGTCATCATCAAGGGCGACGGCCGCCGCGAGGCGTTCGACGCGCGCAAGCTGCGCGCCGGCTTCGACCGCGCTTTGCAGAAGCGGCCGGTGTCGGAAGAACAGATCGAAGCGGCGGTGCGCGCAGTCGTGCACCAGCTGCGCATGACCGCCGAGCGCGAGCTGGCCTCGCGCCGGGTCGGCGAATTCGTCATGGCCGAGCTGCGCAAGCTCGACCACGTCGGCTACGTGCGTTTCGCCTCGGTATACCGCTCGTTCTCGGACGTGGCCGATTTCCGCGAGGAACTCGACCGGCTCGAACGCGACGCGCCCGGCGACGGGCAGTTGCCGTTGCTGGGCGAGGACGACCTGCGCATGGACAAGAAGAAGCGCTGAGCCGGGCGGCGGCGCGCAGGCATCGGTTTCGCGGCCGCCGCGGCGAACGCTCATCGAGAATCCAGGCCCATGAACGATTTCACCGCCACCGACCACGTCCACATGGCCCGCGCGCTGCGCCTGGCCGAGAAGGGCGCCTACACCACCAAGCCCAACCCGATGGTCGGCTGCGTGATCGCGCACGGCGACGAGGTCGTCGGCGAAGGCTGGCACGTGCGCGCCGGCGAGCCGCATGCGGAGGTGCACGCGCTGCGCGACGCAGGCGAACGCGCGCGCGGCGCGACCGCGTACGTGACCCTCGAGCCGTGCGCGCACACCGGCCGCACCGGGCCGTGCAGCGATGCGTTGATCGAGGCCGGCGTCGCGCGGGTGGTCGCGGCGATGCGCGATCCGTTCCCGCAAGTCGACGGCGCCGGTTTCGCCAAGTTGCAAGCCGCCGGCATCGCGGTCAGCAGCGGGCTGATGGAAGCGCAGGCGCGCGCGCTCAACCGCGGGTTTTTGTCGCGGGTCGAGCGCGGGCGGCCGTGGCTGCGGGTCAAGCTGGCGGCGAGCCTGGACGGGCGCAGCGCGCTGGCCAGCGGCGAGTCGAAGTGGATCAGCGGCGAGGCCTCGCGCCTGGACGTGCAGCATTGGCGCGCGCGCGCCGGCGCGATCGTGACCGGCGCCGGCACGGTGCTGGCCGATGATCCTTCGCTGACCGTGCGCCTGGGCGACGACACGCCGTTCGTGGCGCCGCTGCGGGTGGTGCTCGATCCTGGGCTGGCCACGGTCGCGCGCGGCCGTGTGCGCGAAGGCGATGCGCCGACCCTGTACCTGCACGCGCCCGACGCCAAGCCGCCGCGCGGCCTGGACGCGCAGGTCGCGGCGGTCGCGGTGCGCGAGGGCCGCATCGACCTGGAAGCGGTGCTGCAACTGCTGGCCGCGCGCGGCGTCAACGAGATCCAGCTCGAAGCCGGCGCGACCCTGGCCGGCGCGTTCCTGACCCGCGGACTGGTCGACGAAGTGCTGCTGTACGTCGCGCCGGTGCTGCTCGGCGAAACCGCGCGGCCGCTGTTCGACGGCCTCGGCATCGAGGCGATGAGCCGCAAGTTCCAGCTCGACGTGCTCGACGTGCGCCGGCTCGGCGACGATACCCGCGTGCTGCTGCGGCCGCGCGCGCCGACGGCCTGAGCGAACGCGTGTCCACCGCCGGCCGCAGCGAACGCGAGACGCCGCGCGCGGCGATCGGGTTCGATGCAAGCACCGGCGCCTTGCATCTGGGCGCGATGGTAGTGAGCGCGGAAATCGCTATCGACGGGTTGCCGCCCGGGTTCGAAACCGGCGCGGCGCAAACCATTGAAGTCGCCGGCCGCCGCGTGTCGTGCCGGTTCGCCGAAACCGATTGGCGCGACGACGCGCCGGGCGAGAGCGGCCGTCGCGTGCACCTGCGGCTGCGCTTCGAAGACGGCGTATGGGTCAGCGCGTTCTGCGTCTTGCCCGGCGCCGGCGCGGCCGCGCACCGGCACTGGCTGCGGCGCAAGTTCGGCGCCGCCGAAGGCGCCGTCGCCGGCTGCCGCTGGGGCGTGGCCGAAGACCGCAGCGGCGACTGCCACGCCTTCGTCCACAACCGCAACTGGCGTTGAATTCCTGCATCCCCTGTAGGAGCGGCGCAAGCCGCGACCGCGCCCCGACCGTCGCGACGCAAGCCCCAACGCCCCCGCACCCCTCCGGTTATCCTCACCGCATCGTTCGCAACGCACCGCCCCCGCGGCTGCGCACGCAACGCGGAGCCGCCCATGCAGCGCAACGATTTCAAAGACCACTTCTCCGCCATCGCCGACACCTACGCGACCTCGCGTCCGGAATACCCGGACGCCTTGTTCGACGCGATCGCCGCGCACGTTCCCGCGCAGGCCGAAGTGTGGGAACCCGGCTGCGGCAGCGGCCAGGCCACGCGTGGGCTCGCCGCGCGCTGGGCGCGGGTGCATGCCAGCGATCCCAGCGCGCAGCAGTTGCAACGCCACTGGGCCTACGCCGCGGCGATGCGCGGCGAAGGCCTCGTGCGCCTGAGCGTGGCGCCGGGCGAGCGTTGCGAACTCGACGACGGCAGCCTCGGGTTGGTCGCGGTGGCGCAGGCCTTGCACTGGTTCGAACGCGAGCGCTTCTTCGCCGAGTGCGAGCGTGCGCTCGCGCCCGGCGGGGTGCTGGCGGCGTGGTGCTACGGCGATTTCGAAATTCCCGAGGGCATGGACGCGGCGGTGTCGGCGTTCCGCGCCGACATCGACAGTTACTGGCAGCGCGAGAACGAAGAAGTGCGCGACGGCTACGCCGGCTACGACTGGCCGTTCGAAGCGCTGCCGGCGCCGGCGCTGTGGGTGAGCGCGCGCTGGGGCCTGGCGCGCTTCCTGGGCTATCTGAATTCGCTGTCGGCGAGCGAGCGCTGCAAGCTCGCGACCGGCGAGGACCCGGTCTACGCCCACCGCAGCGCGCTGACCCGCGCCTGGGGCCCGCCGGACAGCGAGCGCGAGCTGCGCTGGCCGCTGACGCTGCACCTGCGGCGCAAGCCGGATTGATCGGTAAGCGGTCCTGACCTTTGCGGAAGGCTTCCAGGCTCAAGGCCGCGCCTTTCGTGGGGCTGCCTTCGGGCCCGAGGCTCTCGTCTCAGGTCGCGACGGTCCGAAACGCGAGCCCCGGGCCTGAAGGCCGTCCCACCCAGGCTCCGAAGGGCTCTGCCCGCCAACGGGCGCCCTCGCGGAACACAGCATCCGGCCTCCTCCGCCCGCTTGCGACAACCGGCCGCCCGCCCCCCGGGTGGTAAACTGCGCCCCGCCGGCCCAGGCCGGCACCACCAGTAACGTCTTCAGGGCGGGGCGAAACTCCCCACCGGCGGTAGGCGCCTTGCGCGCGAGCCCGCGAGCGCCCGGACGGCCCGGTTTCCGCATACGGAAGCCGCGCCGCGCGGGGTCAGCAGATCCGGTCCGATGCCGGAGCCGACGGTCACAGTCCGGATGAAAGAAGACGGCTGCGCGCGAGCCCGTCCGCTAGGACGGGCGGGAACTCTACCCGCGGCCCCGTGCCGCGCGTCGTGCGTTGTCCTCGAAGCCTTGAGGCGTTTTTCGCTCACCACTTGCGGGAAACGTTTCATGACCCACTCCAATCGCGACAACCGACCGGCCCTCCGCCAGGGGGCGCGCTGATGTTCACCGGCATCATCGAAGGCGTCGGCCGCCTGGTCTCGACCCAGCCCATCGGCGGCGACGTGCGCCTGCGCATCGCCACCGGCAGCCTGGATTTCTCCGAACCCAAGCTCGGCGAGAGCATCGCGGTCAACGGCGTGTGCCTGACCGTGATCGAATTCGGCGCGGACTGGTACGACGCCGACGCGTCGACCGAGACCCTGGCGCTGACCACGCTGGGCTCGCTGCAGGCCGGCGCCAAGGTCAACCTGGAACGCGCGATGCGGCCCAGCGACCGGCTCGGCGGCCATCTGGTCAGCGGCCACGTCGACGGCGTCGGCGCGGTCGAATCGGTGCGCGAGGACGCGCGCGCGCAGCGCTGGCGCTTCCGCGCGCCGGCGCCTTTGCTGCGCTACATCGCCAAGAAGGGCTCGATCTGCGTCGACGGCGTCAGCCTGACCGTCAACGAAGTCGACCGCGAAGGTTTCGAAGTCGCGCTGATTCCGCACACCGTCGCCAACACCGCGTTTTCCGACAGCGCCGTCGGCGCGCCGGTGAACCTGGAGATCGACCTGGTCGCGCGTTACGTCGAGCGCCTGCTCGGCGAGCGTCCCGGCATCGGCGGCGCGGAGGTGTCGGCATGAGCTTCGCCAGCGTTCCCGAACTGCTCGAAGAGATCCGCGCCGGCCGCATGGTCGTCATCGTCGACGACGAAGACCGCGAGAACGAAGGCGACCTGATCATGGCCGCCGAACTGGTGCGCCCGGCCGACATCAACTTCATGGTCACCCACGCCCGCGGGCTGGTGTGCCTGTCGCTGATGCGCGAGCGCTGCCTGCAACTCGGGCTCGGCCCGATGGTGCGCGACAACACCTCCCCGCACCACACCAACTTCACCGTCAGCATCGAGGCGGCCGAGGGCGTCACCACCGGCATTTCCGCCTACGACCGCGCCCACACCGTGCGCACCGCGGTGCGGCCGGACGCGAAACCGTCCGACCTCGCCCAGCCCGGCCACATCTTCCCGCTGATGTCGCAGCCCGGCGGCGTGCTCAGCCGCGCCGGCCACACCGAGGCGGCGAGCGATCTGGCGATGCTCGCCGGCCTGGAACCGGCCGGCGTGCTGGTCGAAGTGCTGAACCCCGACGGCAGCATGGCGCGGCGGCCGGAGCTGGAGAAGTTCGCCGCCGAGCACGGCCTCAAGATCGGCTCGATCGAGGAATTGATCCGTTACCGCCTGGCCACCGAGCACACGGTCGAGCGGGTCGATTCGCGCCGGATCGAGACCGAGCACGGCCCGTTCCAGTTGCTGAGCTACCGCGACCGCCTGACCCGCGCCGTGCACTTCGCCCTGCAACTCGGCGAGCCGGACGCGGCCGCGCCGACCCTGGTGCGGGTGCACATGCAGAACCCGCTGGCCGACGCGCTGCACTGGCGCCGGCCCGATTTCGGCCCGGCGGTCGGCGACGTGCTCGCCGCGATCGCCCGCGAGGGCCGCGGCGCGCTGGTGCTGCTGTCCGACCACGCCGACCCCGACGCGCTGCTGGCGCGGGTGCGCGAGCAGCCCGGCGCGCACGAGCCGCACGCCGAGGCCGCCGACGAAGCCGCCGCCGCGCCGCCGACCCGCGGCCACGCCCTGGCCGAATGGCGCCGCAACGGCGCCGGCGGCCAGATCCTGGCCGACCTGGGCCTGGGCAAGCTGCGCGTGCTGGGCACCCCGCGCAAGCAGATCGGCCTGGCCGGGTTCGGGCTGGAGGTGGTCGAGTACGTGGATATCGCCCGGCTCGGCTGAGCGCTGGGCTCGAGGCGAAGGGCGGTGGGGCGTAACTTCCGGTAACGGTGAAAACCCGAGTCGGCCGGGCTTGCGCGCCACCTCCCGACCGTCATCCCCGCGAAAGCGGGGATCCAGAGCCTTCAGCGCGATCATTCAACTCCCCACGGAGGCCGACCCGACAGCGGCGGCCTTCGGGCCGCGTCGTCCCCGCTCTGGATATTCGGCTCGCCGAATTAAAGCGGAGCCCGCCTTCGCGGGAATGATGGGGTGGTGGTGGCGCGGAAGTCCGCACGCGGCGGCCTCCAGCCCGCCACCGCCCCCCAACCGGTAAACTAGCCCCCCTTTCGTCCGTCCCAGCACAGCGAATCCCCCATGCCCCATTACGAAGGCGACCTGCGCAGCCCGCCGGGCGCGCGCTACGCCATCATCGCCAGCCGCTGGAACCCGCGCATCACCGACGCCCTGGTGGCCGGCGCGCGCAAGACCTTCGCCGACCACGGCGTCGCCGAGGACGCCATCGACGTGATCCGCGTCCCCGGCGCCTGGGAACTGCCGGTGCTCGCGCGCCGCCTCGCCGCCGACGGCAAGCACGCCGCGGTCGTCGCTCTGGGCTGCGTGGTGCGCGGCGACACCCGCCATTACGAACAGGTCGCCGACGGTTGTTCCGACGGCCTGATGCGGGTCTCGCTCGACTTCGGCCTGCCGATCGCCAACGGCGTGCTCGCGGTGGAACGCCACGAGGACGCGGAAAACCGCGCCGGCGGCAGCCACGGCAACAAGGGCGAGGAAGCGGCGCTGGCCGCCTTGGAAATGAGTCACCTGCTGGAGCAACTGCCATGAATCGCCGCCGTCCGGATGGCATCGACCCCGTCGCGCGTTCGCGCGCCCGCCGCCGCGCCCTGCAGGCGATCTACGCCTGGCAGATGACCGCCGCCAAGGCCGACGAGATCATCGCCCAGTTCGCCCACGAACAAGCCCACGAAGTCGCCGACCTGGCCTACTTCGAAGACCTGGTGCGCGGCGTCGTCCGCCACCAGGCCGACGACCTCGACCCGGCGCTGACCCCGTTCCTCGACCGCGAGATCGAGCAGGTCGACGCGATCGAACGCGCCGCGCTGCGCATCGCCGCGTACGAACTGCGCCACCGCGTCGACGTGCCGTACCGCGTGGTCATCAACGAGGCGATCGAATCGGTCAAGCGCTTCGGCGCCGAGCACGGCCACACCTACGTCAACGGCGTGCTCGACCGCGCCGCCGCGCAGTGGCGCGCGGCCGAGGCCGCGGCTGCGGCGAAGAAGCGATAAGGCAGGAGATAGCGAACAGGAGATAGGAGATAGCGAAAAGCCATGGCCATCGTGCCGCGCAACCGCTTTTGCTATCTCCTAGCTCCTGATCGCTACCTCCTGCTCCAAACCCATGTCCGCCGAATTCGACCTGATCGCCGCGATCCGCACGCGCGCCGCCGCGCTCGAGGCCGAGCGCAGCGACGTCGTGCTCGGCATCGGCGACGACGCCGCCCTGCTGGCGCCGCCGCCGGGCCGGCATCTGGCGGTCGCCACCGACACGCTCAACCGCGGCGTGCATTTCGCCGACGACGCGGCGCCCGCCGACATCGGCTGGAAGGCCTTGGCGGTGAATCTGTCCGACCTCGCCGCGATGGGCGCCGAACCGGCGTGGTGCACCTTGTCGCTGTCGCTGCCCGAAGGCGATGCGGCCGCGCGCGCGGCCTTCGTCGACGGTTTCGCCGACGGTTTCCTGGAACTGGCCGCGCGCCATCGCGTCGCCCTGGTCGGCGGCGACACCACGCGCGGGCCGTTGTCGGTGTGCGTGACGGTAATCGGCTTGGTCGAACCGGGCTGGGCGCTGCGCCGCGACGCGGCGCGGGTCGACGACGAGATCTGGGTCACCGGCACGCTCGGCGACGCCGGCGCTGCGCTCGCGCTCGACGGCGTCGAGGGGTATCGCGATTTCGCCGTGCGCCGCATCGACGGCGCCGACGCCGACCCCGCGGTCGCCAGCGCGCGCCTGTCCGAACGCCTGCGCCGGCCGCAACCGCGCGTCGCCGCGGGCCGCGCCTTGCGCGGGCTGGCGCGCGCCGGCATCGACGTGTCGGATGGATTGCTCGCCGACCTCGGCCACATCTGCGCCGCTTCCGGCGTCGGCGCCGGCCTCGACGCGGCGGCGCTGCCGGCTTCGCGCGCGCTCGCCGCGGCCTGCGCCGACGACGCGCGCCGCGCCCTGCAGCTCGGCGGCGGCGACGACTACGAACTGTGCTTCACCGCGCCGGCGCGCCAGCGCGACCCGATCGCCCGCTCGCTCGCCGCCTCGGGCACGCCGGCCCAAGTGATCGGCCGCATCGAAGCCGAACCCGGCGTGCGCGTGCGCCTGCCCGACGGCGCGCTGTGGACGCCGCCGCGCCGCGGCTACCAGCACTTCGGCTGACCGCGCTTCGGCAGCGCCGCGGCCGCTTTGCCTTCGCCGCAGCGGTTCCGATTGCAGCCAGCGACTTCAGTCCGGTCGCGTGCGCCCGCGTGGGAGCGATTTCAGTCCCGCTGCTGTCGTTCCGGATCGCCGCGACAAACCACGCGATTCCCGCCGTCGCCTTGCACGATCGGCCGAAACCGTTTCCCCGTCGCGAACCCTGCCATCAGTTGGCTCCGCCGCGCGAAAAAGTTCAGACCGCTTTCATCGCGCCGATGCAAGCCTGAACGCCTCTCTCCACGGACTGCCCGCATGCGCCGGATCGCGCCGACTTTCTCCCTCCCGCGTCGGCGTCGCGCCGCGCTGGCCGTCGCCGCGGGCCTCGCGCTGACGCTGTCGGGCTGCGGCGCGGTGCGCAGCATCGCCGGCATCAACACCCTCCATCTCGATCAGGCCCGGGTCGATTCGATCCAGGCCGACATCGGCCCCGGCGTCGCCGCGATCTGCCCGCGCGAACGCGTGCAGATGCACGTCAGCGCGGTCGCGCAGCTGCCGCGCCAGCCGGCGCCGGCGATGTACGAAACCTGGCGCGGCAGCAACGGCACCCGCCGCAACGGCATGCTCGATTTCCGCAACTTCGTTTTCTCCAGCGATCAGGGCCGGTTCGACGAACTGGGCTGGTACTCGCCGAACCCCGACGTGCTCGCCACCATCGACAGCGGCTTCGCGATCGGCGCGAGCCTGGTGCATCCGACCCAACAACTCGCGCAGACCCTGCATTACCCGGCCGGCTACGACTGCATCGCCGGCATCGGCGCGCCCGGCGGCCCGGGCCCCTCGGGGCGCGACGGCAGCTATGGCGACATGGGCGGCAAAGGCTACGACGGCGACAACGGCGGGCACGGCCGCGACGGCCAGCACGGCGGCGACGGCGAGCCCGGCGGCAACGGTTTCGCCGGGCCGCACTTGCGCGCGTACGCGACCTACGTCGCCACCGCGCGCTATCCCAGGCTGCTCGCGGTGATGGTCGAAGGCGACGTGCAGGATTTCGTGCTGGCGCCGGCCGGCCGCGCGTTCACCGTGATCGCGGCCGGCGGCGTCGGCGGTCGCGGCGGCGACGGAGGCAGCGGCGGCAGCGGCGGCGACGGCGGCAACGGCAAACACGACAAGGACCGCTCCGGTTACGGCGGCGATGGCGGCGACGGCGGCGATGGCGGTTACGGCGCGCCGGGCGGCCGCGGCGGCGACGGCGGCGAGATCGAGCTGATCTACGACCGGCGTTTCCCCGAACTCGCCGGTCTGCTGCGCATGGATGTGTCCGGCGGCCCTGGCGGCAGCGGCGGTTCCGGCGGTTCCGGCGGCAGCGCCGGCGACGGCGGCAGCGGCGGGCAGGGCTCCGGCCGCGACGGGCGTTCGGGCGTTTACGGCAGCAGCGGGCCGAGCGCGCCCGGCGGCCGGCCGGGTTTCGCGCGGATGGAATCCGGCGACGTCACGCAGCGATTCCGCGGCCTGCGCGGGGTGACGCCGCTGTAGCCGCGGCGTGCGTCCGTCGCGCGGTCTCGCGGCGGCAATTTCAGAACGTTTTAACCGCGACGATGCGAACGTGGCGGCGACCGTCGACACCGCATTGGCCGAAATGGATTTCATGCATCGCGCCGTCTTCTCGTGTTTCTCCGCGCCGCGCAGCGGCAGGTCTTCGTTCTCGCTGACCGCGCTGGCGGCCGGCGCGGCGCTCGCGCTGAGCGGCTGCGGCGCGGTGCGCACGATCGCCGGGGTCAATACCGTGCGCCTGCACGATGCGCGGGTCGAGGCGATGGAAGTCGAGATCGGCAACGGCGCGCGCACGATCTGCCCGCGCCAGCCGATGCAGATGCACGTGGCGGTCTCGGCGCAACTGCCAGGCCAGACCGCGCCGGCGACCTACGACACCTGGCGCGGCGTGCCCGGCATCCGCCACAACGGCAAGCTGGATTTCGCCGATTTCGCCTTCGCCAGCGATCAGGGCCGGTTCGACGAATGGGGTTGGTTCGAGCCCAATCCCGATGTGCTGGCGACGGTGGACAACGGGTTCACCATCGTCGCGCGGCTGCTGCATCCCAGCGCGCAACTGAGCGATCAACGGCACTACGACGCCGAATACAGCTGCATCGTCAGCGCCGGCAAGCCCGCCGCGCCGGGCCGCGCCGGCACGGACGGCTCCGACGGTTCTTCCGGCGGCCGCGGCGGCAGCAACGAGCGCGGCGGCGACGGCGGCGACGGCGAAAGCGGCGGCCCCGGCGGACCCGGCTACGACGGACCGCAGTTGCAGGTGTACGCCAGCTATGTCCGCACCCGCCGCTATCCGAAGCTGCTCGCCGTGCGCGTGCGCGGCGATCTCAACGACTTAGTGCTGGCGCCGGCCGATCGCCCGTTCGCGCTGATCGCGCGCGGCGGGCAGGGCGGTCGCGGCGGCGCGGGCGGCCGCGGCGGCGACGGAGGAGACGGCGGCAACGGCAGCGGCGGCGGCAACGACGACGGCCGCAACAGCGGCGGCGGCCAGGGCGGCGACGGCGGTCACGGCGGCTCCGGCGGTGCGGGCGGCGTCGGCGGCAACGGCGGCAGGATCGAGCTGATCTACGACGCGCGCTATCCGGAACTGGCGCGGCTGTTGCTGTTCGACGTCGACGGCGGGTTGCCTGGCGAAGGCGGCGCGGCCGGCGCATCGGGACGCGCCGGCTCGGGCGGCTCGGCCGGTTCGGGCAGCGGCGCGGGCGGCAGCGGTAACTCCGGGAATTCCGGCAACTACGGCGTCTACGGTTCGGCCGGGCGCGCCGGCAGCGCGCAGGCCAGCGCCGGCGACGTCGCGCGCTATTTCCGTTCCGTTCCCGGCATCGAGTTGTTGCCGGACCCGCGCTGAGCCGCCGCGATGCGCGCGCGCTTCATTCCTCCGGCAGCAGCTTGCCGGGGTTCAAGATTCCGTCCGGATCGAACGCGCGCTTGATCTGGCGCATCAGCGCCAGCGTCTGCGCGCCGACCGCCTGCGGCATGAAATCGCGCTTGGCCAAGCCGATGCCGTGCTCGCCCGACAGCGTGCCGCCGAGCGCCAGCGCGCGTTCGAACACATGCCCCATCGCGACGTGCGCGCGTTCGCTCTGTGCGGCGTCGGCGGGGTCGTAAAGCAGGTTGACGTGCAGGTTGCCGTTGCCGGCGTGGCCGAAGCAGACGATCGGCAGATCGAACTCGCGCGCCAGCGCCTGCACGCCGTCGACGAGTTCGGGAATGCGCGAGACCGGCACCACCACGTCTTCGTTGATCTTGCCCGGCGCCAGCGTGCGCAGCGACGGCGACAGCGCCTTGCGCGCGGCCCAGAGTTTTTCGCGCGCGGCCTCGTCGGCGGCGTCGTCGAGCGACAGCAGGCCGTCGCCCGCGGCGGCGCGCTTGAGCGCGTCGATCGCGTGCGCGAGGGTGTGCGCGTCGCCGTCGGCTTCGATCATCAGCAATGCGCCGGCATCGTGCGGCAAGTCGGCGCCGCCGACGTCGCGGGCCAGGCGCACGCATTGCGCGTCCATGAATTCCAGCATCGACGGCGTCACCGGCTGCGCCATCAGCCGCGCGACCGCCTGCGCGGCGGACGACACGTCGCGGTACACCGCGCGCAGCGCGGCGCGCGCCGGCGCGGTCGGGGTCAGCCGCAGGCTGGCTTCGACGATCAGCGCCAGCGTGCCTTCGCTGCCGACCAGCAAGCGGTGCAGGTCGTAGCCGGTCGAACCCTTGGTGGTGGCGGTGCCGCAGACGATCAGTTCGCCGGCGCCGGTCACCGCGGTCAGCGCCAGCACGTTGTCGCGGCTGGCGCCGTACTTCACCGCACGCGGGCCGCCGGCGTTGCAGGCGAGATTGCCGCCGACGCTGCTGTAGGCGGCGCTGGTCGGGTCCGGCGGCCAGAACAGGCCGTGCGGCTTCAGCGCGGTCTGCAGGTCGCCGTTGAGCACGCCGGGCTCGACCACCGCGCAGCGGTCGCCGGGGCGGATGTCGACGATCCGGTTCATGCGTTCGAACGACACCACCACGCCGCCGGCGACCGGCACCGAGGCGCCGGTGGTGTTGGTGCCGCGGCCGCGCGCGACCAGCGGCACGCGCTCGCGCCGGCACGCGCGCACCAGCGCCTGCACCTGTTCGCGCGTGCGCGGCAGCGCGACCGCGTCGGGCAGGGCGAGCCGGCGCGAATTGTCGTACGCGTAAGCCAAGCGTTCGCCGGGATCGGTCAGCCATGCGTCGCCGAGCAGTTGCGCGAGTTCGGCCTGCAACGACGGCGGCAGCGTCGTGGCGGCGTTCATCGCAGCGGCTCGCTTGGTGTCGCGGCCGGGCTGCGCGTGAGGCGCCGCAACAACGCGCCGGCGACGCCGACGGCGAGCGCCGGCAACACGATCCAGCGCGCTTCCGACCACAGCACTTCCAATCCGCGAGCGCTGAAGAAGCGCGCGCCGATCGGCGAGACTTCGATCGGCCGCCACGGCGCGAAGATGCGCGCGTCCGACCACGGCCAATACAGCGCCACGCCGAGGCCGCCGTCGGTCAGCGCATCCAGCAGCGGATGCGAGGCCGCGCACACGAACAGCCACCACGCCGCGCGCCAGCGCGGCGCGCGCAGCCACGGCGCGGCCAGCGCGCCGAGCGCGGCCAAGGCGGCGGCGAAAGCGAAGGAATGGCTGGCGCCGCGATGGCCGAAATCGTCGGCGTAGGCGATGCCGAGCTTGAACGCGACCACGTCGGCGTCCGGCAGCATCGCCGCGAGCGCGCCGGCGACGAGCAGGCGCGGCGGGATGCGCTGGCGCCCCAGTGCCAGGCCCAGGGCCAGCGGGACTACGGCGTGGGTCATCACGGTCGGCATGCGGGCGGGTCCGGGAACTGGCGCAGCGGGATAGTTGGGAGTCGGAAGGGACGCGGCGATTCAATCGTCGGCGCGGAACGCGTCGCGCAACCAACGCAACTGCGGCTGCGCCGGATCGCCGTCGGCTTCGACCACATCGAAGCGGCAGGCGTGGTCGGCATACGCCGGATGCCGCTGCAGGAACGCCTGCGCGGCCAGCACCAGCTTGCGCCGCTTGCGCGCGTCGACCGAAGCCGCGCCGCCGCCGTAGCGGTCGTCGCGGCGGTAGCGCACTTCGACGAACACCAAGGTCGCGCCGTCGAGCATCACCAGATCGAGCTCGCCGACGCGGAAGCCGGCGTTGCGCGCGAGTTCGCGCAAGCCGTGTCCGCTCAAATGGTCGCGCGCCGCGGCTTCCACCGCGGCGCCGCGTTCGCGCCTGGCGCTGTCAGCGGCGCGAGGCATCCGCCAGCGGCACCGCGACGCCGCTGCTGAAGGTCGACCATGCCGGGGTGCGCAGCACGTTGCCGAAGCCGTCGACGCGCAGCACGCCGGTGGCGCCGGCGACGTAGGCGTCGGAGCGGCCGGCCAGGCGTTCCAGATACGCGCTGAGCTGCCACGCGTCGTAGCCGAACGCGAACAGGCGCGCGGCCGGGCCGCGCGCGGTCGGCAGCTGCTGGGCCGTGCCCACCGCCGGCGGCAGGCCGCGGATGCCGCCGCTGATCCAGGATTCCGACGGGAACGCGATGCCGTCGAGCACGCGGTCCTGCTCCGGCTTGCCGGTGCCGAGCAGCAGCTGCGAGGTCGCCGCGCGCGGCTTGTCGGCCAGTCCCGACAGCGCCAGCTTCGGCACGAGGGTGCGGCCGACGCTGCCCTTGACCGCGAGGAAGACCGCGTCGACGCCGCCTTCTTTGGTCACGAACGGGGTGAGGTCGGCGGTGCCTTCGCCGATGGTGTCGGTGACCACCGCGCCGCGGCCGGCCAGACGTTCCTTGAGCGCGGCGACCGCGCGGCGCTGGCTGTCGTCGTCGCCGGCGATCGCCAGCACGCGCTTGGCCTTGCGTTCGACCAGATAGTCGGCGGCGGCGGTGCCTTCGTCCTCGGGCGTCAGCGAGAAGCTGACGTTGCCGCTGGGCGGGGTGGTGTTGCTGCGGTTGAGCGCCAGCACCGGCACCGGCAGCGCGCCCTTGGCGAACAGCGCTGAGACTTCGTCGCGGCCGAGCGGGCCGATCACGAAGTCGTTGCCCTCGGCGGCGGCCTTGTCGTAGGCCGACAATGCGCCGGCCGGCGTGCCGGCGGTGTCGTAGAAGCGGACTTCCGGACGGCGCCGGCTTTCGCCGTAGTAGGCGGCGAGCAGGCCGTCGCGGACCGAGGCGGCGGCGACCGCGGCCGGGCCGGTGCTCGGCAGCAGCACTGCGAGCTTGACCGGCGGGCGGTAGCCGTCGGCTTCGGCCGGCGGACGCTGGGCGGCGTGGAAGCTCCAGTCGGAGGTGCGGTCGAACGGGCGCGGCAGCGGCAGCCCGCGCTTGACCAGCGCGCGGCCGACGAAGTTGTACAGCGGATCGCCTTCGATCAGCGCATTGGCTTCGCGGCTGAGGGTGGCGTCGTCGAGCTGGCCGAGCAGGCGCTCAATCTGGCGCTCGTTCTCGGCGCGTTCGGCGCCGGCCAGCGAGGCGTGGTTGCGGGCCAAGTGCTGGGCCTGGGCGACCAGCGGATTGGAGGCGGCGACGGTCGCGACCGGGCGGGTCTCGACGCTGGCGCAGCCGCCGAGCAGGGCAGTGGCGGCCAGGGCCGCGAACATCCATGTAAAAGCGGGCCGGTTCTTGCTTCGATTCATCGGCTTGCGTGCGCCGCGGACGGCGTTCCATTGGGACCGGGTAGGATTCTACCCGGCCCGGGCGACGCGGACGCGTGCTTCGGCCCGGCCCGTTCAGGCCGTTCCCCTGCCATGCCCCGAGATTCCGTCTTCAGATGCAAACCCCCGGCACCCTGCACATCGTCGCCACCCCGATCGGCAACCTCGGCGACCTCACGCCGCGCGCGCTGGAGACCCTGCGCACGGTCGCGGCGATCTGCGCCGAGGACACCCGCCACACCCGCCAGTTGCTGTCGCACTTCGGCCTGGAGCGGCCGTTGCTGGCGCTGCATCAACACAACGAGGAACAGCAGGCCGCGCAGTTGGTGGCGCGCTTGCAGGCCGGCGATTCGCTGGCCTTGGTGTCGGACGCCGGGACGCCGTTGGTCAGCGATCCGGGCTATCGCTTGGTCCGCGCCGCGCGCGCGGCCGGGATCAAGGTGTCGCCGGTGCCCGGCGCCTGTGCGGCGATCGCCGCGCTGAGCGTGGCCGGCGTCGCCTCCGACCGGTTCGCCTTCGAAGGCTTCCTGCCGGCCAAGGCCAGCGGCCGCCGCGAGCGCCTGGCCCGGCTCGCGGCCGAGCCGCGCACCTTGTTGTTCTACGAATCCGCGCACCGGATCGAGGAAACCCTCGACGACATGGCCGCCGCGTTCGGCGGTGCGCGCGGCGCGGTGATCGCGCGCGAGCTGACCAAGCTGTTCGAAACCGTGCTCGACGGGCCGCTGGCGTCGTTGGCGGCGCAGGTCAAGGCCGACCCGAACCAGCGCAAGGGCGAGTTCGTGGTCATCGTGGAAGGCGCCGGCGAGGATGCCGACGCCAAGGTGATCGAAGGCAAGCGGCTGTACGCCAAGCTCAGCGAGCATTTGCCGCCGTCGACCGCGGCCAAGCTGGCGGCGGAGTTGAGCGGCGCGCCGCGCAAGGCCTTGTACGGCAGCGGCGAGTAAGCCGCGCCGGCGCGGCTGGGCTTGATCCTTGGTTCTGACCGAGATGTCGCGAGCGTTCACCTTCGCCGAGCGGCGGCGGCGCGCTCGTGCGACAATGCGCGCCGCAAAGTGGGCCAGGCAGTCGCGTCATCGGGTCGCAAGATCCGGTGCCGAGGAAAGTCCGGGCTCCGCAGGGCACGGTGCCAGGTAACGCCTGGGCGGCGCGAGCCGACGGAAAGTGCAACAGAGAGCAGACCGCCGAACGGCTTCTTCGGAAGCGCGTGGTAAGGGTGAAACGGTGCGGTAAGAGCGCACCGCGAGTCCGGCAACGGACCGGCACGGCAAACCCCACCGGGAGCAAAACCAAATAGGGAGGCTATGGCGCGGCCCGCGTTGCCTCCGGGTAGGTTGCTTGAGCGTAACGGCGACGTTGCGCCTAGAGGAATGACTGTCCACGACAGAACCCGGCTTACAGGCCCACTTTGCGGCTTTTTTTGGGCTGCGCCCAAAAAACCCCCAAAGTTTGCGCAGCAAACTTTGGGCCCCGCTATGTGCCTCCAAATCCCCGCCCCTGTCGGGGGCTGCTTTTGGGCTTCGCCCAAAAACCCCAAAGTTTGCTGCGCAAACTTCGGGCCCCAGCTATGCGCTTCCAAATCCCCGCCCCTGTCGGGGCGCCCCCTTTACTAAAGGGGGCTGCTCGTATTGGGGCATGCGCTGGGTGAAGCCCTTTTTTTCCTGCTTTTAGCCCCTCTCCCGTTTGCGGGGTGAGGGGCTGCGCTTGCGAGCCGTCGGCTCGCGCAGCACCGAACGCCCGAACGCTATGCGTTCGGGCCGGGGTGGGGTTGGGGTGAGGGCGCGCGCGGCTACTGCGCCGCGCCGATCTGCTTCATGAAGGCCTGGTTGTCCCAGAACAGCCACTCCTCGACCATCACCCCGTTCTCCCAACGCCCGAACGTCGCCATTTCCAGCTTGAACGGCTTGTTGGTCGGCGCCAGCGTCTTGCCGTCGGGCAAGGGCATGGGCTGGGTGAACGTTCCTTCCATCACCCCGGTCACCGCGGTCAGGTTGCCCTGCGCGACTTTGACCGGATGCACTTTGATCCGGGTGTCGGGCGCGAATACGAACTGCGGCTTGAGCTCGGCCAGGTGCGCGTCCAGGCCGGTGGTGGTGCGGCCGTCGGGGTAGTGGACGACGATGTTCGGCGCGTGGCTGCGGTGGAAGTGGTCCCACTGCTGGCCGCTGTAGTGGACGAAGTCGAGCTCGTCGAACGTCTGCAGGTTGCGGTCCTGCTGGGTCTGCTCGGCTTGCAGGCGCTTGAGCAGGGTGGCGTCGGCGCGGGCGGCGGTCAGCGGGACCTGGGCCGGTTCCTGGCGCGCGCAACCCGCGGCCGCGGCGAGCAGGAACAGCAGGGGCGCGGCGGTGCGCAGCGGGGTCGGGACGCGCATTGTGGATAACTCCGGGACAAGTGGACGCCACGCTAAATCCGCGCGCGTCAAATGAATGTCGAGTCCACCCTACGCCCCCGCATTGGACGCAGCGCGTCCAGGCCGATAGCCGGCGGCAATCATCCTTTGCATTCCGATGCTTAGCGGCGATTCGCGCAAAACGCCTCAAACCGCCAAGGGTGAAGAAAACGTGACGGCGCTCGCGCAAGGGTCACTTTGTGACGCTATGAGTCTCAAAACCTGAGACGAAACAACGCTTAGTGGATAAGTCTTGAATAAGACTCTCAAGTTCATCGCAAGCCATTGATGCGCCTAGCGAAATTCAGTCAGGAAAGTTGTTGACAACCTGTTGCGCCCTGATAATGTGGGCATCCGAGGGAAAACCGGGGTTTTTGTGGTTTTCGGAGGCCCGTCGTCCCGGTAGGGACGAATGAACGAGGCGACCCGTCCGGTAGAGACGGGAGCCCACAAGGTGCGCAGATGTTCCAAGGCGAAACCGCCATCACGATCGACGACAAGGGACGGCTGGCGGTACCTACCGCCTACCGCGAGCTTGTCGCGCGCGAATGCGACAACCGCCTGGTCATCACCTACAACCCGTTCGAGTCCGGTTCTCTCTATCTCTATCCGCTGTCGATCTGGGAGCGCTTGCGCGAGCAGGTCAACAAGCTGCCCAAGGCCAAGGCGGTCAACCGCACGATGCAGCTCAAGCTGGTCGGCGCCGCCGCGTTCGTCGAGCTCGACGGCAACGGCCGCATCACCGTGCCCCCCAGCCACCGCGCCGCGGTCGGCATCGAGAAGAAGGCGGTGCTGCTGGGCATGGGCGACAAGTTCGAACTTTGGAGCGAGCAGGCGCATCACGCGCAGATCCGTCAGACCATCGGCGATGACGATCTGAGCGACGAGCTGCTCGACCTGCAGCTATGACGGACGGTGGCATGGAACGCATTCACGCGCGATCCGGCCACCTTCCCGTGATGTACCGGCAGGTGCTCGAAGGCCTGCGGGTGCACGGGAACGGAGCCTATCTGGACGGTACGTTCGGCCGCGGCGGGCATGCCCGCGGCGTGCTTTCGCAGTTGCAGGCCGGAGGACGCTTGCTGGTGATGGACAAGGACCCCGAAGCGATCGCCGTGGCCGAACGCGAGTTCGGCGCCGATCCGCGCGTGTCCATCCATCGCGGCAGCTTCGCCGAACTCGCGCACTGGGATGCGGCCGCCGCCGGCCTCGACGGCGTGCTGCTCGACCTGGGCGTGTCCTCGCCGCAGCTCGACGTGGCCGAGCGCGGTTTCAGCTTCGGCAAGGATGGCCCGCTGGACATGCGCATGGACCCCGACAGCGGCCAGAGCGCGGCGCAGTGGCTCAACAGCGCGGCCGAGAAGGACATCGCCGACGTGCTGTGGACCTACGGCGAGGAACGCCAGAGCCGCCGCATCGCCCGCGCCATCCTCGCCCGCCGCGCCGCCCAGCCGCTGGCGCGCACCGCCGAGCTGGCCGAGCTGATCGCCCAGGCGGTGCCGCGCGGCGACCAGAAGATCCATCCGGCCACGCGCAGCTTCCAGGCCATCCGCATCTTCATCAACCGCGAGCTGGCCGACCTGGAAACCGGGCTCGACGCCGCGCTGGCGCGGCTGAAGCCGGGCGGCCGGCTGGCGGTGATCAGCTTCCATTCGCTGGAAGACCGCATCGTCAAGCAGTTCATCGTCCGCCACTCCAAGGCCCCGCCGGCCAATCGCCGGATGCCGGTCGAGATCGCGTTCACCCCGACCCTGCTGGCCGTCGGCGGCGCGCAGAAGGCCGACGACGAAGAGCTGGCCGGCAACCCGCGCGCGCGCAGCGCGGTGCTGCGCGTGGCCGAAAAGCTGGGATTGGGGATTGGAGATTCGGGATTGGAAGAGGCCGGATCTGCCGGGACGGGCGAGGCCGCGCGCGGCCGCGGCTTCGGCGCGCAGGCGCTTGGGCGAATCCCGAATCCCGAATCCCGAATCCCGGCGCCTCAAGGAGGCGCAGCATGATGCGGCTGCTGCTGATCCTGCTGATCGTCGCCAACGTGGTGTCGGCGCTGCTGGTGGTGTTCGCCCGCCACGAGCACCGCCAACTGTTCGTGCAGCTCAACAAGCTGCAGCGCGAGCGCGACGAGCTCAACATCGAATTCGGCCGGCTGCAGCTGGAGCAGGCGACCTGGGCGGAAAGCAACCGCATCGACCAGGTCGCGCGCGAGCGCATCGGGATGAAGTTCCCCGAAGGCGCCGAAACCGTGGTGATCAGACCATGAAGGGCCGGCCATGAGCGGCGCGCGCAAGAACCGCAACGGCGGCCGCAGCGGCCCGCTCGACCGCGTGCTCGGCGAACGCGCCGGCCGCGGCGGGCTCGATCGCCTGGTCGAAAACCTCGGCGACGGCTTCGCCCGCCTGCGCGAGGAGCGCAGCCGCAACAACAAGCCGCGCGGCCGCAATCTGCAGTTCCACCTGCGCAACCGGCTGATGCTGGTCGGCGGCGCGCTCGGCCTGTGCGCGCTGGCGCTGGTCGCGCGCGCGCTCGACCTGCAGGTCATCAGCAACGATTTCTATCGCCAGCAGGGCGATGCGCGCTCGCTGCGCGAAATCCCGATCCCGACCTCGCGCGGCATGATCACCGACCGCAACGGCGAGCCGCTGGCGGTGTCCACGCCGGTCGAATCGGTGTGGGCGAACCCGAAGGAACTGGCCAAGAACACCGAGCGCCTGCCCGAGCTGGCCAAGGCCCTCGGCGTGGCCCAGGACGAACTGGCGCGCAAGCTCGCGCAGCGTTCGGGCAAGGAGTTCATGTACCTCAAGCGCCGGATCAACCCCGACGAGGCGCGCCGGATCCTGGCGCTGAAGGTGCCGGGCGTGTTCTCGCAGCGCGAGTTCCGCCGCTTCTACCCGCAGGGCGAAGCGATGGCCCACGTGCTGGGCTACACCAACATCGACGACCGCGGCCAGGAAGGCCTGGAGCTGGCGTTCGACCACGAACTGCGCGGCAAGCCGGGCAGCAAGCGGGTGATCCGCGACGGCGCCGGCAACATCGTCGAGAACGTCGATCTGGTGCGCAGCGCCGAGCCGGGCAAGGACATCACCCTGACCCTGGACCGCCGCATCCAGTACCTGACCTACCGCGAGCTGCGCCGCGCGCTCAACGACACCGGCGCGTCCAGCGCCTCGGCGGTGGTGCTCGACATCGAGACCGGCGAAGTGCTGGCGATGGTCAACCTGCCGACCTACAACCCGAACCTGCCGGGCGCCGGCAACCGCGACACCCACCGCAACCGCGCGGTCACCGACGTGGTCGAGCCGGGTTCGACGATGAAGCCGGTGACCGTGGCCGCGGCGCTCAACGCCGGCATCGTGACCCCGCAGACCCTGGTCAACACCACGCCGGGCTGGATGCCGAACGGCCGCTACCGCATCACCGACACCCACAACAACGGCGTGCTGACCGTCACCGGCGTCATCACCAAGAGCTCCAACGTCGGCGCGGCCAAGCTCGCGCTGCAACTGCCGAACGACTACTACTACAAGTTCGTGCACAACTTCGGCTACGGCAGCAAGCCGGGCAGCGGTTTCCCGGGCGAATCCTCGGGCCTGCTCGCGCCGCCGCAGCGCTGGAGCGGCACGACCAAGGCGACGATGTCGTACGGCTACGGCCTGTCGGCCACGCCGTTGCAGATCGCGATGGTCTACGCGGCGATGGCCAACGGCGGCTCGCTGATTCCGCCGACCTTCGTCAAGGGCCAGCGCAACGAGGGCCGGCAGGTGATCGAACCGGCGCTGGCCGGCGAAGTCATGCGCATGATGCAGACCGTGACCGAGCCCGGCGGCACCGCCAAGCAGGCCGCGATCCTGGGCTACCACGTCGCCGGCAAGACCGGCACCACGCGCAAGTTCAGCCCGACCGGCGGCTATTCCAAGAAGTACGTGTCGACCTTCGCCGGCGTGGTGCCGGTGGAGAAGCCGCGCTTCTCGATGGTGGTGGTGGTCAGCGAACCGGATCCGACCAAGAAGGGCTACTACGGCGGTTCGGTGTCCGGCCCGGTGTTCCGCAACGTCATGGACGGCGCGCTGCGCCTGATGGACGTGGCGCCGGACGACATCGAAACCTGGCTGGCGGTGCAGGCCGCGGCCGAGGCCAAGCGGCAGAAGCAGAACGGCGGCAAACCCGCCGGCCCGGTCGTGCCCGCAGCGACGCGCGCGGCAGCGGCGACGCCGAAGCCTGCGAACAGACCACTTAATACGGCGCCCATTAATCCCGCGCCCATCGCCGCCGGCACTCCGGCCGCGGTGGCGCAGGCCTCCGCACACGGAGGCGCGCGATGAGCCGCTCGATGCGGTTGACCGAGCTGTTGCCCGACATCGCCGGCATCCCCGGCGATCTGCGCATCGGCGGCCTGGTGATGGACAGCCGCGCGGTGCGCGCGGGCGACGCCTTCGTCGCCATCGCCGGCTTCGGCGCGCACGGGCTCAAGTTCGTCGAGCAGGCGCGCGCGTCCGGCGCGGCCGCGATCCTGTTCGAACCGCCGGCGCCCGACGATCTGCCGGCGCCGGCCGACGCCATCGCCGTGCCGGGGCTGCGTTCGCGCCTGGGCGAAATGGGCGATGCGTTCCATGGCCGTCCCAGCGCGGCGATGAACGTGGTCGGCGTCACCGGCACCAACGGCAAGACCTCGACCGTGCAGTTGATCGCGCAGGCCTGGCATCTGCTCGGCGTTTCCTGCGGCACCATCGGCACCCTCGGCGCCGGCTTGTACGGGCAGGTGGTGCCGAACGGCTTCACCACCCCGCTGGTGCTGCCGCTGCACGAACTGCTGGCCGGCATGCGCGATGCCGGCGCGCAGGCGGTGGCGATGGAAGTGTCCTCGCACGCGCTCGACCAGGGCCGCGTGGCCGGCGTGCATTTCGACGTCGGCGTGTTCACCAATCTCACCCGCGACCATCTGGACTACCACGGCGACATGGCCAGCTACGGCGCGGCCAAGGCGCGGCTGTTCGGCTGGGACGGGTTGAAGGCGGCGGCGATCAATCTCGACGACGAGTTCGGCCGCGAGCTGCTCGCGCAGCTGCCCAAGCGCGTGCGCGCGATCGGCCTGAGCTCGCGCGGCCAGGCCGGCGCGACCGTGCGCGCGGACAAGCTGAGCTTCGACAGCCGCGGCATCGGTTTCGATCTGGTCGTCGCCGGCAAGGCGCATCCGGTCGCCTCGCGCCTGCTCGGCCGCTTCAACGTCGACAACCTGCTGGCGGTGGCCGGCGCGTTGTATGCGCTGGATCAGGAGCCCGCGCAGATCGCACGGATCCTGTCGCAGCTCGAACCGATCCACGGCCGCATGAACCGCCTCGGCGGCGACGGCCGCCTGCCGCTGGTGGTGATCGATTACGCGCATACGCCCGACGCGCTGGAACAGGCGCTGGCCTCGCTGCGCGCGCACGCGCAGGCGCGGCTGATCTGCGTGTTCGGCTGCGGCGGCGAACGCGACCGCGGCAAGCGTCCGCAGATGGCGGCGATCGCCGAACACGGCGCGGACCTGGCCATCGTCACCGACGACAACCCGCGCGGCGAAGACGGCGACGTCATCGTCGCCGACATCCTCGAAGGCTTCCGCGACCCGCAGCGCGCGGTCGTGCTGCGCGACCGCCGCGCGGCGATCGAGCGCGCCATCGCCGAAGCCGGCCCCGACGACATCGTGCTGGTGGCCGGCAAGGGCCACGAGCCTTACCAGGAAATCCACGGCGTGCGGCATCCCTTCGACGACACCTTGGTCGCGCGCGCCGCGCTGGAGGCTCGCGCATGAAGCGCTTGAGCCTCTGCGAGATCGCGCGCCTCACCGGCGGCCGCGTGCACGGCGCCGACGTGGAGATCGATGCCGTGTGCACCGACACCCGCGCGCTGCCGGGCGAGGGCGCGGCGCTGTTCGTCGCGCTCAAGGGCGAGCGCTTCGACGGCCACGACCACGTCGCCGGACTGGCCCACACCGCGGTCGCCGCGGCGCTGGTGGCGCGCGAAATCGACGCGCCGATCGCCCAGGTCGTGGTCGCCGACACCCAGCAGGCGCTGGCCGATCTGGCCGCCGGCGTGCAGGCGCAGCGCGCCGGCAACACCGTGGTCGCGATCACCGGCAGCAACGGCAAGACCAGCGTCAAGGCGCTGACCACGGCGATCCTCGAACGCGCCGGCACGACCTATGCGACTCCGGGCAACCGCAACAACGAGATCGGCCTGCCGCTGGCGGTGCTGGACGCGCCGGAAGACGCGCAGTTCTCGATCTACGAGATGGGCGCGGGCAAGCCGGGCGACATCGCTTATCTGGTGCGGGTGGCGCGGCCGCAGGTGTCGCTGGTCAACAACATCGCCCCGGCGCACCTGGAGCGCATGGGCAGCCTGCTCGGCATCGCCGACACCAAGGCGGCGATCTACGACGCGCTGCCGGCCGACGGCGTCGCGGCGATCAATGCCGACGATGCGTTCGCGCCCTATTTTGAACAGCGTGTCCTTGAGCAACGCGCGGCCGGGCGCCGGCTGATCCGCTTCGGCCTGGACGCCAGCGCCGAAGTCACCGCGCGCGACGTGCGCGTGGCGCCGGAAGGTTCGAGCTTCACCTTGGTCGCGCCGCAAGGCGAGGCGCAGATCGCGCTGGCCCTGGTCGGACGCCACAACGTCCGCAACGCCCTGGCCGCCGCGTCGCTGGCGCTGGGCGCGGGCGTGTCGCTGCAGCACATCGCCGACGGCCTCAACGCCGCGCAGCCGGCCGATGGCCGCCTGATCACCCACCGCCTGGCCAACGGCGCGGTGCTGATCGACGACAGCTACAACGCCAACCCGGGTTCGACCGCTGCGGCGATCGACACGCTGGCCGAGATGGGCGGCGAAAACTGGCTGGTGCTCGGCGCGATGCGCGAGATCGGCGACGAAGAAATCGCCATGCACGCCGAGATCGGCCGCCGCGCCAAGGCCGCCGGCCTGCGCCGGTTGTACGCGCTCGGCGAACTGCCGGCTGCGGCCGCCGCTGCGTTCGGCGACGGCGCGCGCACGTTCGCCAGCCACGCCGAGCTCGCCGCGGCGCTGGCCGCCGAGCTCGACGCGGGCGCGGCGGGCAAGGTGCGGGTGTTGGTGAAAGGTTCGCACAGCAGTGCGATGGACAAGATCGTGACGGCGTTGTTGTCGGCACACCGGCCGGGGGAGGGCACGACGCATGTTGCTTGAATTGACTCGTTGGCTTGAACAGCTGCAAAGCGTGTTCAATCTGTTCGGCTATCTGACCTTCCGCGGCATCCTCAGCGCGCTGACCGCGCTGGCGCTGTCGCTGTGGTGGGGCCCGGCGGTGATCCGCCGCCTCGGCCAGCTCAAGGGCGGCCAGCCGATCCGCAAGGACGGCCCGCAGTCGCACTTCTCCAAGGCCGGCACCCCGACCATGGGCGGCGCGCTGATCCTGTTCACGGTGATGGCCTCGGTGCTGTTGTGGGGCGACCTGCGCAACAAGTACGTGTGGATCGTGTTGCTGGTGATGCTGGCGTTCGGCGCGATCGGTTGGTACGACGACTGGATCAAGATCGTGCGCCGCGACCCCAACGGCCTGAAGTCGCGCTGGAAGTACCTGTTGCAGTCGATCTTCGGTTTGGCCGCGGGCCTGTACCTGTGGCTGTACGCCGACGTGCCGGCGGCGACGACCTTCTACGTGCCGCTGTTCAAGTCGGTGGCGCTGCCGCTGGCCGGGGTGAGCTTCGTCGCCTTGGCCTACCTGTGGATCGTCGGCTTCTCCAACGCGGTCAACCTCACCGACGGCCTCGACGGTCTGGCGATCATGCCGACCGTGCTGGTGGCCTGCGCGCTCGGCATCTTCGCCTACGCCTCGGGCCACGCCGAGTTCTCCAAGTACCTGCAGATCCCGGCGGTGCCGGGCGCCGGCGAGCTCATCATCATCTGCGCGGCCATCGCCGGCGCGGGGCTGGGCTTCCTGTGGTTCAACACCTACCCGGCGATGGTGTTCATGGGCGACATCGGCGCGCTCGCGCTCGGCGCGGTGCTCGGCACCATCGCCATCATCGTGCGCCAGGAGCTGGTGCTGGTGATCATGGGCGGCATCTTCGTCATCGAGACCCTGTCGGTGATGATCCAGGTCGCCTCGTTCAAGCTGACCGGCAAGCGCGTGTTCCGCATGGCGCCGATCCATCACCACTTCGAACTCAAGGGCTGGCCGGAGCCGCGCGTGATCGTGCGCTTCTGGATCATCTCGGTGGTGCTGGTGCTGATCGGCCTGGCCACGCTCAAGGTCCGCTGATGGAAAACACCGCGCGCCAGGCGACGAGACTCGATGCGATCCACGGTCGTTACGACCCGTGGCTGCTCGCCGCGTCCGCGGCGCTGGCGTGCGTGGGCGTCATCATGGTCGGCTCGGCCTCGCTCGGCGTGGCCAACACCCACGCGGTGGACCCGTTCTACTTCCTGACCCGCCATCTGATGTTCCTGGCGATCGGTCTGGCGCTGGGTATCTGGCTGATGCGCACCGAGCTCAAGACCATCGAGCAACACAACCAATGGCTGCTGCTGGTGTGCGTGGTGCTGCTGGTGGCGGTGTTCGTGCCCGGCGTGAGCCGCCAGGTCAACGGCGCGCGGCGCTGGATCAACCTGGGCGTGATCGGTTTCCAGGCGGTGGAAGCGGTGAAGCTGCTCTACATCATCTGGCTGGCCAGCTACCTCAAGCGCTTCAGCGAAGACATCTCGGCGACCTGGGGCGCGATGCTCAAGCCGATCGGCGTGGCCGTGGTGCTGGTCGGACTGCTGCTGATGCAGCCCGACTTCGGTTCGTCCTCGCTGCTGTTGGCGATCACCGCCGGCATGCTGGTGCTCGGCGGCGTCAACATGCCGCGGATGTTCGGCCCGGTGCTGATCGGCCTGCCGGTGCTGGCGGTGATCGCCATCGCCGAGCCGTACCGCGTGATCCGCCTGACCTCGTTCATGAACCCGTGGAGCGATCCGTTCGGCACCGGCTATCAGCTGACCAACGCGCTGATGGCGGTCGGCCGCGGCGAGTGGACCGGCGTCGGCCTCGGCGCCTCGGTGCAGAAGCTGTCGTACCTGCCCGAAGCGCATACCGACTTCATCATGGCGGTGATCGCCGAGGAATTCGGCTTCGTCGGCGTGTGCGGCGTGGTCGGCCTGTACGCGCTGCTGGCCGGCCGCGCGCTGTGGGTCGGCCTGAAGTGCGTGGAGATGCGCCGCCATTTCTCCGGCTATGTCGCCTTCGGCATCGCCCTGTGGATGAGCTTGCAGAGCTTCGTCTCGATCGGCGTGAACCTCGGCCTGCTGCCGACCAAGGGCCTGACCTTGCCGATGATTTCCTACGGCGGCTCCAGCGTGCTGATGAGCTGTGCCGCGCTCGGCGTGCTGCTGCGCGTGTCCTACGAGCTCGACCGCGCCCAGCGCCAGGTCGCGCGCCTGCGCGGCGAAGCCGCGGGCGCCGCGCCGGCGGCGGCGAGCCCGGCCGCTGCGCCCGCGGGCGCGGCGCGCGGCACCAGCCGCCTGCGCGACCGGGTCGAGCCCGCGCTCGGGAGGACCGCATGAGCGAGCGCAACAGCGAGCGCCCCGTGCTGATCCTCGCCGGCGGTACCGGCGGGCATATCTTCCCGGGCCTGGCCGTGGCCAAGGCGCTGCGCGCGCGCGGCGTCGCGGTGTCGTGGCTGGGCGCCGACGGCGGCATGGAAACCCGCCTAGTGCCGCAGCACGGCATCGAGATCGACACGCTGGCGATCAGCGGCGTGCGCGGCAAGGGCGTCGCCACGCTGCTGCGCGCGCCGTTGCGCATCGCCGCGTCGGTGCGCGCCGCCGGCCGGGTGCTGCGCCAGCGCCAGCCGCGCGCGGTCATCAGCTTCGGCGGTTACGCCGCCGGCCCCGGCGGCCTGGCCGCGCGTCTGGCCGGGCTGCCGTTGATCGTGCACGAACAAAACCGCGCCCCGGGCATGACCAACCGCGTGCTCTCGCGGCTGGCGCGGCGCGTGCTGACCGGTTTCCCGGACACCTTCGGTCCGAACGACGAAGTCGTCGGCAACCCGGTGCGCGCCGAGATCGCCGCGATCGCCGCGCCGGCGCAGCGTTTCGCCGACCGCAGCGGTCCGCTCAAGCTGTTGGTGCTCGGCGGCAGCCAGGGCGCGCGCGCCTTGAACCGCGCGGTGCCCGAAGCGGTCGCCGGTCTGCGCGGGCGGGTGCCGTGCGAAGTGCGGCACCAGTGCGGCGAGAAGCTGCTGGCCGACGCGCAGGAGGCTTATGCGAAGGCCGGCGTCGCGGCTTCGCTGGAGCCTTTCATCGCGGACATGGCGGCCGCTTACGCCTGGGCCGACCTGGTGGTCTGCCGCGCCGGCGCGCTGACCCTGGCCGAACTGTGCGCGGCCGGCGTCGGCAGCGTGCTGGTGCCGTTCCCGCAGGCGGTCGACGACCACCAGACCAAGAACGCGCGCTATCTGGTCGACCGCGGCGCGGCGCAGTTGCTGCCGCAGGCCGGCGACGACCTCGGCGCGCGGCTGTCGGCGACCATCGAAATCCTGGCCGAACGCGGCGTGCTGCTGCAGATGGCCGAGGCCGCGCGCGCGATCGCCAGGCCCGATGCGGCCGAGCGCGTCGCCGATGCGGTGCTGGAGGCGGCGCGATGAGGAGGCTTGAAAGCGGAGTAAAGAGCGGGGTTGGGGGATGGGGAACCGTTGTTTCGTTCTTCTCCGCCGCTTCACCTGTACTGACTACTCTGCGCACCGTTCCAGATACACGCGACATCTGCAGTTCCCTAACCCCCGACATCCAGCCCCCAACCTCGGACCCCACGCCATGAGCACCGCCCTCCGCCGCCGCCTGCAACACACCGGCGACCTGGCCAAGGCGTTCCCGCGCGTGCACTTCGTCGGCATCGGCGGCACCGGCATGAGCGGCATCGCCGAAGTCATGTGCACGCTGGGCTATCAGGTGTCCGGTTCGGACATGGCCGACAACGCCGTCACCCGCCGGCTGGCGTCGATGGGCGCCAGCGTGCACCGCGGCCACGCCGCCGCGAACGTGCTCGGCGCCGACTGCGTGGTGGTGTCCAGCGCGATCAAGCGCGACAACCCCGAGCTGATGGAAGCGCGCGCGCAGCGCATTCCGGTGGTGCCGCGCGCCGAGATGCTGGCCGAGCTGATGCGCTTCCGCCGCGGCATCGCCGTGGCCGGCACCCACGGCAAGACCACCACCACCTCGCTGACCGCCAGCGTGCTGGCCGAAGGCGGCATCGACCCGACCTTCGTGATCGGCGGCAAGCTGCTCGCCGCCGGCGCCAACGCCGGCCTCGGCGGCGGCCAGTGGCTGGTCGCCGAAGCCGACGAGAGCGACGGCAGCTTCCTGCGTCTGAACCCGCAGATCGCCATCGTCACCAACATCGACGCCGACCACCTGGAGAACTACGGCGGCGACTTCGCCAAGGTCCAGGCCGCGTTCGAGGAATTCCTGCACCGGCTGCCGTTCTACGGGCTGGCGGTGCTGTGCATCGACGACGCCAACGTCGCCCGGCTGGCCGCGGAAACCCCGCGCCATGTGATGACGTATGGCTTCAGCGAAGAAGCCGACGTGCGCGCCGAGGACGTCAGCCAGCACGGCGGCGCGATGCATTTCACCCTATGTTTGCCCGATGCGACCCGCACCGCGGTGACCCTGGCGCTGCCGGGCCGCCACAACGTGCTCAATGCGCTGGCCGCGGCCTCGGTGGCGTGGCAGCTCGGCGTGCAGCCCGACGCGATCGCGCGCGCGCTGGAGAAGTTCGCCGGCATCGGCCGCCGCTTCAACCTGCTGGCGCAGATCAAGACCGACAAGGGCGCGACCGTGCAGTTGGTCGACGACTACGGCCATCACCCCAAGGAACTCGAAGCGGTGTTCGCCGCCGCGCGCGGCGGCTGGCCGGACAAGCGCCTGGTGGTCGCGTTCCAGCCGCACCGCTACAGCCGCACCCGCGACCTGTTCGACGACTTCGCCGCGGTGCTGTCGTCGGTGGACGCGCTGGTGCTGACCGAGGTCTATCCGGCCGGCGAAGCGCCGATCGCCGGCGCCGACGCCAAGTCGCTGGCGCGCGCGATCCGCGCGCGCGGCCGCATCGACCCGGTCGTGGTCCCCGGCGCGGCCGATCTGGCCGGCGTGCTGCCGGACGTATTGAACGACGGCGACCTGCTGTTGCTGATGGGCGCCGGCGACATCGGCGCCGCGGCCCAGCAGATCGCCAGCAACGGTTTCCAGGGAGAGTCGAAGTGAGTGCGAAGTTCGCTGCGTTGCGCGTCACCGACCCGGCCGTGTTCGGCCGCGTCGCCGTGCTCATGGGCGGCACCAGCGCCGAGCGCGAGGTGTCGCTGGATTCCGGCCGCGGCGTGCTCGAAGCGCTGCGCTCGCGCGGCGTCGACGCGTTCGCGGTCGACGGCATCCCGGCGCTGATCGAGCAGATCCGCGTAGGCGGCGTCGACCGCGTGTTCAACATCCTGCACGGCAACAAGGGCGGCGGCGAAGACGGCGTGCTGCAAGGCGTGCTGGAAGCGCTCGGCGTGCCGTACACCGGCTCGGACGTGCTCGGCTCGGCGCTGGCGATGGACAAGATCCGGACCAAGCAGGTGTGGATCGGTTCCGGCCTGCCGACCCCGCGCTTCAAGCGCATCGCCAAGGGCGACGACGTGCATGCGGCGGCGCGCGAGATCGGCCTGCCGGTCATCATCAAGCCGTCCTGCGAAGGCTCCAGCGTGGGCGTTTCGCGCGTGCTCGCCGATGCCGACATCGATCAGGCGGTGGCTCTGGCCGCGCGCTACCCCGGCGAGATGCTGATGGAGCAGATGATCGTCGGCGACGAGCTCACCGTCGCGGTGCTGATCGACGGCGACGGCTACACCGCGCTGCCGTCGATCCGGATCGTGCCGAAGGGTGAGTGGTACGACTACCACGCCAAGTACATCGCCGAGGACACCCAGTACCTGTGCCCGGGCCTGGACGGCGCCGCCGAAGACGAGATCCGCCGCCTGGCGATGGAGGCCTTCGTCGCCGCCGGCTGCAAGGGCTGGGGCCGGGTCGATTTCATGCGCGACCGCGACGGCAAGTTCTATCTGATCGAGGTCAATACCGCGCCGGGCATGACCAGCCATTCCCTGGTGCCCAAGGCCGCGCGCCAGATCGGCATCGAATACGACGAGCTGTGCTGGCGCGTGCTCGAAGCCACCGCGATCGCGGGAGGTGGCGCGGCGTGAACGCCCTGCTGCGACTCGTCGGATGGGTGCTGGCGCTGGCTCTGGTGGCGCTGCCGGTCGTGGCCGTGTTGAACGGCTGGATCGGCGCGAACCAGTGGCCGCTCAAGCGCCTGCGCGTCACCGGCGAGTTCGAGCGGGTCGATACGGCGGCGCTGCGCAAGACCTTGTTGCCGTACGCCCAGCGCGGCTTCTTCGCGGTCGACCTGCCCAAGGCGCAGGACGCGGTGTCGAAGCTGCCGTGGGTCGAGCGCGCCGAAGTGCGCAAGCGCTGGCCGGACGTGCTCGAAGTGACGGTGATCGAGCACAAGCCGTTCGCGCGCTGGGGCGAGGATCGTTTGCTGTCGGAGCAGGGCCGCCTGTTCCCGCTCGGCAAGGATCTGCAGGTCCCGGAAAAGCTGCCGCAGTTCGGCGGTCCCGACAGCCGGGTCGCCGACGTGGTGGCGCTGTACAACGAGTCGCGCGAGCTGTTCGCGCCGGTCGGGCTGGAAGTGCGCGACCTGCAGGTCGATCAGCGCGGCAGCTGGACGATGGGCCTGAGCAACGGCGCGCGCATCGTGATCGGCCGCACCGAGCAGCGTTCGCGCCTGAGCCGCTTCGTGCACATGCTGCCGCAGCTCACCGCGCAGAAGGCGCAGGTGCTCGAGCGCGCCGATCTTCGCTACACCAATGGTTTTTCGCTGACGTGGGCGCCGGCGCAACAGGCGCCGGCGGCCGCACCGAAGCAGCAAGGACAGTCATGAACCGCAAAGGCGACAAGTCGCTCATCGTTGGCCTCGACATCGGCACCTCCAAGGTGGTGGCGCTGGTCGGCGAGTATTCGCCCGGAAATCCGATCGAGGTGATCGGCATCGGTTCGCACGAATCGCGCGGGCTCAAGCGCGGCGTGGTGGTCGACATCGAATCCACCGTGCAGTCGATCCAGCGCGCGATCGAGGAAGCCGAGCTGATGGCCGGCTGCGAGATCCGCTCGGTCTACGCCTCGATCTCCGGCAACCACATCCAGTGCCGCAACTCGCAGGGCATCGCCCCGATCCGCGACGGCGAGGTCACCTACGGCGATCTCGACCGGGTGCTGGAAGCGGCCAAGGCGGTGGCGATCCCGGCCGACCAGAAGATCCTGCACGCGATCCCGCGCGACTACGTGCTCGACGATTCGCAGGAAGGCATCCGCAACCCGGTCGGCATGACCGGCGTGCGCCTGGAGGTGCATGCGCACCTGGTGGTGTGCGCGCAGTCGGCCGCGGCCAACATCAGCAAGTGCGTGCAGCGCTGCGGCTTGCAGGTCGACGACCTGATCCTCGGCGTGCTGGCCTCCAGCAACGCGGTGCTGACCAGCGACGAGCGCGAGCTCGGCGTGATCCTGGTCGACATCGGCGCCGGCACCACCGACATCTCGGTGTTCGTGCAGGGCGCCATCGCCCACAGCGCCAGCCTGCCGATCGCCGGCGACAAGGTCACCGAAGACATCGCCCACATGCTGCGCACGCCGACCCCGGAGGCCGAGCAGATCAAGGTCCGCTACGCCTGCGCGCTGGCGCAGATGGCGACCGCCGAGGAATCCATCCAGGTGCCCAGCGTCGGCGACCGCCCGCCGCGGCGCATGCCGCGCCACTCGCTGGCGCAGGCGGTGCAGGCGCGCTACGAGGAAATCTTCGAAATGATCCAGGCCGAACTGCGCCGCTCGGGCTTCGAGCATCACGTGCGCGCCGGCATGGTCCTGACCGGCGGCGCCGCGAAGATGGAAGGCGTGGTCGAGCTGGCCGAGGAAATGCTGCAGATGCCGGTGCGCGTGGGCATTCCCCAGCACGTCACCGGCCTGGGCGAAGTGGTCGGCAACCCGGTCCACGCCACCGGCGTCGGCCTGCTGCTGATGGGCAGCCAGATCGAGAACCCGCGCCGTCCGGTGATCTCGACCGGTCGCGCCGGCAGTTTCCTGAGCAAGTTGAAGAATTGGTATCGCGGCGAGTTTTGAAGGCCGGGATTCGAGAGTCGGGATTCGTTTTAGAGGCAGAGCAAAAGCTAGAGGCAACTCGGAACAGGGCAAACACGGAAGTCGTAACGAAGCGTTAGGTCGTTTAGTTGTTCAACATAAAAACCATAAACGCCGAGAAGGTGATGGAGGGTCGGATCGCATCTTGCGAATCCCGAATCCCCACTCCCAAATCCCGGCTCAAAGAGGACGAGGACATGGCACATTTCGAACTGGTTGAAAAAATGGCCCCGAACGCGGTCATCAAGGTCGTCGGCGTGGGCGGCGGCGGCGGCAACGCCGTGGCGCACATGGTCAGCGGCAACGTCGACGGCGTGGAATTCATCACCGCCAACACCGACGCGCAGGCGATCAAGAACTGCGGCGCCAAGCTGCAGCTGCAGCTCGGCAGCAACGTCACCAAGGGCCTGGGCGCGGGCGCCAATCCGGAGGTTGGTCGTCAAGCAGCGCTGGAAGACCGCGAGCGCATCATGGACGCGCTGACCGGCGCCGACATGGTGTTCATCACCGCCGGCATGGGCGGCGGCACCGGCACCGGCGCCGCGCCGGTGGTCGCGCAACTGGCCAAGGAGATGGGCATCCTGACCGTCGCCGTGGTCACCAAGCCGTTCCCGTTCGAGGGCCGCCGGCGCATGCAGGTCGCGCTCAAGGGCATCGAGGAACTGTCGCACCACTGCGATTCGCTGATCACGATTCCGAACGAAAAGCTGATCACCGTGCTGGGCCGCAACGCGACCATGATCCAGGCCTTCCGCGCCGCCAACGACGTGCTGCTCGGCGCCGTGCAGGGCATCGCCGACCTGATCGTGCGTCCGGGCCTGATCAACGTCGACTTCGCCGACGTGCGCACGGTCATGAGCGAGATGGGTCTGGCGATGATGGGCACCGGCGCCGCGCGCGGCGACGACCGCGCCCAGGCCGCGGCCGAGTCGGCGATCCAGAACCCGCTGCTCGACGACGTCAACCTGGCCGGCGCCAACGGCATCCTGGTCAACATCACCGCCGGTCCGGACTTCACCATGGCCGAGTTCGACGAAGTCGGCCGCACCATCGAGAACTTCGCTTCCGAAGACGCGACCGTGGTCATCGGCACCGTGCTCGACCCGGACATGCAGGACGAGGTCAAGGTCACCGTGGTCGCCACCGGCCTCAACCGCGTCGTCGCCAAGCAGTCGGTGCGCGGCAGCGGCTACGAGCGCGAACCGCAGCGCGCGCCGATCCAGCTGGTGCGCAACGCGACCACCGGCCAGCCCGAGTTCTCGGCGATGGACGACGTCGGCCACGCGCCGATGCCGAGCTTCGGCGGCAACCTGCGCGGCAGCGCCCGCCAGGAACCGACCGGCCCGGCGGTGGCGGACTTCGGCAGCGACAACAGCTACCTGGACATCCCGGCGTTCCTGCGCCGCCAGGCGGACTGACGGCCGCGCGGGCAGGGCGCGCGGCGCGACTTCGGAGCGGACGGGTGTCAACCGTCCGCGCCGCGGACCGTTGCCGGTGCCTGCCGCCCGCGAAGGCCAGCGCGATCCCCGGGCCGGACTCGTCCCCGGTCCCCAGGGCACCTTGCCCCGGCGCTCAGGCGTCGGGGCTTTTGGGCCGGTCGGCCCGTTCCAGGGCCGATCGGTCAGTTTGCGCAGCGCTGTTGACAACGGCGGGACAGTGTGTCCCTTGCGTTCAGGTTCAGGAACCCGCGTGCTACTCTTGCGCGGTTTAGTGACAACCCCCATTAGCTATTCCGCCCCGACGAGCCGCAGCGGCCACGCGGGCCGATCGCTGCAAGTCCTCACCCGTTCCGCGGAAAGCCCCTCACGCCCATGTCGCGCCAGCGCACCCTCAAGACCGTCATCCGCGCCACCGGCGTGGGTCTGCACAGCGGCGAAAAGGTCTTCCTGACCTTGCGCCCGGCGCCGGTCGATACCGGCATCGTGTTCCGCCGCACCGATCTCGATCCGGTGGTGGAGATGCCCGCGCGCGCCGACCTGGTCACCGAAACCACCCTGTGCACCGGCCTGACCTACGGTCTGGGCAAGGTCATGACGGTGGAGCACCTGCTCTCGGCGATGGCCGGGCTGGGCATCGACAACTGCTATGTCGAGCTGTCCGCGCCGGAAGTGCCGATCATGGACGGCTCGGCCGGTCCGTTCGTATTCCTGCTGCAGTCCGCCGGCATCGCCGAGCAGGACGCGCCCAAGCGCTTCATTCGCATCAAGCACCCGGTGGAAGTGCGCGACGGCGACAAGGTCGCCCGGTTCGAGCCGTTCGACGGGTTCCGCCTCGGCTTCACCGTGGTGTTCGACCACCCGGCGATCCCGGCCTCGCAGTCGCGCGCGCAGGTCGAGTTCTCGACCCAGAACTACATCCGCGAAGTCAGCCGCGCCCGCACCTTCGGCTTCATGCGCGACCTGGAATACATGCGCGAACGCAACCTCGGCCTCGGCGGCTCGATGGACAACGCGATCGTGCTCGACGAATTCCGCGTGCTCAACGACGACGGCCTGCGCTACGCCGACGAGTTCGTCCGCCACAAGATCCTCGACGCGGTCGGCGACCTGTACCTGGCCGGCCACGCCATCATCGGCGCCTACGAGGGCTACAAGTCCGGCCACGCGCTCAACAACAAGCTGGTGCGCGCGCTGCTGGCCGAGCGTTCGGCCTGGGAACTGGTCAGCTTCGACCAGACCGAAGCCGGCCCGGTCGCCTACGCCAGCGAGACCGCGTTCGCCTGAGGCGGACGCCCGCGGCAGGCTCCGCGCCTGCTGCACCGCGGGAAATTTGTGCCCGCCCAGCGCTTCCGATCCGCGTTCCAAGCTGAACGCGCGTCTCTACCGGCCCGTGATGCCGGCCCGGAAAAGTCAGGAACGTTAACCAGATCACACTCGTGAATGCCACGTGACGGGTTAACGAATTTCTAACGGAACTTTTCCGGAATGCTTCCGATCGTTTAACAAACCCCCGGGGTTGGGCCAGTAGGATGCCCCGACCCGGCACTCGGCCCTTACCGGAACGCCCCCCGCGCGTACCGTCCGAGCGTCAGCTGGCGTCGCCGCGGCCCTTGGAATCATCGGGGCCGCGCAGCGAGTCCAGCGCGGCCTGCAACGCTTTCTGCGTCGCGGCCGACAGGGGTTTGGCCTGCCGCACCGGTGCTGCCGCCGGTTGCGGGATCGTCGTCTTGACGACGAGTTCGGCCGCTTTCAGCCCGACGGACCGGGCTGCGTCGAGCATTTCCGGTGCGGCCAGCCGCAATTTGGCGCGCCACACCGGAGCATCGACGACATACACGAGCCTGCCGCGTTCGAAGTTGGCCAGCCGCGCGTGCGCGGCGAGCGAAGGCGGCAGGTAGGGGCGTAACCGAAGGTCCAGATCTTCGAGCCACAAGGCTCGCTTGATCGGGTTGCCGGCGGTGTCCTCCATCAACGCATCCAGGGCGATGCGCGGAGCGGAAGGGCGGCGCGACGGCGGCCTTTTGGGCTTGGAATCAGACATCGGACTCATGACCTATCAATCCATCGTAGAGCACACGCGCGAACGGCTGGGGAACTTCTTCCAGCAGTGCGGCCGGGCCGGCGCCCGCCGTCCCGCACTGGCGATCGCGCTGCTGCTGGGCACCGGCGTTTGCGTCGGCGCCGGCGCCGGCATCGCCGACAACCGCATGCTACGCGCCGAACTGGCCCAGCAGCACGACCAGATCGCCGTCACCCGCCGCGACGCGCAGCGCGAGATCAATGCCCTGGCCGCGCGCATGGGCGAATTGCAGGCCGAGGCCAACCGCCTCAACGCCCTCGGCGAGCGCCTGACCCGGATCGGCCAGCTCCAGGACGGCGAATTCGATTTCAACAAGCCGGTCGGCGTCGGCGGCGCGGGCCCGGTCCGCGACATGTCCAAGCCCGAGCTCGACATGGGCATGGACCAGCTCAAGCAGCAGTTCAAGGCCTCCGGCGAGCAGCTGACGGTGCTGGAATCGCTGCTGTTCAACCGCCAGATCGACATGAACGCGGTGCCCTCGCGCGCGCCGATCGCCAACAGCTACATCACCTCCGGCTTCGGCGGCCGCGCCGACCCGTTCAACGGCGGTGCCGCGTTCCACAAGGGCATCGACTTCGAAGCCGACGTCGGCGACCCGGTGCTGGCGGTGGCCGACGGCGTGGTCAGCTACTCGGGCGTGCGCTCGGGCTACGGCAACGTCATCGAGATCGACCACGGCAACGGCTACGTGACCCGCTACGCGCACAACTCGCGCCTGCTGATGAAGGTCGGCGAGCTGGTCCGCGCCGGCCAGGAAGTGGCCAAGGCCGGTTCCAGCGGCCGCTCCACCGGCGCCCACGTGCATTTCGAGGTGTGGGAGAACGGGCGGGTGGTCAATCCGGTCAAGTTCCTCAACCAGCAGTCGCCGCTCCGGGGGTGAGAGGGGCCTGCTTGCGAGCCACTGGCTCGCGGCCCCTCGAACGCCGGCCGCTCCGCGGCCGGCCGGACGCGCAAGTCGCCGCTGAGGACTGACTCGCGAACCGTGGAATCGGGCAAAGTCCCACATTCCGCCGTCGCTTTTCCCCCTTGATACCGTTCAGGTCGCCCCCCACGCTAGAATGCGTGTGGCCAAAGACCAGGCTCGATCCGATCGGGGGCGCATGGCGCCCCCGATCGCGTTTTACGGCCCCCGTTCGCGGGGGTTCGGACGCAGCGATCGGGCGGTCCTCTGGATTCCTGGGGAACTTGCCGGCGGCAACGCGTTCTTAACACGTCCCGCCTGTGCAACCCCGTTCGCTTTACACGGACCCGTCATGCTCAACAGCTTGCTTACCCGCGTTTTCGGCAGCCGCAACGACCGCCTGCTGCGCCAACTGCAACGATCCGTCGTCAAGATCAACGCGCTCGAGGCGGAGTTCGAGAAACTCTCCGACGCCCAGCTGCAGGCCAAGACGCCGGAGTTCCAGAAGCGCATCGCCGATGGCGAATCGCTCGACAAGCTGTTGCCGGAGGCGTTCGCGGTCTGCCGCGAAGCGTCCAAGCGCGTGCTCGGCATGCGCCATTACGACGTGCAGATGATCGGCGGCATGGTCCTGCACCTGGGCAAGATCGCCGAGATGCGCACCGGCGAGGGCAAGACCCTGGTCGGCACGCTGCCGGTCTACCTCAACGCGCTGGAAGGCAAGGGCACCCACGTCGTCACCGTCAACGACTACCTGGCCCGGCGCGACTCGGCCTGGATGGGCAAGCTCTACAACTGGCTCGGCCTGAGCGTGGGCGTGGTCTACCCGGGCATGAACCACGCCGACAAGCACGCCGCGTACGCCGCCGACATCACCTACGGCACCAACAACGAATTCGGCTTCGACTACCTGCGCGACAACATGGCGCTGTCGAAGGACGACCGCTTCCAGCGCGGCCTGCATTACGCGATCGTCGACGAAGTCGACTCGATCCTGATCGACGAGGCGCGCACCCCGCTGATCATCTCCGGTCCGGCCGACGAATCGCCGGAGCTGTACATCAAAGTCAACCGCATCGTCCCCTCGCTGACGCGTCAGGAGAAGGAAGACGGCGACGGCGACTACTGGGTCGACGAGAAGGGCAAGCAGGTGCACCTGTCCGAAGCCGGCCAGGAGCACGCCGAAGAACTGCTGCGCAAGGCCGGCATCATCGGCGACGAAGAATCGCTGTACGCCGGGCAGAACATCTCGGTCGTGCACCACCTCAACGCGGCGCTGCGCGGCCATGCGATCTACCAGCGCGACGTCGACTACATCGTGCGCGACGGCGAGGTGGTGATCGTCGACGAATTCACCGGCCGCACCCTGCCGGGCCGGCGCTGGTCCGACGGCCTGCACCAGGCGGTCGAAGCGAAGGAAGGCGTGCCGGTCCAGCGCGAGAACCAGACCCTGGCGAGCATCACCTTCCAGAACCTGTTCCGCATGTACAAGAAGCTGGCCGGCATGACCGGTACGGCCGACACCGAGGCGTACGAATTCCAGAGCATCTACGGCCTGGAAGTGATCGTGATCCCGACCAACCGTCCGGCCCAGCGCAAGGACCACTCCGACCAGGTGTTCCTCAACCGCAACGGCAAGTACCGCGCGGTGCTGGCCGAGATCCAGGCCTCGCACGAGCGCGGCCAGCCGGTGCTGGTCGGCACGACCTCGATCGAAGTGTCGGAAATGCTGAGCCAGCAGCTCAAGGCCGCCGGCGTGCACCACGAGGTGCTCAACGCCAAGCAGCACGAGCGCGAGGCCAACATCATCGCCCAGGCCGGGCGTCCGGGCGCGATCACCATCGCGACCAACATGGCCGGCCGCGGCACCGACATCGTGCTCGGCGGCTCGCTGGAATCCGAGCTCGCCGAGCTCGCCGCGCAGAACAACGGCGAGCCGGTCGACGAGGTCACCCACAAGCGCCTGAAGGCCGAGTGGCAGCAGCGCCACGACGCGGTCAAGGCCTCCGGCGGCCTGCACATCGTCGGCACCGAACGCCACGAATCGCGCCGCATCGACAACCAGCTGCGCGGCCGCGCCGGCCGCCAGGGCGACCCGGGTTCCTCGCGCTTCTACCTGTCGCTCGAAGACAATCTGATGCGCATCTTCGCCGCCGACTGGGTGCAGAAGGTGATGGCGCGGATGGGCCTGAAGGAAGACGACATCATCGAAAGCCCGCTGGTGACCAAGCAGATCGCCAACGCGCAGCGCAAGGTCGAGGCCCACAACTTCGACATCCGCAAGAACCTGCTCGACTTCGACGACGTCAACAACGATCAGCGCAAGGTGATCTACGGCCAGCGCGACGAGCTGCTGGAAGCCGAGAGCGTGCAGGAGAACGTCGACGGCATCCGCGGCGACGTGGTCGCCGAGATCGTGCAGCGCCACGTGCCGGCCGACTCGGTCGACGACCAGTGGGACCTGCCGGGCCTGCAGGCCACGCTGGCCTCGGAGTTCGGCGTGCAGGTGCCGCTGGTCGAGACCGCGGCCAAGGCCGAGGAGCTCGACGCCGAAGCGGTCGCGCGCCAGGTCCACGAGGCGGTGGAAGGGCATTTCTCCGCGCGCGAGCAGCAGCTCGGCGCCGAGACCATGCGCATGCTGGAAAAGCACATCATGCTCAACGTGCTCGACCAGAACTGGAAGGAGCATCTGGCGCGCATGGACTACCTGCGCCAGGGCATCCACCTGCGCGGTTACGCGCAGAAGCAGCCCAAGCAGGAATACAAGAAGGAAGCCTTCGAGCTGTTCTCGGAGATGCTCGACAAGGTCAAGCGCGAGGTGGTGACGATCCTGGCGCGCGTGCGCATCCAGAGCGAGGAAGAAATCGCCGCGCTCGAGCAGCAGGAACGCGCCCAGGCCGAAGCCCAGCTCGGCCAGATGCAGTTCCAGCACGCCAGCGCCGGCGGTTTCGGCGCCGACGAGGAAGCCGAGCAGGTGCTGGCGGACGAAGCCTTCGCCAATGTCGGCCGCAACGATCCTTGCCCTTGCGGCAGCGGCAAGAAGTACAAGCATTGCCATGGGCAGTTGGGCTGATACAGCCGAGATTCGGGATTCGGGATTCGGGATGGGCGACGCCGCCGATGCCGATCCCGAGCCGCCCTCGGCGGTCGCGGCGCCCGTCGCCGAATCCCCAATCCCCAATCGCCCATCCCGGGTCGTGGAAGTCGTCGCCGGCGTCATCCGCGACGCGCGCGGCCGGGTCCTGCTGACCCGCCGCACCGAAGGCCGCGATCTGGCCGGTCTGTGGGAATTCCCGGGCGGCAAGCGCGAGCCGGGCGAGACGCCCGAGGCGGCGTTGAGCCGCGAACTGCACGAGGAGCTCGGCATCGACAGCGAGATCGGCGCCGAGCTGATCCGGGTGCCGCAGCGTTATCCCGACAAGCGTCTGGTGCTCGACGTGCGCGAGGTGCGCGCGTGGCGCGGCAGTGCGCGCGGGCGCGAGGGCCAGGCCCTGGTCTGGGTGCCGCCGCACAAGCTGGCCAGCTACGCCATGCCGCCGGCCGACCGGCCGGTGGTGGCGGCGCTGGAGCAGCCCGACCGTTATCTGGTGACGCCCGAACCCGGCGCCGACGACGAGGCCTGGCTGGCGGCGCTGGCGGCCGCGCTGGCCGCCGGCGTCAAGCGCGTGCAGCTGCGCGCGCCGGCGTTGAGCGCGGCCGATCCCGCGCGCTGGCGCCGGCTCGCCGCGGCCGCGGCCAAGCGTTGCCGTACGGCCAAGGCCGAACTGCTGATCAATGCGGACCTCGCGCTGGCGCGCGAGCTCGGCGTGGGCGCGCACCTGCGCGCGGCGCAACTGCGCGACGCGGCCGCCGTAGGCGAGCGCCCGCTGCCGGCCGAACTGCCGCTGGCGGCGTCCTGCCACGACGCCGGCGAGCTGCGCGCGGCGCAGGCCCTGGGCTGCGATTTCGCCGTGGTCGGCTCGATCAAGCCGACGCCGAGCCACCCCAGCGTGCTCGGCATCGGCTGGGAGGCGTTCGCGGCCTTGCGCGAATCGGCGTCGCTGCCGATCTACGCCATCGGCGGGCTCGGGGTCGAGGATCTGGCCGATGCGCGCCGGCACGGGGCGCAGGGCGTGGCGGCGATCCGGAGTCTGTGGCCGGCGTAATGAGGCGGCGCGGCTTCGCTCGCGACTGTAGGAGCGGCGCGAGCCGCGACCGCGACACCGCAACTACGGCGCAACACATCGACCGGGATCTAAAGTCCTGGGCCTGAAGGCCGTTTCGTGGCGTCGCGGGAAGGTCTTCGCGCGCCAACGCGCGATCGGTCGTTGGAAGCTGACGGGCCGATCGCCCGGCGCGGATTCGCGAAGCCTCAGGCCGCGGCGTCGGCCATCGCCCGATAACGCCGATCCAGCGCTTCGACCTGCGCCTGCAGCGCCTCCAGCGGCCCGTCGTTGACCACGATGTCGTCGGCCACCGCCAGCCGCGCCTCGCGCGTCGCCTGCGCGGCGATCATGCGCGCGGCCAGTTCGGCGTCGATGCGGTCGCGCTGCATCACCCGCGCCTGCTGCACCGCCGTCGGCACGTCCACCACCAGCACCCGATGCAGCCAGGGATACGCATCGCGGCCGCCTTCGGCCAGCAGCGGGATCGCGGCGATCGCGTAGGCGCCGGGCGCCTGCTCGCACTGCGCCTGCAGCATCGCCCGCACGCGCGGGTGGACGATGGCTTCCAGCCGCTTGCGCGCGGCCTCGTCGGCGAACACCAGGCGCCGCATCGCGGCGCGGTCCATGCCGCCGTCGGCGGCGAGCACCTGCGGCCCGAACGCGGCCGCGACTTCGGCCAGGCCTTCGCTGCCCGGCGCGACCGCGGCGCGCGCGGCCAGATCGGCGTCGGCGACGACGATGCCCAGCGCTTCGAAGCGCCGGGTGACCTCGCTCTTGCCCGAAGCCACGCCGCCGGTGACGCCGACGCAGAACCCGGCCATCAACGCAGTCCGGAGAAGGACAGGTAGGCCTGCAGCAGGTTTTCGCCCCAGAAGAACACGATCCAGCCGGCGATGGCCAGGTACGGCCCGAACGGGATCGGGATGCCCATGTCGCGGCCCTTGATCGCCAGCCAGATCGAGCCGATCACCGCGCCGACCAGCGACGACATCAGGATCACCGGCAGCACGCCCTTGAGCCCGACCCAGGCGCCGATCGCCGCGAGCAGCTTGAAGTCGCCGCCGCCCATGCCTTCGCGCGGGTCTTTGACGTGTTTGACGACCACCTGGTACTGCTTGTAGATCCAGTTGACCAGCCACAGGCTGCCGAAGCCGGCGATCGCGCCGAGCACGGCCGGTTTGACGGGGAAGTACAGGTTGTCGCTGGCGGCGACGATGCCGAGCCACATCAGCGGCAAGGTCAGGCTATCGGGCAGGTACTGCGTGCGCAGGTCGATGCCCGACAGGATGATCAGGAAACTGGTGAGCACCATCGCGCCGAAGCCCTGCCAGCCGAAACCGAAGCGGGCCACGCAGGCCAGCATCAGCAGCATGGTCAGCAGCTCGACCGCCGGGTACTGCATCGAGATCGGGGTCTTGCAGTAACGGCAGCGCCCGCGCAGCGCGAGGTAGCTGAACAGCGGAATGTTCTCGAACCACGACAGCTGATGCTTGCAGTGCGGGCAGTGCGAGCGCTCGACCACGATTCCGGGCGGCGGCGGGTCGTAGACCTCCGGCAGTTCGAGGACCTCGCGCGCGTCCTTCTTCCACTGCCATTCCAGCCGCTTCGGCAGGCGCAGGATGACGACGTTGTAGAAACTGCCGAGCAGCAGCCCGAAACCGGCCGCGAGCGGATACCCGAGGCCGGGATTCTGATCTAGGAATGCCATGCGGTGAGGATATCGCCGATCAGATCGTCGCCGCCAGCTTGAAGATCGGCAGATACATCGCCACCACCATGCCGCCGACGATGACGCCGAGGATGATCATGATCAGCGGTTCCAGCAGGCTCGACAGCGCATCGACGGCGTTGTTGACCTCCTGCTCGTAGAACTCGGCGACCTTGACCAGCATGGTGTCGAGCGCGCCGGCTTCTTCGCCGATCGCGGTCATCTGCACGACCATGTGCGGGAACAGGTTGACCTGCTTCATCGCCATGTTGACCTGGTAGCCGACCGAGACGTCGTCGCGGATGCGGTTGACCGCCTTCTCGTAGACCACGTTGCCGGTCGCGCCGGCGACGGTGTCGAGCGCTTCCACCAGCGGCACGCCGGCGCGGAAGGTCACCGCCAGGGTGCGGGCGAAGCGCGCGATCGCGGCGTTGTGCAGGATCTGGCCGACGACCGGGATCTTCAGCATGACCCGATCGAGGAAATGGGCGAACGCCGGCGAGCGGTTCTTGGCCATGATGAAGGCGACCGCCGCGCCGATCACCAGGAACAGGATCGCCCACCACCACTGGATCATGAAGTCGCTCATGCCGATCACCATCAAGGTGAAGGCCGGCAGGTCGGCGCCGAAGCTCTTGAACGTGGCCTGGAACTGCGGCACCACGAAGATCAGCAGGATCGCGCTGACCAGGATCGCGACCGCGACGACCGTGGCCGGGTAGAACAGCGCCTTCTTGATCTTGCCCTTCAGGGTTTCGATGTTTTCCTTGTACGTCGCGACCGTGTCGAGCACGGTCTCGAGCACGCCGGCGGATTCGCCGGCCTTGACCAGGTTGCGGTAGAGCTCGTCGAACTGGACCGGGTGCTTGCTCATCGCCTCATACAGCGACAGACCGCTTTCCAGGTCGGCGCGGATCGCGTTGAGCAGCTTCTTCATGCGCGGGTTCTTGTGGCCCTCGCCGATGATCTCCAGCGAGGTCACGATCGGCACGCCGGACTTCATCATCGTGGCGATCTGGCGGCTGAAGATGGCGATGTCGCCTGGGGTGATGCGCTTGCCGGAGGCGCCGAACAGCGGCTTGCCCTTGGGCTTGACCACGTTCGGGGTGATGCCCTGGCGGCGCAGTTCGGCGCGCAGCAGGTTGGCGTTCTTCGCCGCCTGCTCGCCCTTCATCTTGATGCCGCGCTTGTCGGTGCCCTGCCAGACGAAGACTTCCAGCGGATTTTCGCGGCGGACCTGGGGGGCGGTCTTGGTGGCGGTGCGAGTGGCGGATCGGGACGCGGACATGGGTTAGTCCTTGGTTACGCGGTTGATTTCGGCCAGGCTGGTGACGCCGTTGAGCACCTTGACCAGGGCCGAGCGGCGCAGGTCGCGCACGCCGGACCGGGTGGCGGCGGCGGCGATCTGCATCGCGTTGCCGCCTTCGAGCACGATCGCCTGGATTTCTTCGGTCATCGGCATGACCTGGTAGATGCCGGTACGGCCCTTGTAGCCCTCGGTGCAGTCGGGGCAGCCGACCGGTTCAAAGAGGGCGATGCCGGCGGCGATTTCTTCGTGGGTGAAGCCTTCGGCCAGCAGCGCGTGTTCCGGCAGGTGGACCTCGCGCTTGCAGTCGTGCAGGCGCCGGGCCAGGCGCTGGGCGATCACCAGGGTCACCGAGGAGGTGATGTTGTACGGCGCCACGCCCATGTTCATGAGGCGCGCGATGGTCTGCGGGGCGTCGTTGGTGTGCAGGGTCGACAGCACCATATGGCCGGTCTGCGCGGCCTTGATGGCGATTTCGGCGGTCTCGAGGTCGCGGATTTCGCCGACCATGATCACGTCCGGATCCTGGCGCAGGAAGCTGCGCAGCGCGGCGGCGAAGGTCATGCCGCGCTTGACGTTCATCTGCACCTGGTTGATGCCCGGCACGCGGATTTCGACCGGGTCCTCGACCGTGGAGATGTTGCGCTGGTCGTCGTTGAGGATGTTCAGCGCGGTGTACAGCGACACCGTCTTGCCCGAGCCGGTCGGGCCGGTCACCAGGACCATGCCGTAAGGCTTGACCACCGCGTTGACGAACAGGTCGCGCTGGTCGTCCTCGTAGCCGAGCTTTTCGATGCCCAGGCGCGCGGCCGAGCCGTCGAGGATACGCAGCACGATCTTCTCGCCGAACAGGGTCGGCAAGGTGCTCATGCGGAAGTCGATCTGCTTGGTCTTGGACAGGTTGAGCTTGATGCGCCCGTCCTGCGGCACGCGCTTCTCGGCGATGTCCAGCTGCGCCATGACCTTCAGGCGCGCGGCGATGCGCGAATGCAGCTTGTTCGGGACCTTGGCGACCTGCTTGAGCAGGCCGTCGATGCGCAGGCGCACCCGGTATTCGGTTTCGTAGGGCTCGAAGTGGATGTCCGAGGCGCCGCGGCGGATCGCGTCGACCAGCACCTTGTTGACGAACTTCACCACCGGGGTGTCGTCGCCCTTGGCGTCGATGCCGGTGTCGCCGCCGGCGCCCAGGCCCTCGTCGTCCTTGCCGACCTCCAGGGTGTCCAGGCCTTCGCCGTCGCCGACCGCGTCGCCGAGGGTGTCGTTGGTTTCGGTCCAGCGGTCGAGGGTCGACTTGATCAGGGCCTCGTCGACCAGGATCGCTTCGATGACCAGATTGGTCTGGAACTTGATCTCGTCGAGCGCGCGGCTGTTGGTCGGATCGGCCAGGCCGATGAACAGCTTGTTGCCGCGCTTGAACAGCGGCAGCGCGTTGTGCTTGCGCACCAGTTCGTCGCTGATCAGGCGCGAGGCCGACTGGTTCGGATCCATCGCGGTCGGATCGAACAGCGGCACGCCGAATTCGATGGAGTTGGCGGCGGCCAGCTGGGCCGAGGTCGCCAGGCGGTTCTCAGCCAGGTATGAGGCCAGCGGCTTGCGCTCGGCGCTGGCCGCGGCCATCGCTTCGCGGGCCTTGACCTCGTCCAGGGCGCCGTCCATGACCAAACGCCGGGCAATGCCGGTGATTCCCACCAGGTTGGCAGTAGCGGTGGACATCTCAGCCCTCAGTTTTCCCCACCCTGACTTTACCGCAATCTCAGGTCGTGGCGAGCGGAACGGCGTCGCTATTCTGCGGTCGGCCCGTGTCAGGTCCAACCGGGACAAGGTATCCTCCGCCACGGGGAGGTGGCATGTCTATTTCTATTGTTTTGCCGGCCAAGAACGAGTCGGAGGGGCTGCGCCGTACCTTGCCGGCGCTGCGTGCGGCGTGGCCGGACGCGGAGATCATCGTGGTCGACGACGGTTCGACCGACGACACCGCCCAGATCGCCGCCACGCTCGGCGCGCGGGTGCTGAGCTCGCCGTATTCGATGGGCAACGGCGCGGCGATCAAGCGCGGCGCGCGCGCCGCGCGCGGCGAGGTGATCGTGTTCATGGACGCCGACGGCCAGCACGATCCGGGCCATATTTCCTTGCTGCTGGCCGAGCTCGACCGCGGCTACGACATGGCGGTGGGCGCGCGCAACGCCAGCGGCCAGGCCAGCATCGGCCGCGGCGCGGCCAACGCGCTGTACAACCGGCTGGCCAGCTGGATGACCGGGCACAAGGTCCAGGACCTGACCTCGGGCTTCCGCGCCGTGCGCGCGGCCAAGTTCCGCGAGTTCCTGCACCTGCTGCCGAACGGTTTCAGCTACCCGACCACCAGCACGATGGCGTTCTTCCGCAGCGCCTACCCGGTGACCTACGTGCCGATCGACGTGGCCAAGCGGGTCGGCACGCAGAGCCATATCCGGCCGCTGCGCGACGGTATCCGCTTCCTGCTGATCATCTTCAAGATCGCCACCCTGTATTCGCCGCTGAAGCTGTTCTTGCCGACCTCGCTCGGCTTCGCCGCGTTGGGGCTGGGGCACTACGCCTGGACTTACTTCAACGAAGGCCGTTTCACCAACATGAGCGCGCTGATGTTGAGCGCGGCGGTGATCGTGTTTCTGATCGGGCTGATTTCCGAGCAGATCACGTCGCTGACCTACAATACGCGCACCGATAGGCCATGAGCCGCCCGCCCTGCGCGAGCGCGGGCTCATCGGCGCCGACGAGCCCTTGCCTGTCGGGACGGGCGCGCGGCTCGGATACCTGAGCGATATGGCCGAATCCGATACCGCACTGCTGATCAGCACGTCGTTCGCTCAGGGCGGCGACGGCAGCGAGGCCGCCGGTGCGTTCGTCGCCGATCTGGCCGAGGAATTGAGCGCGATCATGCCGGTGCGCGCGGTAGTGCCGGGACGGGCCGAAGGCGTTTCGCGGGTCGGCGAGGTCGAGGTCTGGACCTTCCGCGCGCCGGACAAGCCGCTTTCGTTGTTGTCTCCCGCGGATCCGCGAAACTGGCCGGCGATCTTCGGCACGCTGCGTTCCTTGCGGCGCATCACCATCGCTGCGGGCGCCGACGGTCGCGTCGCGCACGCCCTCGCATTCTGGGTCCTGCCGTCGGGATGGGCGGCGCGCTCGCTCAAGCGCCGGCACGGTACGAACTACAGCGTGTGGGCATTGGGCAGCGATATCTGGTCGCTGGGCCGGCTGCCGGTGGTGAGAGGTTTTTTGAAGCGGATATCGCTGCAGGCGCATGCGGCCTATGCGGACGGGCTGAAGCTGGGAGCGGACGCCACCGCGTTGACCGGGCGCGAGTTCGCCTTTCTTCCGAGCACTCGCAGACTCGATGCGCGTCGGGACAGGCCGGTCGCGTCGTCGCCGCCTTGGCGGCTTTTGTTTCTGGGGCGCTGGCATCCGAACAAGGGCGTGGATCTTCTGCTGGAATCCCTGCGTCTGCTGAAGGACGAGGATTGGCGACTGATCGCCGAGGTCCACATCGCCGGCGGCGGACCGCTCGCGGAACTCGTCGCCGAGGCCGTGCAGGCTCTGCAGCGCGATGGGCGTCCGATGCGGCTCAGCGGCTATCTCAACAAGGAGGGCGCTTCGCGGGCGTTCGCCGAAGCCGACAGGTTGCTGCTGCCGTCGCGCGTAGAAAGCATTCCCGTGGTCTATTCCGATGCGATGAAGTTCCGGTTGCCGGTCGTGTCGATGCCGGTCGGCGACTTGCCGTCGTTGATCGGCAGGGGAACCGGCTGGCTGGCCGGGCAAGTCTCGGCGCCGGCGTTTGCCGAGGCGATCGCCCATTGCCTGCGCAGCGGTCACGACGAAGCGGCGTTGGCGAAAATGAGCGAGCGCTTCTCCTTGCGCGGAATCGCCGAGGATGTCGCCGGGACGATGCGGACGGGCGGTCCGAAACGTGCTTGATCTGGACTCCGCCCAATGGACGCAAGCCCTCGGCGAAGGCTTGGGCGCGCAACTGACGCGATTGCGCGACGGCGGTACGGTGGCCTGCTTCAAGGCCGGCCCGTTCCGCGTTGCGTATCCGGATTTCCTGATCGGTAGCTCAGCGGTTTTGGATGCGCAGGCGCTCGACGAGCGCGTTGCCGCCGCTGCCGGACTGCGCGCCGACCTGATTCGGCTGCAAGCGGCCCAGGCGCCCGTCGATGCGCGCGTCCAGGCCGTGCATTCGATCGGCAGCATCGCGATCGGGCGGCTCGCCGATTGGCAGGAACGTTCGTGGGAAAAGGCCCGGCGCGCCGGCAACCGGGCGCCGCGCTCGCCGTTGCGGTTGCGGCCGGGACGCGCCGAAGACGGCGCACAGATCGACCGTCTGTATCAGGCGACGCTGCGCCGGCACGGCGGTTCGATCCGTTACAACCGCCGCTACTTCGAACTCATCGCCCCGGCCGCCGCGATCGTGGCGGAACTGGACGGGACGATCTGCGGTTTCGTCTGCGCGGGCTTTCAGCGAGGCAGGGCGTGTTACATGCACGGGGCGCACGATCCCGAAGCGCGCGCGCACTATCCGTCCGACCTGTTGTTCCTCGAAATGCTCCGGCGCGCCCGCGAGGCGGGCATGCAGCGTTTCGACTTCCTGCCGTCTCCGCCCGGGCAGTCGAGCCTGAGCGCCTACAAGCGCGCGTGGGGCGGCAGCGACGAGGCGTTGACCGTCAGCGACCTGGCGCTGCGTCCGTTGCGCGCCAAAGGCTTCTCCATCGCGTTGCGCTTGAGCAAGGCGGTGGATTCATTTCGCCGCGGTTGAGCGCATGGACAACCGGTGCGCCAAGCGCCGGGCGTCGGCGCGGATGCCGCGCAGATAACGGCTGCGATGATCGTAGAGGTTGTCGAAACCCAGCAGGTACAGGCCGGGATGCGCGCGCAATTCGAAATCGCGATGCGCCGGAACGCCGTATTCGTCGAGTTCCGCAGGCTGCGGCAGCAGGTCGAGCACGGCGCGGTAGCCAGTGGCCAACACCACCGCCGCGGCCTCGACCCGGCGACCGTCCTCGAGCAAGAGCGCGCCGCGCTCGATGCGGTCGATTTTCGGCCAGATCTTCACCGTCGCGCTGTCCACCAGCGCACGCGTCGCTCCGCCGTCCATGACCGGGTAAGAAGGGCGGCGTAAGCCCGGGCGCAGGCGCGCCTGCAACTCCTCCCAGAAGAAATAGGCCGCTTCGCGCAGCGAGGCGACAAGGCCGTGGCGGCGGTACTCGATCGGGGAACGCAGGCTCAAAGCGCACGCAATGCCCCTGGCGTTCAATTCGAGCATCAACTGCCCTGCCGTCACTCGGCGCCCGACCACCACGACGGGGGCGTCGCCGGCGCGCAAACCGTTCAATTGCGCGTAGTCGGAAATTTGCGCGGCGTGGAGCATCGGCAGCGAACCGTCGCTGACGATTTCCGGCTGCGGCAGCATGGGGCGGAAAAAATAGCCGGTGGCCAGCACGACGGCCGAATAGACTCCGCGCTCGCCGTGTTCGGTGAACAAGCGCCAATGGCCGTTCTGCGCCGTCTCTATCGCCGAGATCCGGGTGCGCTCGTGGACGGCTCCGCGCAGGCCGCCGGAGACTTCGAGCAGGTGGGCCACATACTCTCTGGCCGGCGATTTGCGCAAAGGATTGCCGCGCAAGGCATCGCGCCAGCGCAGCACATTGGTCCACCACGGACTCAGAACCCGCAGGTCCGGCGGCGCGGCGCGCCAGGTTGCGGCCAACTGGCGTTCCTCGAACAGCTCGTATCCGATCGAGAGCGCATCGAGCTCCGCCGCCAAGGCGATGCCCGCCGGGCCGCCGCCGATGATGGCGATCATGCTTTCGCCTCGAAGCGGACCTCGGCGTAATCCCAGCCGAACACGCCGGTCCAGCGAGCCACCCGCGCTTCCAGGCGGGCGAGCAAGGCCCAACTGCGCTGCGGCAGCAGCCCGAGGCGTACCAGCGGCGTCGTCGGGAAGCGGCCATGGCGCAGAACGGTGCAGCGCCCGAGGGCGAAGCCGGCTTGTTCCAGCAACGAGTTCCACTGCGCAATGGTGCGATGGATCTTCAATCCGTCCTCGCAGAGTCTGCGTCTGCGGCGCGCCTGCTCGATCATCACCAAGGGCGCGCCGGGTTTGAGCGCGGCGCGCGCGGCGCGCAGAAGCGCCAAGGCGGCCGCATCGTCGGTCAGATAGCTCAACACCACATAGATCACGGCGGCGTCCATCGCCGCGTCGGCGATGGGAAGCGCGTGTCCGTCGGTCTTGACGAACGCACAGCCTTCGTCGCCGCAGCGAGCGCGGGCGTGGCGCAGCAGGCCGAGAGAAATATCGACGCCGACGATGCGGTGCCCCGCGCGCATCAGCGGCTGCGAAGCGCTGCCGGTACCGCAGCCCAGGTCGAGCAACGCGCCGGCGACGATCCCGTGTCGGGCCATGCTGTCCTCGAACGCGCCATCGCGGATCGCGGCCAAATACCGGTTCTTCAGGCCGCGACGGTCCAACGGGTCGATGATCGCCGCATCCGGATCGATGCCGGCCAGACCGTCCCAATGCTCGCGTTGCTGGCGGTCAGCGTCGTTCACGGCGGGGTCTCAGGGCGAGAGCGAATACGGTCGCGAACGCGGCGGCCGCGATTTCGGCCGCCAGGAACGCCAGCCGCGCCAACGCGGCGGTCACCGCCAAGGTCGCGGCGTCCACGCCGATCAAGCTCGGTGCCGAGACGAAGATCGCCTCGCGAACCGCGATGCCGGCCGGGACGACGAAAGCCGCCAGCGCCAATACCGAAGCGCCGCCGTACCACGTGCCGAGCAAGGCCCACTCGTACCAGCCGACCCGGCCGTACAGGATCGCCGCGAACGCGAGGAAATAGAAAATCCATTCCGAGCACAGCAGGGCCGTGCCCTTCCACGGCATCGGCGGAACCGGTTCGCTGGAGGCGAGCGGCGCCAGCTTCGGCAGGAACCGGCTCAGCAGACGCAGTCCCCAGGTTTCGATGGCGGGATGGCGATGCAGCCACTCCACCGCCAGCACAACGGGTACTAGCAACAGCAGCCAGGCCATCGAAACCCGCAGGGCCAGCAGCAAGCTCACGACCAGGCCGACGGCCAGCGCGTTGGTGGTCGCCATCTGCCAAAGATTGGCGATCACCACGTCGCTGGCGCGATGGGTCGCGGCCATGCGCTGGCTTTGATACACCACCCCCCAGATCTTGCCCGGCAGGTAACGCACGATCTGCGCCTGCAGATAGATCGGCAGCGCTTCGCGCCGCGAACTGCGTCCGCGATTGAGCCGGTCGAGCAGATTGAGGTGGTACCAGCCCTTCAGCGCGTACATCGGCGTCGCCACGACGATGGCCGCGGCGACCTGCCACCAGCGCACGTCGCGGATCGAGGTGCCGACCAGGGCCATCTGCGGCGCGAGCACGCGGACCAGGAACGCGCCGGCTGCGAGTATCAGCGCCCAGGTCAAAATGCGCCGGGCGAGCCCGTGGCGTTTGCCGGCGGGCGCCTCGGCCGCAGCCGCGCGATCCGATGGGTGGGAAGGAAGATGCGGCATCTGCGGCGTGGATCAGGCGAGCGCGCTGCCGACCGCTGCGGCCACCCGGGCCAGATCGGAATCGCTGAGCTTGGAGGAAATCGGCAGGCTCACCGTTCGCTGGCCGATCTTGCGGGCGTTCGGCCACTGATCGGGATGCCAGCCGAAGCGTTCGCGGTAATAAGGATGTTCGGCGACCGACTGGTAGTGCACGCCGGTGCCGATCCCGAGCGCATTCATGCGGTCGAGGAAGACATCGCGTTCGATGCCCGCGCGTTCGGGATCGACCATCACCGTATAAAGATGGAAGGCGTGACGGGTATCGGCCTCGGGCGCCGCGGGCAGCCCCAGCGGCAGATCCGCCAGCGCTTCGTCGTAGGCCTGCCAGATTTCGCGTCGCCGCAGCCAGTTCTGCTCGACGCGGGCGAGCTGGTGCAGCCCGATCGCCGCTTGCAGGTCCATCATGTTGTACTTGAAGCCGCATTCGACGACTTGATAGTGCTTGTAGCCCTTGTCGCTGAAACGATGCCAGGCGTCCTTGCTCATTCCGTGCAAAGCCAGCGTGCGTGCGCGCGCGACCAGTTTCGGATCGCGGCCCACGATCATGCCGCCCTCGCCGGTGACCACGTTCTTGGTCACGTAAAAACTGAAGCAGCCGAAATCCCCGAACGTGCCGGCCTTGGTTCCGCGGTACTCGGTTTCGATCGCGTGCGCGCAATCCTCGATGACCATCAGGTCGTGCTTGCGCGCGATGGCCATGATGCGCTCCATGTCGCAAGGCCTGCCGGCGAAATGCACCGGAAGGATGGCGCGCGTGCGCGGCGTGATCGCCGCTTCGATCGCATCGGGATCGATGTTCTGGGTCGCCGGATCCACGTCGGCCAGCACCGGAACCAGGTCGGCGTGGACGATCGAATTGACGGTGGCGCAGAAGGTCATCGGCGTGGTGATGACTTCGCTGCCTGGCTCCATGCCTGCGGCCACCATGCTGACGTGCATTGCGGCCGTACACGAGTTGACGCCCGCAACGAGTTCGGGCCCGATGCCTTTGTACGCGGCGACGTCGGCTTCGAAACGGGCGACGCGCGGCCCGGTGCCGAGCCATCCCGAACGCAGACAGGCTTCGACTTCGGCGATTTCCGGCTCCTGGATGTCGGGAGCAGCGAAGACCAGGAACGGCGGCTTGCTATCGATGGGGCTCATGCGGCGGGGTGTCCGAGGAGGTTGAGGGAGAGGCGCTCGTCGCGATGCTGTCGCGGGCGCGCTCGATGATGAAGCCTGCGCGACGGTCGCGAGGGTCCGCTTTGCCGACCAGCACCCGCAGTTTCTCGCGGGCCTCGTCGAGACGCCCATTATGTGCGAGCGCCTGAATCAAAATCCCATCCACTTCGATGCCTGCCGGCGGAACCGCCGCGAGCCGTGCCTGCTTCAACGCGTCCGGCCAGTGGCCCGAGCGCGCGTAGATCGAAGCGGCCGCGTAGCGCAGTTGCCATTTCGGCAGGATGTCGCCGCCTTGTTCGCTTGCCGCTTCGGCCAGGGCCGCTACCGCGCCGGCGATCTCGGCGTCGTTCAAGGCCGGGCACCGTCCCGCATCGGTGACCTGCATCAGCAAGCCTACCGACTGCATCTCGCCGATGGTCAGGCGGGGCTGGGCATCGGCGACGGCGCGATCGAGTCTGTTCGGGTCCACGCCGCTGCCGCGCAGGCACGCGACGGACAGCAGGTCGAGTTCGGTGAGCAGACGGCTGCGTGGCTGCGCGGACGATTCCAGGGGGCGCAGGACCGCTTCGGCTTCGTCGTACCGGCGCTTGTTCACCAGCGCCACGAACTTGGCCTGGCGGGCGCGGACCGATTCGGGGTGTCCGCGCAGCGCTTGCTCTACGATCAGATCTTTGCTTCGCCAGACCTGCGTCTGCTGCGCGGCGATCGTCGCCAGCGCGATGCAGGCCGCGACCCACAGGCCGGCAATGCCGAAACGCACACGGCGCCGGGATCGCCAACCGGCCGGCAACAGGCCGATCAATCCGGCGAGCATCAGCAGCAAACCGACCGAAGGAAGGTAGTTGCGATGTTCGTAATACAGCTCCAGGGGCAGGATGCTGGATTCGACCGAGTGCGCGAACAGGAAGAAGAACCACCCCGCAAAGATATGCGGGGCTTTGCGCTTGAGCGCTATCGCGCCGATGCTGGCCGCCGACAGAAACACGATCGCCGCCGCTGTGGTCGGCGGCGAAAACAAGCCGTGCGAGGTCGCGAAGTCGTCGGCGAACAATCCCATGCGCTCTGCGCGCGGGACGGCCAACATTCCCAGATAGTCGACCAGCGCGCGGCTCTGCGACAGCAGTCTTTCGGGCATGCCGAAATCGCGGATCGCGTAACCGGCCAGAACCGTCCCCGGCTTGAACGCAAGTATCCACGCCGCGGCAATGGCGGGCAGCAGTAAAGTGGCCGCGTAGAACGCCGATAGCCAACGCTTGGAGGCGGGAGTCCGCTGGAAGTAGGCGATCTCAAGAACCAGGCACAGCAGGGGAGCGACCGCCGCGTTTTCCTTGCTGAACAATCCCGCGATCCACAGCAGGGGAAACGCCACGAACAACCAAAGGCCGGCGGCGCGTTTGCGATCGTCTCGAAGCGAATCGCGGCCTCGCAGATACGCGAGCACACACGCCAATGCGAACAGGCTGCTCAGCTGCGCCATGCGCTGGATGGCGTACAGCACGGTGCTGACGTGGAGAGGATGCAGCGCCCACAGCGCCGTCAACGCCACTGCGGCGAGCGCCGCGTCGCGTCCTGCGAGCAGGCGACGCAGCAGGCGATAGATCAAGACCGCGCAAATCAGATGGATGAGCAGATTGCCGAGCTTGTAGTCCAGCGGCGTGGGCGAGCCCAGGCCCGCGCTCAGCATGAAGCTGGCCATCGACACCGGACGCCCCAGTACGCCGGAGACGTTGCCGAACATCGCTTCGCTCCAGCCTAACCGGCCGCGTTCCCACAACCGCACCGGCTCCAGGTTGAAGCTGTCGTCGAACAGATACGGGCCGTCCAGACCCAGCGCATAGATCAACGAGGTCGCAAGCAGGACAGCGAACAGGAGCCAATGCGCGCGATTGAACCGGGCTGGCGCGGCGACGCCTGTCGACGCCCGGTTGGCTGCAAAGGCTCCGTGCATATCACTTCTGATCTAGCAGTGCGCGGGTCTTCGCCAGTTCCGCGCGGCCGATCTTGTCGTAGGGCTTCATGCGTTGATCCAGGACCGTCAGCAACTGCTCCGCCTGCGGGCGCAGCTTCCGATGCGCGTAGAGGTTGGCGAGCAAGGAGCCGACGGGCAGGTCGCCGCTGGCGTTCCAGGCCAGCTCCGCTTGTTGCTGCGCTTCCGGCAAGCGCCCGGCGCGCGCCAGGACTTCGGCGGTGAGGTAGCGGGTCAGCCATTTCGAGCGCGAACGATCGGGCTGGTTCTTGGCTTTGTCGAGCATCGTCAACAGGCTGTCGGCCAACACCGAGTCGGTCAGTTCGCCGCAGTTTTGTTCCCTGCTGACTTTGGCCAGCAGTCTCAGGGCGGGCACCTCGGCGGTGCTCAGGTTCGGGCGCGCATCGGCCACCGCGGTGCGCAAGTCCTGGGCGAGGACGGGTTTTCGCAGCATGCAGTCGAGCGTGACCCAGCTGATGCGGCCGATCACCCTGTTGCGCGCAACCGGGCTGGTCAGCAGATCGGCGAACGCATCGTAAGCGCCCTGGGGATTGGCTTGCTGCAAGGCATGCGTGGCCCGGAGCAACTGGGCGCGCATGGAGTCGGGATGGAACTTCAATCCCTGCGCGAGGATGGTGTCTTCCGCCTGCCAGACTCGGGCGCGGCCGCCGGTGGCGAAGGCGAAGGACAGCGCCAGCCCGCCTGCGACCAGCAAGCCGAGCGTGCGAGGCTTGAATATGTTGGTCGGGATGTCGTGGGGAATCAGCGAGGTCAGCCCGATGACCGCCAAGATCAGGCCGAATGCCGGCAGGTAGTTGCGATGCTCGAAGTACAGTTCGAGCCCGAGGATGCTCGATTCCACCCCGTGCGCGACCAAAAAGAAGAACCAGCCGGCGAAGAACGTAGGCGCGCGCTTGCGGAGCGCGATGGCGCCGCCGCTGATGACCAGCAATGCGAGCAGCGACAACAGCGTGGTCGCGGGGCTCAGCAAGCCGGTGGACGGGACGAAATCGTCCGTGTACAGGCCCAGCAACGGAGTGCGCGGGAGCAGCAGCGTGCCGACGTAGTCCATCAGCGCCCGCGACTGCGTCAGCAGACGCTCGGTCAAGGTGAAGTCGCGTTCCCAATAGCCGCCCAGGAGCCGCCCGGGCGACGACGCGAGAATGGCGACCGCGCCCAGCGCGGGCAGCGCCAGAAACACGCCGAAGAACGCTTGCCGGACCCGACGGTGTTCGGTGCGGCCGAGGAAGTAAGCCAGCTCGAACACCAGGCACAGCGCGGGCGCGACCGCGGCGTTCTCCTTGCTCAGCAAGCCGGCGATGAAGAATGCGGGAAACAGGACGAACAGGCTGAGCGTCGCTTTCCCGACGCGGTTTTCGATCAGCTGGCGCCGCGCCGTCAGATAAGTCCACAAGGACAGCAGCACGAACAAGGTGCTGAGCTGGGCCATGCGCTGCACCGAATAGAGCACGGTGCTGACGTGGATCGGATGCAGCAACCACAGCGAGACGGCGATGGCGGCCAAAAGATCGGCGTTGGCCTGCAGCCGGCCGTCTTCGCGAAGCGCGCGGCGCAGGACCTGCCAACCGACCAGGCCGCACAACAGGTGGATCAGCAGATTGCCGAGTTTGTAGGCGAACGGGGTGTGTCCGCCCAACTCGGCGCTGAGCAGGAAGCTGGCCATCGATACCGGCCGGCCGAGCATGCCCGACTGATTGTCGAGCATGACCGACTGCCAACTCATCTCGCCGTTGAGCCAGTTCTGGACAGGGTTGAGATTCGGTAGGTCGTCGAACATGAACGGGCCGGAGAGGCCCGTCCAGTAAACGAACACCGTCAACGCCAAAGCGGCGAAAAGCGCGATGCGAGCCTGCATGAGTCTGTCCTGATAAATCCCCGGCGCAGACTATAAAGGCAAGAACCGGTTCGTGCCGAGTGTTGAGCAGGCGTTGCGCAGCGGCTCCAAACAGGCAGCGCGGGCGACGCTTCAGCCGATTGTCAGCGGCATTCCGCCGGCACCAGCGTCAGATTCGTGCCGCTGGGTACGCTGCAATCCCACTCGAGTACGCCTCTGCCCGAGGTCGGGCGCAAGGTGAAAGCGACGGGGCTGGAGGTGGAACTGACGGCCGTAATTACGCCGTTGGCTCCGATGTCGACGCTGGCGCAGTAGCTCGAAGCAGCGAAGCTGTAGCCTGTGTTGGTCGCAGTGACCAGGCTCAATGAGCCGCGGTCCTGGGCGGTTTCCGATACCGATAGCTTGGCGGCAGCCGCTACGTTGAGGCATTCGGCGTTCTTGGTACGCGTGACGTAATCCAAGTAGGCCGGAAGCGCGATCGCGATGAGAATGCCGAGGATCGCGATCACGATCATCAGCTCGATCAAAGTAAAACCTGTTTGCCGCTTCATATGGAACCCCGTAGACCGCTGATGTTGATGCTGGTTGTCTGGATCGACAGGGGGGTGGATCCGTTCGGCGCGGACGCTGGGCATTGCGTCCTTACCTAGAAGAAACCCCGGCGAACCGGGGTTTCTGGTGAAGCGCTTGGAGCGTGAGTCTCAGCTATTACTTGCGGCACTCGGCCGGCAGCTGCGACTTCTTGGCGCCGGCGCTCTCGGTGCAAGCCCAGTCGATGCGGCCGGTGTTGGAGCTCGGGGTCAGCTTGAAGACCGCGAGGGTGCCAGCGCCGGTGGCCTGGGTGGTGGCGGTGATTTCGCCGCCGGCGGCGATGGTCACGCTGGCGCAGTAGCTGCTGGCAGCGAAGCTGTAGCCGGTGATCGCCTGCGAGGTGATCGCGCCCAGCGAGCCGCGGTCCTGAGCGGTTTCCGACACGGCCAGCTTGGCGGCGGCGGCGACGTTGATGCACTCAGCGTTCTTGGTGCGGATGGTGTAGTCCTGATAGGCCGGCAGAGCGATGGCGATCAGGATGCCCAGGATCGCGATGACGATCATCAGTTCGATCAGGGTAAAGCCTTGCTGCTTCTTCATGGTGTATCCCCTAGGAGTGTTGGTTGCTTCACGTGCCAGCAGGCTAGGCTTTCGATCCATCGAAGGTGCCAGGCGAGCTGTCCGTGCACGTAAGGACTACGCACAACCCGTGCCAAGTAGCGATGCCGATGGCACTGGCTGTGAAACTGCTAGGGCAGTCACGCAACGAAGGTGGGCAGGGGTGAGCGGGGTGACGCTTTGGGTCAGTCCAGAGGCCGGAGTGGTGACCAAATGCGTCAGATTGGAAGGCGCCACCCTGGAAATGTGATTGTCATCAATCATTTCCGCCCGCGCGTTTTCACGACGTCCGTCGCGAGGGGGTTTGCCCGGATTTGGCGGCTGAACAGGCCCTTGAACCGAAGGGCTAATAACTGCAGGTACGCCTGGTCTTTAACGCCAGCGCCGGTACTTCGCTGATGCGGCTACCGACCGACGTCGGTCGCGCGATGTATCCGGTCCCGTTTACTAGTACGCAATAACGGGCGGGTTGAGGCCGCGTGGCGGCATGGGCGAGCGTCGGGCCTGAAGTCGAAGATCGCGTCTCTGCTTGGCGCTCAACGCCTGGCGGTGTTGAGGAAGCATGCGCAGCCGCAGGCCCGGCCCAGTGCGGGCGACTTTCTGCGGCTCGTTTGGCTCGCTGTTGTTCGCAGTCGTGGCAGACGGTCGGCGGCGGCCTCGACCGACCCTGGAACGAGCCTTTGGTTGCGCGCAATTGCGCGCGGCTGTGCCGGACAGAACAAAAAACGCCGGCCCTTGCGGGCCGGCGTTCGGGCTGCCGGATGCAGGCGCCGTGGTCGGCGCCCTGATCCGTCGATCATCGCGTTGCGATGGGTCTCGCGAATCAGCCCCTGCACTCGGCCGGCAGCTGCGACTTGCGGGCCTTGTTGGTTTCCTTGCAGACCCAGTCGATACGGCCGAGATCGGCGGAGGGGGTCAGTTCGAAGACAGCCGAAGGGGTGCCGCCGGTGGCGCGGGTGGTGGCGGTAATTTTGCCCTTGACGCCGATGGTCACGTCGGCGCAGTACTCGCTGGCGCTGAAGCTGTAGCCGGTGATGGACTGCGCGGTGATCGCACCGAGCGAACCGCGATCCTGGGCGGTCTCGGAAACCGCCAGCTTCGCCGCGGCGGCAACGTTCAAGCACTCGGCGTTCTTGGTACGGATGGTGTAGTCCTGATACGCCGGCAACGCGATCGCGATCAGGATGCCGAGGATCGCGATCACGATCATCAGTTCGATCAGGGTGAAGCCTTGCTGCTTGTTCATGGTGTTTCCCCTAGGAGGTGTAAGTCGTTGGCTCGCGCCGGCAAGGACGGCGACCGCGAAAGTCCGACGGGCGCACGCGTTGCTGGTGCGTATCGGGTTACGCAGAGCTCGTGCCAATTCGAAGGGGTATGCAGTAAGCGTGTATGCAGTGCGCTGTTGAGTGCATGCATCGTGCGTCCTTTGCTGCTGCAACGATTCGAAGCGATATCGTTGCGAGGATCGCGATGCATTCGAGCGCGATCGATGTAGCGCATTTGCATTCGAAAGTGTGCGTCGAATGCATGCGACGATCTTCGGTTGGCAGCGACGCGCATTCGCGGGCGATGCACCGAAGCGATGCGCGCAAACGTGTCCGCTTGTATGTCGCGTCGATTCGCCACTGCGCGGTTCGCCGAGGCGCCAGGCGCCGGTGGCTGCGAACGCGCGCACGCAGGGCGCGGCGCTCGGCGCTCATCGCAGACGCCGCCCAGGGCGGACCGCCACGACGCCCTGGCGTGCCGCCCCGCTGCCCGCCCAAGCCAGGCCAAAACAAAAACGCCGGCCCTCGCGGGCCGGCGTCTTGTTGTCGGGCTTGTCGTTCTCTATCTATATGGAGAAGGTACGGCCGCCACCGGCCGCCTCGCCTCAATCGATCCCGAGCTTCTTGAGCTTGTAGCGCAGCGCCCGGAACGTGATCCCCAGCGCCGCCGCGGTGCGGGTCTTGTTGTAGCGGTTTTCCTGCAGCGCCTGCTGGATCGCGGCGCGCTCGATCTCTTCGATGTACGACGGCAGCGCGCTGGTGGCGGTGTCGCGCGGGCTGATCGTGCGCGGGTCGACTGCGCCGGGCGGCAGCGCTGGCTGGCCCGCGGCGGCCGGCGCGGCGCCGGGGGCGGCGGTCGCGGCGGGGCCGCCCTGGGTGGCCAGGCGCGGCAGGCGCAGATCGCTGGCGCTGAGGACTTCGCCTTCGGCCAGGGCCAGGGCGCGCTCGAGGATGTTCTCCAGTTCGCGCACGTTGCCGGGGAAGGTATAGGCGCGCAGCGCTTCCAGGGCGTCGTCGCCGAGGCGCGGCACCACCCGGCCCTGGGTGCCGGCGAGGCGGTGCAGGATCTTGGCGGCCAGGCCGGGCAGGTCGTCCAGGCGCTCGCGCAGCGGCGGCACGCGCAGTTCGATCACGTTGATGCGGTAGTACAAGTCCTGGCGGAAGCGGCCTTCGGCGACCAGCGCGGCCAGGTCCTTGTGGGTGGCCGACAGGATGCGCACGTCGACGGTGACTTCGGCCTGAGCGCCGACCGGGCGGATCGATTTTTCCTGGATCGCGCGCAGCAGCTTGACCTGCATCGCCAGCGGCAGCTCGGCGACTTCGTCGAGGAACAAGGTGCCGCCGTCGGCGGCCTGGAACAGGCCGGGCTTGTCGGCGTGGGCGCCGGTGAAGCTGCCCTTCTTGTGGCCGAAGAATTCGCTTTCCATCAGCTCGGCCGGGATCGCGCCGCAGTTGACCGGCACGAACGGTCCGTCGGCGCGCCCGCCCTCGGAATGGATGGTGCGCGCGACCAGTTCCTTGCCGACGCCGGATTCGCCGGCGATGTACACCGGCGCCTGGCTGCGCGCGACCTTGCCGATGGTCTGGCGCAGCTTGATCATCGCCGGCGATTCGCCGTACAGGCGCGAGCCGACCGCTTCGCTGGCGTTGCGCCGGGTTTCGTGCAGTTCCAGCGCGTGGCGGACCAGGTCGCGCAGCACCGACAGGTCGACCGGCTTGGCGACGAAATCGAACGCGCCGGCCTTGAGCGCTTCCACCGCGGCCTCGACGTTGCCGAACGCGGTGATCATCGCCACCGGCGTGTTCGGATACTTCTGGCTGATCTCGGCGACCAGGTCCATGCCCGAGCCGTCGGGCAGGCGCATGTCGGTCAGGCACAAATCGTAACGATTGCGCAGCAGCTGGCTGCGAGCCTCGTTGAGGCCCGACGCGGTGTCGCAACGAAGGCCCATGCGGCCCAAGGTCATGACGAGCAGCTCGCGAATGTCGCGTTCGTCGTCGACCACCAATGCACTACGGGTTTCAGCCATTACGCCCTCCACCGCCCACGATAACTTAACGAACCTGTCGCGGCCAAGACGCTGATGGCACGTTTTCTGCTTGCCGTGCGCGCAGTCACATTGCGGCTCAGGCCGGCGAAAGCGCGCTCGCGCCGGCCAGACGGATGCGGAAACAGCCGCCGCCGCCGGGCACGGCGACGTAGTCGAGCGAGGCCTGATTGGCCCGGCACAGCTCGCGCGCGATGTACAGGCCCAGGCCGGTGCCGTGCGCGGAGGTGGTGAAGAACGGCCGGAACAGGCGTTCGGCGACCGAGTCGGGAATGCCGGGGCCGCGGTCGAGCACGTCGATCGCCGGCAGTCCGACTTCGTCGAAGTACACGTGCACGGTCACCCGCGCCGGCTCGCCGGGCTGGCGGCCGTAGGTCAGCGCGTTGTGCACCAGCACGGTCAGCGCTTGGTGCAGCTGACGCGGATCGATCAGCGCCGGCGCCTGCGTGTGCGAGCCGGTGGCGCGCAAGGTGTCGAGCTCGATCGGGTGGCTGGCGCGGTACTCGTCGACGAACTGGCGCACGAAGCCCATCAGCTCGACGTGCTCGGGCTTGGCCGGTTCGCGCCGGGCCATGCCGAGCACGTTCTCGACGATGCCGTTCATGCGCGTGCCCTGCTGGCGGATGATTTCGAGCAGGCGCCGGTCGGACATGGCGATGTCGCGCGATTCCTCCAGCAACTGCACGGCGTAGTTGATCGCCGCCAGCGGGTTGCGGATCTCGTGGGCGAGGCTGGCCGAAAAGCGGCCGAGCGCGGCCAGGGTGATGGATTCGGCGCGGCGCGAGACCAGCGAGGTGTCGTCGAGGAAGATCAGGGTCTGGTCGCTGCCGGCGAGCAGGCGGGTGAAGCGCGGCACCACTTCCGGCAGGTCCGGCGCCAGCCGCAGCGGGCTTTCGTCGGGGCGGCCCTCGACCCGCCAGCGGCCGAGCCGGCGCGCCAGCTCCGGCGAGGCGATCGCCAGCACCCGATGGCCGTGCTGGCTGCCGTTGTGCTCGCCGCTGTCGCCGAGCAGCAGCATCGCCGCCTCGTTGGCCAGGCGCAGCCGGCCTTCGCCGTCGACCAGCAGCACGCCGGTGCGCATTCGCCGGATGATGAGTTCGTTGATCTCGGCGTAGTTGGCGGCCTCGGCGCCGCGGCGTTCGGCCAGTTCCTGGCTCTCGCGCATCTGCCGGCCCAGGGTGTTGGTCAGCAGCGCGATCGACAGGTAGCCCAGCGCGAACATCACCGGTTCGGCGACGGTGCGGCCGAGCGCTTCGTTGCCGAGCTCGGTCCACAGCCACTCGCCGATCAGGCCGAGGCAGGCGGCGATCGCCGCGCCGATGCCGAACCGGGTCGGCAGCAGCAGCGCCGCCGCGCCGACGTTGAACATCAGCATCAGGGCGATGCCGGTGCCGGCGCCGGGCAGGGCGTGGATCGACAGCAGGCCGAAGAACAGGTCGCAGGCGATGCCGGCGAAGACATGGCCGCGCAGGTCGCCGCGGCGGCCGAACACGAACAGCAGGCCGGCGATGAACAGATAGGACAGCGCCAGCGAGCGGGCGAACAGGTCGTGGCGCGGCGCGGCGATCAGGTTGTCGACCGGCCCGAACAGGAACAGCACCAGCAGGGCCGCTTCCAGCAACCGGTAGAGGGTGAAGAAATAGAGTTCGCGGCGCAGCGCGGAGTCGGCATCGGCCGGAGTGACGGGGGCGAGACCTGACGGCAAGCGGGTTTCCCTGCGCGGGCGGAGTATCGATCAGTATAGGGCGGCTGGCCGGCGCGGGCGGAACGCGGGTAGTGCCGCGATGTAACCGGGCCGGCACCCGCCTTGCGCCATGCGCGTCGGGACCTTGCCGTATCTGGCCACAGCCCGCCGACGGCGCCGTCCTGGGCCCGGCCGGCGCCGCGCGCGGCCGCGCCGCGGGCCCGCGCCGGGCCCACCGGCCGTCGGCCCGGCGACCCGGGGTTTTGCTCGCCCCGCCGCGATCGGCGACAATGCGGCCCCCTCGCGCCCGCTCCGGCCCTCGGCCGTGCGTCCGCGCGGGACGTCTTTCACTCCCCTCGGTGACGCATGAATTTCCACGAATATCAGGCAAAGCAGCTGTTTGCCGACTACGGCATCGCAGTGCCGGCCGGGCGCGTTGCGCGCACTCCCGAAGAGGCCGTTGCGGCCGCCAAGGCCATTCCGGGCGACCTGTGGGTGGTCAAGGCCCAGATCCACGCGGGCGGCCGCGGCAAGGCCGGCGGCGTCAAGCTGGCGAAGAACTTCGACGAAGTGAAGCAGTACGCCCAGGCCATGCTGGGCACCAAGATGGAGACCTACCAGTCGGCCGGCGTCGCCCTGCCGATCGATACGGTGCTGATCTCCGAAGGCACCGACATCGCCAAGGAGCTGTACCTGTCGGTCCTGGTCGACCGCTCGACCAAGTCGGTCACCTTCATCGCCTCGGCCGAAGGCGGCGTGGAGATCGAGAAGGTCGCCGAGGAGAACCCGGACGCGATCAAGACCATCCACGTCAACTACGTGCAGGGCCTGCAGGCCTATCAGTGCCGCGAGCTCGCCTTCGACCTGGGCCTCAACGCCAAGCAGGCCGGCCAGCTGACCAAGATCATGCTGGGCCTGTACAAGCTGTTCAACGAGAAGGACCTGGCGCTGGTCGAACTGAACCCGCTCGCCGTCCTCACCAACGGCGACCTCGCCGTGCTCGACGGCAAGGTCAACAGCGACGACAACGCGACCTTCCGTCACAAGGATCTCGCCGACATGCGCGATATCCGCCAGGAAGACGAGACCGAGGTCAAGGCCAGCCAGCACGACCTCAACTACGTCACCATGGACGGCAACATCGGCTGCATGGTCAACGGCGCCGGCCTGGCGATGGCGACGATGGACGTGATCCAGCTGGAAGGCGGCTCGCCGGCCAACTTCCTCGACGTCGGCGGCGGCGCCACCAAGGAGCGCGTGACCGAAGCGTTCAAGCTCATCCTGAGCTCGGACAAGGTCAAGGCCATCTTCGTCAACATCTTCGGCGGCATCGTCCGCTGCGACATGATCGCCGAGGGCATCATCGCCGCGGTCAAGGAAGTCGACGTCAAGGTTCCGGTCATCGTGCGCCTGGAAGGCACGAACGTGGAAGCCGGCAAGGAACTGCTGAAGAACTCGGGTCTGGCCATTACCCCGGCCGACAACATCAACGATGGCGCGAAGAAGGCGGTTGCCGCCGTCGCTGGCAAGTAAGGGGCCGATGACATGTCCGTTTTGATCAACAAGAACACCAAGGTGATCGTGCAGGGCTTCACCGGCTCGCAGGGCACCTTCCACGCCGAGCAGATGCTCGAGTACGGCACCAAGGTCGTCGGCGGCGTGACCCCGGGCAAGGGCGGCACCCAGCACCTGGGCCTGCCGGTCTTCAACACCGTGCGCGACGCCGTCAACGAAACCGGCGCCGACGCGTCGGTGATCTACGTGCCGCCGCCGTTCGCGGCCGACGCGATCCTGGAAGCGGCCGACGCCGGCATCAAGGTCATCGTGTGCATCACCGAGGGCATCCCGGTGCTCGACATGCTGCGGGTCAAGAACACCCTCAACGGCTACGACGACGTGGTCCTGGTCGGTCCGAACTGCCCCGGCGTGATCACCCCGGGCGAGTGCAAGATCGGCATCATGCCGGGCCACATCCACAAGCCGGGCAAGGTCGGCATCGTCTCGCGCTCGGGCACGCTGACCTATGAAGCGGTCAAGCAGACCACCGACGTGGGCCTGGGCCAGTCGACCTGCATCGGCATCGGCGGCGACCCGATCAACGGCACCAACTTCATCGACGCGCTGAAGTGGTTCCAGGACGATCCGCAGACCGAAGGCATCATCATGGTCGGCGAGATCGGCGGTTCGGCCGAGGAAGAAGCGGCCGAGTTCATCGCCCAGTACGTGACCAAGCCGGTGGTCGGCTTCATCGCCGGCGCCTCGGCGCCGAAGGGCAAGCGCATGGGCCACGCCGGCGCGATCGCCTCGGGCGGTTCGGGCACGGCCGAAGGCAAGTTCGCGGCGATGGAGAAGGCCGGCGTCACCACGGTCAAGTCGCCGGGCGACCTCGGCGCGGCGATCGCCAAGCGTCTGGCCAAGTAAAAGCAAGTCGGCGTGCGGGCCGGAGGTTCCGGCCCGTACCTGCGAAAAGCCGCCTTCGGGCGGCTTTTTCGTTTGTAGCACAGGCGTGCTACATTCGGCTTCGGCCCCACCGGTCGAGGTCGCCATGTCCACCACCACCATCCGCCTCAGCGACGAACTCAAGTCGCGCATCGCCGACGCCGCCGAACGCGCCGGCACCACGCCGCACGGCTTCATCCTCGGCGCGCTGGAGGAAAAGGTCGGCGAGGCCGAGCGCCGCGCGCAGTTCCTCGACGAAGCGCAGGCGCGCTGGCGCAGCTTCGTCGCCGACGGGCAGGCCTTGGAGTGGGATGAAATGCGCGACTATCTTGGCCGCCGCGCGCGCGGCGAGAACGCGGCGGCGCCGGCGAAGAAGCCCCTCGGGCGCGAGCCGTGACCCGAATCGTCCTGGCGCCGGCCGTGGCCGAGGACTTCGCCCGCATTCTCGATCATCTCGACCGCCACGATGCGGCAAGGCGCGAGCAGCGCATCGACGGCATCGTGCGCGCGATCGACGTACTGAGCGACAATCCGCTGATTGGCCGGCCGGCCGAAGCGGAACTGCGCGAGTTGGTCATCGGCCGCGACGCCAGCGGCTACGTGGCGCTGTACCGCTACCTGAGCGAGTTCGATACTGTCCTGATCCTGGCGATCCGGGCCCAGCGCGAAGCCGGCTACGCGCAGCCCTGAGCGCAGCGAGTTTCCGATCCGGCGCGGACCCTGGTTCGCGCCGGCTTTCCACTCCCACTTGTGAATCTCGAGTCCCGCATGTCCGCACCGCTGCGCATCGCCTTGGCCCAGTTCGATTTCCCCGTCGGCGCGGTCGACCGCAACGCCGAGCGCATGTGCGCGCTGATCGCGCAGGCGCGCGACGAGCACGGCGCCGACCTGGTGCTGTTCCCGGAACTGGCGATCAGCGGCTATCCGCCCGAAGACCTGCTGCTGCGCCCGGGCTTCCTCGCCGATTGCGAGGCCGCGCTGGAACGCGTGGCCGCGGCCGCGCACGGCATCGTCGCGGTGGTCGGCTGGCCGCAGGCGGCCGGGTCGGTGGTCTACAACGCCGCCAGCGTGCTGCGCGGCGGCCGGGTCGAGGCGACCTACCGCAAGCGCGAGCTGCCGAACTACGCGGTGTTCGACGAGCGCCGCTACTTCGACGTCGATCCCGACGGCGAGGCGGTCGTGTTCGAGCTCAAGGGCGTGCAGGTCGGCGTGGTGATCTGCGAAGACCTGTGGTTCGCCGAGCCGCTCGCGGCGACCGCGCGCGCCGGCGCCAGCCTGGTGCTGGTGCCCAACGCCTCGCCGTTCGAGCGCGACAAGCACGCCCAGCGCGACGCGTTGCTCGACCTGCGCGTGGGCGAGACCGGTGTGGCCCTGGCCTATCTCAACGTGGTCGGCGGCCAGGACGCGCTGGTGTTCGACGGCGCCTCGGTGCTCGCCGACGGCGACGGCGCGGTGCATCCGGCCGCGGTCGCGTTCGAGGACCATTGGCTGGTCGCCGACTACGACGACGCGACCCGCCGCTTCGCCCCGGTGTCGTGGCCGGTCGAGCACGAGGAAAGCCGCGACGCCCTGGCCTGGCGCGCGGTGGTGCGCGGCACCCGCGACTACTGCCGCAAGAACGGTTTCGAGAAAGTCTGGCTGGGCCTGTCGGGCGGCATCGATTCCTCGGTGGTCATGGCCATCGCGGTCGATGCGCTCGGCCCGGAGAACGTAGTCGCGGTGCGCATGCCGTCGCGCTACACCGCCGATCTGTCCAACGACCTGGCCGCCGAACAGTGCGCGAGCCAGGGCGTGCGCCTGCTGGCGCTGCCGATCGAGAAGCCGTTCCAGGGCTTTCTGGACACCCTGGCCGAGGCCTTCGACGGCAAGCCGGTGGACGTGACCGAAGAAAACTTGCAATCGCGCACCCGCGGCGCGCTGATGATGGCGATGAGCAACAAGTTCGGCGGCCTGCTGCTGACCACCGGCAACAAGAGCGAGTACGCGGTCGGCTACGCCACTATTTACGGCGACATGTGCGGCGGCTACGCGCCGATCAAGGACCTGTACAAGACCGAGGTGTTCGCGCTCGCGCGCTGGCGCAACGCGGTCGCCGGTTCGCCGGTGATCCCGTGGGCGGTGATCGACCGGCCGCCGTCGGCGGAACTGCGCGAGAACCAGAAGGACCAGGATTCGCTGCCGCCGTACGACGTGCTCGACGCGATCCTGCTGCGCTACGTCGACCAGGAGCAGTCGCGCGACGAGATCGTGCGGGCCGGGTTCGATGCGGCCACGGTCGACCGCGTGCTCAAGCTGGTGCGCATCAGCGAATGGAAGCGGCACCAGGCCGCGCCGGGGCCGAAGGTCTCGCGGCGCGCGTTCGGGCGCGAGCGGCGCTATCCGATCACCAATCGTTATTCCGGCTGAGGCCGCTGCCGCGGCAACTCGGGCCGGCTCCCTGTAGGAGCAGCGCGAGCCGCGACCGCGACAACGCAACCACGACGAAACCGGCGGCGCTCAGCGTCGCCGCAGGCGCGTACCCACGGCGGAATCGGATCCGGCCGGCGGCTAAGGCCCGGCGGCGATCCGCCCGCGCAGCCTAGCCCTTGCGACTGATCGCAGCGCGACGGCGGATGCTGCGTCGCATGTTCGTTGTTGCGTCGTGGTTGCGGTGACGCGGTCGCGGCTCGCGCCGCTCCTACAGGGGGGGGCTCCATAAACCAAAACGCCGCCCGGAGGCGGCGTTTTCGTTGCGGAAGGCGGCGGCTTATTGGCCCTTGCCCGCCTGCTCGGCGCGCTTGGCTTCGAGCTTGTCGCGGTTGTCGACCGCCGAGCGCTCGCCCGCGAACGGGTTGAGCTTGCGCAGGTTGCTCGGGTAGTCCGGCCACTTGCCGGTCAGCGCCGGGTGGTTGGGGTCGTTCTGCTGCAGCACGCGCTTGGCGTCGGCGGCCAGCGCCTGGTTGTCCAGGCCTTCGTAGGCCTTCAGCAGCACCGCGATCGCGTCGTACTGGTAGCCGCTCTGCGGGTAGGTTTCGAGCAGGTACTTGGCGCGGTCGGCCGCGGCCACGTAGGCGGTGCGGCGCAGGTAGTACAGCGAGGCGTCGAGCTCGTGGCGGGCGAAGGTGTCGCGCAGCACGATCATGCGCTTGCGCGCGTCCTGGGCGTAGCGGCTGTTCGGGTAGCGCTCGACCACGATCTGGAAGTCGTTGTACGCCTGCATCGGCGTGGCCAGGTCGCGGCGGCTCACGTCCAGGCGCCAGACCTTCTGCAGGAACACCGTGTCGCGGCTGGAATTGACCAGCCCGCGCAGGTAGTACAGATAGGCGATGTTGCGGTGGGTCGGGTAGGTGCGGATGAAGCGGTCGATGCTGCTGATCGCGTCGTCGTGCTTGCCCGACTTGTACTGGGCGTACGCGGTCTCGATCAGCGCCTGCTCGGTGTACGGGCCGTACGGGTACTGGGCGACGAGGCGGCGGAAGCTGACCTCGGCCGAGGCCCAGTTGCCGTTGGTCATCGACTTGTGGGCTTTCTCGTAGATCGCCTCGACCGGTTGGCCTTCGTCGCTGTCCTTGTTCTTCTTGAACATCTTGCCGACCCGCGAGCAGCCGGTGCCGGCGACGGCCACGATCAGCAACAGGGCCAGCAGGCGGAGCGGGGCGCGGGACGGGGTGGAACGTACGGTCATGGCAGGCATCGACAGGCGCCGGAGGCACGAAGCGCCGATAATAGCAGTCCGCGGGTCCGAGCCCTTAACCGGACCCGTCTTCCCTCACCAGCCGATGCCGCAATGACCGACTCCCGCCAGACCCTGACCGCGACCGTGCCCGACAGCGCGGCCGGCCGCCGTTTCGACGCCGTCCTGGCCGAACTGTTCCCCGATTACTCGCGCTCGCGCCTGGCCGCCTGGATCAAGTCCGGCGACGCCCGCCTGAACGGCCGCGAGGCGCGCCCGCGCGACCCGGTCCAGGGCGGCGAGGCGGTCGAATTGAACGTGGTCCTGGACACCCAGACCCACGCCGTGGCCGAGGACATCGCCCTGGACGTGCTGTACGAGGACGCCGAGGTCATCGTGCTCGACAAGCCCGCCGGGCTGGTCGTCCACCCCGGCGCCGGCAATCCCGCCGGCACCCTGGTCAACGCCCTGCTGCACCGCGACCCGTCGCTGGCCGCGCTGCCGCGCGCCGGCATCGTCCACCGCCTCGACAAGGACACCTCCGGGGTCATGGTGGTGGCGCGGACCTTGCCGGCGCACACCTCGCTGGTCGATCAGCTGTCCGCGCGCGAAGTCCACCGCCAGTACCTGGCCGTGGTGGTCGGCGCGCTGGTCGCCGGCGGCACCGCCAATGCCGCGATCGACCGCCACCCGCGCGACCGCCTGCGCATGGCTGTGCGCGAGGACGGCCGCGACGCGGTCACCCACTACCGCCTGCGCGAGCGCTTCCGCGCCCACACCTTGCTGGAATGCCGCCTGGAAACCGGGCGCACCCACCAGATCCGCGTGCACATGCAGCACCTCAAGCACCCCATCGTCGGCGACCCGCTGTACGGCGGCCCGCTCAAGCTGCCCAAGGGCGCGAGCGAGACGCTGGTGGAGGCCCTGCGCGGCTTCAAGCGTCAGGCGCTGCACGCCGAGACCCTGGAATTCGTCCACCCGGTCAGCGGCGAACCGGTGCGCTGCACCGCGCCGGTGCCGGCCGACATGCTGCAGCTGATCGCCGAACTGCGCGCCGATTCGCGCGCCGCGGCCGAGGCCGGGCGTTGAGCATGGGCGGTCGCGCCGCGACACCTTGGATCGAAGCCGATTGGCCGGCGCCGCCGGGCGTGCGCGGCTTCACCACCGTGCGCGCCGGCCTGGGCGTGTCGCAGGCGCCGTTCGACGCGCTCAACCTCGGCACGCTCTACGGCGAACAGCGCGACGAGCCGGCCGCGGTGCTGCGCAATCGCGAGCTGCTCGCGCAGGCCGCGGCGCTGCCGGCGTCGCCGCGCTGGCTGCATCAGGTGCACGGCGCCGGCGTGGTCCGCTTCGACGGCGGCGACGATGCGAACGGCGAACCCGAAGCCGACGCCGCGGTGACCTCCACCGCGGGCACGGTGCTGGCGATCCTCACCGCCGACTGCCTGCCGGTGCTGTTCGCCGCCGACGACGGCCAAGAAGTCGGCGCCGCCCACGCCGGCTGGCGCGGGCTCGCCGACGGCGTGCTCGAGGCCACGGTCGCGGCGATGCGCACTGATCCCGCGCGCCTGCGCGCCTGGCTCGGCCCGGCCGCGGGGCCGCAGCGCTACGAGATCGGCGCCGACGTGCGCGACGCCTTCCTCGCCGTCGACGCCGCCGCCGACGCCGCGTTCGTCGCGACCCGGCCGGGCCATTGGCGGGTCGATCTGTACGCGCTGGCGCGGCAACGGCTGGCGCGCGCCGGCCTGCGCGCCGACCACATCCACGGCGGCGGCTTGTGCACGATTTCCGACCCCGACCGTTTCTATTCCCACCGCCGCGACCGCCGCACCGGACGCATGGCGACTCTGATCTGGATGCAAAACTGATGCGCACGGCCCCACGGACGGTCCTGTTGCTTTCGCTTTCCCTCGCCGCGTCCTTCAGCGCGCATGCGGACGGCTGCGACGAGCGTTCCTACGAACTGCTGCTGGCCGCCTATCCGGGCTCGACCAGCGAAACCGGCGACAACGGCGAACTGCTGCGCACGCCCGGCGCGCCGACGCGCTGGATCAAGCTCGGCGATGTCGCCTGCAAGGTCTGGCCGGCCTCGCCCGACAAGACTCTGCTGGCGGTGCGCCTGCGCCACGAGGCCGCCGACGGCGACGTCGACGTCGCCGACCTGGAGGTGCTGGTCGGCGATTCGAACCGGCCGCGGATCCTGCAGCGCTATCGCGAGAACGAGGCGCTGACCTCCGACGCGATGCGGATTTCCTCGGTGACCCTGGACACCGCGCGCTACCGCCTCAACGACAGCGTCACCGCGTTCGGCGTGCGCGTCGCTTACAGCGGTTCTTCGCGGGTCAACCCGTACGCGAGCACGGTGCTGAACCTCTACGCCGCCGACGAGGGCAAGCTGCGGCCGGTGCTGCGCAAGCTGGAAGTCGCGCTGGACCGCGGCGAATGGGACGGCAACTGCGCCGGCGAATTCGAGAACGCCAAGCGCACCGTCGCCATCGACGCCAAGCGCGACCACGGCTACGCCGGCCTGCTGGTCGCCAGCGCCGGGCAAAGCAGCCGCGCCGTCGCCGACGGCAAGGACTGCAGCGAAAAGACCGTGGCCAAGAACAAGAGCAGCGTGCGCCTGGCCTTCGACGGCCGCGAGTACGTCGTGCCCCAATCGCTGCGTGGACTGTGATGGACGCCGGCGCAACCAACGTTGCTCGCGACGCTACCCGCCTCGGCGCGCGCGAAGGCCTGTATCCGCGCGCGCTCGGCGTGCGCTTCGTGTTGTTGCCGCGCACGCTGCGGCTGCTGCACGGACGCAGCGGACGCCAGTCGTATCGCGGCGAAGCCGTGGTCGAGCGCGGCCACGGCCTGTGCTCGCGGCTGTTCGCGCGCATCGTGCGGTTGCCCAAGGCCTACGCCGGGCCGATCGAAGTCGAGATCCAGGCCGGGCCGCACGGCGAAACCTGGACCCGGCGGTTCGGCAAGTCGACCCTGCGCTCGCGCCTGAGCGGGCGCGACGGGCTGGTGCTGGAGCGCTTGGGGCCGATGCGTTTCGCGTTCGCGCTGGAACCGGTCGGCGAGGCGCCCGAGGCGGCGCTGGCGCGCACCGTGTCGGCGCACACGGGCGATTCGATCACGGTCTCGTCCGCGGCGTTGCCGGCGGCGGCGATGGGCGCGCCGACCAGCTACGGCGCCGAGCACGGCGAAGCCGAAGGCGAGCGCCACGATCCGGGCCTGTCCTGGCGGCTGATGCGCGTGCGCGCGCTCGGCCTGCCGTTGCCGCGCGGCTGGTTCGCCGGCGTGCGCGCGCGCGAGTTCGAACGCGAGGGGCGTTATCACTTCGACGTGGCCGCGCAGTTGCCGCTGGTGGGGCTGCTGGTGCGGTATCGCGGTTGGCTCGAGGTGGCGGAGTAGGACACCTGTTTCCGCAGCGCTGCTTCGTTCCGGCTTGCGCCGGAACGAAGGGATAGAAGGGTCGGATTCACCGCACCGGTAGGGCATGAGCCGATAACCCATCGGCCCGGCTCGGATCGCCCCAACGCCGCCGATTGGCGGCACACTCGCGGCTGCGAACGGATCGCAGGCCCAACCGGCATGGACGCGTCCCTTTCCGCGTTACGAGTACCGTCGATGAGCTACGTTCGCGCTGGGTCGCCAGCATCTTGTTTCGATTTCGCGGCTGGGGCGGCGCGGGGGTGGCTTCGTTTGCCATTGGCCGCGTCGGGGTTGAGGTACGGGGGACGCGGACGGTGAACGTCGATATGAAGCGGATACAGCGCTCGTGGTTCGTCCCCGGCGACCTCAACGGCTTCTTCGGCCTGGTCGTCGACAATCTTTCGATCCTCGGCTTCATCGCCGCCGCGCTGATCGGCATCTTCGGCTTCCCGGCCGAAGTCATCTACACCCGCATGTTCCCCGGCACCGCGTTCGGCGTGCTGGTCGGCAACCTGATCTACACCTGGATGGCGCGCCGGCTGGCCGCGCGCAGCGGCCGCGACGACGTCACCGCGATGCCGCTCGGCCTGGACGCGCCGACCAGCATCGGCATGGCCCTGTTGGTGCTCGGCCCGGCCTTCGTCGGCTTCAAGCAGGCCGGCATGGACGCGGCCGCCGCGGCCGACGCCACCTGGAAGCTCGGCATGGCCTCGCTGGTGGTCATGGGCCTGCTGAAGTTCGCGCTGTCGTTCGCCGGCGACGCGGTGACCCGCTTGATTCCGCGCGCCGGCCTGCTCGGCTCGATCGCCGGCACCGCGCTGGTGCTGATGGGCTTCCTGCCGCTGATCGAAACCCTGCGTTCGCCGCTGGTCGGCTTCATGACCCTGGGCCTGTTGCTGTACGTGCTGGTGGCCAAGGGCAAGCTGCCGGTGAAGCTGCCGGGGGTGTTCGTCGCGTTCGTGTTCGGCACCGTGTTGTTCTACGGCTTCGGCGCGCTCGGCCTGGGCGCGCCGGGTTTCCATTGGCCGACTCCGCAACCGTTGCAACTCGTGCTGCCGCTGCCGACCCTGGGCTTCATCGACGGCTTGAAGTACACCGTGCCCTACCTGCCGCTGCTGCTGCCGTTCGGCCTGCTGATGGTGGTTGGCGGCATCAACGTCAGCGAAAGCGCGCGCGCCGCCGGCGACGACTACCGCACCCGCGACATTTTGCTGGCCGAAGCGTTCTCGACCTTGGTCGCCGGCTTCGTCGGCGGCGTCGCCCAGACCACGCCGTACATCGGCCAGCCGGCGTACAAGCACATGGGCGCGCGCAGCGGCTACACCCTGCTGACCGGCTTGTTCATCGGCCTCGGCGGCATGCTCGGCATCGTCTCCGGGCTGGTGCAGTGGCTGCCGCTCGCGGTGCTGGCGCCGATCATCGTCTACGTCGCGCTCGACATCACCACCCAGGCGTTCCAGGCCACGCCGGCGAAGCACGCCACCGCGATGGTGTTCGGCTTCCTGCCGCCGGTCGCGTACATGCTGTCGATCAAGACCGGCAACCCGGCCTGGATCGATCCGGCCCGCCACGCCGAACTCGCCGGCCTGCTCGACGGCCACGGCCTGCCGGAGCTGGCGGTCATCGTGACCCTCGGCAACGGCTTCATCATGACCTCGATGATCTGGACCTCGGCGGTCGCGGCGATGGTCGACGGCCGCCTGCGCCGGGCCGCGGCGTTCCTGCTCGGCGGCGCCGCGCTGGCGCTGTTCGGCATCATCCATTCGGTCGATCCGCGCGGCGGCGTGTACCTGCCGTGGGCGCTGGACGGCTTGCAGAAGGTCATCGCCTGGCAGTTCATCGGCGCGTACGTGGGGCTGGCGGCGTTGCTGATCCTGCTGTCGTTGCAGCGCGATCCGGTCGAGCCGCCGGCGCAGGCTTGAGAGCCCGCGTCGGCGGCCCCAAACCTTCAGACCCTCACACCGGCCCACGCCATGTCCCTGCAGAACGAACTCAACGCCGTGCCCGGCGTGACCGCGCAACCGGAGGCCGCCACGCGCGACTTCGTGTTCAACCACACCATGCTGCGGATCAAGGACCCGAAGGCCTCGCTGGATTTCTACACCCGCGTGCTCGGCTTCACCCTGGTGCGCAAGCGCGACTTCGCGGAAGCGCAGTTCAGCCTGTACTTCCTGGTGCTGGTCGACGACCCGGCGCAGATTCCGGCCGAAGAACCGGCGCGCGGGCAGTGGCTGCTGAGCCAGCGCGGCGTGCTCGAACTCACCCACAACCACGGCACCGAGCACGACGCGGACTTCGCCTATCACCACGGCAACAGCGATCCGCGCGGCTTCGGCCACATCTGCGTGTCGGTGCCGGACGTGGAAGCGGCGTGCGCGCGCTTCGAGCAGCTCGGCGTGGCGTTCCAGAAGCGCCTGACCGACGGGCGCATGAAGGACATCGCCTTCATCAAGGATCCGGACGGCTACTGGGTCGAAATCCTGCAGCCGACCTCGCGGGTCTGAGCCGCGCCGCCGCGGCCGCGCGCGGCGAGCCTGGGAGGCGATCCCGGACGACGAATCCCCCGAGCCGCAGCCCGCGGCCGGGGGATTCGCTTTTTCGCCGCCGGCAGCGGCGGGAATCCAGCGCTCCCTTGCTGTCGCCGACCGTGAAAACCGGCCGTTTTCCGCAGCGCCCGCAGCGCGCCGGAGCGGCCCGCGGCGGCCTGAATCCGGCGTTTGCGCCGATCTTGAAACACCCGCCAAAGCCCGCATTAACAGGTCATTCGCGGCCCGCGCGCGACACTGCGCGCCCAGCCGCCACCTACTTTTCGGGAGAACCCTCCATGCGGATGGACAAGCTGACCTCGCGCTTCCAGCAGGCTTTGCAGGACGCGCAGTCGCTGGCGGTCGGGCGCGACCACAGCGTGATCGAACCGGCGCACCTGCTGACCGCCTTGCTCGACCAGAGCGGCGGCAGCACCCGGCCGCTGCTGGCCCAGTCCGGCATCAACGTGCCGTCGCTGCGCGAGCGCCTCGGCGAGGCGCTGGAAAAGCTGCCCAAGGTCAGCGGCCAGGCCGGCAACGTGTCGCTCGGCAACGATCTGGCGCGCCTGCTCAACGTCACCGACAAGCTGGCGCAGCAGCGCAACGACGCGTTCATCGCCAGCGAACTGTTCCTGCTCGCCGCGCTCGACGACGGCGGCGATGTCGGCCGCGCGCTGAAGGCGGCCGGCGCGACCAAGGCCAAGCTCGAGGCGGCCATCGACAAACTGCGCGGAGGCGAGAGCGTGCAATCGGAAAACGCCGAAGACCAGCGCCAGGCGCTGGAAAAGTACTGCATCGACCTGACCGCGCGCGCCGAGAACGGCAAGCTCGATCCGGTGGTCGGCCGCGACGAGGAGATCCGCCGCACCATCCAGGTGCTGCAGCGCCGGACCAAGAACAACCCGGTGCTGATCGGCGAGCCCGGCGTCGGCAAGACCGCGATCGTCGAAGGCCTGGCCCAGCGCATCGTCAACAACGAGGTGCCCGAAGGCCTGCGCGGCAAGCGCGTGCTGTCGCTCGACATGGGCGCGCTGATCGCCGGCGCCAAGTTCCGCGGCGAGTTCGAAGAACGGCTCAAGGCGGTGCTCAACGACCTGTCCAAGAACGAAGGCCAGGTGATCCTGTTCATCGACGAACTGCACACCATGGTCGGCGCCGGCAAGGCCGAGGGCGCGATGGATGCGGGCAACATGCTCAAGCCTGCTCTTGCCAGGGGCGAGCTGCACTGCATCGGCGCGACCACGCTCGACGAATACCGCAAGTACGTGGAGAAGGACGCCGCGCTGGAGCGCCGCTTCCAGAAGGTGTTCGTCGGCGAGCCGACGGTCGAGGACACCATCGCGATCCTGCGCGGGCTCAAGGAGCGCTACGCGGTGCATCACGGCGTGGAGATCACCGACCCGGCGATCGTCGCCGCGGCGACGCTGTCGCACCGCTACATCGCCGACCGCCAGCTGCCCGACAAGGCCATCGACCTGATGGACGAGGCGGCTTCGCGCATCCGCATGGAGATCGACTCCAAGCCCGAGGAGCTCGACCGCAAGGAGCGCCGGCTGATCCAGCTCAAGATCCAGCGCGAGGCGCTGAAAAAGGAGAAGGACGCCGAATCCAAGCAGCGCCTGGCCGATCTCGAAGCCGAGATCGCCACGCTCGAGCGCGAGTTCAACGACCTGGAGGAGGTGTGGAAGGCCGAGAAGGCGACCTTGCAGGGCGCGACCAAGATCAAGGAACAGATCGAGCAGGCCAAGCTCGACCTGGAAGCCGCGCAGCGCACCCAGGACTTCGCCCGCATGAGCGAGATCCAGTACGGCCGCATGCCGGAACTGGAGAAGCAGCTCAAGGCCGCGCAGGAAGCCGAAACCCAGGGCTTCAAGCTGCTGCAGGACAAGGTCACCGCCGAGGAGATCGCCGAAGTCGTGGCGCGCTGGACCGGCATCCCGGTGGCGAAGATGCTCGAAGGCGAGCGCGACAAGCTGCTGAAGATGGAGCAGGCGCTGCACGCGCGCGTGGTCGGCCAGGACGAGGCGGTGCGGGTGGTGTCCGACGCGGTGCGGCGTTCGCGCGCCGGCCTGTCCGATCCGAACCGCCCGAGCGGCTCGTTCCTGTTCCTCGGCCCGACCGGCGTCGGCAAGACCGAGCTGTGCAAGGCGCTGGCCGAGTTCCTGTTCGATTCCTCCGACGCGATGATCCGCATCGACATGAGCGAGTTCATGGAGAAGCACGCGGTCAGCCGTCTGGTCGGCGCGCCTCCGGGCTATGTCGGCTACGAGGAAGGCGGCTACCTGACCGAAGCGGTGCGGCGCCGTCCCTACAGCGTGATCCTGCTCGACGAAGTCGAGAAGGCGCACCCGGACGTGTTCAACATCCTGTTGCAGGTGCTCGACGACGGCCGCCTGACCGACGGCCAGGGCCGCACCGTGGATTTCCGCAACACGGTGATCGTGATGACCTCGAACCTGGGCTCGCAGATGATCCAGGAACTCAGCAGCGACACCACGCCGGAGGCCTACACGCAGATGAAGGCGGCGGTGATGGGCGTGGTCCAGACCCACTTCCGGCCGGAGTTCATCAACCGTCTCGACGACATCGTGGTGTTCCATCCGCTGGAGAAGAGCCAGATCCGCGAGATCGCCAAGATCCAGCTGCACGGGTTGGAGAAGCGGCTGGCCGAGCGCGGCCTGAAGCTGTCGCTGAGCGAGGCGGCGCTGACCTTGATCGGCAACGTCGGTTTCGATCCGGTGTACGGCGCGCGGCCGCTGAAGCGCGCGGTGCAGCAGCAGATCGAGAATCCGTTGGCGCAGAAGATCCTCAGCGGCGAGTTCGCCAATGGCGATACGATCCAGGTCGATGCCGCGGGCGGGCATCTGGTGTTCGCCAAGGGCTGAGGCTCGGAGTTTGCGAAGCAAAAGAGAACGGCCCGCGATGCGGGCCGTTTTCGTTTTCGGGATGAAGCGGTGGCGCGGTGGTTCGGGTTGTCGCGGTCGCGGCTCGCGCCGCTCCTACAGGAAGCCATGTAGGAGCGGCGCGAGCCGCGACCGCGACACCACAAACCCCGGCGTTACCGTCCTTCAGCCACCGCCACCACAGGCGCCTTGCGCGGCACGATCCCGAGCGCCCGCTCGATCTCGCCCGGATCGAACCGCTTGCCGCCCTTGAACACCGCATCGACCTTGCGGATGTCGCGCATGTCCCGGGTCGGGTCGCCGTCGATCAGCACCAAGTCGGCGTACTTGCCCGGTGCGATGTAGCCGCGGTCCTTGTCCACGCCAAGCACCTGCGCCGGGGTCAGCGTCGCCAGCCGCAGCACTTCGGCGTTGGGGATGCCGGCGCGCGCGTACGCCTCCAGTTCGGCGTGCAGCATGTAGCCGGACATCGCATCGGTGCCCGGCATCAGGGTCACGCCGGCGTCGTACAGCGCCTTGAGCAGTTTGAGCATGCTCGGGAACGCCTGCTTGTACGCCTCCTCCTGGCCGTGCGGCGGCTTCAGCGCGCCCCAGCTGAGGTTGCGCCGCGCCTGCGGCGGGAAGCGCTCGGCGACGCCGCGCAGGCCGGGCGGGGTCTTGTCGGTCGGGTCGCCGCCGAACAGGTCTTCCTCCAGCGCCATGGTCGCGTCGATGACGGTGCGGTGGCGCTTGAGGAAGTCGATGAACTCGCGCACCTTCGGCGCTTCCGGCGGGTACTCGTGCGCGTGCGCGGCGACCGCGGTCAGCCGCTGCATGCTCTGGGTGTCCTTCACTTCCGGATACATGAAGTTCAGTTCGACGTAGAGCAGGTGCTGCAACTCGTCGGCGCCGTTCTCGATGAACTGCCGTGCCGACATCGACGCCGGCACGTGGCCGCTGTAGCGCAGCCCGCGCGCGTGGGCGCGGTCGGCGATGACCGGCACCAGCTCGGGTTTCAGCGAGGAATAGCTCTTGATCTGCATGTAGCCGCGGTCGGCGTAGAAATCGACCGCCTTGACCGCTTCCTCGGGCGTGGACACCAGCATCTTGGTCGGGCCGGCATAGGGGCCGGGGCCGTCGATGAAGCCGGCCATCAGCACCCGCGGGCCGACTTCGCTGCCGGCGTCGAAGCGCTTGACCCGTTCCAGGAAGGTGTCGAAGTTGTTGGCGATGTCGCGCGCGCTGGTGATGCCGGCGGCGATGTCGAGCGCGCCGTCTTCGATCGCGGTGTAGTGCTTGTGCACGTCCCACAGGCCCGGCATCAGGAAACGGCCGCGCGCGTCCAGGGTCTGCGCCGACGCCGGCGCGCGCATCTGCGCGTCGGGCGCGACCCGGACGATGCGTTCGTTGTCGATCAGCACGCTGGTGCCGGCGCTGACGCTGAGGTCGCGCGGGTCGAACAGGCGCGCGTTGCGGATCAGCAGCGGGCCTTGCGGCGCGTGGGTCAGGCGTTTGGCCAGATCGGCGCCCCATTGCGCGCCGGCGGCTTCCTGCAGTTCGACCAGTTTCTGCGCGGCGTCCTCGAACTCGCGGTCGACCACCACGAACCAGCCGGAGGCGAAGATCACCGCCGCGGTCGCGCCGTCTTCGCGCAGCCAGACCATGCGCGGGGTGAAGTCCAGGCCTTCGATGCGGTACAGCCGCAGCTTGGCGTTGCCGCGTTTGCCGGCGATGTCGTAGTCGCCGACCGCGGCGATGCTCGCTTCGCCGGCCGGCAGCAGCGCCAGCTTGCGTTGCGGCGCCTTCAGCAGCGCGCGGGCGAGCGCGCCGGTGGCTTCCGGCGCGGCCTGCAGCGGCAGGAAGAACGCCGGCGCGGCGAGTTCGCGTTCGCCGCGTTCGGCGGGGTTCTTCCATTGCGCCTTGGCGCCGTCGACGCGGTAGTTTTCTTCGAACGGATTGAGCAGGTAATCGTTGCCGCTGCCGCTGTACTCGCGCAGGGTGCCGTCGTCGTTGGCGCGCCAGCGCGTGGTGCTGCGGTCGCCGCGGCCGCGGTCGGTGTAGTGGTAGTCGACCCGGACCGAACCGTCGTCGGCGACGGCGACTTTCTGTTCGCCGGCGGCGCGGCCTTGCATGAAGATCGCGTAGTCGCGCGCGGCGGGCGCGGCGTGGGCGGACAGGGCCAGGGACAGGGCGAGGGACAGCGACAGCAGGGCGATCGGGCGCATCGAAGGGCTCCGGGGTGGCGTGCTGGCAGTGGGGGCGGTGTCGGCGTTGTATAGCCGATTGGTGGCGGGTGGGGATGTGCCGGAATGATGGGGATGCTGGGGGATCTGGTAGGCGGCCCTCACCCCAACCCCTCTCCCGCAAGCGGGAGAGGGGCTAAAGCTGGCTGCGGGAGAGAGACGAAAGCCTGCTGTTCCTTCTCCCGCTTGCGGGAGAAGGTGCCCGAAGGGCGGATGAGGGCCGCGCCAAAAAAGCGAAGGCCCGGTTCGCCCGGGCCTTCGACCAGTCGTTCAAACCGCGAACGCTGTCACCACTTGTAGCCCGCCTTCAAGTAAGCGAACGCGCCGTTGAACCCGAACGGCGACGCCGTGTTGTACGGCAGATAGTTGCGCGTCCCGCGCACCAGCTTGGACTCGTCGGGATACTCGTTGAGCACGTTGTCGCCGCCGACGGTGAAGTCCCAGTTGTTCAAGCGATACGTCGCCGCCAGGTCCAGCGTCCACTTCGCGCCGAAGGTCTGGTCCTGCAGCGGATCGGTCGCATGCAGTTCGGTGAACTCGCCGTAGCGCGTGGCGGTGGCGTTGAAGCTCCAGTTGCCGGTCTTCCAGTCGCCGCTGAGGAAGAACTTGTCCTTCGGCGCGCCCTTGGTGATGCGGCCGATCTCGGTGCGGCCGATGCGCACCGCGGCCGGGTCGATCGCCGCCAGCCGCGGCGGGTTCGGCGCGATGTTCTCGATCTCGGTCTTGGAATAGTTGTAGCCGGCGGTGGTGCTGAGCTTGCCGTTGCCGACGTCCCAGGCGTAGGTCGCGATCACGTCCACGCCCTGGGTCTTGGTGTCGACCGCATTGGTGAAGTAGCGGCCGCCGCCGATGCCGGGATAGCCGTTGGCCTGCAGGTAGTTGCGCACCGCCGTGCTGGTCAGGTTCTCCGACAGCAGGATGCGGTCGTCGACCTTGATGTGGTACGCGTCGACGGTGATGTACAGCCCGTCGGCCGGCTGCAACACCAGGCCCAGGCTGTAGTTGGTCGATTCCTCGGCTTTCAGCGGCTCCGAGCCCAACGCCACCGCGGCCGGGTTGTCGACGCGGAAGGTGCCGATCTCGTACGGAATGCCGCTGATGAAGTTGGTGGCGATGGACTGGAAGAACTGCTGCTGCAACGACGGCGCGCGGAAGCCGGTGGAGGCGGTGGCGCGCAGCGCGACCTTGTCGGTGAAGGCGTAGCGCGCCGACAGCTTGCCCGAGGTGGTGTCGCCGAAGTCGCTGTAGCTCTCGTAGCGCGCGGCGACGCCGGCGGAGAACTTGTCGGTCAGGTCGCCTTCCACGTCCAGATAGAACGAATAGCTGTGGCGGTCGAACTCGCCGGCGTCGCTGGCGCGGAAGCCGGAGAACACCTGCGCGCCGGGGATGATCTGGCCGTTCGACGCGGGCACGCCGCCGTTGGCGTACGACAGCGGCTCGCCGGCGCGCTGGCTGAATTCCTCGCCGCGCCATTCCGCGCCCCAGGCGAAGGTGATCGGGTACTTCCAGCCGAAATCCACCGGGCGGGTGAAGTCGAGGTTCAACACGTGCTGGGTCACTTCCAGCGCGCCGGCGTAGAACTTGCGCGGCGAGCTCGGGCCGAGGCTGCGGTTGAGGGTGTTCTCGATGTCGAAGGTCAGGCCGTTGTGGCCGTAGTTGTAGCTCAGGTCGATCTGGGTGCCGCCGGCGGTTTCGCTGCGCAGGCCGAACACCGCGGCGCGGTCCTTGCTGACGTTGTGGATCTGCGGCAGGAAGCCGTTGGGATAGATCGAGGGGATGTTGCGCGGGTCGGCGGCGAAGCGGAAATAGCCGTTGGACAGCACGTCGCGTTCGCTGTAGCTGCCGAACGAATAGAAGGTCAGGTAATCGACCGGCTTGAATTCGCCGTTGTAGGAGAACGCGCCCTGGTCGATCTCCGGATCGCCGTAGCGCTGTTCGACCACGCCCTGGAACGGCCGCGCGCGGTTGGTCTGGTCCTGATGGCCGCCTTGCGCGGCCAGATGCAGCCAGCTGCGCTCGCCTTGCAGGCCGAGGTCGCCGGAGAGCTGGTACTGCTCGCCGTCGCCGGCGCTGTACTGGCCGTAGCGCGCGGCGATCGAACCGCCGCTGCCCGAACCCTTGAGCACGATGTTGACCACGCCGGCGATGGCGTCGGAGCCGTACTGCGCCGAGGCGCCGTCGCGCAGCACTTCCACGCGTTCGATCGCGGCGATCGGAATCGCGTTGAGGTCGACCGGCGAGGAGCCGCGGCCCTGGCTGCCGTTGAGGTTGATCAGCGCGGTGGTGTGGCGGCGCTTGCCGTTGACCAGCACCAGCACCTGATCGGGGGCGAGGCCGCGCAGCTGCGCAGGCCGCACCGCGTCGGTGCCGTCGGTGATCGCCGGGCGCGGGAAGTTCAGCGAGGGCAGGGCGCGCGCCAGCGCCGTGGCCAGTTCGACCGTGCCGCTGGCTTCCAGGGTTTCGGGCGTGATGATGTCGATCGGCGCGGTCGATTCGGCGACGGTGCGGTCGCTGACCCGGGTGCCGGTGACGATGACTTGGTCCAGGGTCTTGGCGTCGGCCTGGGCGGGCTGTTGGGCCAGCGCGGCGGGCGCGGCCAGGGCGATCAACAGACCCAGGGCGAGAGGATGGCGGGCGCGGCGGCGGTGCGTGCGGCTGGCGTGCATGAAGACTCCTGCAAGGGGACTGACAGCGATGTCATCGGGTTTAACACGGTCGTAACAACCGGGTCAATGAAGCGGCCAGAAAGCGGCTAACGCAAGTAATCAAAAAGTGGTAGCCGCCTCGTTTTTGCCGCTGGAGTCGTCGGCGAAGGCGCAGCGAGGCCCCGGCGGGTCGCCTGAGGGCATGAGCGAGGGGCCGGCGGCGTGCGGACAAAAAGAACCGCCGGCCGCGACTGCGACGCGGGCCGGCGGCCGGAAAGCGGGAGGGGTGTCCCGTGCGTCCGCAGGAGTTGGAACGCGGCCAGCATCGCCGAGCGCGGCGCCGGATTTGAATGGGACGAGTCCGAATCCTGCGTTTCTGCGTCGGCCGGGACGCACGCGGTTCGCGCGTACTGGCCGCGCTCCGGCGCCCGGCTGCTAAGATGCCCGCGCTCAAGGTGATCGCCGGCACAGTCCGGCGATTGAAACGGGAATCCGGTCGCGCCGCTGGCCAGTTCGTCCAGAACGGTCCGCGCGCTCAAGCCGGAGCTGCCCCCGCAACGGTAGGCGAGTCTACGTACCGCAACGGCCACTGTGCCTGCGCCCGCAAGGGCGGCATGGGAAGGCGCGGTACCGGAACCCGGACAAGGACGCTCGACAGGTTCCGCTCGCAAGCCCGGAGACCGGCCCGGAGCGCGAACCGACCGGCGGTGGGCCTGGTAGCGGGGCGATCGCGCTTGCGCGCATCTGTCCGTGCCGTGTCTGCGTCGGTCCCGACCCTTGTCGGCCGCGCGGGTGAGGCGCGGCCTGGAGACCTGCACGCAATGCCGCCGTCCGTTTCGTCCCAGATCGTGTCCTTCCGCCGCGCGCTCGCGCCGGCCCTGTCCGTCGCCTTGTACGGCGCCGCCGCCGTCGCCCAGGCCGCGCCCGCGGTCGAGCTCGATCAGGTCGTGGTGACCGCCAGCCGCACCGCGCAAACCCAGGACGCGACCCTGGCCGCGGTCACCGTGATCGACCGCGCCGACATCGAGCGCCTGCAGCCGGCCTCGCTGCCGGACCTGCTGCGCGGCACGCCGGGCGCCTCGCTGGCCAACAACGGCGGGCCCGGCAAGAGCACGTCGCTGTTCCTGCGCGGCACCGAGTCCGACCACGTGCTGGTGCTGGTCGACGGCATCAAGCTCGGTTCGGCCACCAGCGGCGGCGCCTCGCTGCAGGACATTCCGGTCGAACAGATCGAACGCGTGGAGATCGTGCGCGGCCCGTTCTCCAGCCTGTACGGCTCGGAAGCCATCGGCGGCGTGATCCAGATCTTCACCCGCCGCCCGCAGGGGCCGTTCGCGCCGAGCTTCAGCGTCGGCATCGGCAGCAACCAGACCCACCGCGCCTCCGCGGGCGTGGCCGGCAAGGGCGAGCGCGGCTGGTACTCGGTCAACGCCGCGCACGAAGACACCGACGGCATCAACGCCTGCCGCGGCAAGCCCAATCCGCGCGGCGCCGGCTGCTTCACCCACTCGCCGGACCGCGACGGTTACCGCAACAGCTCGCTGACGATGCAGGGCGGCTACCGCTTCAACGAACAATGGGACGCCGACGCGCGCGCGTTCCGCGCCGAAGGCCGCAACGAGTACGACGGCAGCCAGAACAACCAGGCCGACATCGTCCAGCAAGTGGTCGGCGCCAAGCTGCGCTACCGCCCCAGCGAGCGCCTCGCGCTGAGCCTCAACGCCGGGCGCAGCTGGGACTTGAGCGAGCAATACAAGGACGGCAAGTACTCCAGCACCTTCGACACCCGCCGCCAGCTCGGCTCGCTGCAAGGCGACCTCGGCCTCGGCGGCGGCCTGCTGACGCTGGGCTTCGACTGGCAGCGCGACGAAGTCGACAGCAACACGGCGTACAAGCGCGATTCGCGCGTGCTGCGCGGCGCGTTCGGCCAATACCAGCGCGACTTCGGCGCGCACGCGCTGCAGGCCAGCGTGCGCCGCGACGACGACAGCCAGTTCGGCGGCAAGACCACCGGCAGCGTGCTGTGGGGCTGGAACCTCAGCGACGCGCTGCGCCTGACCGCGAGCTACGGCACCGCGTTCAAGGCGCCGACCTTCAACGAGCTGTACTACCCGGGCTACGGCAATCCGGAGCTCGGCCCGGAAACCTCGCGCAGCTTCGAACTGGGCCTGCGCGGCACGTTCGGCGACGGCGGCCGGCAGGTGTGGTCGCTCAACGCGTACCAGACCCGGATCGACGATCTGATCGCCTACGACGCGTCGATCGGCCTGCCCGGCAACGTCGACCGCGCGCGCATCCGCGGCCTGGAAGCGGCGCTGGACACGCGCGTGGCCGGCTGGGACTTGCGCGCCAGCGCGACCTGGCTGGATCCGCGCAACGACAGCCGCGGCAGCTACCGCGACAACGTCCTGCCGCGGCGCGCGCGGCAGAGTGCGCGGCTGGACCTGGACCGGCGCTTCGCGCTCGGCGCGGACGACGCGTTCTCGTTCGGCGCCAGCGTCTACGCCGCCAACGACCGCTACGACGATCTGGCCAACGCCCGCCGCCTCGGCGGCTACGCGCTGACCGACCTGCGCCTGGGCTACGCGCTGGGCAGCGACTGGAACGTGCAGCTTTCGGCCAATAACGTGTTCGACCGGCGTTACGAAACCGCGGCCTTCTACAATCAGCCGGGCCGCACCTATCTGCTGAGCCTGCGTTACCGTCCCAATCGCTGACCCCGCATGCGGCCGGCCCAGAAGGAGACCCGACGATGAAGCCCACGACCCATTCCCACGCGCCGATCCGGACCCTGGACGATCTGCAACCGCTGCTCGCCGGCCCGGCGCAGTTCGCGATCCTCGCGGTGTTGTCGGTGTTGCTGGCGGCGACCCGGTTCAAGGCCGTCGGCACGCTGCTGCACCTGCCCGACGCGTCGATGGCGGTGTTCTTCCTCGGCGGGCTGTATCTGCAGCGGCACCGGCTGTTCGCCGGCCTGCTCGCCGCGGCGGTGGCGATCGACTACCTCGCCATCACCGGGCGCGGGCTGGACTTCTTCCAGCACTACTGCGTGACGCCGTCGTACTGGTTCCTGCTGCTGGCGTACGCGGTGCTGTGGTACCTGGGCCGGGCCTGGGCGCCGTCGATGGCGGCGCGGCCGCGCGCGTTCGCCGGCGCGCTGGCGGTGGCGCTGGTCGCGGCGACGGCGTCGTTCCTGATCTCCAACGGCGCGTTCTACTGGTTCGGCGGCCGTTACCCGGATCCGAACTTCGCCGAGTACGTGCAGCGCGTATTGCGCTGGGGCCCGGTGTTCGTCGGCACCACCATGGCCTACATCGGCGCGGCGCTGCTCGCGCACGCGCTGCTCGCGCGCTTCGCCGGCGCGCGCGGCGCCGCGCCGCGCGCGCAAGACTGAGCCGCAACGTCCGCAGCACCGATCCCTGAGGAGTCCGTCATGACCTGGTTGCTTCCGCCGAGCGAAGCCGCATTGCCGCTGCGTTCGCGCAACGCGCAGATCGTCGCCGCCCTGGCCCTCGCCGCGCTGATGGTGTGCACGCGCGGCCAGCATTTCGCCACCGTCGACGCCTTGCCGAGCGCGTCGTGGGCGGTGTTCTTCCTGGCCGGCGCGCTGTTGCGGCCGGCCTGGCTGTTTCCGGCGTTTTTCGTGCTGTCCTCGCTGCTCGACCTGGCCAGCCTGGCGTTGGGCCGGGTCACCGACTGGTGCCTGTCGCCGGCGTACTGGGCGCTGGCCGTGGCCTACGGCGCGCTGTGGTGGGGCGGACGCGTGTACGCGCGCATGCACCGCGACCGCATCGCCACCGTGCCGGTGCTGGCGCTGACCCTGCTGGGAACTTCGGTGGTGGCCTATCTGATTTCCAAGGGCGGCTTCTATTTCCTGTCCGGGCGTTATCCGGACGCGAGCTGGATCGGCTTCGTCGACCGCATCCCGCACTACTATCCGCGCGCGCTCGGCACCCTGGCCGGCTATGTCGGCGCCGGCTTCGCGGTCTACGCCGTCGCGCGTCTGTTCGAAGCGCGCCAGCGCGCCGGAGCGCCGGCATGAGCGAGGACGCGCGCGACCGCGCCGGCTTCGCCGCCGCCGGCGAGGAAAAACATCGCGAGCGCATGCAGCGCAAGAAGGAACTGATCGACCGCAAGATCGCCCGCGCCACCATCGAGCGCGGCGTGCTGGTGGTCAACACCGGCAACGGCAAGGGCAAGAGCTCCTCGGGCTTCGGCATGCTCGCACGCTCGCTCGGCCACGGCTTGCAGTGCGGGGTGGTGCAGTTCATCAAGGGCAGCTTTTCGACCGGCGAAGAAGCGTTCTTCCGCCGCTTCGAGGAACTCGACTATCACGTGATGGGCGAGGGCTTCACCTGGGAGACCCAGGACAAGCAGCGCGACATCGCCGCCGCGCAGGCGGCGTGGGCGGTGGCCGCGCGCATGCTCGGCGACGAGGCCTACGATTTCGTCCTGCTCGACGAACTCAACATCGCCCTCGCGCACCGCTACGTCGCCGTCGACGACGTGCTGGCCGCGGTCGCCGCGCGTCCGCCGCGCCAGCATGTCGTCGTCACCGGCCGCGGCGCGCCGGATGCGTTGATCGAGGCGGCCGATACGGTCACCGACATGCGCGTGGTCAAGCATGCGTTCAAGGCCGGGATCAAGGCGCAGAAGGGGATCGAGCTTTGAAGCCGGGCGTCGGCAGCCGGGCATCGGGCGTCGGCGGCATTCCGGCTGCTGCGAGTCCCGCCCGCTGCCCGGCGCTGTTGGTTTCCGCGCCCGCTTCCAATCAAGGAAAAACCAGCGTCACCGCTGCATTGGCGCGTTGGCATGCGCGCCAGGGCCGGCGCGTACGCGTGTTCAAGACCGGGCCGGATTTCCTCGACCCGATGGTGCTCGAACGCGCCAGCGGCGCGCCGGCGCAGCAACTCGATCTGTGGATGTGCGGCGAGGACGACGTGCGCGCGCGCCTGCACGCGGCGGCGGCCGAAGCCGATCTGATCCTGATCGAAGGGGTGATGGGCTTGTTCGACGGTTCGCCGTCGAGCGCCGACCTGGCCCAGCGCATCGGCGTGCCGGTGCTGGCGGTGATCGACGGTTCGGCGATGGCGCAGACCTTCGGCGCGCTCGCCGCCGGCCTGGCGCGTTACCGCGACGGCTTGCAGGTGTACGGCGTGGCCGCCAACCGGATCGGCAGCGCGTACCACGCGCAGTTGCTGCGCGAGAGCCTGCCGGCCGATCTGCGCTGGCTCGGCGCGTTGCCGCGCGATCCGGCGCTGGCCTTGCCGGAGCGGCACCTGGGGCTGGTCGCGGCCGGCGAACTCGGCGATATCGACGCGCGCCTTGACGCGCTGGCCGATGCCTGGGCCGCGCACGCCGACGCGCAGCTGCCGCCGGCGCTCGAATTCGCCGCTGCATCGATGCCGGCACCGACGCAGAGCCTGCGCGGCCGCCGCATCGCGGTCGCCCGCGACGCCGCGTTCTGTTTCCTGTATCCGGCCAACCTCGATCTGCTGCGCGCGGCCGGCGCCGAGCTGACGTTCTTCTCGCCGGTGGCCGGCGAGGCCTTGCCCGAGTGCGATGCGGCCTGGCTGCCGGGCGGCTATCCGGAACTGCACCTGGACGCGCTCGCGGCCAACGCGGCGCTGCGCCAGGGCCTGCACGCCCATGTCGACGCCGGCAAACCGCTGCTGGCCGAGTGCGGCGGCCTGCTGTACTGCCTGGACGAACTGAGCGACCGCGACGGCCGCGCCGCGCCGATGGCCGGACTGCTGCGCGGCCATGCGCGCATCGGCGCGCGGCTGGCCGCGCTCGGGCTGCAAGCGGTGGCGCTGCCGCAAGGCGAGTTGCGCGGCCACACCTTCCACTACGCCCAGGCGCAGATCGACGACGAGGCGGTGGCGATGTCGGTCAACCCCAACGGCGGGCCGAGCCGCGAGGCCGTGTACCGCCGCAGCCGCATGCACGCGAGCTTCGTGCACTTCTATTTCCCTTCCAATCCCGACGCGGCCGTGCGCCTGTTCGCGGCATGAGCGCGCAGGCGCTGGCGTGGACGATGTTCGGCGGCGCGCTGCTCGACGCCGCGTTCGGCGAGCCGCGCCGCGCCCATCCGCTGGTCGCGTTCGGGCGGCTGGCGCGCGCGCTGGAAACCGCGCTGCACGCCGACAGCCGCGCGCGCGGGCTGGCGGCGTGGACGCTGGCGGTGCTGCCGCTGAGCGCCGCCGCGGGCTGGCTGCAGCTCGCGCTGTGGGGCGCGTCGCCATGGCTCGGCGGCGCGTACGCGGCGCTGGCGCTGTACTTCGCGATCGGCCTGCGCAGCCTGCGCGAACACGCCGCGCCGGTCGCCGCCGCGTTGCAGGCCGGCCGGCTCGAAGACGCGCGCGCCGCGGTCGGCCGCATCGTCAGCCGCGACACCCATGCGCTCGACGCCGAGCGGGTCGCCGCCGCGGCGACCGAGTCGGTGCTGGAAAACGGCAGCGATGCGGTGTTCGCCGCATTGTTCTGGTTCGCCCTGCTCGGCCCGGCCGGCGCGGTGCTGTACCGGCTCAGCAACACGCTCGATGCGATGTGGGGTTACCGCAACCCACGCTACGAACGTTTCGGCTGGGCCGCCGCGCGCATCGACGACGCGCTGAACTGGGTGCCGGCGCGGCTGACCGCGCTGACCTACGCCGCGCTCGGCGACGGCCGCTGCGCGCTGCGCTGCTGGCGCACCCAGGCGCCGACGTGGGACAGCCCCAACGCCGGCCCGGTGATGGCCGCCGGCGCCGGCGCGCTGCGCGTGCGCCTCGGCGGTGCGGCGCCGTATGAGGGCGTGTGGGAAGCGCGTCCGCTGCTCGGCGAAGGCGCGGCGCCCGACGCCGGGTCGGTGCGCCGCGCGCTGGCCCTGGTCGAACGCGGCGCGTGGCTGTGGTTGCTGATCGTCGCCGTGGTCGCGGTCTTGGAGTGGCGGCATGCGGGCTGAGCGCAACGCGTCGCAACCGTCGGGAGCGCCCCATGCTTGAACACGGCGGTCGTCTGCTGCGCGCCGCGCAGCGCTACGGCATTCCCGCGGCGCAGTGGCTGGACCTGTCGACCGGGATCAACCCGGACAGCTGGCCGCTGCCGCAAATCCCCGCGCGCGCCTGGCAGCGGCTGCCCGAGGACGACGACGGCCTCGCCGAAATCGCCGCCGGCTATTACGGCGCGCCGCAGGCGTTGCCGGTCGCCGGTTCGCAGGCGGCGATCCAGGCCTTGCCCGAGCTGCGCGCGCGCTCGCGCGTCGGCGTGCTCGCGCCGGGCTACGCCGAACACGCGCATGCCTGGCGCCGCGCCGGCCACGAGGTCGAAACCTTGTCTGGCGACGACTTGCTCGCGCAGCGCGAACGCTACGACGTGGTCGTGCTGATCCATCCCAACAACCCCGGCGGCGACCGCTTCGAACGCGACGCGCTGCTGGCGCTGCACCAAGGCTTGGCCGCGCGCGGCGGCTGGTTGCTGATCGACGAGGCCTTCATGGACGCCACGCCCGAGCGCAGCCTGTGCGGCGACACCGCGCGCGACGGGCTGATCGTGCTGCGCTCGGCCGGCAAGTTCTTCGGCCTGGCCGGCGCTCGCGCCGGCTTCGTCTGCGCCGCACCGGCGCTGCTGGCCGCGCTGCGCGAACGGCTCGGCCCGTGGACGCTGACCGGCCCGGCGCGTTACGTGCTGCGCCACGCCTTGGCCGACCGCGACTGGCAACAGGCCATGCGCGCGCAACTGCGCGCGCAGGGCGAACGGCTGGCGGCCTTGCTCGCGGCGCACGGCCTGGCGCCCAGCGGCGGCAGCGCGTTCTTCCAGTGGCGCCGCGATCCGCGCGCCGCGCAACTGCACGACGCGCTGGCCCGGCGCGCGATCCTGACCCGGTTGTTCGAGCAACCGGCGAGCCTGCGCTTCGGCCTGCCGGGCGGCGAAGACGAATGGCGGCGGCTCGACGCCGCGCTGGCCGAACTCGGAGACCTGCACGAATGAGCGCACGCGTGCTGATGGTGCAAGGCTGCACCTCCGACGCCGGCAAGAGCGCACTGGTCGCGGCGCTGTGCCGCTGGCTGCACCGCCGCGGCGTCGCGGTGGCGCCGTTCAAGCCGCAGAACATGGCGCTGAATTCGGCGGTCACCGCCGACGGCGGCGAGATCGGCCGCGCCCAGGCGGTGCAGGCGCAGGCCGCCGGGCTGGCGCCGCACACCGACTTCAACCCGATCCTGCTCAAGCCCAACAGCGACACCGGCGCGCAGGTGATCGTGCACGGCCGCGCCGTCGCCGAGCTGGACGCGCGCGCCTACCACGACTACAAGCGCGTCGCGATGCAGGCGGTGCTGGCCTCGCACGCGCGCCTGTGCGCGCGCTACGCCGCGGTCGTGGTGGAGGGCGCCGGCAGTCCGGCCGAGATCAATCTGCGCGACCGCGACATCGCCAACATGGGCTATGCCGAGGCGGTCGATTGCCCGGTGATCCTGATCGCCGACATCGACCGCGGCGGCGTGTTCGCGCATCTGGTCGGCACCCTGGCTTTGTTGTCGGACAGCGAACGCACGCGCGTCGCCGGGTTCGTAATCAACCGTTTCCGCGGCGACATCGGTTTGCTGCAATCCGGGCTCGATTGGCTCGAACGCGAAACCGGCAAGCCGGTGCTCGGGGTGCTGCCGTACCTGCACGGCCTGCACCTGGAAGCCGAAGACGCGTTGCCGCGCGAGGCCGGCGCCAAGCCCGGCGCGCGCCTGCGGGTGGCGGTGCCGGCGCTGCCGCGGATCAGCAACCACACCGATTTCGACGCGCTGCGCGCGCATCCGCAGGTCGATTGCCGCTTCGTCGGCCCCGGCGAAACGCCGCCGGCCTGCGATCTGATCGTGCTGCCGGGCTCCAAGTCGACCCGCGCCGATCTGGACTGGCTGCGCCGCAACGGCTGGGCCGAGGCGATCGCCCGCCATCTGCGTTACGGCGGCCGGGTCGTCGGCATTTGCGGCGGCATGCAGATGCTCGGCGGCGCCGTGCACGATCCGCACGGCATCGAAGGCGAGGCCGGTTCCAGCCAGGGCCTGGGTTGGCTCGAACTCGACACCACGCTGCAAGGGCAGAAGCTGCTGCGCAACGTGCGCGGCCATCTGAGCTTCGCCGATGCCGCGGTCGAGGGTTACGAGATCCACTGCGGCGTCAGCGCCGGCGCCGGCCTGGGCCGGCCCGCGCTGCGCTTCGCCGACGGCCGCTGCGACGGCGCGCTGTCGGCCGACGGGCAAGTGCTGGGCACCTATCTGCACGGCCTGTTCGACCATCCGCAGGCGCTGGCCGCGCTGCTGCGCTGGGCCGGCCTCGACGATGCGCAAACGCTGGACCTGCGAGGTTTGCGCGAAGCATCGATCGACCGCCTCGCCGACGCGGTCGAACAACACCTGGACACCGACGCGTTGGCCGCACTGTTCGGCCTGCGTCACGGCGACGAGGAGCGCGTATGCGTACCCTGATCCTCGGCGGCGCGCGCTCGGGCAAGAGCGCGTTGGCCGAACGTCTGGCTGCGGCGCACGACGAGGTGGTCTACATCGCCACCGCGCAGGCGCTGGACGGCGAGATGGATGCGCGCATCGCCCATCACCGGGCGCGGCGGCCGGCGCGGTGGGGGTGCGTGGAGGAGCCGCTCGCGCTGGCGGACGCGTTGCGGGCGCATGCGGCGCCCGGGCGGTGCGTGTTGGTGGATTGTTTGACGTTGTGGCTCAGCAATTTGCTGGAACACTGCGATGCAGAAGTGTTCGAACGCGAACGCAGAGCCTTCTTGTCGACCTTGCCCGAGCTGCGCGGGTCGGTGCTTTTGGTCAGCAACGAAGTCGGCCTCGGCGTGGTGCCGATGGGCGAACTGGGCCGTCGCTTCGTCGACGAGGCCGGGCGCCTGCATCAGGCGCTGGGCCAGAGCTGCGAGCGGGTGGCATTCGTGGCGGCAGGTTTGCCGCTGGTATTGAAAGGCCCGGCGCTGTAGGCGGGCACGATGCGGAGAGCGAGACCTTGAACGAAGAAACCCAATGGTGGTCGCGCGCGTGCCTGCGCGCGGACGCGGCCATCGCCGAACAGGCCCTCGCGCGGCAGGCGCAACTGACCAAACCGCCGGGCTCGCTCGGCCGGCTCGAAGACGCGGCGGTGCGGCTGGCGGGGCTGCAGGCCACGCCGCGGCCTTCGCTGCAACGGGTGTGGATCAGCGTGTTCGCCGCCGACCACGGCGTCGCCGCCGAAGGCGTGTCGGCGTTTCCGCAGGCGGTCACCGGCGAAATGCTGCGCAACTTCGCCGGCGGCGGCGCGGCCATCGCGGTGCTCGCGCGCAGCCTCGGCGCCAACCTGGACGTGGTCAACCTCGGCACGGTCAACGATCCGGGTCCGATCAGCGGCGTGCATCGCGCGGTCATCGCCGCGTCCACGGCCAACTTCTGCGAAACCGCGGCGATGAGCGAGCCGCAGCTGCGCGCCGCGCTCGCGGCCGGCGTCGCCAGCGTGCGCGCCGCGCGCGACACCGGCGCGCAGTTGTTCATCGGCGGCGAAATGGGCATCGCCAACACCACCGCCGCGGCGGCGCTGGCCTGCGCGCTGTTGCAGCGCGCACCAAAGGAACTGGCCGGCGCCGGCACCGGGCTGGATGAGGCCGGCATCGCCCGCAAGGTCGCCGCGATCGAACGCGCGCTGGCGCTGCACGCCGACGCCGACAGCGATTGGGAACGGCTGCGGCGCCTGGGCGGCTTCGAGATCGCGGCCCTGGCCGGCGCCTACATCGCCTGCGCCCAGCACGGCGTGCCGGTGCTGGTCGACGGTTTCATCTGCACCGTCGCGGCGCTGGCCGCGCAGCGGCTCAATCCCGGTTGCGGCGAATGGCTGCTGTACGCGCACCGCTCGCACGAGCGCGGCCACGCCGCCTTGCTCGACGCGCTCGGCGCGCAGCCCCTGCTCGATCTCGGCCTGCGCCTGGGCGAAGCCAGCGGCGCCGCGGTCGCGGTGCCGTTGCTGCGGCTGGCCTGCGATCTGCACAACGGCATGGCGACCTTCGCCCAGGCCGGCGTCTCCGGCGCGTCGGCGTGAACGCGGGCGCGTCGGCCGGCCCTGCTCCGGCAGCGGCGCCCGCGCCGGGCGCGCCCAGCTTGCGGCCTATTTCCCTGACCCGGCTCGCGCGGGCATCATCGGTGTCCGCCACCGACCGCGTACAAGGACCGACGCCGAGATGACCCCGCCACGCTCTGTCGATTCCGGCGCCGCCGATTCCGGCTTTGTCCACGCCGGCCACGCCCAGGCCGGCTCCGTCCACGCCGGCCCGGTCCACCTGGACCTGCTGCGCCACGGCGACACCGGCCACCGCAGCTACCGCGGCCAGCTCGACGACAGCCTGCTGGAACTGGGCTGGCGGCAGATGCGCGACGCGGTGCTGGGGCGCGACTGGGACGCCATCGTCAGCTCGCCGTTGCAGCGCTGCGCCGCGTTCGCGCAGGAACTGGCGCAGGCGCGCGGTCTGCCGTGGGCGCTGGAGCCGCGCCTGCGCGAATACCACTTCGGCGATTGGCAGGGCCGCCCGGTCGACGCCATCGCCGCGCAAGAAGGCGACGCGCTGGCGCGGTTCTGGGCCGATCCGGTCGCGCACCCGCCGCCGGGCGCGGAAGGCTTCGACGAATTCGCCGCGCGCCTGACCGCGGCGATGAACGAGATCGCCGAGCGCCACAGCGGCCGCCGCGTGCTGGTGGTGACCCACGGCGGCGCGATCCGCCTGCTGCGCTGCATCGCCGCCGGCCGCCGCTACACCGACCTGCTCAACATCGATGTCGCCCACGCCTCGCTGCACAGCGTCAGCTGGCCGCCGCAGGCCGCGCGCGACGGCGCGCACGCGCGCGCCGAGGCCGACGCAAGCGCGCAGGCCGATCCAGTCGACGGTTGATGCGCGCCGCGCTGGCCGCGATCGGTTTCCTGACCCGCATCCCGGTGCCCGCGCGGGCGTTCGCCGACGCCGAGGCGCAACGCCGCGCGCTGATCTGGTATCCGTTGGCGGGCGCATTGATCGGCGCGCTGCTGTGCGCGCTGGCGTGGGCGTTGCAGACGCGGCCGCCGCTGCTGTCGGCGGCGCTGTTGCTGATCGCGTGGACGGCGCTGACCGGCGCCTTGCATCTGGACGGGCTGGCCGACATGGCCGACGCCTGGGTCGGCGGCCTGCGCGCGGATCCGCAGCAAAGCCGCGCGCGCACCCTGGAGATCATGAAAGACCCGCGCAGCGGTCCGCTCGCGGTGGTGGCGGTGACCTTGGTCCTGTTGTTGAAGTTCGCCGCGCTGGCGAGCCTGCCGGCGCCGGCGTGGGCGGCGCTGGCGCTGGCGCCGCTGCTGGCGCGCGCGACGTTGACGCTGGCGTTTGTGACCACGCCGTACGTGCGCAAGGCCGGCCTCGGCGAGGCCTTGGTCGCGGCGCCGCGCGCGGCCTGCATCGCCGCCTTGATCGTCAGCGCGGCCTTGTGCGCGCTGGCCGGCTGGCGCGGCGCGCTGGCGCTGGCGGCGGCTTCGCTGGTGTTCGCGCTGTGGCGGCGGGCCTGCCTGCGCCGGCTGCAGGGCATGACCGGCGACACCTGCGGCGCGCTGACCGAGCTGACCGAGGCGGCGGTGCTGGCGGCGCTGGCGCTGTCGTACTGAGCCTGCGGCGGCGCGCGAAAGCGCAAGATAGGAACCGCCGCGTACCGCCGCGACTGCGATGCTGACCGCCATCCCACCGCCGAGCGCGAGGAGCAAGACCATGCCCCCCGTCAAGGAATCGCCTGCCGCCGTCGCGGCTCCCGTGCCGGCGCCCGCCGCCGTCTCCACCGTGGCCGAAGCCGCCGCCGCCGGCGCGCCCATCGTCGAACCCGCGCCCGACAGCGGCCGCACCGCCGCGGCGCCGGCGCGCGGCGCGCTCAAGCCCGGCACCCGCGACGCCCATCACCGCCGCATCCAGCGCGCGGTGGCGCTGATCGAACAGGCCATCGGCCACGGCGACGAGCCGCCGGAGCTGGGCCGGCTGGCCGAAGCGGCCTCGTTCTCGCCGTTCCACTTCCACCGCGTCTACCGCGCGATGACCGGCGAAACCACCGGCCAGACCGTGGCCCGGCTGCGCCTGCTGCAAGGCCTGCGCCTGCTCGCCAACGGCGAGCGCACCGTCACCGACGCCGCGCTCGCGGTCGGCTACCAGACTCCGCAGGCCTTCACCCGCGCGCTGCGCCAGGGCATCGGCGGCACCCCGAGCGAACTGCGCGCCGAGCCGGAGCGGCTGTGGCGCGAGATCGACCGCCTGGCCCAGCCGCCCGCGCCCGAGGACGGCACGGCCGCGCCGCTGCGGGTCGAAGTGGTCAGCGTCGAACCGTTCCAGGTCGCCGCGTTGCGGGTGACCGGCGCGTATCCCGAACAGAACCAGGGCTATGGCCGCCTGTTCGGTTGGGCGGCGCAGAACGGCTTGCTCGACTCGCTGCGCGGTCTGTACGGCGTCCCGCTCGACGACCGCCGCGACGTGCCGCCGCAGGCCTGCGCGTTCGACTGCATGCTGGCGCTCGGCGCGGCCTTCGCCGACGACCCGGGCGAGGGCATCCGCCTGCAAACGCTGGGCGGCGGACGCTACGCGCGGGTCCGTCTGGTCGGCGCCTTCGACGGCCTCGAAGCGCTGACCGACGCCCTGCTGGCGCGCTGGCTGCCCGACAGCGGCGAAACCCTGCGCGCCGCGCCGCTGTTCCACGAATACCTGGACGACCCGGACGAAACCCCGGAAGCGGTGCTGCGCACCGACATCTACCTGCCGCTGGCCTGAGCCGCGGCCGCGCCGGAGCGATGCTCGGCGCAACCAATCGCACGCGATGAAAACCACCCGCACGAATCCAGCGGCGCGGACGTATGCGGTGCCGCGGTCGCGGCTCGCGCCGCTCCTACAGGTAGCGGCCGTGGCTTTTTGTAGGAGCGGCGCAAGCCGCGACCGCGCCGACGCATTGGCCGGCGCAACCGATCGAAGGCGACGAAAACCACCCGCACGAACCAAGCGGTGCGGACGCATGCGTTGCCGCGGTGGCTACCTGTAGGAGCGGCGCAAGCCGCGACCGCGCCAAGGCAATGACCGGCGCAACGAATCGAAGGCGATCAAGACCACCCGCGCGAAGCAAGCGGCGCGGGCGTATGCGGTGCCGCGGTCGCGGCTCGCGCCGCTCCTGCACAAAGCCGCGGCCGCTACGCGCGGCCCGGCACGTCAGGCGCCGGCCGCTTCCAGCCGCGCCTCGAGCTCGGCGACCTTCGCCTCCAACGCGGCGATGCGCTCGGTCAGCGCCGATTGCGCCGCCGGGCTCGCCAGCGTCGGGTCCGCGCCGGAGGCCGACGCGGTCCATTCCGGTTCGCCGCACAGCAAATGGCCGTAGCGGTCTTCGCGCTGCCCGCTCTGCCGGCCGAGCAGCTTGACCAGCGGCGGCTGGTGCTGGGACAGACGCTCCAGCGCGTACTGCACGTCGCCGGCCGATTCGAACTTGGCCATGCGCTCGCTGCGGCTCAGCAGTTCGTTGGCGGTCTGCGGGCCGCGCAACATCAGCAGGGCCAGCAGCACGGTCTGCGGGCGGGTCGCGTCGAGCGCGGTGCCGGCGCGGTGGCCGTAACGCTCGGCGCGCGGGGAATGGTGCGATTTGACCCAGCCGCGCGGCTCCAGCTGGCGCAGCGCGTGGGCGACGTCGCCCTGTTCCAGGTGGGTGACCGGGTCGCGCGAGGTCTTCTGGTTGCAGGCGACCACGATCGCGTTGAGGGTCAGCGGATACACGTCCGGCGTGGTCGCTTCCTTCTCGATCAACACCGCGACCACGCGCGCTTCGATCGGAGTCAGTTGCGGCGGCGGGGCGGCGGCGTTTGCGCTGGGATCGGTGGCGGACGGTTCGATATCGCTCATGGCTGCGGTTCGGCAAGGGCGGTGGACGAAAGGCGCCGGCGCCCGGCGCCGGCGCCTGCCGCTGCGGACCTCGCGGTCCGCGGCGGCGGGAGGACATCACACTAGCCGACATCGGGCGCCAGCGCGTACCGCGCCGGCGCCCTCACACCAGCGCCGTCGACGGCGGCAGCTGGCGTTCGCCGCGGTAGACCGGCGCGGCCATGACCATTTCGGCCAGGCTGTGGGCCAGCTCGCGCTCGGCCATCACCGCGCCGTCGGCGCCGTGCTCGATCAGGTGCTTGACCTCGTTGTCGCTGTGGGCGCGCGCGACGATGCTCAGGCCCGGGTTGATCTCGCGCAGCTTGGCGATGATCTCGCCGGCTTCCAGCGCATGCGGGATCGCCAGCATCGCCGTGGTCGCGCGCTCGGGCACCGCTTCGCGCAGCACCCGCTCGTTGACCGCGTTGCCGAGGATCGCCGGCAGCCCGGCCGCGCGCGCCTTGGCGATCAGGCTTTCCTCGCCGTCGATGACCACCATCGGGATCTTGTGCTCGCCGAGCAGGCGCGCCAGCTCGCTGCCGACGCGGCCGTAGCCGACCAGGATGACGTGGTTGTCGATGTCGGCCGGCACCTGCGGCGGGTCTTCGCCGCGCGCTTCCTGCGCCGCGGCGGCTTCGCGCGCGTTCTTGCGGTCGAGCCAGGCGAACAGCAGCGGGTTGACCACGATCGACAGCAGCGCGCCGGCCAGGATCAGGTCGTGGCCTTCCTTCGGCAGGATCTCCAGGTCCATGCCGAGGCCGGCGAGGATGAAGGAGAACTCGCCGATCTGGGCCAGGCTCGCGGAAATCATCAGCGCGGTCGAGTTCGGCTTGCCGAACGCGCGCACCAGGGCGTAGGCCGCGAGCGACTTGCCGATCACGATGATCGCGAACACCGCCAGCACTTCCAGCGGTTCCTTGAGCAGGATCTGCGGATCGAACAGCATGCCGACCGAGACGAAGAACAGCACCGCGAACGCTTCGCGCAGCGGCAGGGTCTCGTTGGCGGCCTGATGGCTGAATTCGGATTCGTTGAGCATCATGCCGGCGAAGAACGCGCCGAGCGCGAACGACACGCCGAACAGTTCGGCCGAGCCGAACGCCACGCCGAGCGCGATCGCCAGCACGCACAGGGTGAACAGTTCGCGCGAACCGGTGCCGGCCACGCGTTCGAGGATCCACGGAATCACCCGGCGGCCGACGATCAGCATGAAGGCCACGAACGCGCCGACCTTGGCCAGGGTCACGAACAACTGGCTCCAGATCTGGCTGGCGTCGCCGCCTTCGCCCTTGAGCAGGCCGGCCAGCGCCGGCAGCAGCACCAGGGCCAGCACCATCGCCAGATCCTCGACGATCAGCCAGCCGACCGCGATGCGTCCCTTGGCGGTTTCCACCAGCCGCCGTTCTTCCAGCGCGCGCAGCAGCACCACGGTACTGGCGACCGACAGCGCCAGACCGAACACCAGGCCGGCGCCGTGCGACCAGCCCAGGTAATACGCCATGCCCCAGCCCAAGGCCGTGGCGACCGCGATCTGCAATATCGCGCCCGGTAGCGCGATGGCTTTGACTTCGAGCAGGTCGCCCAGCGAGAAGTGCAGGCCGACGCCGAACATCAGCAGGATGACGCCGATCTCGGCCAACTGCGGCGCGAGCGTTTGGTCGCCGACGAAGCCGGGCGTGAAGGGGCCGGCGATGACGCCGGCGATGAGGTAGCCCACCAGCGGCGACAGCCGCAGGCGTTGAGCGATCATTCCGAAGATGAAGGCCAGGACGAAGCCGGCTACCAGGATCGCGATCAGGGACGTGTGGTGCATCGGCTCTCCTGTGGTCTGGTCCTTGGAAGAATGTGTGCTGAACGATTCAGATGCAAGTCTTTCTCGTTCGATTCATTCTCGCAAACGATTGTTTCTGCGGGATTTTTCGCCCCGCGACGAGCGCGGCGGCGACGCCGGCGCGCAGCCGCCCGAGCCCGCGCGGCAAGGCCTGCAGCCGAGAGGGAACAGCGGGTTTTATGCCTGCGTGCCGGTCGCTCCGGCGTGATGCGCGAGGATGAACCGGGATTCATCCCCGCGCCGTCGCGACGGCGGCGGTGGCGGGATTTGCGCGGGAGGCGGCCGGGAATGCGCGGGCGGATGCAGCGCGCCCACACGTTGGCCGGGCTCTGAGACCGCGCGATCCGCGAGTGGTTCCCGCGCGCCGAAAGCACGAGCGTTCGCGTTTCCCGCCAAGCCCCCTGTAGGAGCGACGCAAGTCGCGACCGCGCCAACCCGCCTGCGACGAACGCAAGTCCCCAAGGCGAAACATCGCCCGCCGAACGCACGCCCGCGCAAGGTTCGCACCGGCGCAGACATAAAAAAGCCCCGCCAAACGCGGGGCTTCGAGCCGGCCATCGTCGCCGGCGAAGGCGTTACCGCGCGCTGCTGCGCGCCTGCGGCTGGCGGCTTTCGCCGTCGCGCGCCTTCGGCAACGGATTCTCGACGACCGCCGGCGCCGACAGGCGCTTGGCGAGCGGATTGGTGCAGAAGGTCTCCTCGCACAACTGCCGCGCTTCTTCGCAGGCCTGCGCCTTTTCCGGCGTATCGGCGCGGCTCATGCAGCGGTTGAACAGCCAGGGACAATCGTTGCAGGCCGCGAACGCGCTGGAGATCGGCAGCAGCGCGGCGATCGCGGTGACGGTGGCGAGCACTACGGGGGTCAGCAAGACAGACTTGAACATGACGGTCCTTCCCATGATCGCGCCGAGTCGTTCGGCCCGCAGAAGGTAGCACCGGGGCCGCGCCGGTTTCGGGCCTCTCGCACAAAACCGGGCCGAACGGCGCGGCCTTCGCCGCCCGTGCGGCACGGCGCGAACCGCGCCGGCGCTGCGCCCGCGCGGATATGACTTTAAGCATCTGCCGCCGCTGTCGCGATTGGATAGGGTGGCGCAGGCCGCCGCGCAGGGGATTCGGATGACGATGCAGATGGGTTGGACGCGTCGCGCGTTTCTCGCCGCCTCCGCCGCCGCAATCGCGCAGGCCGCGCTGCCGTTCGGCGCGCGCGCCGCGCAGCCCGCGTCCGCCGCGCGGCAGCGGATCGTCGAATCCTTCGTCCGCGACAACGGCTTCCACGGCGTCGTCCGCTTGGTGCACGACGGTCGCGTCGTGTTCTCCCGCGCCTTCGGCATGGCCGATATCGAAGCCGGGCGCGCGGCTTCGGTCGACACGCTGTACCCGCTGGCGTCGATCTCGAAATGGCTGACCACGCTGAGCGTCTTGCGGCTGGTCGACCGCGGCCAGCTCGATCTGGCCGGACGCATCAGCGATTACCTCAGCGGGTATCGCGCCGACACCGGCGCGCGGGTCACGCTTGCGCACTTGTTGTCGAACATGAGCGGCATCCCCAACCGCTTCGACCCCAAGGCCGATCCGGGCGTATGGACGCGGCCGTACACCACCCAGGAGGCGATCGCCGCGTTCTGCTCCGGCGACCTGGCGTTCGATCCCGGAACCCGCTTCGACTACCAATTCACCAACTGGGTGATCGTGCAGGGCATCGTCGAGACGGTGACCGGCCGCATGTTCGCCGACGCGGTCGACAGCCTGACCCTGACCCCGTTGCGGCTGCCCGGGATCGTGCCGCGCTACACCGACGATGCGCGCGAACGCGTGGCGATCGGATACGCCTCGACCGAACCGCTAGTGCGCAAGATGTTTCCGCAGCGGGTGTACGGCCTCGCGTCCGGCGGTTACTGCGGTCGCGCGCAAGACCTGATCCGCGCCGCGCACGGCGCCTATGCCGACGGCTTCCTCAGCGATACATCGCGCGCCGCGTTGAGCGCGGTGCGCTCTGCGGCGGACGAGTACGCGCTCGGCGGGCGGGTGCGGACGGTGAAGATCGGCGCCCGGTCGATGCCGTTCGCCTGGGAAACCGGCAACACCGAGGGCTACCGTTCGCTGCTGGGCCATCGCCTGGACGGGCGGACCAGCCTGGTCGTGCTCAACAACACCAGCTTGAGCCAGAAGACCATCGACCTGTTCGCCGATGCCTTGCTGTCCACGTTGTAAGCCCGACGCCGGGGCGTTGCGGCGCGAAGCCGGGTCCCGCAACGCGCCGTCCACGACAGCAGGAGGCGGCGTGCGCCGCCGCCTCCCGCGCTTTCACCACTTGTAGCCGACCTTGGCGTAAGCGAACGCGCCGTTGAAGCCGAACGGCGCGTAGCTGGTGTACGGCAGCTGCCCGCTTTCGCTGTTGGCGTAGATCGACTCGTCGGGATATTCGTTGAGCACATTGTCGCCGCCGACGGTGAACTCCCAGCCGTTGACCGCGTAGGTCGCCGCGAGGTCCAACGTCCACTTCGCCGCGAAGGTCTGATCGCGCACGCCGCTGGGATCGTCGTTGAAGGTGTGGAATTCGCCGTAACGGGTCGCGGTCGCGTCGAAACGCCAGCCGTCGCGGTTCCAACTGCCGCCGAGGAAGAACTTGTCTTGCGGCGCGCCCTGGGTGATGCGGCCCCGCTCGACCCGGCCGATGCGTTGCAGGTTGAGCCCGCCGGCGGTGAGCTCCGGCGGGTTCGGCGCGATGCGTTCCAGCGTGGTCTTGTTGCGGTTGTAGCCGGCGGTCAGGTCGAGCGCGCCGCCGGCGAGCTGGAACTTGTAGCTGCCGACGATATCCAGGCCGCGGGTGCGGGTGTCGACCGCGTTGGTGAAGTAGCGGCCGCCGTTGATGCCCGGGTAGCCGCGCGCTTCCAGGAAGCTCGCGACCGCCGGGCCGCGCAGGTTTTCCGAGAGGATGATGCGGTCGTCGATGTCGACCTGGTACGCGTCGACGGTGATGTACAGGCCTTCGACCGGTTGCAGCACCAGGCCCAGGCCGAGATTGGTCGACTCCTCGGCCTTCAGCGGTTCGGCGCCGAGCGCGACCGCGGCCGGGTCGTCGACGGCGAAGGTGCGCACCTGGAACGGGTTGGGATCGCCGAGCACGATCACGGTCTGGGTCGACTGGTAGAACTGCTGCTGCAGCGACGGCGCGCGGAAGCCGGTCGACACGGTGCCGCGCAGCGCGACCTTGTCGTTGAAGGCGTAGCGCGCCGACAGCTTGCCCGAAGTGGTTTCGCCGAAGTCGCTGTAGCTCTCGTAGCGCGCCGCCGCGCCGAGCGAGAGCTTGTCGGTCACATCGCTTTCGAGGTCGGCGTAGAACGAATAGCTGTGGCGGTCGCGGCGGCTGGCGTCGGACGGGGTGAAGCCGGGGAACACCTGCGCGCCCGGCGCGCCGGGTTCGGGGCCGGCGATGTAGGACGCCGGTTCGCCCGCGCTCTGGTTGAATTTTTCGCCGCGCCATTCCGCGCCGAACGCCACCGTCAGCGGGTACTTCAGCCAGCCCACGTCGAAGGCCTTGTTGAAGTCGGCGTTGAGCACGTTCTGGGTGGTTTCCAGGCTGCCGATGTAGAAGCTGCGCGGCGAGGACGCGCCGAGGGTGCGGTTGAGGCTGTGGCGCACGTCGAAGTCGAGCTGGTTCTGGCCGTAGTTGTAGCTCAGGTCGAGGTTCCAGCCGCCGGCGGTTTTTCCGCGCAGGCCCAGCACGGCGGCGCGGTCCTTGCTGACGTTGTCGATCTGCGGCAGGAAGCCGTCGGGATAGACCGAGAGGATGTTGTTGGGATTGCCGGGCGCGCGGTAATAGCCGTTGGAAATCGCGCGGCGGCGGCTGGCGGTGCCGAACGAGTAGAACTCCACGCCTTCGGCGGCCTGGTACTGCGCGTTGTAGGCGAACGCGCCCTGGTCGATTTCCGGATCGCCGTAGCGATGGACCACGCGGCCCTTCGGGTTGCTAGTCGGGGTGACCGGGCCGAGGTAGGGGCGGGCGCGGTTGGTGTTGTCGCTGTGGCCGCCCTGCGCGGCCAGATGCACGGCGCCGTTGTCGCCGAGCTTGAAACCGACGTCGCCGGACAGCTGGTACTGCTCGCCGTCGCCGGCGCTGTACTGGCCGTAGCGCGCCGCGACCGAGCCGCCTTCGCCCGCGCCCTTGAGCACGATGTTGATCACGCCGGCGATGGCGTCGGAACCGTATTGCGCCGAAGCGCCGTCGCGCAGCACTTCCACGCGTTCGATCGCGGCGATCGGGATCGCGTTGAGGTCGACCGGCGAAGAACCGCGGCCGATGCTGTCGTTGAGGTTGATCAGCGCGGTGGTGTGGCGGCGCTTGCCGTTGACCAGCACCAGCACCTGATCGGGGGCGAGGCCGCGCAACTGCGCCGGACGCACCGCATCGGTGGCGTCGGTGATCGCCGGGCGCGGGAAGTTCAGCGAGGGCAGGGCGCGCGCCAGCGCGGTCGCCAGTTCGACCGTGCCGGTCGCCTCCAGGGTCTGCGGGGTGATGATGTCGATCGGCGCGGTGGACTCGGCCACGGTGCGGTCGGACACGCGCGTGCCGGTGACGATCAGGGTGTCGAGGTCGGTCGGATTGGCGCGTTCGGCCTCGGCCGGGGCGTCGGCGGCGAGGGCGGCGGCCGGGGCGACGCTGGCGACGAGGGCGAGCGATACGGCGCGGCTGAGCAGGGACAGACGGCGGTGCATGAAGACTCCGGGCGGTGCGAACGGGGAACGTCGGGCCGAGCGAACCCGCGCGGCCGGCCCGCTGGGGCGGTTTGCCGCGAAAGGCGATCTCGTTGACGCGTGGGGGCGGTCTGAGGCCGGTGTCCCGATTATTCGACGGCGGCCCGCCGCGCGGCCGAACCGATCCTCATGAGCAAATACCGATCAGTCATGCGACCATATCGGCATGATTGCTTTCCGTGATTTCGCCATGCGGCGCGGCGAACGCCTGCTGCTGTCCAACGTAGACCTGACCCTGCACGCCGGCTGGCGCGTGGGCGTGATCGGCCGCAACGGTACGGGCAAGTCCTCGCTGTTCGCGGCGATCCAGGGCGAAGTCGAGGCCGACCGCGGCGACATCGAGGTGCCCAACCGGGTGCGCATCGCCAGCGTGGCCCAGGAGACTCCGGCGCTGGACGATCCTGCGCTGGATTTCGTGCTGTCCGGCGACGCCAACGTCTACAAGGTCATCGTCGCCGAGCGCGAAGCGGTCGAGCGCGAGGACTGGGAAGCGGTCGCCGACGCCCACCATCAGCTCGAGGAACTCGGCGGCTACGACGCCACCGCGCGCGCCGGCAAGCTGCTGCACGGCCTGGGCTTCAGCGCCGACACCCACGAGCGCGCGGTCAAGGAATTCTCCGGCGGCTGGCGCGTGCGCCTGAACCTGGCGCGCGCGCTGATGACGCCGTCGGACCTGTTGCTGCTCGACGAACCGACCAACCACCTCGACCTCGACGCGGTGCTGTGGCTGGAGCAGTGGCTGCTGAAGTATCCGGGCACCTTGCTGCTGATCTCGCACGATCGCGAGTTCCTCGACGAAGTCACCACCCACACCCTGCATCTGCACGACGGCAAGGCCAAGCTCTACACCGGCGACTACACCGCCTTCGAGCGCCAGCGCGCCGAACACCTGCGCCTGCAGCAGATCACCCACGAAAAACAGATGGCCGAACGCGCCCATCTGCAGAGCTTCATCGACCGCTTCAGCGCCAGCGCGGCCAAGGCCAAGCAGGCGCAGTCGCGGGTCAAACGCCTGGCCAAGATGGTCGGCACCGAGGCGGTGCGGGTCGAGCGCGCGATGCGCATCGAATTCCCCGCGCCGGCCAAGCTGCCGCACGCCTTGCTGCGCCTGATCCACGCCGATTGCGGTTACGGCGATCATGTCGTGCTCGACAACGTCAGCTTCATTCTCGAGGCCGGCGACCGCATCGCGCTGCTGGGGCCGAACGGCGCGGGTAAATCGACCCTGGTGAAATCGCTGGTCGGCGAACTGGACCTGCTGACCGGCGAGCGCGGCGGCCATCCGGACCTGCGCATCGGTTACTTCGCCCAGCACACGGTCGAATCGCTGCACGCCGGGGTGAGCCCGATCGACCATCTGGCCGAAATCGCTCCGGGCGTCGCGACCCAGCAATTGCGCGATTTCCTAGGCAAGTGGAATTTCCCCGGCGACCGCGCGTTCGAATCGGTCGACGGTTTCTCCGGTGGCGAGCGCGCGCGCCTGGCGCTGGCGCTGATCGCGTGGCGCAAGCCGAACGTGCTGCTGCTCGACGAACCGACCAACCACCTCGACCTGGACGTGCGCGAAGCGCTGGCCGAAGCGTTGTCGGATTTCCCCGGCGCGATCGTGCTGGTGTCGCACGATCGCCACTTGATCGGCCTGGTCTGCGAAACCTTCTGGCGCGTCGCCGATGGCGTGGCGCAACCGTTCGACGGCGACCTCGACGCGTACGCGGTGTGGCTGCGTACGCGCGACAACAGCAACGACGGCAAGGGCGCGGCCGCGACCAAAGCCGCCGCCGCTGCCAGCGCTGCGGGCAAGGCCGCGCCTGCGGCCGGCAAGTCCGGCAAGAAGATCAACCCGGTCAAGCTGGCCGAGGCCGAGAAGCGCGTGGCCGAGCTGGAATCCAAGCTGCATACGCTGGACATGGATCTGGCCGATCCGACCAAGTACGCCGGCGGCGGCGACAATGCTGCGGAGTTGGCGCGGCAGCGCGAGCAGGTGGCGGCGGAGTTGGAGAAGGCCGAGGCGGCCTGGATGGGGTTGTACGACGGGGCGTGAGTTCGGTGTCTGGTGGCGGGGTGCGTTGTCTTGGCGTATCCCCAGGTCCGTCATTCTGAAATTCACAGCGAAACGCCCCCTGTAGGAGCGGCGCGAGCCGCGACCGCGCCAACGCAACTACGACGAACGTCGTCTGAGCCTGTTGGTTGCGCGCGACGACAAGCCACAATCCAAAGCTTCCGTCCGCAAGCGGCCGGGTCACTTTCTTTGTCTTGCCAAAGAAAGTAACCAAAGAAAGGCGCTTTCCTTGTTTTCGAATCAAGAGCCACTAAGGTTCGATGCCTGCGCAGGGATGCGGGACAAGGGCCATCCTGGCCCGGTCCCGCACGCGCGCATCCATGCGCGCGCCCTTCGGGTCTCTCATTGCCTGTGGCGAGTTCGGGGCGGCGGGGGGAGCAAGGAGCCAACGGCAACGGCAAAGTCAAAACGGATTCCGGTTTTCGCTGGAATGATGGGGAATAGACTTTGGAGCGTGCATGGCATGCATTGCCCCCGGGCCATTGTCGCCGCCTAGACATCCTCTCCCCTATCGTCCCGCCCTGATTTCGCAACAGGGGGCCGCATGAGCCGCGAACTGATCTATCTGCTGCTGATTTTCGGCCTGCTGGTCGTCCCGCGCGCGTTGCAGCGCTACAAGATCCCGGCGCCGCTGACCTGCCTGTTGTTCGGCATCGTCGCGATGCTGGCCTGGGGCGACAAATCCCACGACACCGTGGTCGGCATGCTGGCCACGCTCGGCATCTCCTCGCTGTTCCTGTTCGCCGGCCTGGAGGTCGAGCTAAGCGCCTTGCGCAAGGGGCTGTGGCCGCTGGTCGCGCATCTGCTCATCCGCACCGCGACCCTGGTCGGGGTGGGCTGGCTGGCCTGGCGCTACGGCGGGCTCGGCTGGCAGGCCGCGGGCCTGCTCGCGCTGGCGCTGCTGACGCCGTCGACCGGTTTCATCCTCGACAGCCTGGCGCGGCTCGGGTTGGACGAGGAGGAGCGGTTCTGGGTCACCAGCAAGGCCATCGCCGGCGAATTGCTGGCGCTGGCGGCGTTGTTCGTGGTGTTGCAGGCCAGCGATCCGGTGCGCATGGCGCTGTCGTCCGGCGCGCTGATCGCGATGCTGGTCGGCCTGCCGCTGCTGTTCGTCGCGCTCGGCCGTTGGGTCGCGCCGCATGCGCCGGGCTCGGAGTTCTCGCTGCTGGTGATGGTCGGCATGATCGCCGCGTTCGCCACCGCCAAGCTCGGCGTCTATTACCTGGTCGGCGCCTTCGTCGCCGGCCTGATCGCGCGGCTGCTGCGCGAACGCATGCCGCTGCTGGCCTCGCACGAGAACCTGCATGCGGTGCGCTTGTTCGCCTCGTTCTTCGTTCCGTTCTATTTCTTCAACGCCGGCACCAAGGTGCCCGGCGGCGCGCTGAGCTTCGAGGCGCTGGGGCTGGGCCTGTTGCTGACCGCGGTGGTGCTGCCGCTGCGGATCGGCGTGGTCTGGCTGCAACGGCGCGCGCTGTTCGGCGAGAAGCACGGCGCCAGCCTGCGGGTGTCGGTGGCGCTGGCGCCGACGCTGATCTTCACCCTGGTCCTGGCCGGCATCCTGCGCGAGCGCTTCGCCTTGCCGGACGCGTGGTTCGGCGCGCTGCTGCTGTACGCCGCGCTGACCACGATCCTGCCGTCGCTGGTGTTCCGCGCGCCGTTCGACGTCGATCCGGCCGAGGGGCATGTCGGCGAAGGCGGCCCCAGCCATCCCGACGACGCCGGCGACCGCCGCCGCCGCGAGGCCGCGGCCGGGGTCGGCCGGCCCGAACCGGAGCCGACCGCGGTGCCCGCGGCCGCGGTCGCTGCGGGGCGGCCGGATCCGAACCCGCCGGGCGGCTGAAACCGCCGCCGGACGGGCGGAGCGGGCGCGGATCCGGGCCGAAACCGGCCGCTCGCCGCGGCCGCGCGCTTGCATCGGCGGCGTCGAGCCCCAAACTAGCCAGCCTGAGTCGGCTTCCCCACGTTCCCCGCCATGCCCATCTACGCCTTTCAGTGCAATGCCTGCGGCCACAGCTTCGACCGCCTGCAGAAGCTTTCCGACCCCGATCCCTCGGCCTGCCCCGAGTGCGGCGCCGACCAGGTCGGGCGCCAGCTGACCGCGCCGCAGTTCCGTCTGGCCGGCGGCGGCTGGTACGAAACCGACTTCAAGAAGGACGGCGACAAGAAGCGCAATCTGGCCGGCGAAGGCAGCAGCGGCGGCGCCGCGGCGAGCAAGCCGGCGGAAAAGAAGGCCGATCCGGCGCCGGCCGCGGCGGCTCCGGCGCCGGCCGCCAAGCCGGCGGCCAGCGGCAGCTGACGCCGCCGCGCCTTCAGCGATACCTGAAAGGGCGCCGCGAGGCGCCCTTTCTCGTGGCAGGGCCTTCAGGCACGAAACCCCTGCAGGCCTAAAACCGAAACTGCTGCTTTGTGGCAGGCCTTCAGGCCCGCCGCTTTCCTGCCAGGCCGCCGCGACCTTAGCCATCAGCGTCGGGCCTGAAGGCCCTCCCACCCGGAGTTCTCCTGCAAAAAGGCTCTCCCGGCAAAGCGCTCCGCGCAAAAACATCCGGCCTGCGCCGCCTGAGCCAATCCCCGCGGCGCCTGGACTAGAATGTCCGGCCCCGGCCTGAGCGCCGGCGGGACGGCTCCGGCCCGGCTTCGCGCCGCGGTCCCTGCGAGCCGCCAGCGGCAAAACCCCCACGATCCAACGATCGGCCCGCCCGATCGACCAATCCGGAGCTTCCATGCGTACCCACTTCTGCGGCCTCGTCGACGAGGCGCTGATCGGCCAGACCGTCACCCTGTGCGGCTGGGTCAACACCAACCGTGTGCAAAGCCACGTGGTGTTCACCGATCTGCGCGATCACGAAGGCGTGGTCCAGATCGTGGTCGATTCGGACATGGGCGATCTGTTCAAGGCCGCCGGCGATCTCAGCGCGGAAAGCTGCGTGCGCGTGACCGGCACGGTACGCGCGCGCGGCGCCGCCAACGACAAGATCCGCAGCGGCAAGGTCGAAGTGCTGGCCGCGCAGATCGAAGTGCTCAACAAGGCCGAGCCGCTGCCGTTCCACGCCCACGAGAACGCCGGCGAGGAAACCCGCCTGACCTATCGCTACCTGGACCTGCGCCGTCCGGAAATGCAGAAGATGATGCGCACCCGCATCCGCCTGGTGCAGTCGCTGCGCCGCTGGCTCGACGCGCGCGGCTTCCAGGACATCGAAACCCCGATCCTGACCAAGGCCACGCCCGAGGGCGCGCGCGACTTCCTGGTCCCGGCGCGCATGCACCCGGGCGAGTTCTACGCGCTGCCGCAGTCGCCGCAGCTGTTCAAGCAGATCCTGATGGTGGCCGGCTTCGACCGCTATTACCAGATCGCGCGCTGCTTCCGCGACGAAGCCCTGCGCGCCGACCGCCAGCTCGAGTTCACCCAGCTCGACATGGAGTTCGCCTGGGTGTCCGAGCGCGACGTGCAGGACACGGTCGAGGGCATGATCCGCGAAGTGTTCAAGGAAACCATCGACGTCGAGCTCGACGCGACGTTCCCGCGCATGACCTACGCCGAAGCCATGCGCCGCTACGGTTCCGACAAGCCCGACCTGCGCATCGAGCTGGAATTCGTCGACATCGCCGAGCTGGTCAAGAGCTGCGAATTCAAGGTCTTCACCGACTGGGCCAACCACGCCGACGGCCGCGTGATCGCATTGCGCGCGCCGGGCGCCGCGGGCTGGTCGCGCAAGCAGATCGACGAGGCCGGCGCGCATGCGGCCAAGCACGGCGCCAAGGGTCTGGCGTGGATGAAGATCGAGGACGCGTCCAAGGGCCGCGAAGGCATCAATTCGCCGATCGCCAAGTTCTTCGACGACGCCACCCTGGCCAAGATCGTCGAAGCCAGCGGCGCACAGAGCGGCGATGCGATCTTCTTCGGCGCGGCCGACTACAAGACCGCCAGCGACTTCATGGGCGCGCTGCGCCTGAAGCTCGGCAAGGACCTGGGCCTGGTCGGCGAAGGCTGGAAGCCGTTGTGGGTCACCGACTTCCCGATGTTCGAGTGGGACGAGGAAGCGCAGCGCTACGTCGCCTTGCACCATCCCTTCACCGCGCCGGCGGTGGACGACATCGCCGACCTGCGCGCGAACGCGAAGACCGCAGTGTCGCGCGGCTACGACATGGTGCTCAACGGCAACGAGATCGGCGGCGGTTCGATCCGCATCCACCGTCCGCAGATGCAGTCGGCGGTGTTCGACCTGCTCGGCATCGGCGCCGAGGAGGCCGAGGCCAAGTTCGGCTTCCTGCTCGACGCGCTCAAGTACGGCGCGCCGCCGCACGGCGGCATCGCCTTCGGCATCGACCGCATCGCCGCGCTGATGGCCGGCACCGAATCGATCCGCGACGTCATCGCCTTCCCCAAGACCACCACCGCGCAATGCCTGATGACCGGCGCGCCGTCGCCGATCCCGGACGCGCAACTGGCCGAGGTGCATGTGATGGTGCGGCCGAAAGATCCGGCCTGAGTTTCGCTGCGGCGGCCCGGCGCGTACGTCGGGCCACCGCTTCGATCGTCGTGGGAGGGGCTTCAGCCCCGAGGCTTTGCGCCGGGATCGCGACGATCCGGCACGAAAGCGTCGGGGCTGAAGCCCCTTCCGCATTTAGAATCCGCAACATCGTCGTCTACGAACGCACCCGCCATGTCCGCGAACTTCGCCATCCGCCGCGCCACCCCGGCCGACACCGCCGTGCTCGCGGAAATCTCCGCGCGCTGCTTCGTCGTCACCTTCGGCGACTCTTATCCGCCGGTCGACCTGAGCGGTTTCCTCGCCGAAACCTATTCGCACGAAGCCATCGGCGCTTTGCTCGCCGACCCCGAGTGCGCGGCGTGGCTGCTCGAACGCGACGGCGTCGCGGTCGGCCACGCGCTGGCCGGCGCCTGCGGCTTGCCGCACGCGCAGGTCGCGCCCGGCGACGGCGAACTCAAGCGCCTGTACCTGTTGCCCGACGCGCAGAACGGCGGCTGGGGCAGCCGCCTGTTCGAAACCGCGCTGGCCTGGCTGGAACGCGACGGACCGCGCCGGCTGTGGATCGGCGTGTGGTCGGAAAATTACGGCGCGCAGCGTTTCTACGGCCGTTACGGCTTCGAGAAAGTCGGCCACTACGACTTCATCGTCGGCGACACCCGCGACCACGAATTCATCTTCAGCCGCGCCGCGAAGCCTTCGCCGTAACCGCATGGCTTACCTGTAGGAGCGGCGCAAGCCGCGACCGCGAAGCCACACACTCCGGCGAAATCGTTTCGACGCGCGCAAACGCGAACGCCGGCGTCGCAACGCCGGCGTCCGCGATGCCTCAGCAAGCGGGGCTAACCGCCCCGCCCGCACCTCACTTCTGCTCGAGCAACACATTCAACGTCGCCGCATCCAGCACGCCGCGCTTCTGCCCGAGCTTGAGCAGCATCGATTCCAGATCGCCGGCCGCGGCCGAGACCCGCGTCGTCGCCGTCGCCGACTTGAACTCGGTCGCCGCGGCGGTATCCACGCTGAGCCGCTGTCCCTTCACCGTCGCCGCCTGCGGCTTGGCTTTCGCCGCCGGGCCGCCGACGTGTTCGATCAGGATGCCGTTGTAGCCGAGCACCGCGTCGGCCGCCGCGCCCGCGCGCGCCGGCGCGGCCAGCGCATCGCCGAGGCGGCTTTCGATCGCGCGCAGCTGCGCCGGATCGGTCACCGTCAGCTCCGGGTTCGGCCGGCCCGAATACACCAGGTAAGTGATGCGCAGCCCCGGCGCGTCGGCGGCGTGGGCGAACAGCGGCGCGGCGATCAACGCCGCGGCGGCGAGCAGGGTAAGGCGCGAGCGCTTGCGCATGGCGGTTCCTCGGGCGGAGACGGTGGACGCGGTGTCAGTTGACCTGTTCATGGCCGCTCCCTTCGATGCTGTCCGACCAGACCCGGTAGAAGCCGCAGAAATCGCTGTACGGCCCGCGGTTGGCGGTGCGCGGGTCGGTGATTTCGGCGCCGCCGTTGTCGCGGTTGGTGGCCGCGGTCTGGCCGGGCTTGTGGGTCCACTTGCCGTTGCCGTCGCGACGGTACCAGTGGTAGTCGTAGCCCGGCGCGACGACCAGCGCGGCGATGTTCTTGTAGCTGGTCGCGTTGATCGCGGTGTCGGCGACCGGCTCCAGCCCGTCGCGCTCGGCCGCCGCGCGCACCGCGGCGCAGCTCATCGTGCCGGCTTGCCCGCCGGTGGCGCGGCCGGGTTGGGCGAAGGTGTTGGTGGCGCGGTTGTTGGCGTAGTTGTAGCAGTTGTTGTAGCGCTGGCGGGTGCCGCCGTCGTTCCAGTACGTCGACTGATACGTGGTTCGGCCCGGGAACATGATGTCGCCGAGGCCGCCGGAGGCGTCGGCCGGCAGCGCGCGGTTGTAGACCAGCACTTCGTCGGCGCGGTCGTTGAAGCGGTACGACGCGGTGTCCTTGTGCCCGCCGATCAGGAACGGCTGGGTCGTGTTGTCCAGGTTGGCCGCGATCGGCGTCGGCTGGGTGGTGGCGCGGCGCCCGTCGACGTAGAACGAGATCGTGTACGGCGCGGCGCTGCGGTTGACCACCGCGGCGATGTGGTGCCAGCGGTTCGGCGCCAGGCTCACGCTGCCGTCGGAGACGTAGTTGCTCCAGGCGCTGCCGTCGTTGAGCTGGAGCAGCACGTTGCGGCCCTGGTCGATGCCGAAGGCGTAGCCGCGGCCGGCGCCGGCGCCGCGGTTCTCGATCAGGGTCTTGACCCCCGACGAGCCCGGCGCGGCCAGCCGCACCCACGCGGCCACGGTGAAGCTGCCGGTGCCGACGTTGAGGTTGCTGGAATTCGGCACCTCGACGTACTTGCCGCCGCTGAGGTCGGCGCCGGTGCCGAGCCAGCCCCACGAGGACGCCGCGCCGCCGACGACGTTGCCGTTGCGGCCGTAGCCGCTGGTGTCGGGGGCGGCGTTGCCGGACAGGTCCAGATGCCATTCGCCGACCAGCCCGCTGGTGACCCGGGGCGGCGCCGCCTGTGCGGCCAGCATCGGCGCGAGCGCCAGACCCAGCGCCAGGAACCACGAAGATCGATTCATAACCGTACCTTGGGGTCGCGCCCACGCCGGACGCCGCGCGAATCTAGGGGCCCGGGACCCGCGCGACCGTGACCGCGCGCGCGCCCGCGGCGGCCGGCGCGCGGCGGTTCGCGGTTATGTGCGCTGCGGCGGTTGCGAAGCGCGAACCCGGGCGGGTCGGTTCAGCCGAGCGCGCCGAGCGCCCGGTGCAGCGGCCCGGTCCAGCGCGAGGCCGCGGCCGGGGTCGGCGGCGGCGGTGCGGGATGGGTGCAGCGGCAGTCGATCCGGCGCGGCAGGACCCACTGCGCCGGCGACCACTGCATCAGCTTCGGGTAGCTGCGCTCCAGGCGCGCGCTGGCCCGGTCGAAGAACAGGTGGACCGGGTGGACCAGGCCGATATGGCTGGGCTGTTCGCACGACACCGGCGCCGCCGAGTACATCGCCACCACGGCCAGCAGCGCCGAGGCGAGCACGTTGGCGATGGGCAGGGCGGTCGTCGTGGAGCGCGGGGCCATGAGAGCGGTGCCGTCGACTGCGGGTGGCGCGCATCCTGCGGCGCGCCGGCCGTGCAATATTTGCACGCCATCACGATTTGGATGCTTGGCTGTTTCACATTTGTTGTTCGATGACATCCATCTCATTTTGGCGACGCAGATCGCATCGCCGGGACTTGACGGATTTGCCGCGAGGGCCGGGCGCGTGACCCCGGTCGGGACCGGTCTCGCCGGCCGGCGGACGCGCGGCGCGGAACTGTGAACGCGGTTCGGCTTGGCTGAACGTTTGTAACCGGGCCGCGTGGGCCGGCCCGCGGCCGGGCAGGCGGCGCCGGGGCCGACGGCCGCCCGGCGCGCGTCGGCTCAGCGCTGCGGCGCCGGCGTCTCCTCGACCCCGTGCGCGCGCAGCAGCGCGGCGATATCGAAACGCCACAGGTTGCGCGAGCCGTTGAGCGGCCCGGCGATGCGCCGGGCGATCGCCGCCGGGTCGTCGCCGCGCTTGGGGAACTCGACCGTCTGCGGCCGCATGCTGGTGACGTACAGCTCGCCGAAGCCGCGGCCCAGGGTCGGGGCGTTTTCCAGCCACACGCTGTTGACCTCGCCGGGCAGGGCGAACGGCTTGCCCCAGCCGCCGTCGGCCGCGCGGAAGGCGATGTAGATGTCGGCCGCGCCGCGCGAATCGCCCTCGTTGCCGGCGAACACGATGAAGCGCTCCTGCGGATCGATCGCCGGGTCCATGCGGTTGGCCTTGACCCCCACGCCGATGTCGAGCCGCTGCGGCGCGGCGAACCCGTCGCCTTCGCGGCGCGCCAGATAGAGCTGGTTGGCGCCGCCGGAGTCTTCGCGCACCGCGGAGAAGTACAGATTGCCGTTGGCCGCCTGGGACGGGTTGTAGACCGTCGGCAGCCGGTTGATCTCGCCGTCGATATGCACCGGCTCGCCCCAGCCGCCGTCGGCGCGCGCGTCGACGTACCAGAGATTGGCGCCGGGGAAGGACTGGCCCGCGCGCGCGACGGTCACCGCCGCCGCGCCCGGCGCGGGCGGGCGGTTGGAGACGAAGTACAGGCGCCGGCCGTCGGGGGTCAGGTGCGGCTCGGAGTCGCGCCAGCGGCCGGAGAACGGCGCCGTGCGTACCTGTCCCCAACCCTTGGCCGTGCGCTGCGCCGTCAGGATGGTGGTGTCGGCCGAGGCGTAGTCGCCGCGCATGAAGTAGACCGTGCGGCCGTCGGCGCTGAAGCTGGCGCTGGTTTCGTTGGCGGCGGTCGACACGACGCCGGGCGCGAACAGTTCGCCGCGCGGGCCGTCGGCCGCGACGGGCGCCTGGACGGCGGTTTGGGCGACGGCGGACAGCGGCAGCAGGCACAGCACGAGCGGCAGGGCGTGGCGCGGAAGCGAAGGCATGCGGCGGTCTCCGGGACGGGAGCGGCGACGCTACGGCCGACCGCCCCGTCGTGGCCGCTGCCTGAAGTCATGGTGACTACCGGCCGCCGCCGCCGGTTGGCGCGCCGCCGATGCGGCCCGATAGTGGTCGCAGGTTCCCACTCCGCATCGCTATGGCCCGCTCGCCCAACCTGCGCAGGATCGTGATGTTGCACGGCATCTGGATGCCCGGCGTGTCGATGGCCTGGCTCGGCGCGCGCCTGGCCGCGGCCGGCTTCCAGCCCGAGACCTTCGCCTACGCCGGCGCCGCCGCCGGCCCCGACGCGGTGCTGCCCAAGCTGGTCGAGAGCCTGCGCCGCGAACCGGCGCACGTGCTCGCCCACAGCCTCGGCGGCCTGATCACCCTGAGCGCGCTGCGCGACCACCCCGAGCTGCCGGTGCGGCGGGTGGTCTGCCTGGGCTCGCCCTTGCTCGGCAGTTCCGCCGCCGGCGGCCTGTCGCGCCGTTCCTGGAGCGCGCCGGTGCTCGGCCGCGCCGCCGCGTTGCTGCTGCAAGGCTGCCCGCCGTGGCAGGGCGCGGCCCAGGTCGGCCTGATCGCCGGCCGCAGCCCGCACGGGCTCGGCCGCTATTTCGGCCACTTCGACGGCGACAGCGACGGCACCGTCGCAGTCGCCGAAACCCGCCTGCCGGGGCTGGCCGCGCACGCGGTCATCGACGCCAGCCACAGCGGCCTGCTGTTCTCGGCGCAGGCCGCGCGCATGGCCGAGGCCTTCTTCCGTCGCGGCCGGTTCGGCGACTGAGCGGCGCCCGGCGATCCGGGCGGCGTCGCACGGATCGCGCTTTTCGAGTCCCGGCGCAGGACCGATCAGGTAAAATCGCCGGCTTGTTCAGACATAAGCCGGTAACGCCATGGGTAGAGGTCCGTCGATCGAAGCACGCAAGAACGCCGAAGACGCGCGTCGCGGCAAGATCTTCACCAAGATCATCCGCGAGATCAGCGTGGCCGCGCGCCGCGGCGGCGGCGACCCCAACGGCAATCCGGGCCTGCGCACCGCGGTCGACAAGGCCCTGTCGGCGAACATGACCAAGGACGTGATCGAGCGCGCGATCAAGAAGGCCACCGGCGCGCTGGAAGGCGTGGAATACGAAGAAGTGCGCTACGAGGGCTACGCCCCCGGCGGCGTGGCGGTGATCGTCGACTGCCTGACCGACAACAAGGTCCGCACCGTGGCCGACGTGCGCCACGCGTTCAACAAGTTCGGCGGCAACCTCGGCACCGACGGCTCGGTGTCCTTCATGTTCGCCAAGCGCGGCGTGCTGTGGTTCGAGGGCGGCGCGGACGAGGAGAAGATCACCGAAGCGGCGATCGACGCCGGCGCCGACGACGTCGTGGTCTATCCCGAAGACGGCTCGATCGACGTGCTGACCGCGCCCGAGGCCTTCGCCGCGGTCAAGGCCGCGATGGAAGCCGCCGGCCTCGTCCCCGGCCAGGCCGAAGTGACCTTCCGCGCCGACAACACCAGCGCGGTGGAAGGCGAAACCGCCCAGCAGGTGGTCAAGCTGCTGAACTGGCTGGAAGACATGGACGACGTGCAGAACGTCTATTCCAACGCCGACCTCGGCGAGGATGCGTATGCGTAAGCATCGGGATTCGGGATTCGGGGTTCGGGATTCGTCGGCGGACTCGCGCTGACGCGGCGCCATGCCCAATCCCCAATCCCCAATCCCCAATCCCGGCCACGTGCGCATCCTGGGCATCGACCCCGGCTCGCAGCGCACCGGCCTGGGCGTGATCGACATGGCCGCCGACGGCCGCTGCACCTTCGTCGCCGCGCGCGCGCTCAAGCTGCTCGACGCCGAGGATTTCCCCTCGCGCCTGGGCCTGCTGTGCGAAGGCCTGGAAGCGGCGCTGGACGAATTCGGGCCGATGCAGGTCGCGATCGAGACGGTGTTCATGGACAAGTCCGCGACTTCCGCGCTCAAGCTCGGCCACGCCCGCGGCGCCGCCCTGGCCACGGTGGTGCGCCGGCGCATCCCGATCAGCGAATACGCGCCGCGGCTCATCAAGCAGTCGCTGGTCGGGCGCGGCGCGGCCGACAAGCAGCAGGTCCAGCACATGGTGCGGCTGTTGCTGAACCTGCCCGAAGTGAAGCTGCAGGCCGACGCCGCCGACGCGCTTGCGGTCGCGCTGACCCATGCCCATGTGAGCGCTACGGCCCAGCGCACCGGCATCGCCACCCACCAGCTGCGCAGGCGCGGCGCCTGAGATGGCCGCCGTCCGGGTCGTCGCCGCGCCGTCCGCGGCGCGCGGGGTAGGGTCCCGCGCGCGCGTCCGCGTTGTCCCTGATAGCCGCCGCGCTTCGGTTTCCCTTTTCTCTTGTTCGCGACGCGCCGGCGACGGCGGGTCGCATCGCCCTATCGGAGTCATCCCGTGATCGGTCGCCTCAAAGGCATCCTGGCGCACAAGCAGCCGCCGTGGCTGGTGGTCGACGTGCATGGCGTGGGCTACGAGCTCGAAGCGCCGATGAGCACGTTCTACGACCTGCCCGACGTCGGCCGCGAAGTCGCGTTGTTCACCCATTACGCGCAGAAGGAAGACAGCGTCTCGCTGTACGGCTTCCTGCGCGAGAGCGAACGGCGGCTGTTCCGCGACGTGCAGAAGGTCAGCGGCATCGGCGCCAAGATCGCGCTGGCGGTGCTGTCGGGCGTGTCGGTCGACGAATTCGCGCGGCTGGTCCAGGTCGGCGACGTCACCGCGCTGACCCGCATTCCCGGCATCGGCAAGAAGACCGCCGAGCGCATGGTGGTGGAACTGCGCGACCGCGCCGCCGACCTGGCCGGCGCCGGCGCCACCCTGCCCAGCGGCGGCATCCCCGCCGACCCGCAGAGCGAGGCCGTAGTGGCCTTGCAGCAGCTCGGCTACAAGCCGGCCGAAGCCGCGCGCATGGCGCGCGAGGCCACCGCGGCCGGCGACGAAGCCGCCGCCATCATCCGCAAAGCGCTACAGTCCGCGCTGCGTTGAGACGGCGGTTCACCGCCCGGAATCTGACGACAATGTCTTCTACCGTTCCTACCTCGCACGCCCCGAAAAAGGCCCACGACTCCGCGTCGGACGGCCAACACGGGCACCACCACGGCAAGCAAGGCCTGCCGGGACTCATCGTCGGCGCGATCGGGGTGGTGTTCGGCGACATCGGCACCAGCCCGCTGTACACACTGAAGGAAGCGTTCTCGCCGCACTTCCACCTGACCAGCAACCACGACACCGTGCTCGGCATCCTGTCGCTGGTGTTCTGGGCGCTGATGATCGTGGTGACGGTCAAGTACGTCACCATCATCATGCGCGCCGACAACGACGGCGAAGGCGGGATCATGGCGCTGATGACCCTGGCCCAGCGCACCCTGGCCAAGGGCGGGCGCTCGGCGTACGTGGTCGGCATCCTCGGCATCTTCGGCGCCTCGCTGTTCTTCGGCGACAGCGTCATCACCCCGGCGATCTCGGTGCTCGGCGCGGTCGAGGGCCTGGAAGTCGCCGCGCCCGGCCTGCACCGCTTCATCGTGCCGATCACCGTGGTGATCCTGGTGATGGTGTTCCTGGCCCAGCGCTTCGGCACCGAGAAGGTCGGCAAGGTGTTCGGGCCGATCACCATGATCTGGTTCGTGTCGCTGGCCGCGATCGGCGTCTACAACATCATCCAGGGCCCGGAAGTGCTCAAGGCGCTGAACCCGATGTGGGGCGCGCGCTTCTTCATGGAACACGGCGCGCAGTCGGTGCTGATCCTCGGCGTGGTGGTGCTGGCGGTGACCGGCGGCGAAGCGCTGTACGCCGACATGGGCCACTTCGGCGCCAAGCCGATCCGCTACGCGTGGTACATCATGGTGCTGCCGAGCCTGATGCTGAACTACCTCGGCCAGGGCGCGTTCGTGCTGAACCATCCGCGCGCGGTGGTCAATCCGTTCTTCGAATCGGTGCCGCCGTGGGCGCTGTATCCGATGATCGTGCTGGCGACGATGGCGGCGGTGATCGCCTCGCAGGCGGTCATCACCGGCGCGTACTCGGTGTCGCGCCAGGCCATGCAGCTGGGCTACATCCCGCGCATGCAGATCAAGCACACCTCCTCGAGCACGATCGGCCAGATCTACGTTCCGTACATCAACTGGATCCTGGCGATCGCGGTCATCACCGTGGTCCTGGCGTTCCGCAGCTCGACCGCGCTGGCCACCGCCTACGGCATCTCGGTGTCGGCGACGATGCTGATCGACACCCTGCTGCTGGCCCTGGTCGCGCGCGCGCTGTGGCCGCGCTGGCGCAAGTGGGTGCTGCCGCTGTGCGTGCTGTTCTTCGTGGTCGACGTCGGCTTCGTCATCGCCAACGGCGCCAAGTTCTTCGACGGCGCCTGGTTCCCGCTGGCGCTGGGCCTGATCGTGTTCACCCTGCTGCGCACCTGGCGCCGCGGCCGCGAGCTGCTGCACGAGGAAGTGCGCAAGGAAGGCATTTCGCTCGACAGCTTCCTGCCCGGGCTGATGCTGGCGCCGCCGGTGCGGGTGCCGGGCACGGCGATCTTCATGACCGCCGACAAGGGCGTGGTGCCGCACGCGCTGCTGCACAACCTCAAGCACAACAAGGTGCTGCACGAGCGCAACGTGTTCCTGACCGTGGAAACCCTCGGCGTGCCGTACGCGCCCAAGGAGAAGCGGCTCAAGATCGAGGCGATCGGCAACGACTTCTACCGCGTGCTGATCCGCTTCGGCTTCATGGAAGTGCCCGACGTGCCGCTGGCGCTGATGCGCTCGTGCGACGCCGGCGGCATCTACTTCGATCCGATGGACACGACCTATTTCGCCAGCCGCGAGACCGTCGTCGCCAGCCGCCACCGCGGCATGCCGATCTGGCGCGACCGCCTGTTCGCCTTCATGCACCGCAACGCGGCGCCGGCGACCGGATTCTTCCGCATTCCGGGCAACCGCCTGGTCGAGCTGGGCGCGCAGGTCGAGATCTGAGCATGGCCGGCAGCGTCCTGGACTGGCGCGTCTACGGCCGCGCGCCGAGTCTTGAGACGTTCTGGGACGAGCAACGCAACCTCGGCCGGGCCGGCGCCGGCGCGGCCGACATCGCCGCGGCCGAAACCCGGCTGGCGATCGAAGTGCCGCAGTGGTTGCGCGCCTTGTACGCGCGCTACGACGGCGGCGCGGTGCGGATGGCGCGGGCGAAGCCGCTGCACGGCGACGACTGGATCGACGCCGACTGGCTGGTGCCGCGCGCGCGGCTGCTGCCGCTGGCGCAATGGTTCTCGCTGGCCGAACTGCGCCGGCGCGAGGATTGCCGCGACGACGCTTTCGCCGCGCTCGCGGCCGACGACAGCCGCCTGATCGCGATCGCGCTGGGCGAGGGCGACGGTACGTTGTGCCTGGATTACAGCGCGCCCGGCGCGCCGCGCATCGTGCTGACCGACCGGCGCCGACGCCTGCGCGACTACCCGGGCCACGCCGAATTCTTCGCCGATCTGGTCGAGCTCCAGTACTGGAGCCCGGCCCTGCAGTCGCGCCACGATCCGGCTGCGCAGGTCGAATGCGATCCGCAACCGCCGGCGCTCGATACGTTCTGGAGCGGCCCCGGCTATTGGGCCGAGCGCGCCGAACCCGCGGACGAAGCGGCGCTCGCCGCGGCCGAAGCGCGCCTGGGCCTGCGCCTGCCTGCGCTGCTGCGCGCGCTGTACCTGCGCCAGAACGGCGGCGACACCGAGTTCGAATGGGTGCCGTTGCGGCGCCAGCCTTCGCGCCATCGCTACGACTGGGAAGCGGCGATTCCCGACAATACCGTGTGCGCGCTCGACGACCTGCAGACCCTGGCCGACTGGGCCGAGGCGTTCCAGGGCGGCGACGCGGCGTCCGGCTTCCTGCGCGGCTACGCCGGCTGCGAGCGGCTGCTGATCCTGGCCATGCACGGCGTCGAATGGATGCTGTGCCTGGACTATCGCGAGCGCGGTCCGCACGCCGAGCCCGAGGTGGTGAGCTTCGAATTCTTCGGCGAACTGGTCGAGCTGTACCGCGCCCGCGACTTCCACCGCTTCTTCGCCGACCTGCGCCGCGGCGAGTCGTCGTAACCGCGTCGGCCGCCGCCGGCAAGCCCCGGCGCGGAATGCTGCGGTGCGCGCGTCGCGCCGGGAAGAACCGTTCCACCGGCGCCGGATTGCCGGCGCGCGCCGGGCGCGCCTAGCCTCATCGCCACTTTCTGCGATGAGGATTGCGCCATGACCGATCTTCGCTCCGCCACGCGCCGCGACAACGGCGTGTTCGTCATCCAGCAAGACCAGGCCGAGCGGCTGCGCGGCGACGGCAGCGAACTGTGGCTGCTGGCCGACGCCAGCGACTGCTGCGGCGCGCTCGGCTGCAACCGCCTGCGCCTGCAACCCGGCGCCGCCGGCGCCCGTCCGCACCTGCACCGGCGCTCCAGCGAGGCGTTCTACGTGCTCGACGGCGTCCTGGAGATGCAGATCGACGGCGAGAGCGTGCGCCTGGAGCAGGGCGGGCTCGCGGTGATCCCGGCCGGGGTGACGCATTCCTTCCGCGCCGGCGCGGACGAAGTCGCCGACGTCTTCGTGACCCTGGCGCCGGGCACCGACCGCTTCGATTACTTCCGCGCGTTGCCGAAGATCCTGCGCGGCGAGGTCGGCGCGGACGAACTGGCGCAGATGCACGAACGCTACGACGTGCATTTCGTCTGAGCGGCCGGCCGGATCGTCGCGGGCGGGGCAGGGGAGCCGCCGCGTCCCGCCGCGGCCGGCCTGGCGCGATTTGTCCACAGGCGCGGCCCGGCCGGCGCCGAGGCGAACGGCGCACGCTGCGCGCCGGGCCGCGTCCGAGCGCATGGTTTCCGCGACGAGCGCGCAGCGGCGGCCGATCCGGTACGTTCCGCCGCTGCGCCCGCGCCCCGTCCCATGCGAACATATCCGCATGAACGATCAGCGCATCATCGGTTCCGGCGCCACCCGCGAAGACGAGGCCATCGAGGCCTCGATCCGGCCCAAGCGCCTGGACGAATACCTCGGCCAGCAGCCGGTGCGCGAGCAGCTCAAGATCTACATCGAGGCGGCCAAGGGCCGCGGCGAGGCGCTCGACCACGTGCTGATCTTCGGCCCGCCGGGCCTGGGCAAGACCACGCTGAGCCACGTCATCGCCAACGAACTCGGGGTCAACCTGCGCCAGACCTCCGGCCCGGTGATCGAGAAGGCCGGCGACCTGGCCGCGCTGCTGACCAACCTGCAGCCGCACGACGTGCTGTTCGTCGACGAAATCCACCGCCTCTCGCCGCTGGTCGAGGAAGTGCTGTACCCGGCGATGGAGGACTACCAAATCGACATCATGATCGGCGAGGGCCCCGCCGCGCGCTCGATCAAGATCGACCTGCCGCCGTTCACCCTGATCGGCGCGACCACCCGCGCCGGCCTGCTGACCGCGCCGCTGCGCGACCGTTTCGGCATCGTCCAGCGGCTGGAGTTCTACAACGCCGAGGAACTGACCCGGATCGTGCGCCGCTCGGCGCAGATCCTCGGCATCGCCTGCGAGGCCGAGGGCGCGGCCGAAATCGCCAAGCGCTCGCGCGGCACCCCGCGCATCGCCAACCGCCTGCTGCGGCGGGTGCGCGACTACGCCCAGGTGCGCGCGAACGGCCACATCGACCGCGCCGTCGCCGATGCGGCGATGGCGATGCTCAAGGTCGATCCGGAAGGCTTCGACGATCTCGACCGGCGCATGCTCCGGATCATCATCGAATCCTTCGACGGCGGCCCGGTCGGGGTCGAATCGCTGGCCGCGGCGCTGAGCGAGGAGCGCGGCACGCTGGAAGACGTGATCGAGCCGTTCCTGATCCAGCAGGGCTATCTGATCCGCACCGCGCGCGGCCGCATGGCGACCTCGCGCGCTTATCGCCATTTCGGCCTGGACCCGCGCGAGCGGCCGGGCGGAGCCGGAGAACTGTTCTGATGCGAGCCGCAGCGACGCCGGCCGCCGCACCGCACGGGGGCCGCGCATGAGCGCGGCCGCGGCGGATGCGGCGCGAATTCCCGGCTTATTCAGTTGGCCGACACGCGTTTATTGGGAAGATACCGACGCCGGCGGGCTGGTGTACCACGCCCAATACCTGGCTTTCATGGAGCGCGCGCGCAGCGAATGGGTGCGCGCCCTGGGTTACGGCCAGGACGGCCTGCGGCTGCAGCACGGGCTGATGTTCGTGGTCGCCGGCATGCAGATCGGCTTCCTCAAGCCCGGACGGCTGGACGACGAACTGCGCGTCACCGTGGAACTGGTGCGCTGCCGCCGCGCCAGCCTGATCTTCGTCCAGCGCGTGCTGCGCGGCGAGGAGCGGCTGATCGAGGCCGAGGTGAAGATCGCTTCGGTGGACGCGCGGCAACTGCGTCCGTGCCCGATCCCGCCGACGCTGTACGCGCAGTTGCAGGCGCAGGAAGTGCCGGCGCCGGGCGGCTGAGCCGCGTCGCCGTCCGCATTGCGGCCGGCTTCACGGGCCCGGTAGTAAAACCCGCGCCAACCGTTGCCGCTTGCGTTCCGTTCCGCCCGCTTCGCCCCGCCAGCTGCACCGGCCCGCTTCGACCCGCCCGCTACAACCTGCGCCGCCAACCCCACGACACCCTGCGGAACGTTGACTCCCGACGCGCCGCACGCCCCACACAAGCCCTCGCACCGGGCATGGAGAACCGAGCATGACGTCATCGCTGATCGCGCTACTGGCCACCACCGTGCAGGCCCTGCCGGAGGAAGCCACCCAAGCGGTGACCCAGGCCGCCACCGCCGCCGGCAAGGCGTCCGCCGAATTCAGCCTGCTGGACCTGGTGATCAAGGCCAGCCTGCCGGTGCAGTTCATCATGGCGCTGCTGGTGATCGCCTCGCTGACCTCGTGGTTCATCATCTTCCGCAAATGGAAAGTGATCCGCCGCGCCAAGGCCGAAGCCGACCATTTCGAAGAGCGCTTCTGGTCCGGCGCCGAACTGTCCAAGCTGTACGCCGGCACCACCGAGCGCGCGCGCAGCATCGGCGGCCTGGAAGCGATCTTCGAATCGGGCTTCCGCGAGTTCAACCGCGTGCGCCAGCGCCGCGGCGTCGACGCCCGCGCCCAGATCGAAGGCGCCCAGCGCGCGATGCGCGCGACCGGCTCGCGCGAGATCGACGGGCTCGAGCACAACCTGGAACTGCTCGCCAACATCGGCTCGACCTCGCCCTACATCGGCCTGGTCGGCACCGTGTTCGGCATCATGGTGACCATGCACTCGCTGGTGTCCGCGTCCAAGCAGGTCGGCATCGCCGACGTCGCCCCGGGCATTTCCGAGGCGCTGCTGGCGACCGCGATGGGCCTGTTCGTGGCGATCCCGGCGGTGTGGGCCTACAACCGCTTCGCCACCGGCGTGGAGCGGCTGGCGGTGCGTTACGACGCGTTCTCCGAGGAGTTCTCCTCGATCCTGCAACGGCAGGCGCACCTGGACGAGTGATGCGGGCGCAAGCCATCGCCACCGCATAGCCCGCGCCGCGGGCGCGCGACGCGACCCGAGCGGGCGCGGCGCCCCGCACCACCAGCGCGCAACCCGAGGAATCCGTCATGTCCGGCACCATCCGCCGCCCGCACAAACGCAAGCTCAAGGCCGACATCAACGTCGTGCCGTACATCGACGTCATGCTGGTGCTGTTGATCATCTTCATGGTCACCGCGCCGCTGCTGACGCTCGGCGTCGACGTCGACCTGCCCAAGTCCAACGCCAAATCGACCAACACCACCAGCGACCCGGTCGTGGTCCAGGTCGACGAGTCCGGCAACTTCTTCCTGACCGTGCGCGCCGGCAAGAAGGAAGCGGTGACCGCCGAAACCCTGGCGACCAAGGTCGGGGCGATGGTCAAGCAGAACGACAAGGACAAGCTGCAGGTCTACATCGCCGGCGACGGCCGCTCCAATTACCAGCCGGTCATGGATGCGATGAACATCCTGCAGAAGGCCGGGGTCGAGAAGGTCAGCCTGATCAGCCAGCCCGAGAAGAACAAGCAATGAGGGAGAGCCGCGCCGACACGGTGCAAGCGCTGATCCTGGTCGTGCTGCTGCACGGCCTGTTGCTCGCTGCGCTGATCATCGCCGCGCTGCTGAGCTGGAACAGCGGCGCGGTGTCCGCGGCCGGTTCGCCGGTGACCACCGAACTGGCCGAGATGAGCGACCTGTCGCCGGCGATGCAGCGCACCCTGCGCAGCAAGGTCAAGCCGGTCGAACAGCCCGAGCCGTTGCCGGAGGAGGCCGAGCCGCTGCCGCAGCCGGTCGCCGAGCCCAAGCCGCAGGACGCGGTGTCGCCGCAGCAGCAGTCGCCGCAGGATTTCATTCCGGTGCCCGACACCACCAGCCAGGAGCAGGTGGTCGACGCGCCGACGCCGAATCCGGCCGAGGAAAAGAAGCTGCAGGAAGCCAAGGCGCGCCAGGAACAGGTCGACCTGACCGAGCAGAAGCGCCAGGAAGAAGCGCAGCAGAAGCAGCGCCTGGCCGAGCAGCAGGACGCCGAGCGGCAGAAGAAGCTCGAGGAAATCCGCCGCGAGCGCGCGAACCTGCAACGCGAGCAGAATCTGGCCGAGCAGAAGCTGCAACAGCTCGCCGACCGCCGCGCGACCCAGGCCAGCCAATCCGCTGCGGCGGCCGCGCCGGCGCAGCAGGCCGGCAACCAGGGCGCCGATACCGGCTTGCTGGCGCGCTATCAGGCGGCGTTGCAGTCGGCGATCAAGAGCAAGTGGACGCGTCCGGACTCGGTGCCGCTCGGCGCCGCGTGCCGCCTCAGCATCCGCCAGCTGCCCGGCGGGCAGGTGATCGCGGTGGAAGTGGTCGAGCCCTGCAGTTACGACGAGGCCGGCCGGCGTTCGGTCGAAGCGGCGGTGCTCAAGGCCCAGCCGCTGCCGTACGCCGGGTTCGAAAGCGTGTTCCAGCGCAGCCTGACCATCAATTTCCGCGCCGAGGACCGCTGATGCGCGCCGCCTCTCACCGTCTGCTGTCGGCTGCGATCCTCGCCGCCGCCGCTCTGGTCGCCGCCGCGCCCGCAACCGCGGCCAAGAACGAAATCGGCCAGGCCTGCGACAGCCCCGAGCACTGCCTGCCGCAGAACCAGCTGCGCTATTACGAACTGCTGCGCCAGGCGATCGGCCAGCACTGGCGGCCGCCGGACAGCGCCGCCGCCGACAGCGTCTGCACCCTCGAACTGAACCAGTCGCCCGGCGGCGCGGTGACTTCGGTGCGCGTGATCGAACCCTGCGGCCTCGACGCCGCCGCGCGCGACACCTTGCTGGCGGCCGTGCGCGAGGCCAGCCCCTTGCCGTACCAGGGCTACCAGCAGGTGTTCAAGCCGCAACTGCGGCTGGCCGTGCACGTGCCCGAACCGGACGAGCGCGCCGGCCGGGTCAAACGCTGGTGGCGGCAGGTGCGCGAACGCTGACCGCGCCGGCCTGTGCCGGCTCGGGCGGTCCGCCCGGCGGATACGCCGTCGGCTGGCCTGAATGGGCCGAATTCGACCGAATTGGACATTTATGACGCTCTTTACGCGCCGTTTGCCGCCGTACGCGCGCCGATAACACTTTGAAACGCAAATTGACCCTGGGTTTTGAGCCCACGTTCACCCAACAGCGTTAACAATGCCGAACCTGAACAAACCCCCGTTGGATCTTCACGGAGTGCCGATGAAACGACCCCTGCGCTGGCTGGCCACGCTGCTCGCCGTCCTGATCCCCTTCGCCGCATCGGCCCAGCAAAAGGGGTTGGAGATCGACATCGTCGGCGGCCTGGCTTCGGCCACCCCGATCGCCGTGGTGCCCATGCCCTACCAGGGCGGCGGCGCGGCGCCGCCGACCGACGTGGCCGAAGTGGTCCGCAACGACCTCAACCGTTCCGGCCAGTTCCGCGGCCTGCCGGTCGAGCAGATGGCGGCCAAGCCGACCCGCGGCAGCGAAATCAGCTTCCCCGACTGGCGCGCGCTGAATCAGGACTACATCGTGGTCGGCCGCGTGCTCGACGCCGGCGCCGGCAGCTACCGGGTCGAGTACGAGCTGTACGACGTGGGCAAGCAGCAGCGCCTGCTCGGCTTCGCCCTGACCGCGCGCGCCAACGCCCTGCGCGACGTCGCCCATCAGGTCGCCGACAAGATCTACGAGCAGGTCACCGGCGTGCGCGGCGCGTTCTTCACCCGCATCGCCTACGTGACCGCCACCGGCACCGGCCGCGGCGCCAACTACGCGCTGATGGTCGCCGACTCCGACGGCTACAACCCGCAGACCGTGGTGCGCTCGCCCGAGCCGCTGCTGTCGCCGTCGTGGAGCCCGGACGGCAACCGCCTGGCCTACGTCAGCTTCGAAGGCGGCAATTCCTCGATCTACATCCAGAACATCGGCACCGGCAGCCGCGAGCTGGTCGCCAAGTTCCGCGGCATCAACGGCGCCCCGGCGTTCTCGCCCGACGGCCGCCGCCTGGCCCTGACCCTGTCGCGCAGCGGCAACCCCGAGATCTATGTCATGGACCTCGGCAGCAAGGCGCTGACCCAGCTGACCAACCACTTCGGCATCGACACCGAGCCGACCTGGTCGGCCGACGGCGGCAAGATCTATTTCACCTCCGACCGCGGCGGCAAGCCGCAGATCTACTCGGTCGCGGCCAGCGGCGGCAGCGCCACCCGGGTGACCTTCCAGGGCAGCTACAACGCCAGCGCCAGCGTGTCCTTCGACGGCAAGAAGATCGCCACCGCCCAGGGCGCGGGCAACACCTACCGGATCGCGGTCATGGATTCCAGCACCGGCGGCGCCCTGTGGAGCACCCTGTCGCCCGGTTCGCTGGACGAATCGCCGAGCTTTGCCCCGAACGCCTCCATGATCATTTATGCTGCGCGCGAAGGACGCCGTGGCGTGCTGTATGCCGTTTCCGCCGATGCCCGGGTGCGCCAGCGCCTGGTGCTCGCCGACGGCGACGTGCGCGAACCGGCCTGGGGGCCCTACCGCCTGCCGCGCTGATGCGCCGGCCGGCCCCCACGCGCGGAACGCGCCGAATTACGCCTGCACCACTCCCCGAACGACTCCTGCCCCACGTTACAACTGACGAGGAATACCCATGAACAACGCTGCCCGCATCCTGCTCGTCGCCGTGCTCTGCACCGCGGCCGTCGCCTGCTCGAAGAAGGTCAAGGAAAACGTCCCGACCGACACCGGCACCGGCCCGACCACCACCCAGCCCGGCGGCGACACCGGCCCGGTCGCCTCGGGCGCCTACGGCCCGAACGACCTCGACACCGACGCCTGCCTGCGCCAGCGCGTGGTCTACTTCGACCTCGACCAGGATTCGCTGAAGCCGGAATTCCAGGCCATCGTCGGCTGCCACGCCAAGTACCTGCGCGACCGTCCGTCCTCGCGCATGACCCTGGAAGGCAACGCCGACGAGCGCGGCAGCCGCGAGTACAACCTGGGTCTGGGCGAGCGCCGCGGCAATGCCGTGTCCTCGGCCATCCAGGCCAACGGCGGCTCGGGCAGCCAGATCACCGTCGTGTCCTACGGCGAGGAGCGTCCGGTCTGCACCGACTCGAACGAAGACTGCTGGTCGAAGAACCGTCGCGTCGAGATCGTCTACACCGCCAAGTAATCGGCGGCTGAAGCTTTACCGAGCAACTCAAGACGAGGCTGACCCGCGATGCGGAAGTTCGCAGATCGCAAGTTCGCACTGGCCTTGGCAGTCGTGGCGGCCCTAGCGGCCGCCACGCCCGCTTTTGCCCAGCGCGCGAGCCTGGCCGATCGGGTGGCGACGCTGGAACAGCGCGCTTCCGACAACCAGGCCAACATGGACCTGCTCAACCAGGTCACCCAGCTCAAGTCGGAAATGCAGGCGCTGCGCGCCCAGGTCGAGGAATTGCAGCAGCAGAACCGCCAGCTGCAGGAATCGGGCAAGGCGCAGTACCTGGACACCGACAACCGCCTCAACCGGCTCGAAAGCGGCGCGCCCGCCGCCGCCGCGCCGGGGCCGCAAGCGGCCGCCAAGCCTTCGCCGCCGCCCGCGGCGGCGAAGCCGGCGGTGAAGGACACCCCGCCGAGCGTGCACGGCGATCCGGGCCTGCTGGCCCAGAGCGGCGACGAACGCACCGCCTACGACGCCGCGTTCAACCAGCTCAAGGCCGGCCAGTACGTCGAATCGGCGCGCCTGTTCCAGGAGTTCCTGGCCGTGCACCCGAACGGCGCCTACACGCCGAACGCACTGTATTGGCTCGGCGAGAGTTACTACGTCACCCAGAACTACCAGCTCGCGCAGGAGCAGTTCCAGGCCCTGCTCGATCGTTATCCGACCCACGACAAGGCCGCCGGGGCCCTGCTCAAGGTCGGCCTGGCCCAGTTCGGGCTGAAACAGGTCGACGCCGCCGAGCGCACGCTCGCCGACGTGGCCAACCGGTATCCCGGTACCGATGCGGCCCGCACCGCTGCCGATCGCCTCAACGCGATCCAGCTGAGCCGGCTGCGCAACTGAGTCCCGTCATGAGCGCCGTTGTCTCCGAGACGGCCGCAGCGCCGTCCTCCGAGCGCCTGCGGCTGACCGAAATCTTCCTGTCGCTGCAAGGCGAATCCGACAGCATCGGCTGGCCGACCGTGTTCGTGCGCCTGACCGGCTGCCCGCTGCGCTGCCAGTACTGCGACACCGCCTACGCATTCCACGGCGGCGAGTGGTGGACTTTCGATTCGATCCTGGCCGAAGTCGCTCAGCACGGCGCCCGCCACGTCTGCGTGACCGGCGGCGAGCCGCTGGCGCAGAAGCGCTGCATCGAACTGCTCAAGCGCCTGTGCGATGCCGGCTACGAAGTCTCGCTGGAAACCTCCGGCGCGATCGACATCGCCGCGGTCGACCCGCGCGTGTCGCGCGTGCTCGACATCAAGACCCCCGATTCCAAGGAAGCCCACCGCAACCTGTGGAGCAACCTGCCGCTGCTGAGCGCGCGCGACCAGATCAAGTTCGTGATCTGCAGCCGCGAGGACTACGAATGGTCCAAGGCCATCGTCGCCGAGCACGGCCTGACCGCGATCTGCGCGGTGATGTTCTCGCCGAGCTTCCACCAGATCCGCCCGCGCGACCTGGCCGACTGGATCGTCGCCGACCGGCTGCCGGTACGGTTCCAGCTGCAACTGCACAAGATCCTGTGGGACGACGCGCCGGGGCGCTGAGCGCCGCTTGAGCCCTTGCGGGAGGCCGTCCAGGCCTTGCCGCAAGAGCGCAGATGCATCGGGCCGCAGGCCCCGCAGGCGCCAAACCGCGCAAGCCCGGCTGCTGTAGCCTGTCTCCCTCCCGTAATCCCTGCCGATCGTCAAAACCATGAAAAAAGCCGTCGTCCTCGTCTCCGGAGGCATGGACTCCGCCGTCGTCGCCGCCATCGCGCGCGAGCAGGGCTTCGCGGTGCATGCGCTGAGCGTGCGCTACGGCCAGCGCCACACCTCCGAACTCGACGCCGCCGCGCGCATCGCGCAGTCCATCGGCGCGGCCGCGCACAAGACCGTCAGCGTCGACCTGCGCAGCATCGGCGGCTCGGCCCTGACCGACGAGAGCATCCAGGTGCCGCTCGACGACGACGGCCACGCGATCGGCCAGGACGCGGCCAAGGACGCGATCCCGGTGACCTACGTGCCGGCGCGCAACACCATCATGCTGTCGATCGCGCTCGGCTGGGCCGAAGTTCTGGGCGCCAACGACATCTTCTGCGGGGTCAACGCGGTCGATTACTCCGGCTATCCCGACTGCCGCCCGGAATTCGTCGACGCCTTCGAGCGCCTGGCCAACCTCGCCACCAAGGCCGGGGTCGAGGGCGCCGGCCTGCGCGTGATCGCGCCGCTGCAGTTCCTCAGCAAGGCCGACATCGTCCGCGAAGGCGTGCGCCTGGGCGTCGACTTCGGCCAGACCGTGTCCTGCTACCAGGCCGATGAAGCCGGCCGCGCCTGCGGCCACTGCGACGCCTGCCGCCTGCGCGCCGAGGGCTTCCACGCCGCCGGCGTCGCCGACCCGACCCAGTACGTCTGAACGCGTTCGCCCCAGGGGCCTGACGCGGGCGTCATCCTGGGCTAGAATGCCCGGCTCCGGCGCGCCCGGAGTTCGGAATGGGTCGTTAGCTCAGTCGGTAGAGCATCGGACTTTTAATCCGCTGGTCGATGGTTCGAATCCATCACGACCCACCATTCCCCCGCGGTCCAGCCGCATATTTCCGCCGCACCCACTCGCGAAAGGCCTTGTCTGCGGCCTTTCCGTCGCGTGCCTATGGACTTGTCGAATATCCATAGTCCCTGAGCCGCGCTTGCGTTGATCGTCGTGGTCCGCGCCCCTGGTTCGGGTTGCGGCCAACCTCGCGCCCTTCACGCTCGCGGTCGCGATCCTTCCAGGTTTGATCCTGCGGCCCCGTCGGCCTTGTCGACCAGCCTGTCCTTGCTGGCTGTTGCCCATGTCGTCGCCTCTTAGTGCTGCTGCCGAGGGCACATTCCTGGCGACATCGTGCCAACAGTCGCGGAGTTCGAACGGGACGTATCCCAGCCGACGCCTCAACCGACGACCGTAAACTATGCGGCGGTGCGCGCGATCTTGCGCAACGAAGCGCGCAGCGGGTCGCGCGCGTAATCGAGAAAACGACGGGTTTTCAACGGCAATTGCGCCAGCGGATGATGCAACGCATGAACCGGCAACGGTGTGGGCTCGAAAGATTCCAAAACGGGCACCAGCCGTCCCGCTTTCAGCGCATCGGCCACTTGGTAGTGCAGCAGCCGTGCGTAACCGAGGCCGGCCTCCACCGCATCGACCGCCGCCTCGGCGCCGGTCACCGACAGGCGTGTCTGCGCGCCCGTCGGGTCGTGGGCCGCGAGGTTCGAGAGCGGAATATCCAGCGCAACCGCCGGTAGTTTGGCCAGATCGCGCGGATGCTGCGGCACGCCGTGCTGCTGCAGCAACCCGGGGCTGGCGACCAGCAACGCACGCATGGCGCCGAGCCGGGTAGCGACCAGACTGCTGTCGGTCAATGCGCCGATCCGCACCGCGATATCCGCAGCGCCGGCGCTCAAGTCGACGTTGTTGTCGAGCAATTGCAGATGGACGCTGATTCCTTTGTGTTCGCGCAGGAAATCGCCGACAACCGGCAGTACATGCTTGCGTCCGAACATGCGCGGCGCGCTGATGACCAAGCGACCGGTCGGTTCGATGAACTCGCCGGCTGCCTCGCGCTTCATCTCGTCCACTTGCGCCAGGATCCGGCGCGCATCCGTGACGTAGCGACGGCCGGCGTCGGTCAAGGTCAGGCGGCGTGTGGAGCGGATCAGCAGCGCGGCGCCCAATTGCCGTTCCAACTGGCCGATCTTGCGGGTCAACGACGCGACCGCCAGGCCGCGCAACCGCGCCGCTGCCGAGAAGCTGCCGGCGTCCAGGCTGTCGAGCAACAGCGACATGGTCTCCAGCCGATCCATGGATCTCCTCATTTTTCGCAAAGGTTCTGCGCAACTTTGTTCGATTGTGGCGCAAATGCAAGCCCGCTATCTTGCCCACCAGCCAACACGCTGCGGGTGTCGATGCCTCGCCGAGGAGTAACAGGCGGTGTCGACGGCAGCTCGCACGTCGAGCGCCCGCGCCTGCGCCGTCGCCACGCATCCACCGGACCGGCGATAGAGAGCGCCCCGAACACCTTGAATCCCCACCCTGAGGACACGCCGCCATGCCGACGCTTTACTACTGCCCTTACGCTTGCTCGATGGCATCGCATGTCGCGCTGGAAGAAGCCGGCATCGCATTCGAACTCCGGAAGGTCAACATCTTCACGGGCGAGCAATTCAGGCCCGACTACCTGGCGATCAACCCGCGCGCGAAAGTACCGGCGCTGGTTTTCGACGACGGACGAGTGCTGTTGGAAACCGTCGCGATTCTTGGATGGATCGGATACAACCACCTCGACGGCGAACTGCTCGGCGCGGATGCGTTGGAACGCTCGCGCACGCTCGCCTTTTGCGCGTGGCTGTCCGGGGCCGTACACCAGACGTTCAAACAGTTCATCCACCCCGAACAGTTTGCGGCGGACGCGGCTGCGCACGCGGCGATCAAAGCGCAGGCCAAAGAGACGTATTGGGCTCAACTGCGCGAAATCGATGCGCTGTTGGCGGATCGTCCGTGGGTCATGGGCGATCGCTTCACCTTAGCCGACCCTTATGCGCTCGTCTTCTACCCGTGGGGGCGCGAACTGGGACTGCCGATTAAAGAGCTGACCCATCTCGCCGCCATGAACGATCGCCTGACCGCCCGACCCGCGGCCCGCCGGGCGCTGGAGCGGGAAAAGAGCGTCTTGCTGACGCTTTCGAAGCGGTAGTCGCGCGCTGAAGGAATGGAAGCGATCGCGGAGTCGAACGTCTGCATCCGATCGAGGCTGAGCGAATCGCCCGGGACTTTGTAGATGTTCGTCGGTCGCTGAGTGCGTGCCGCAAAGCCTGCCGGTGCGGTCATCGATCGCTGCGCGGGGGCGGGGCCAGCAGCAGCCAGCCGTCGCCGAAGTCGATCGACGCCTTGTGCGCGATCCAGAACGTGGCGCCCAGCGCGCCCTGGATCGGCCCGCCGCCTTGCGCCGACGCCGCCGACAGATACGCCCCGGTGTCCCACGCCGGCGGCTGGATGCGGCCGTAGTCGATACCGCCGATGCGCACGCTCACCGGCTTGAGCGGTTTGTGCACCGGAACGCTGGCGCCGCCCGGGCCGCCGGCGGTGCCGGTGCGGCCGCCGAACTTCAGCTTCGCCGCGCGCGCGGACGGCAGGTCGAGATAGCCCTTGGACACGGTGTTGACGATCAACCGCGCCGGACGGCCGTCCAGGCTCGCATCGATCAGGTAGCACGCTTCCTTCTCGTCCCAGACCATGCGCAGTGCGGCGTAGCCGGCCGCGACCAGGCGCGCGCGCTCGGCGGCGCTGTCGCCGGCCTCATCGGGAAAACCGATGCGCTTGCCGTCGAAGTCGACGATCGCTCGGGTCTTGCGCAACCATCCGACCCCAAGCATTCCCGCTTCGCCCGCGCCAGGCAGTTCGACCTTCGCGCCCGGCAACGCGTGCACGAACGCGGGAACGTCGACGACCGCGCTCGGCCCGACGCTCAAGCGGCGCAAGGTCGTGCGCGAAGCGCCTGCGGCGGCCAGGTGGCCGCTGCGGTCGATGCCGTAGCGCCCCGACGCGGCGCGCTCGCGATAGCCCAGGGCGTCGGCCGCTTCGGGCGTGATCTCGATCGTGCCCGACGCGCCGGAATGCACCTGCAGCGCGACCGGCGTCGTATCGATGCGCGCCTGCACTACGGGACGGTCGCCGAAATGCTCCACCATCGCGAACGGCGCGTACTGCATGCGCGCCTGCGCGGGCGCGGCGGCGGCGGCCGCGGCGATCGCGACGGACAACACCCACCACGGCGGCTTCATCACGGCGAACTCCGGCACGAACGGTTGAGCGCAGCATAGCGCCGGCGGATCGCGCCGCACCCTGCCGAAAGCAAGGGCTCCGGCGTGCGCCGCCCGACTCGCCGATGGCGGCGCACGCTTGCCGAGCATCATGCTGTGAGGCCTTGATTCAGGGTATTTATGGATAACCGTGGGTAACTCTGGACAATCAAGAGAGTTGGACCTCGGTTGCCCACGCTCCACCATTCCCCCGAGCTCGAACCGCGTCTGCCCGCTGGATGCCCACGAAAAGGCCCTGCTTCTGGCCGCTTCGTCTTCGGCTTGCGGACTAGTCGAATAGCCGCAGTCTCTTTTTGGCGAAGTTTCGCCGAACTTTCTGCGTTTTCTTCCTTCCTGTGGACGGCCTGCCGCCGGACCATGGAAAAGCAGAGGGGGCGTCGTGCTCCTGCCGAGTCCGTCGCCTGGATGGGTCAGCGCAAGCCGAACAACCTGCGCGCGTTGCCGATCCGGATCTTCTCCTTCTCCTGCTCGCTCAAGTCCAGGCGGTTCAGCGCATCGACCGCCTGAGCCAGCGGCAACTGCGGATAGTCGGAGCCCAGCAGCACCTGGTCGATGCCGACGTTGCGCAACGTCCAGACGAACTCGGCCTCGATCGGCGAGTCGGCCACCAGCACCGCGGTGGCGGAGATGTCGAAGAAGATGTTGTCGGCGAAGAAGTCCTTGGCCGTGCGCGCCAGCGCGAGCATGTTCCAGAAACGGAAATTCATGCCGCCGATGTGGGCGAAGATGAAACGGGTCTTGGGCGCCTGCACGGCGAGGTTGAACAGCCGCTCGCTGTCGCCGGGCAGGATGTTGGCGTTGTCGAACAGGACCACGACGCCGAGTTCGCCGGCCTTGCGCACCAGGGTCAGAACGCGCGGGTCGGCGGCATCGAACTTCTGCGTGTGCGGATGCAGCTTGAGCACCTTGACCCCGCGGCCGGCGACGCGCGCCAGTTCGTCGAGCGCGGCCTGGCCGTCGTACGGATGCACGGTCGCCACCGGCAGCATTTCCGGATGCTTGGCCGCGAGCGCGAGGTGGGCGTCGTTGGCCTGGCGTATCGCCGCCGGATCGCCCTGAAGCGCCTGATGCGGGCCGCCGAACCACATGCCGGCGAAACCGGCCAGCTCGAGCTTGGCGTCGGATGCCTCGGTCTCGTAGGTCTTCAGCGACGCCTCGCCCTCGCGCAGGTGGACGTGGACATCGAATACCGGCGTTTTCGGCGCCGGCGCGGCAGCGAGGACAGCGGGCGCTACAGCGAGCGACCAGGCGATCGTGGCGAAAAGACGGCGCATCGATGGAACTCCTGTCTGCGTGGGCGAATGGCGTGGTGGCTTCGGTGTCGCGGTGGATCGGGCAAAGCGGTGCGAGGTCGGAGCAGGGCAGTGTGGCTCGGCAGAAGCATGCTTTCGGACGAGAGCATGCATCGCCGTTCAAACGGCCGGGTTCGTGCGTCTTTTGCGCGACGTCTTCTTGGCGGGGCGATCGGCCGCGTTGTCGGCGCGGATGGTCGTGACGCATTCGACCTGGAGTGCGGTGCTTCGGGTCAGAAAGTCGCAAACCAGCTCCAGCTCGCTCGCCGAGTAGCCCGACCACAACGCGAACATGCGTCGTTTCATGTCCATGTAGACCGACTTGATCGGCTCGATCGCCTCGGGGCGCACCGACACCAGCACCCGGCGCCGATCCTGAGCGCAGGTGGTTCGTTCGACATAGCCCGCTGCCGTCAGCCGGTCGATCAAGGCGGTGACCGATCCCGTCGACAAGCCGGTCGCTTCCGCAAGCTGTCCGGCGGACACCTGTTTCTTCAGGAAGATCAGATCGAGAACTTCCAGGTCGGTGGTGTGCATGTCGAAGATCTGCGCGATCACCTGACTGGTGAGAACGCTCTGCGCGCCCATTCTGCGCACGCACAGCCCCACCTGCTCAACCAAGGACGGGTCCGCGGGCGGCGAGGTCTTGCTTTGCTTGGCCATGAATAGGTTCGAGCGATCGATGCCGGGTCATGAGGCGCCGCCGGCTTGGGACAATGCGACGAGCAACGCGCCGCAGGTGGCCCAGTCTAAGGGCAAACGCCATTTGCTGCGTCTGACCCAGTCCTCGATCGATTCCTCGCTGACGGCCGCGGCGTCGCCGCGCTCGAACGCCAGCGCTTTGGGAATGAAGTCGAACGCGGACCAGATTCGCACCGCCGCGTGGCTCGCGAGACTCACGAGCAACCAGGTCCTGACCTGCGGCGACGCCCACGCCAGAACCAGCGATGCGATCAGCAGCAGCTCGAACACCGCATGCGCGGGGATCCAGAAGCGCGCGCGCGACATGCCGCCGTGTCGGGGCTGCACGATCTCGATCCGGCGTGGCCAGACCGGGTCGACGACCCGGGTTTCGTAAGCGCCGCCGCCCAGCAGCGCGCCGGCGGCGAGCGTCGTCAGGGACAGACTGAAGACGATGGAATCGATGGTCATCGAAGGGTCCTTGCATTTATCTTGATCGTCAAGATAATCTAAGCCGGTCGCTTGCGATAGGGCGTCAGCCGGGCGCACAGGGGGCGGAGGCTGGCTGACGGCGTCGGAGCCGAACCTCATCGAGCGACGGCTCGAAAAAGCCGAAGCGCCTGGCTGGCGAGCATATCGATGCATGGCGCAGAGGGTCGTCAAGCGCGAGGCGCTGGGCGCGGGGATTGGAAGGTCGTCAACTTTCGGCGCCGATCGCGCCGGTGTCGCCGTGCCCCGGTCCGCGGAAACGTCGCTGCGAGCGCAGGCAAACGGCAGGAACGCCCGAAATATTTTTCGATGTCGATTTGGCTCACGGCCGTACGTCGTTTGAGGGAAGGCCAAGCAACGGCTGGCCCGCCATCCACTTTCCGGAGATTCCCATGCGCCTGTCCTTGTTGCTGACCTGCCTGTTCGCCGCGCTGACGGCCCCCGCGGCATACGCTGCGCCACCTGAAGCGGCCGGCGGGAGCGCATCCACGTCCTCGCGCGCTGCCGCCGCGACGCCGCGCAGCGGCGTTGTTCCGATCAATGGCGTCGACTATTACTACGAACTGCACGGCCAAGGCGAACCGTTGCTGTTGCTGCACGGCGGCCTTGGAAGCGGTGCGATGTTCGGCCCCGTATTGAACGCGCTCGCCCGGCGCAACACCGTGATCTTGGTCGACCTGCAGGGCCATGGCCGTACCGCGCTCGGCGATCGGCCATTCAGCATCGCGGCGATGGGCGACGACATGGGCGCGCTGGTGCAACGTCTGGGCTACGGCAGCGCGGACGTCGTCGGTTATTCCCTCGGCGGCGGCGTCGCGCTGCGCATGGCGGTCCAGCGGCCCGAGCGGGTGCGCAAGTTGGTGTTGGTGTCTTCTTCCTATTCCAACGATGCGTTCTACCCGGCGATCGGCGGTCAGCAGAAAGGGATCAACGCCAGCGCGGCTCCGATGTTCAAGGGCACGCCCATGTACGAGTCCTACGTCGCGGTAGCTCCCAAGCCCGACGACTTCCCGCGCCTTCTCGATGCCATCGGCGGCTTCCTGTCGCGTCCCTTCGATTGGTCGGCCGACGTGTCGAAACTGCAAGGGCCGGTCATGCTCGTGTACGGCGACAGCGATCTGTTCCGTCCGGAAAGCGAGATCGCATTCTTTCAACTGCTCGGTGGCGGCAAGCGCGACGGCGGCTGGCAGCGCGAAGGCGTTTCCAGAAATCGTCTGGCGATCCTGCCGGGCGTGACGCACTACGAGATCGCGTCTTCGCCGCTGCTGGCGCAAACGGTCGGGCCTTTTCTCGAAGGGGCGGTCGAAGGCAGCGCTTCCGCGCCTCGGGCCGCGCAATCGCCGTCGAAATAAGCGGTTTACGCAACTTTCAAGCAACCACCAAGGAGAACCAAGATGGTCGATATCCTGCACAAGATCGCGACGAAAGCGCCGATGGAAAAAGTTTACGACGCGCTGGCCACCCGAGAGGGCATCAGCGCATGGTGGACGACCACGGTCGAAGGCGACAGCCAGGTCGGTCGTTCGCTTACGTTCCGGTTCTACGCCGGCGACAACGAAATCGGCGCGTTCGAGATGAACGTGCTCGAACTGGATCCCGGCAAGCGCGTATCGTGGCAAGTGGCCGCCGGTCCGCAGGACTGGATCGGCACCAAGATCGGCTTCGATCTGAAGCAGGAAGGCGAGTATGCGGTCGTCCTGTTCAAGCACGAGGGTTGGCGAGAGGCATCGGAGTCCATGCACCATTGCAGCACCAAGTGGGCGATCTTTTTGATGAGCCTCAAGGCGTACCTGGAAACCGGGACCGGTCGCCCCAGCCCCGACGACGTCAAGATCGACAACTGGAACTGACCTGCGCTTCCCGCGCTTGAGCGCCGTTCGACTTCGGGCGGCGCTTCGAGCTCACCGGCGCTACGCGCATCCGCGCTGCGAACTATCGAGGGGAACGCGGCGGCGTCGACGTCGGCTGTTCGACGACTTTCAGGTCAAGCGCGCGACAGGGCGGGCGGCGCTCGGTCTCCTTGAGGCTCAAGGCGACTCGTCGCGGATGCATTGCAGCGTAGTGCGTCTCGCCACGCGCGCGTTCAGCGCGCGACCGGCGCCGCTTGCCCGGCGCCGGTCCCGGCGAGCTGATTCGCCAGAGCCTTGTAGATCGGCGTATGGCAGACCAGCGCCGAGCACGCCCGCGCGAGCAGCACGGTCGCCAGTACCGGCAGCATCAACTCGCGGTTGTCGGTCATTTCCATGCAGATCACCGCCGAGGTCAGCGGCGCCTGGGTCAGACCGGCGAGGTAGCCGCACATGCCGAGCAGGATCACCGCCTGGTGCGGCGCCGACGGCACCCATTGCGACAGGTTGTCTCCGATGCCGGCGCCGACCGCGAGCGCCGGCGCGAACAGCCCGCCAGGGATGCCGGCCAGGCTGGAGACCAGGTTGGCCGCGAGTTTGCCCACGCCGAACAGACCGCCATGGGGGTGGTCGGCCTGCAACAGTTCGCGCGCCTGTTCGTAGCCGGTGCCGAACATGCCCTTGCCGAGCCAGAGCCCGAGCAGCGCCAGCGCCAGGCCGCAGCCGGCGGCGAACCAGACCGGCGCACGCGCGCGATGCTTGAACAGCCAGTGCGGACGCCCGGCGCCGGCCGCTACGATCAACCGCGCGAAGGCGCCGCCCAGCAATCCGCAGACCACGCCGCACAACGCGATCGCCCACCAACCGGGGCCGAAGGCGAGGGCGACATTGGCGTGGCCGAAGTAAGCGTAGTTGCCCATCAGCCCCAGAGAGACCACACCCGCGGCGATGACCGCGGTCAGCAACACGCCGGAGAAATGGTGCTCGAAAGTGCCGCTGAGTTCTTCGATCGCGAACACCACGCCGGCCAGCGGCGTATTGAACGCGGCGGCGATGCCGGCGGCGCCGCCGGCAAGGAGGAAGCGCGACGTCTGATAAGGATCGCGATAGCCCATCCAGCGGCCGACCGCGTGCATGATGCCGGCGCCGATATGCACCGTCGGCCCCTCGCGGCCGACCGAGGCGCCGCCGGCCAGCGCGGCCACGGTGAGCAACAGCTTGCTGGCGACGACCTTGAGCGAGAGCCAGTTTTCGCGCAATCCGTGGTCGCGCGACTGCACGGCGGCGATCACCTGCGGAATGCCGCTGCCGCGGGTGCCCTTGAGGCTGCCGCGGGTGAGCCAGGCCAGCAGCGCGAACACCGCCGGCGTGATCGCAAGCGACCAGTACGGCGAGATCGCCAGCGCCGACACGAACAAGCGGCTGGCGGCGTCTCCAAGCCTGGCGAACACGATGGCGGCCAAGGCGACCGCGACGGCGCCGCCCCACAGCGCGATGCGGCGCTTCCAGGCTTCGCCTGAAAGGAATCCGCGGATCCGGGTTTTCGCGCCGGGGCTCAACATCGCTGTGAATGCTAGCACCCGGCGTCGTGCCGACCGGGTCCGGCGCGAGTTTCAGCGGCCGAAATCGAGCTCGATCCAGGCTGAGCGGCCCGGTTCGCCGATGCGCATCGGCCGAACAACCGGAATCGGCAAAGCGCACTCTCGTCACCCGGGCCATTGGCCGATGCTTCGCAACCGCAGGCGAAAGCACGGAACCGCAGTGACAGAGTATCGAAAGGCAACGATGACGCGATTGCATTTCTTCAATCGCGCCAGCCGCTGGACGGCGAATGCCGAAGAACTGCGACGCGTGTCCGGCACCGGCACGTGGAGGCCGGGACAGCGGCTGCTAGGCTCGATTCGCCCGCGCTCGAGGCCATCGCTTGCGGGGCAGCGTCCTTCCTCAGCCGCTCGCCAAGGAGACCGCCCATGCGTCCGCACTCAGACGTTCGTCTGCCGTCTCGCGACACCCGATTCGAGGGCCGTCGATCCGCGCCGTCGCGCAGCAAGGCCCGTGCGCTGCGCGTACACGCGCTCGCGGCTGCGGCGCTGGGGTTGCTGCTGTCGGCCTGCGGCGGCAACGACCCTGCGTCGACGGAGCCCGCGGGCGCAACCGACGCGGCAAGGTCTGCGGCGCGCATCGCCGTGTCGACACACCATGCCGCGCGCAGCGCGCCGCCGGGGTATTCGGAGCTGTTTCCGCAAGGCACGCCGCTGGTCGAGCAACTGAGCTACACCGAGGCCGACGGCACGCTCGTGACGCTGATGGGCATGCGGCCGACCGAACGGCATGCGCGCGAACGCGGCGAGGACTGGTTCGCGCCCGACAACGGCCCCGGCCGCTACCTCACGTTCCCGACCTTCTATTTCCAGAACCGCACCTTCGGCCTGGAAATCCGCGACGGCGTGCCCGCCGGCCGCCAGCGCATCGAAGTCTATCTGCGCGTCAACGACGGCACCTTCGACGGCACCACCTTCAGCCTGTTCCGCAACATCAACAATCCGAACGTGCGCGACTACGGCTGGTCGCTGAACTACGGCTTCAACAATCCCAAGGAAGGCAACCTGCCGGTCTGCCACGCCGGGCAGCCGCGCGAGGACTGCATGATGGTGTTCCAGTCCAACTGGCGCACCAGCCCGCACAGCCCGCTGAAGATCGGCGACAAGATCGAACTGGCGCCGGCGCCGCGTCTGAAGCGTCCGACCGTCGACGGCGGCGGCGACCGCTATTACTCGTTCGAGCAGTTGTACATCGTCGGCGTCGGCCTGCGGCCCTGGTACGGCGTCGCGCCGAACCTCGACTCGCACCCCTTGCCCGATGACACGCTGCTCGGCGGCCTCACCAGCGTGTCGTACAACTATTCCGACGAGCCGATGCGGATGTTCCAGCAGATGGCCAACAACATCGGCATCGGCAACGCCAAGCGTTTCGTCGAAGGGCGGCGGCTGTTCCACACCTCGTTCCAGGACGGCCGGCACTCCGAGCATCCGACAGTCAATCCGGTGTTCGCCGCGCACATCGGCCAGCGCGGTCCACGCTACAACCAGAGCAGCTGCATCGCCTGCCACACGGCCAACGGCCGCGGCGCGGCGCCGGCGGTCGGCGTGCGCCTCGATACCTTGTCGATCCTTGCTGCGGCCGGGGATTCGGGCGCAGTCGTCTTGCCGGATGCGACGTACGGCTTCAACGTCCAGCAGAACGCGCAGGACGCCGCAGCGCCCGACTACGGCGTCAGCGTGGGTTCCTACGAGGTCGCCACGCGCACCCTGCACGACGGCGAGACGATCGAGCTGCGCAAACCGGTGTACGCGTTCAAGGGGCCGACGCCCGCGCGCTATTCCGCGCGCCAGGCGCCGCAGGTCATCGGCCTGGGGTTGCTGGAAGCGGTGGCCGAGGCGACCGTACTGGCCTTGGCCGATCCGGACGACGCCGACGGCGACGGAGTCAAAGGCGTTCCCAACTGGATCGAGGATCCGGAAACCGGCCGCACCTTGCTCGGCCGGTTCGGCTGGAAAGCCGCCAAGGCCAGCCTGCGCCAGCAGGTCGGCGACGCCCTGGTCAAGGACATCGGCGTGACCTCGCCGGTGTTCCCCTCGCGCAGCTGCCAGCGCGGCGGCGCCGACTGCCGCATTCCGACCGCGCCGGTGTCGGTCGCCGAGACCGAACTGCAACGCATCGCCGAGTACCTGGCGCTGATCGGCGTGCCGGCGCAGCGCAGCGTGCGCAGCGACTATCCGGCGGGCATGCGCGTGCCGCTCGAACACCAGATCGAACCGGCGCGCATCGCCAACGGCGCGGCGCTGTTCGAGCGCGCCGGCTGCGCGGCCTGCCACGCGCCGACGCTGAAAACCGGAAGCACCCATCCGTTCGCGGAACTGCGCGACCAGACCATCCATCCCTACAGCGATCTGCTGCTGCACGACATGGGGCCGGGACTGGCCGACACCCTGGCCGAAGGCCGCGCCCGCCCGGAACAGTGGCGCACGCCGCCCCTGTGGGGGCTGGGTTCGCTGCGCTTCGTCCAGGGCGGCGCGCAGAACGTGCGCTACTTGCACGATGGCCGCGCGCGCAGCCTGGTCGAGGCGATCGGTTGGCACGGCGGCGAGGGCGAGAACAGCCGCCGCCGCTTCGAAGCGCTGAGTCGCGACGAACGCGCCGATGTCGTGGCGTTCCTCGAGTCGCTGTGAGCGAGGATCCGCGGCGACGGACGTGTAGCGAGTGGAGTGAAGCCCTGAACGGCGACAGCCGACGCCCCGAGGGGCGTCGGCTTGCCTTGATTACGCGGAGCCAAGCTTGCCTGGTCCGGCGAGCTCAGATCAGAGCACCTGGCGGCGGTAACCCAGGCGACCGGCGAACAACGCCAGCAGCCCGCCCAGGATCAGCACGATCAGGCTGCTCCAGGCGGCCTTCGACACGCCCGCCGAGGCGGTCTGCGCCGCTTCGCGCGCCTTCTGTTCGGCCTGCGTCTTGAGCTGCTGGTACTTGGCCATCGCCTGGTCGTAGGTCTGCGCGTAACGGTCGGCGGTGACGCGCGCCTGGTCGAGCGACTGACCCGTGCGGGCGGCGATCAAATGCGCCAGCGCGTCCTTGTCCGCGGCGGCCAGGGCCGGTTCGCCGCGCTCGCGCACCTGGGCGAACCAATCGCTCAACTCGGCGTTCGCAGCCTGCGGATCGAGCGCGGCCTCCTGCGCGACGCCCTTGGCCTCGTCGGCGCTGCGCTGCGCATCCTGGCGAAGGCGCTGCGGATCCAGCTCGGCCTTGCCGGTCTGGCGCAGGGCGGTGTCCAGCTCGCGCTTGAGGTCGTCCCAGTCCAGGGCGATGCCGTTTTCGCGCAGTTGCGCCTGCACGCTGGACGCCAGCTGCGGCGCGGCCGCGGCCGCACCCTGGCCGGCCAGGCTCAGCCCTTTGCCGACGGTGTTGGCGGCCGCTCCGGCCAGGCCCGCCGCCAGCGAGGCCAGCAGCCACACGGTCGCCAGCGTGGTCGCCGCCCAGGTCAACACGCCATGCAGCGCGCCCTGGCTCGGTGCCGAGCGGCCGGCGATATACGCGCCGGCGAAGATGGCCAGCAACGTCGTACCGGTCAGCCAGACGCCGGTGCCGGTGCCGAACCCGGCCAACGGGTGCGCGTCGCCGATCGGATCCAGCGCGGACGCGCCGATCGCGGTGCCGAGCACGCTCAGCACCAAGTACACGATCAGCGAGATCAGGCCGCCGGCGAAAACGGCGCCCCAGGAGATACGCGCGGGGCGCGGATCGACGAGAACGGTGTTCATGGATTACCTCGAATTGCAGTGGGGGGCAGGTTCGAACGGCTCGACGGCGCTGTGCGGTGTCCATCCACCGGATAGCGCTTGGCGGGTTTCGCCGAGCGGCCGTTGTCCTGGATCCAGTCTGCGCACGCGAATGCGTCTGGGCGTCTTTCAAATGCACTACTGGATCTGGTGCATTCGTCTCATCCGGCGATCACATCCTCTACACGATCATCGCCGCTCCCCCAGCTGCGACCGGCCATGAACGACCCCGTCCTGCAACGCCAGACCGACCGACAGCAACTGCAGCAGATCATCCGCGGACTCAGCGACGGCGTGATCCTCGTCGAGCCCGATCAACGCATCGTCTGGGCCAACGACGCCGCGCTGAAGATGCATGGCGTGGAGGCGATCGAAGGCCTCGGGGCGACCGTGAGCGAATACCGCGACCGTTATGAATTGCGCTATCGCAACCACCATCGCCTGAGCGAAGGCAGTTATCCGATCGACCGGGTCGTCGCGGGCGAAGCCTTCAGCGACGTGGTCGTCGAAGTCGTTCCGGTCGCGGATGCGGATGCGCGCTGGGTCCACCGCGTGCGCAGCCTGGTGCTGACGGATGCCGATGGCGCACCGGACTGTTTGGTCCTGATCCTCGCCGACGCCACCGACTGGGCGAGCGCGGAGCAGCGCTTCGAGAAAACCTTCAACGCCAATCCTTCGCCCGCAGTCATTTGCCGGCTCGGCGACTTGCGCTACATCAAGGTCAATCAGGGCTTCCTGGAGATGACCGGCCACGAGCGCGACCGGGTCATCGGCCGTTCGGTGTACGAGCTGGATGTGCTGGAGGGCGCGCAGAATCGCGAATTGGCGATCCAGCGGTTGGGAGAGGGCGCCACGATCCCGCAGATGGAAGCCGAGCTCAGCCTGCCCGACGGCGGCAGCAAGCTGGTGATCGTCGCCGGACAGCCCATCGAGGTAGGCGAAGAAGCCTGCATGCTGTTCACCTTCATGGACCTGGAGCCGCGACGCAAAGCCGAAATCGCGTTGCGCCAGAGCGAGGAGCGTTTCGCCAAGGCGTTCAAGCTCACGCCGGTGCCCACGTTGGTGTGCAGCGCCGATCGCTTGGCGATCCTGGAGACCAACGAAGCGTTTTTCGCAGCGACCGGTTACGGCGCCGAGGACGTGATCGGCAAGACCCTGGCCGGTTCCGGCCTGTTCGAACGCACCGCCGATGCCTTGCAGGTCGGCAACGTTCTGACCAAGCAGGCGGCGCTTCAGAATCTGGAATTCCGCATCGCGCGCAAGGACGGCGGCGCGCTGGACTGTCTGGTGTCGGCCGAGAGCGTGAGCATTCAGGGCGCCGACTGCTACCTGCTCGTGCTGATGGACATCAGCGATCGCAAGCGCAACGAACTGGAACTGGTGAGCGCCATCGAGACGGTGATGCAGGACGCCTCGTGGTTCAGCCAGACGCTGATCGAGAAGCTGGCCAACGTGCGCCGCAATGGACAGTCGACTCCGTCGGCCGAGCTCGGCGAGCTGACCGCGCGCGAGCGCGACGTTCTCGGTTTGATTTGCGAGGGCCTGGCCGACAAGGAAATCGCCGCGCGCCTGGAACTGGCGCCGAACACCGTTCGCAACCATGTGGCTGCGCTGTACTCGAAGCTCGGCGTCCACAGCCGCAGCGAGGCCATCGTCTGGGCGCGCGAACGCGGATTCTTCGGCAGCGCCGGCGGATCGCCGGCGAGGGCGAAGAAGCGCAGCCGTTCCTGACGGCGCAAACGCACTAGCCGGGTTGGTGCATTCATCGCTGTTGCAACGACTCGCGGACGCGCACAGTGGCGTCGTCCCAGGCGTCGCCGACGCCGGGAGCTAACCCCCACTACGAGGTGCCACATGGACAAGAACCGTATCGAAGGCATGGCGAAGCAGGTCAAGGGCTCGGTCAAGGAAGCGATCGGCAAGATGACCGGCGATACCCAGACCGAACTCGAAGGCGTCGCCGAAAAGAACATCGGCAAGGCGCAGACCAAGGCCGGCGAGCTCGCCGACAAGGTGCGCGACAAGTTGGACAAGTGACGCTTGCCGCAGGTTGACTCGGCTTGGCCGTAAACGACGGCGCGCCTTCCGGGGCGCGCCGTCGATCGCATCGGTCTGTCACGCGGCGGCGCGGGTGGCGCAGGGTGGCTGGCGGTGCGCAACGTATAACGTTGGCCGAGCAGGCGTGGCGGCTTTCCGTCTTCGCCCACGACCGGTCGGGTGCCGTAGACGGCGGCATCGATACTGCGCTTGCGGGCGGATCCGCTCCGCGCCGTCTCACGGGATCCTGCCAACGAAAGGCAGGTTACAAGCGCAGCAAAACCCAGCAGACTTACGCTCCGAGTTACCCGAAAGAATCGAACTTCGATGCGCAAGGCGTGGGACAAGATTCGAACCCGGATCCAGGCCCGCCTGCCTGCGCCCCGCGTGCGCCCGATACTGCTGGGCGTGGCGGCTTGGGCCTTGGTGAGCCTGGTCAGCGCCGCTCAAGGGCAGGCTTTCGCCGCCTACCGGGGCCGTCCCCAGGATTGGTGGGGCACGCTGGGGTACACCGCGGCGATCTTCTCGGTGTGGGCGGTGCTGGCGCCGGCGATCATGGCCGCAGCCGAACGCTTGTTCGCAAGCGGTTTGAACAAGGGCCTGCAGTCGGCCATCGCCGTGTTTGGATACTTGGTGGCCAGCGCACTGCACGTCGCGTTGTTCGTCGCGGTTTTCTGGCCCGTTTACGGGTCGGGGCTGGCGAACCCGTTGGCGATGGTAGGGCCGGTGGTATTGGCCAACTTCGACAAGGCCGCCTTCGCCTATGCCGCCTTGATAATCGCCGTGCTGATCCGTCGGCACCTGCGCCAGCGCCCCGACGCTGTCGACGTCGCCGAAGCCGCCGAAGCGGCGCCGGAACGGCCCGAAAGCGAAGGGCTGTGGATACGCGTCGGCGCCGGCTCGCGCCTGGTCCGCTTTCAGGAGATCGATTGGATCGCCGCCGCCGGCGACTACGCCGAGGTGCACGCCGGCGGCCGCAGCCTGCTCATGGACCGGTCGCTCGCCGCGCTGACCGACGAGCTCCCGGCCGGCTTCGCACGCATCCATCGCGGCGCGATCGTGCGCCTGGACCGGATCAGCGAGATCCGCAACCTGGGCCGGGGCGACGCCAATGTGGTCCTGCAGGGCGGCCACACCTTGCGCCTGAGCCGGCGCTACCGGGACAACCTCGCGAGCTTCCGCGCCCGCTGAGCCCGCTCGCCGACCGGGCGGTCCCGCTCGCAGAATTGCGCTGGCCGCTGCGGGCGGCCCCGGCTTAGCGTGCCTCCAGGTCCTGGAACGAGGTGCTCCGCCGTGCGCAACATGTACTCCGCCTTGCTGTTCGCTCTCCCCCTCCAGTTGCTGGCGATCGGCTCGATCAAGGCGTTCGACGCCGACGACCGGGTCGTGGTCGTCGGCGCCCTGCACGGTCTGCACGATCGCGAGCCGGCCTTCGGTTATGAGCGACTGCGCTCGGCGATCGCCGACTTCCGCCCGGACGTCCTGGTGTTGGAGGTCCGGCCCGACGAACTGGCGGAGAAAAAGCCGACCCCGGGGCGGCCGGAATATCCGGCGGTGATCTGGCCCTTGCTCGCCCAGATGCGGGTCAATACGGTCGCCATGGAGCCCGGCGGCGATCTTTATAAAGAGATTACCGGCCAGGCAGGCGCGGCGTTCGCAACGCTCAAACAACGCAACCCGGCCGGAGCCGCCGTCCTGGCCCGCCTGGACGAGGCGACCGACGAAGCGCTGCTGGCCTACTGGCAGCAGCCGGGACAAATCCAGGACGAAAAGACCGCGGCGATGGCCCATGGCTTGCAGTCGGCCCAGTTCGCGCTGGCCGGCCCGGAGTTCGCGGCCGCGCAGGCCCGATGGGAGGGCTACATGGCCAGCCAGGTGCGCAAGGCCGTGCGCGACCACCCGGGCCAGCGCGTCATGGTCGTCGGCAGCTACAGGAATCGCGCGATGCTCGAACGGGTCGCCCGGGAGGAGGCCCCGCAGCGTGTCGTCGACGCGGGAGCCTGGGTCGGCAAGGTCGCTGCGGCTGCGGCCGCGGGCGCGAACTGAGTCCGGGGCTTCCTGCTCGACGTACCGTACCCGTGCATGTCCCGCGCAGTTGCCTGCGCGTCGCGGACCGAAGCTGTCGCCGACCGGCTCCGTGCATGCAATCGGACCGTTCGAGCGTGATGCGGAAGCCGGCGCATGGCCGTCGGTGCGGAACGGGAGGCCGGCGAAGAACCGGCCCCCCGATCAGCAAGACTGTCGACGGCGTCCTCCGCGCATATGCGATCGCCCGGCCGCAACGAGTTCGGATCAGCGCAACCCGCCGGTACGCGGCATGCGGTTCAACTCCTCGATGACTTCTTTAGGCGCGCGCAGGCGAATCTGCACCGGGAACGATTCCTGCACGACCACGTCCTTGACCACGCCGCGCTTCTCCAGCTCCATGACCTTGGCCAGTACCGGATCCGGAGACTCGGCGCTGCCGGCGATCGTCGCGCTGACCAGCGGCGCTTGCGCCTGCGCCGTTCGGTTGCCGTCGAGCCCGCAGCCGGTCATCAGCGTCAGCGCGGCGATCAGGGCGATGGATTTCATGTTGGCCTCGTAAGCTGGTTGACGGTCGAACGCCGTGGCGCATCGCGGAGATGCGCCACGGTGTCGCCGGTTCGGATCGAATCCAGTGCGTTGGCGTCTATCGGTGGCAGACCGTCGGAGTCGAACCGCATGACGCCGTCGCGGACATGCCGCTCCGCTTCACGGCAATCGGCGCCGGATCGATCCGCTCCGAATCCATGCAGCGAACTCAGGGATTGCTCGAAATCCATCCCTGCAAGGTGTTGTACACCGTGCTGGTCAGACGTGTGCCGCAGTTCTGGCTGGACGATCCGGTGGTGTGGATGCCGCGCACATAGCCGCCGGCGGCGATGCCGCTGCCGCTGTTGCCGCCCGAGGTATCGATCGTGTAGCACAGCCGATACGAACCGCTGGTCGACACGGACCCCGAATGCGTCCACATCGTGCCGAAGGGCTTTTCGCCCGGATAGCCGGTGATCACATAGTTGCCGTTGGAATAGGTGCCCCAGCCCGAGTAGCCGCCGTGCGGCGCCGAGCTCAGCACGATCATGCCGTAGTCGAAATTGCTGTCGGCGCCGTTGTGCCAGGCGGTCGTGGTCAGCGCGCGCGCCCATGTGGTCGTGCCCCAGGGCTGGTAGCTGCCGTTCTGCGCCGTGGTGAAGTCCAGCGCGGAATACCAGGTGCCGGAGCCGTTGGACACGCAATGGCCCGCCGTCAGCACATGCTTCGGCCCGATCAAGGTGCCGGTGCAGCCGATGCCGATGCGGCCGATATGCCAGTGCGGGTCCACGACGGTGTTGGTGACCTGCACGCGGTCGTCGTTGCCGATGACGACCTTGGGCGTGTACAAGGCGTTGCGATACGCCGCCGGCAAGACCGGCAGCGTGCCAAACGAAGCCGGCGTGCGGCCGACCTTTTCCAGGTCGGCGATGGCCTTTTCGAAGATGGCCACGTCCTCGGGATTCATCGTCGCCGCATACTGCGCGCCGTCGGGCGCGACCATGACCGTGCTCAACCCGGCCGCCTTTTGCCGAGGCGACAGCAGGCGCGCGTCGATGGAAGCGCCGGTTTCCGGCAACGCGCGGGTCACCAGGTTTTCGCCGTGGATGAAACGGGCTTTCTCGTTCAATTTCTTGAATGGCGTTTGTTGCGCTTCCGCGGTGTTCGCCAGCGGAGCCGAGATCAACAACACCAAACCAAACGCAGCCAGAGTTTTCATAACACGCTCCATTGTCGGTGGGGTAGTCCATTGGCAAGCGATCGGCGAACGCGTCCTGCGCTCTCGCGATGCTTCCTGCCCGGTGGGGGCGGTGTAGCGGCAACGAACGCGTCCGTTGTCGCGCTGCGGCCGTCCGTGGCCGCGAAGCAGGGCGGCAGTGCGCCCTGTGTTTGGTTCGCACTACGCCGAGTGCCGCGAATATTCCCGGGCTCTTGCGCATGCGTCGTGCGGCGAAGCGTCGGCGCGCAAAGCGCGCACAGGAGAGTTCCGGGCCGAATTTCTGCAATTCCGGGATGAGGGCCGACGTAGACAGGCCTGGCGACCTCCCTGTCCGCACGCGCAACGCTCGGCAGTCGTCGGCGCGGCGCGTTCGATCCGAACACTTCCGTTGTTGAAGCTAGTTACTCTCTAATCCTCGAGCTCGTCGTGATAGCTCTCACACTTGCCCGTCGGTGAGTTCGCGCGCATCGGCAATAGTGTTGTGTGTGTCGCAATAGAAATCCGGCGACGGCTTGCTCGATCGCCGATATGAGGGGGCGTCATCGCGAGGCCGGTTTTTTGTGTTTTTTTGTTGCTTGGAATGATCGCCGTCGATTTGAGCGGCCTTCGGCATCGGCATCGGCAGCGTGAACTTGTCGGCCGGCGCTTGCGCGGCGCCGCGTAGCGATAGCGGTCTCGCGGGCCAGTCCGATAGTTTCTCGAGAGACTATTGGCGCTCAGGCCCAGCGAAGGTCTCTGACGGGCTGGGGAACGGTCGGCGCCGGGTTCATCGCGCCGATCCTGTCGGCGCGCTGATCGACGCCGTCGATGCAGCCTTTGTGCCAGCTCGTTCACCGACTTCAAGGCGCTTTTCACCGCTTGATCGGTGAGGCCGTCGGCCAGGCGCCGCATGCGTTCGTTGTGAGGTTGATCGCAGCGCTACTGGCGGGCAGTACGCCGCTTGTGCCGCATAGCAGTCGTCGAACCATCGCAACGCGCCAAGGGATGCAAATGTAACTTTCGTTGGAGATGCGCGAGACGTAGGGCGACGCGCGTCACATGCGTTTAGATCTATAGCGGACCGAATGTCGCGCGTGCGTGCCCGATGCGGCGTATGCGCGTTCGATTCGCCCCCGACCGCCGACGGCGCACCGATGCGCGCAACGTCGAGGATCCGCCTGCGCCCGAAGCGAATTCGGGCGTAGCGCTGTGGCCGCGGATCGCGGGTGTTTACGCAAGAGCCATGGGCATGCGCGCTCAGGACGGCGCGCGCCTGGATGTGGCGGCGCTCGCCGTTCCGGCGTCGCCGCAGTACGACAGTCCCTACGGAAATCGGCATGAACCGTGCAACTGAAACGCAAGCGGATTTCGGCGCGCCCGTATCGATGCAAGGCGCGGACCGTCCGCAGCCGGCGGCCCAACCATCGAAGGACGAGGCGCCGATGGCATCGTCCGCGATCGAAACGCGCCCGTCGGCGCCGGTGGACGAATCGGGATTCGTCCGTCTGAACGACGAGGAATGGGCGCAGTTCCTGCGGGCGGCTCGGCCGATGGTCCGTCTGCGCCCGAACCAGCACGACGCCAACCGGATTTTCGTCGAAGCCGCATTGACCGTGATGACCGGGCGCCGCCACTGGATGCAACTGCCGCGGGAGCGCTTCGGCAAATGGCTGCATCTGCATCATCGCTACAGCCGCTGGCTGGAACGCGGAATCTGGTCGGCGCTGGCGGTGGAGCAAGCGTTCGGGCCGGAACTGTCGCGGCAAGTGATCGAATACTCGCAGCGCTGCCAGACGCGGCTGGAACATCAGCGGCGCCGTCGCCGCGCGCGGCTGCTGGCGAGCGACGATTGAGCGCCGCCGGTATGTTTCAAGACCCGTTCGCAGCCAGGGCCCGCAGCGCGCTCATTCGAGCCCGAGTTCGCGTCGCAGCCCCTCAACGTAGGCGCGGCCCACCGGCAACTCTCCGCCGTCGCCGAGCACCAGCCAGTAGCGGCTGCCCGAGCCGGCATGCAGGGTGCGGATATGGCGCAGGTTGACCAGGTAGGAGCGATGGCAGCGGACGAAATCCGGCGGCAGCAGGGAGGTCAGGCCGGCCAGGGATTTGTCGTGCAGTTCGCTGCGGCCGTCGCGCATGCGCAGTTCGCTGTAGTCGCCGTCGGCGCGTATCCACACCACGTCGGCCAGTTCGACCAGCGCCGTGCCTTGGGCGCGCCAGATGCCGAGATAGCGCGCGCGGCCGGAGCGGTAACGGCCGACATCGAGCAGGCGTTCGAGCGCCTCGCCGAGGCGTTCGCGCGAGAACGGCTTGGGCACGAAATCCAGCACGCCATGCTCGAAGGCCTGCAACGCGCGTTCGCGATGGGCCGAGACCACGACGCAGTGGTAGCGTCCGGCCACCGCGCGCCGCAGCAGTTCGAATCCGTCCTCGCCTTCGAGGTTCAGGTCCAGCAACAGGCCGTCGTAGACGCTGCGTTGAAGCCGGTCGCCGGCCGATTCCAGGTCCGCGACCGCGTCGAAACGCGCACGCGTGCCGGCCAGCTCCGCGCTCAGGCGCAACAGGCGCTGGCGCACCAGCGGTTCGTCCTCGACGATCAGGATGCGCATGTCAGTTCGATCCGTCCGCACCAATCGGCGCCGTCGATGCCCTGGTCGAAACGCCAGCCGTTCGGATAGGCGGAAGCCAGACTCGCCTCGATGTAGCGCGTGCCGGTGCCGCGGCCGCGGTGCGGCGCCGAGCCGCAGGCGCTGCGCAATTCCACGATCCAGCGGTCGCGCAGGCGGTGTACGCGCAGCCGGAACGGGCGCTGCGCGCAGGCGCCGGCGCCGGCATGGGTCAACGCGTTCTCGATCTGGGCATGCAGGATGCCGGGCGGCAGCGACAGCCGGGTGTCGTCGGCGTCGACCTCCAGCGCGATGCGCTGATCCGAAGCCAGACCGACGATGTCGAGGTGGCTGCGGCACAGCGCCAGTTCGTCCTCCAGCGGAACGCTCTGGCGGGTGCTGCTGTCGCGCAGGCGGTCGAACTGTTCGGCCAGGGACTCGACCAGCCGGCTCGCGCGCGGCGGCGCCTGCTCGATCAGCTCCTGCAGGCAGGTCAGGGTGTTCATGAGCCAGTGCGGATGGATGCCGCGTTGCAACAGCTGCAGGGAGAGCTGCGCGCGTTCTTCGCGCAGGCTCGCGTTGTGGCGGTCCAGCGCGCGCAGGTGCGCCGCGTGGCGCAGCAGCAGGAAGCCCATCAATACCGCCAGCAGCAGGAAATACGGGCCATCGAGGAAGGCGCCGGGCGCGAATGCCAGCGCCGCGGAGCCGGCGAGCAGCAAGGCCAGGATCGGCCCGCGTTCCTCTTGCGCATCGCGCACGCGCAGCAACAGGCCCGCCGAGGCGAGCAGGCTCAGCAACAGCACCGCTGCGGAGCGCGTATCGAAGCCGGGCAGGAACGCCGCGAGCGCCACCAGCGCCGACAGGTAGACGATGCGCACGCCGGCGGGCACGGCAACGCCGAAGCGACGCGCGAGGTAGGCCGGCAGCAGCGCCGCCGCCGCGGTGTGCAGCGCCAGCAGCATCAGCAGGCGCTGCCCGTGCCATGGATAGGCGTAGCCCAGCAGCGGACGCCAGGCTTCGATCATCGGCAGCGCGAGTCCGACCGCGCACAGCGCGAGCAGCGAACGAGCGCCGGGCTTGCGCGGACGGCCGCGCTGGACCGCCAGGAAATACAGGCACGCCGTCGCGAGCGCGCCCGTGGCGAAGGCGGCGATCAGCCAAGGACGCATGACGTCGCGGTAAAGCAGTTCCGCCGGCGCCACGATGGCGAAGGCATCCGCGCTGTGCAGGGGCAGGTTCTGATGGAGGCTGGAAGCGAGCACGAGCAGTTCGTCCGTCCCGCCGGCCGCGGACGGCGGCAACACGCGGACGATGTCGATGCGGCCGGGCTGTTCCTGCGCTGCGGTTCGGCCGACGAGGCCGTTGCCCGCCAGGGGCTGCCCGTTCCAATAGAGCCGGCTGGCGCCGCGCAGCGAAAGACGCAGCGCGCGGCCGGCATCGTCGGCCGCCGCGGGTGCTGTCGAGCGCCAGCGCAGCCAATAAGGATCGCGCCAGCCCGCGAGGACGCGCTGATCGAGCGGGCGCCAGTCCGCGCCGGCCGGCGGGCGCTGCGGCAGCCTGCCGGACGCCGGCATCGTCGCCGGCGCCATTTCTCCGGTCATTACCTGCACCTTGGTCATGTCGGGCGTCGCCGCCGCCAGCCACGCGGCGACGGCGGCGAGCAAGACGGCGAGTACGGCGAAGGTGCGCGGAATCTGCATGCGTCCATCTTATCGGCCCGGCGGAGACGCTGGACCGCCGTTTGGAGCTGTTCGGCGGACGGGCGCGGCCGGGCCCGTCGGTCGCAGCGGATGCTGGCTTCGCGGCGAGGCGGCTTCGTTCCTTCGAACGATGCGAACGCCTCATCCGCGTCCAGATCCCGCCCAACCGGAGTTCGCCATGTCCAACCCATCGCTTTTCGTTCCCGGCCATCGCGGTCGCTCCCGGCATCGGGTCGCGCGTTTGGCGGCGCTGTGCATCGCACTGGCCTGCGCGGCGCCGGCACTGGCCCGCGAAGCGCCCGCGCCGCTGGCGTTCAAGCCCTATGCGATGGAAACCAAGGGCAACGGCACCATCGCGACCGAGGAAGCGTTCCTGGAGGTGCCGCGCAAGCACAGCGAGCCCGATGGGCCGCGCATCCGCCTGCGCGTGGTGCGCCTGCCGGCGACCGGCGGCGACGGCCGCACGGCGCCGGTGGTCTATCTGGCCGGCGGCCCGGGCGGCTCCGGTTTCGGGACCGCGCTCGGGCCGCGCTGGCCGGTGTTCGACCGCGTCCGCCGCGAGACCGACGTGCTGCTGCTCGACCAGCGCGGCACCGACTTTTCGCAGATGCCGCCGGAATGCTCGCAGTCGCATCGCTTCGACGACGCCCAGCCGTTGCAGCGCGAGGCCGCGCTGGCCGCACTGCGCACGACCGCCGCCGCGTGCATCGCCGAATGGCGCAAGAGCGGCGTCGACCTGGCCGCCTACACCACGGCCGAGAGCGCCGACGACATCGAAGACCTGCGGCGCGCGATGGGCCTCAAGCGCCTGAGCCTGTGGGGCATGAGCTACGGCACCCATCTGGCGTTGGCCACGGTGCGCCGACATGGATCGAGTCTCGACCGCGTGGTGCTGATGGGCAGCGAGGGGCCCGACGACACGATCAAGCTGCCGCTGGCGGCGGACGCCTTGCTGGCGGATCTGGCCGTCGTCGCCAGGAAGGACGGCTTCGACGATCTGCAGGGATCGGCCCGGCGCGTGCTGGAAGCGCTGCGCCGTCAGCCGCGCGAAGGCCGCAGTTCCATGCACGACGGAAGGAAAGTCGTCATCGGCGAATACGACGCGCAGATCGCCATCGCCAATGCGCTCGGGCGGCGCTCCACCCAGCGGATGCTGCCGCTGATGTTGCGCGAGGCCGAAGCCGGCGACTACAGCCTGCTGGCCGGCTTCGTCCTGATGATGCGCGAGAGCCTCGGCGGATTCCGCGCGATGCCGCTGGCGATGGACGTGGCCTCCGGCCAGAGCCCGCAACGCCGCGCCCTGGTCGAGGCGCAGGCGCGCGAAAGCCTGTTCGGCGACGCGTTGAACTTTCCGTTCCCGCAGCTCGCCGACGGCCTCGGCTTGGTCGATCTGGGCGACGCGTTCCGCGCGCCGCTGCGCAGCGAGGTGCCGGTGCTGTTCGTCAGCGGCTCCCTCGACGGCCGCACGCCGCGAGCCAATGCGCAGGCCTTGCTGCCAGGCTTCAGCAAGGGCCAGGAACTGCTGGTTCGCGGCGCCAGCCACGACAACGAACTGTGGCTCGGCCATCCGCGCATCGCCGAGAACATCGCCGATTTCCTGGCCGGCCGGGCGGTGAAGGACGAAGCGCTGGAGGTGCCGCTGCCGGTGTTCGTCACCGACAAGTCGCAGTTGTAAGGTTCGTTGCGCCGCCGGAAAACACCGGCGGCGCGAGCCGCAACAGCTTCCACGGCGCAGGCTGCGCAAGCTGGTGTGGTCGCAGCGTCGCGCGCCTGCGCTTGGCGACCCGCTGCGGAGCGATAACATGGCCCCGGCCCCGAGCAGCGACCGACCCGTGAACCTGATAGCGCATGTGGAAATACCCGTAGCCGATCTCGACCGAGCGATGCGCTTCTATGCGCTCGTCTTCGACGTGCGCTTCGGCGACGTGGTGACGGTCCACGGCAGCAGGATGGCCCATTTCCCGTTTCAGGAAGGCAGCGACGGCGCCAGCGGGGCGCTGGCCCAGGGCGAGGTCTACGTGCCGACGAAGAACGGGGCGATCGTCTATTTCAGCGTCGCCGACATCGAGCCGGTGCTGGAAAAAGCCGTAATCCAAGGCGGCAAGGTGCTGTTTCCGAAGACGCCGGTCGACGCGGTCCAGTTCGTGGCCGAGATCGAGGACAGCGAAGGCAACCGGATCGCGATTCTCTCGGCCTGATCGAACCGGCCGACGCGACGGGCGCCGACGCTCAGGCCGACCTTGGGGCTCGCGGGATGCCAGGCGTAAAGCCCGCTGGCGATCTTCCGCCGGCCGTCGCGTCCGAAGCGCCGCCGATTCAGACCGCGAAAATGGCCTCGATCTCGATGTTCAGTTCCGGCGAAAACAGTTTCGAAACCTCGACGAGGCTGCTGGCCGGAAGATTTCCGTCGTAGCGACGCAACAATACGGGCCGGAGCTGCGCTATCTGGCCGATATCGGTGATGAACACGGTGACTTTGAGCAGCGAGCGCATACCCACGCCCTCGGCTGCGGCCACGGCTTCGATCTGATCGAAAACGGCGTCGGCCTGTTCCGCCAGGCTGCTGCCCTGGGCGGCGGTGCCGAATGCGGTGAATCCGGAAAGGTAAAGCGTTTGCCCGTGCTTGACCGCGTGGGAGTAGGGGCCCACCGCGTCGGGAAGCGCGGCGTAGTTCTTTCGGTCCACGTGGGGATGAGCGTGCGGCATCGGTGGTTTCCTTCGCTGTGAGTGCGGCCGGCCGGGCCGGTGGGGCGCAAGCGCCGACTATGCCGCAGCCCGGGCCCGGTTTTCCTGCGCCCGGGGACATTCGGCCCGGCCGGGCGAAACTTATACAATGACCGGGCGCGCCCGCTGCGCCCCCCTATTTCTCTAGTAACGGCGCCGAACCCGCGCCATCGGATGTACCGCATGCTTCGACTGACCGACCTCAAGCTGCCGCTGGACCACCCCGAGGCGGCGCTGCGCGAAGCGATCGTGGCGCGGCTCGGCATCGCCGACGACGAACTGGCCGGTTACACCGTCGCCAAGCGCAGCTACGACGCGCGCCGGCGCGGCGCGATCGTGCTGATCTATTCGGTCGACGTGGACACCCCGCGCGAAGCCGACATCCTGCGCCGGTTGCAGCTCGACGCCGAGGCCGCCCAGTTCGCGCGCGACGGCGACGGCGGCAAGGTGATGCGCACGCCGGACACGAGCTACAAATTCGTCGCGCGCGCGCCGCAGGAGCTGCCGCTGCGTCCGCTCGTCGTCGGCATGGGCCCGTGCGGCCTGTTCGCGGCGCTGGTGCTCGCGCAGATGGGCTTCCGGCCGATCGTGCTGGAGCGCGGCAAGGCCGTGCGCGAGCGGACCAAGGACACCTGGGGCCTGTGGCGCAAGAAGACGCTGAACCCCGAATCCAACGTGCAGTTCGGCGAAGGCGGCGCGGGCACGTTCTCCGACGGCAAGCTGTGGAGCCAGATCAGCGACCCGAAGCACTACGGGCGCAAGGTGATCGACGAGTTCGTCCGGGCCGGCGCGCCGGAGGAGATCGCCTACGTCAGCAAGCCGCACATCGGAACGTTCCGGCTGGTGTCGATGGTCGAGCAGATGCGCGCGACGATCGAATCGCTGGGCGGCGAAATCCGCTTCAGCCACCGCGTCGACGATCTGCTGGTCGAGACCGACAGCGCCGGCGTGCGCCACGTGCGCGGTGTGACGCTCGAAGGCGGCGAACAGTTGCGCGCCGACCACGTGGTCATGGCGCTGGGCCACAGCGCCCGCGACACCTTTGCGATGCTGCATGCGCGCGGCGTGTTCGTCGAAGCCAAACCGTTCTCGATCGGTTTCCGCATCGAACACCCGCAGTCGTTGATCGATACTGCCCGCTTCGGCCCGCAGGCCGGGCATCCCCTGCTCGGCGCCGCCGATTACAAGCTCGTGCACCATTGCCGCAACGGCCGCTCGGTCTACAGCTTCTGCATGTGCCCGGGCGGCACCGTGGTCGCCGCGGCCAGCGAGCCCGGGCGCGTGGTCACCAACGGCATGAGCCAGTACTCGCGCAACGAGCGCAACGCCAACGCGGCGATCGTCTGCGGCATCACCCCGGAGGATTTCGCGCCGTACGGCGAGGGCCCGCTGGCCGGCATCGAGCTGCAACGGCACTGGGAAGCGCGCGCGTTCGAACTCGGCGGCGGCGAGTACGAAGCGCCGGGGCAGTTGGTCGGCGATTTCCTCAAGGGCCAGGCATCGAGCGAATTCGGCGCGGTGCTGCCGTCGTACAAGCCCGGCGTGCGCCTCGGCGATCTGGCGCCGTCGCTGCCCGAGTACGCGATCGCGGCGATCCGCGAAGCGCTGCCGGCGTTCGAGAAGCAGATCCGCGGCTTCGCGATGCGCGACGCGATCTTGACCGGCGTGGAGACCCGCACGTCCTCGCCGGTGCGCATCACCCGCGGCGACGACGGCCACAGCTTGAACACGCGCGGCCTGTTTCCGGCCGGCGAGGGCGCCGGTTACGCGGGCGGCATCCTGTCGGCCGGCGTCGACGGCATCCGCACGGCCGAGGCGGTCGCGCTGGATATCGTTTCGGCTGCCGCACGAGCCGCTTAGCGTATCGGTTCGAAGCTCGCCGGCGCGAAGGCGCTTACTGCGGGTCGCAGGGCGCGCTCAATCGCCCACCGCGCGCAAACGCCTGGCGTCCTGCGCCGGCGGCGAACCGAACAGGCGCGAATAGTCGCGACTGAACTGCGAAGGGCTGTCGTAGCCGACCTGATAACCGGCGCTGGCCGCGTCGAGCCCGTCGGCCACCATCAAGCGGCGCGATTCCTGCATCCTGAGTTGGGTGCGGAATTCCAGCGGGCTCATCGCGGTCACGGCCTTGAAGTGCTCATGGAACGCCGAGCGGCTCATGCCGGCGACGCGCGCGACCTCGTCGATGCGGCAGACCTGGGTGAAGTTGGCGCGGAGCCACAGGATCGCGCGGGCGATCTGGCCTTGGCGGCTGTCGGCCTGGGTCATCGCGCGGATGACGCCGCCGCTGGGGCCGGTCAGCAGCCGGTAGAGGATTTCGCGGGTCGCCAGCGGGCCCAGCGCTTCGATGTCGTCCGGCGTGTCCAGCAGCGACACCAGCCGGGTCGCGGCGTCGAGCAAGGCCGGCGTGGTACGGCCGAGCGTCAGGCCGGACGCGACGGAGTCAGCGGCGGCGGTGCGGGGAAACTTCAACGCCAGCTCGGCGAGCACGGCCGGATCGAGATCGAGTTGCAGGCACAGATAGGGATGCGCCGCGCTCGCTTCGACCACCGACCCCATGACCGGCAGCCCGACCGAGGCCAGCAGGTAATTCGCCGGGTCGTAATGCAGCACGCTCTCGCCGAGGCTCGCGCGCTTGCGCCCCTGGGCGACGAAACAGACGGTCGGCTCGTAGATGACCGGCATCGGCATCGTCGGCGCGGAGCAGCGGATCAGCTTCGCGCCCGCGATCGCGCAATCGAACGTGCCGTCGCGCGGCGCGTGCCGCGCTATGGCGTCTCGTAACGGCTCGGGGCGGGGCATGGGCGCGGTTCCGGTCGGGGAGGGCATCATCCGACGCGGCCGGACGATCGTGCAAGGATCGCGTAAAAGCCGGCTACCGGCGTTTCCGCCGGATCCGAACAATGGACCCAGGCGAAGGACGACCTTCGCCGCTGCCGGCGACCTCGCCAGCCGACGCTCCGCGTCGCCCACGGCAGCCCCGTCGATCTTCGGAACCACGCTCATGACCGCTCCCGCTTCGCTCGATCACTACCGTTTGCTCGGCCGCTCCGGGCTGCGCGTTTCGCCGCTGTCGCTCGGCACCATGACCTTCGGCTCCGAATGGGGCTGGGGCGCCGACGAAGCCGAGGCCAAGCGCATCTTCGACGCCTATCTCGACCGCGGCGGCAACTTCGTCGACACCTCGGTCAACTACACCGACGGCGCGTCCGAGCGGATTCTCGGCCGGCTGATGAAGGACCGGCGCGAGCGCATCGTGCTGGCAACCAAGTTCACCATGGCGCGCGATGCCTCGAACATCAATTCCGGCGGCAACCACCGCTACAACCTGGTGCGTTCGGCGGAAACCAGCCTGCGCCAGCTCGACACCGACCGCATCGACCTGATGTACCTGCACGCCTGGGACTTCACCACGCGCCCGGACGAGGTCATGCGCGCGCTCGACGATCTGGTCCGCGCCGGCAAGGTCCTGTATCTGGGCATCTGCAACACGCCGGCCTGGCGCGTGGCCGAACTGCAGACCCTAGCCGACCTGCGCGGCTGGTCGCCGCTGGTCGCGCTGCAGATCGAGTACAGTCTGCTCGAACGCAGCGTCGAGCACGAGCTGCTGCCGATGGCGCAGGCGCTGGGCCTCGGCGTGCTGCCGTGGTCGCCGCTGGGCGGCGGCATCCTGACCGGCAAGTACAGCCGCAGCGACCTGTCCGACGACAACAGCGCCGACATCGCCAGCGACCGCAAGGGCGTGATCGCATCGATCGGCCACCTCAACCAGCGCTCGCTCGACATCGCCGAAGTCGTCGGCGAGGTCGCCGACGAGCTCGGCGTATCGCGCTCGCAGGTCGCCATCGCCTGGACGCTGACTCATCCGGCGGTGGTCTCGCCGATCATCGGCGCGCGCACCCTGAGCCAGGCCGAGGACAATCTCGGCGCGCTCGGCGTGCGTCTGAGCGCGGATCAGCTGGAGCGCTTGAACGCGGCCAGCGCGCCGCAGCCGATCTTCCCGCAGCGTTTCATCGGCCGGCCGATGGCGCAGCAGTTGATCTTCGGTACGTCCGCGCTCGAGCCGCGGCGCTGAGCCGAGGGCGCCCGCATCGGCGCGAACCGCATCTCGCGCCGATGCCGTGCGGTGCAGGCCGCGCCGGATCGGCGCGGTTTCGTTTGCGGCGGCTCGTCGATGCGCGCCGCGATCGCGCGCATCGGCCATGCCAAAAACTGGATTGCGTCGCGGCTTTTAGCTGACTGGTTCAGCCAGATTTCCTGCTTCGGTCGAGGTCGTCCAGCACTGCATCTCCGCCGTTAGCTGACTAGTTCAGCCAACTTGATCGCTATCTCTAGTCAGGTTTTTGAATGGATGCTCAGATGCTGATCCTTCAAGCGGCGCCTGTTCGAAAACATGAGGGTCTTCGTCCGGGTGACCGAGTTCAACCCCGTTCTGTTGGTATGCGATTCGGGTGCGCTGGGTCTTCCTGCGTTGACCGGCAAAGGTCCGATCCAGGTCAGCGAGACCTGCATCGCGGTCCGCAACGCCAGCGCCAACGGGCTGACGACGCGCCTGCTGGTCACGGACGAGCTGGTCGCGCGGCCCGGCGATCTGATCTGCCGCCATTTCATCCGCACGCCGAATCGGGCCGTGGTGGTCTGCTCGGTATTGCTCGAGGTGTACGCGTCCGTCGTCACCCGCAGGACGCGGTCGCTGGTGCGGGTGTTCACCAACGATCCGGTGGCGCCGGATCGTGTGGTGGTGGTGGTCGGCGAGCAGGAGCAGCCTGCCTGAATCCGTCGCGGGCTCCCTGCCGAGGCGGAGCCTTCGGACCCGGCGCTTTCGTTCGAAATCGCAGCGAACCGGGCGGAAAGCGCCGGGCCGGAAAGCCGCCCACGGAAAACCGCCGGTGAAAGGCCACGCGCTTGGCCTCGCGCCAGCGCGTCGGCGAACGAACCGCTTCAGCGGGCGTCGGCGCGGATGTTCGCCATTGGGCCTGCCGGATCAGGCGGCGCCGGATTCCAACGCGATGCGATCGGCTATCGCTTGCTCGAACATGGCGAAAAGCTCGGGAAAGCGCTTGCCGGCGTCGAGGCGATGCGAGAACGCGGCGAAGACGATCGAGTCGCCGTCGACGAACCACAGCACCTCGCCCATCCAGGCGCCGAAACGGTCCGCGAGCAGCGTGGTCGCGTCGGCCAGCCGCAGGGCCATCGACGCATCGATGCGGTCGCTGTCGGTCAGCGCGCGGGTGGCGGCGCGATGCCCGCAGAAGAACGTCAGCGTTGGATCGCCGGCCGGCCGCTCCACGACGAACCTGTCGTTGGGGATGCCCTCCGGCGCCCGATTCGGCCGCCAGTCGTAAAAATCGAACGGCGTCTTGTAGATCGGCCGAAGGAAATCGCCGGCGTCGACGGGCTCCGGGCCGTATCCGTACTTGTACTCGGGTACCCGCAGCCACGGCAGCATGCGCCGCACGATCGCCCACTGAGCGAACAACGGAACCAAGGTGCCGACGGTGCTGTAGCATTCGCCGCCCGCGCGCGGGCGGCGATAGCGCGCGAGCAGCGACTGATAGGCCTGCAGCAACTGGCCGCGGGCCGGCGGTTGAATTCCGGCGCCGGCGACGGCGACGCAAGTTTGCCGGCTGACTTCCACGACCCGGTCGACCACGAGATCGACATCGGCGAGCGCCTCGCCGCCGTCGCCGCCCGCGCCGAGGAAGCGGCCCGAGGCTTCGTCGAACTGCAGCCCGTGCATGGCGATGAACCGGCTCAGCAAGACCACGCGATAGCGGCCGCCGTGGCTGTGCGCCGGCAGCAGTTCTTCCAGGGCTTCCGGAATGGCGTCGTCTTTCACGATCACGATGTTCAAGGCGTGCGCTCCTGTGCGCGGAAAGTCGCGGTGGGGCCGGGTCAGGCGCCCGGCGGCGGGGGCGGCGGCGGTGGCGCCGGGGGCATCGAACTGCGGTAGTTGTAGACCTTGAGGGTCACGCTGAGGGTCGTGCCGGAACGCGACACCACGCTGTCGACGGTGCTGGCCGAGGTGGCGCGCAAGATGCTGAAGATGTCCTCGGGCGTGCGTACCGGCCGGCCGGCTACGCTGGCGATCTGGTCGCCGCTCGCGTAGGACCAGTAGGAACTGGGTTTGGACACGGCGACATACACGCCGTTGCCGGAGCTGTGCAGTTCGAGCGAACCTTGACTGCTGTGGATCGTGGCGCTTCCGCTGGATCCGGCCAGCGCGGGAGCGCCGGCGACGGCAAGTGCGAACGCCAGCAAGCACGCGCGGCGGGCGCGGAAGTATCGGAACAAGTTCATGCGGTGTCTCCGAAAAATGCTGAAGCGGGTTATGGGACAGCGGCGGCCAGAGCCGGTTCGTCGGCGTCGCGCTGCAGGCCGGGCTCGAACTGGCTGGCGACGAGACGCTGCATCCAGTCGAGCATCTGCAATGCGCGCGGATCGACGTCGGCGGCCTCGCGAACCTTGTCCGAAAGGCTGCCCGGTACGAGAAAACCCGACGCATAGCGATTGCGGCAGCGCACGGCTTCCGCGCGTTCGTCGGGGTCGTCGATGCCTTGCCGCAGCCTTCGTTGCGCGAAATTCAGGATCGCGAAATAGACGAACGCCGCGTGCACGAACGGAAGCGCGCGGATCGGCCGCATCGACCACGGCGAGACCGGGCGCGCATTGGCGTCGTTGCTCCCGCCGTGGATCAGGAACGGGTAATGGATGTATTCGAACGTGGCCAGATAGTTGTGCACGCTCTCGTGGATCAGGTCGTCCATGAGCTGGCCATGGGTGTAATCGTCCTGATGCACATTGCGCAGGCGGATTCCGCCCAGTTCGGTGTCGACCTGTTCGGAGGCCGGAACCAGTCCGGCGTTCTTCCTCACCAGGACCAGGCGCGTGTTGTTGCGGATCAGTTTTGCGAACGTGGGCGAGGCCCTTTCGATCCCGAGGTAGGCGGAGGAAAGCTTGGCGAGTACGAGCGCGGACTCGGCGTCGCTGTGCGGATCGAATTCGCCGAAGAACACCGGGCTGGTGGGGTCCGTACGACGGCAGAAGCCGCTGCCGAGGTCCACGTTGAGCGTCCCCGCCGCCTGATGGATCCAGGCGTCTTCGACGCTGTCCGTCGCCCCGGCGGCCTGGCTGAAAAGCGCGGTAGCGGCCTCGAAGTTCTCGTCGCTGGTGCTGTGGGACAAGGCATTCACCGCGCTGTATCCCTGAGGCGAAAGCAGCGTCGACGCGCGGGCCTGCGCATCCAGCGCGCAGTAGCGGCGATACAGTTCGACAGCGCCGGCGCGTCCGCGCAGCCGGCCCAGCCATATCGCGTTTTCCAGCCGATCGGCGAGTTTGCCGAGAAAGGCCTTGATCTGGCCGTCGAGGATCGGGGGATGGGCGTCGTCGCCCGTCAGGGTGTAGATCAATTGCAGCACGGCCGTTCTCCTGCGGGCTTGCGAGGCTGCGCGCATCGCCGCGGCGGAAAACTGCGGCTCCGCGATTGAACGGAGCCGCAGTCGCCGCCAAATTCAGACGATGAAGCCCTGCGAGGACACCGTATAGGCGGCAGAACCGATGTTGGAGTTGAGCTTGTTCTGCTGTTGCTGCTGCTGCTGTTGCTGCTGTTGCTGCGACTTGCTGAACGCGATCGAGTCCAGGCCGTCGATCTGGTCGATGTCCAGAGCGGTCTGGCTGGGGCTGATCGCGGAACGGCTCAGCGACAGATCGCCGCCGTTTGCGAAGGCGGAGGTGGTGCCGAGAACGAGAGCGGTAGCGGCGACGAGACGTGTCAGCTTGTTCATGAAAACTCCTTGCCTGCATGGATTTCCGCGAGCGCATGTGTGCGGAACGTCGGTAGCGTTCTTGCCGCCGACAGCCGCAAGCTACACGGCGAAAATCCGCGCCAGCAAGCAAGGCGATGCAGCGATGACGGTCGAATGTGTGTCGAAGCGCAAGGAAGCCGACGACGCCGCGGAGTTGGACGTACTTCGCGTGACTTGCGACGAGCTCACGTGAACATCTTCGAACGCCGCTCGAAGTTCCGCAGGATTTATCGCATCGGTTTCGGCGATGCCGACTCGCTGCCGATGGCGCGTCGGCGGATTCGTTGGCGGTCGCCGGCCCGCATCGATGCGCTGCTTGCGATCGGGTGCGCAGCTGCAGGGGCTCAGTATGTCGCGGCTCGCGACGGCGGTGCGTCCGCGCCCAGCGCCGCGTTCCAGTCGCGCAGGAAATTCCGCCGCCGGGTCGCGTCCAGATACACCAGCAAGCCGAGCCCCAACGGCACCCGGCGCGGATTGGCCACCGCGCCGAGCAGGCCGCGATAGGCCTGCGGCGGCGCGATGTCGGCCAATGCGGGGATCAGATAAGCCTCGCGCGCGAGGATCGTCTGGCCGCGCGGCGACAACAGATGGTCGAGGAAACGGCGCGCTTCGTCGGCGTGCGGGGCATCGCGCGGGATCAGCGCGGTGCGCGCGACCAGCAGCAGATGATCGCGCGGCAACACCAGTCGCAGCGGCGCGCCGCGTTCGATGCGTTGCAGGGCGTAGGAGCCGAACACGCCGTAGGCCAGGCTCAGTTCGCCGTCGCCGAGGCGGTCGAGCAGGGCGTCCATGCGCTTGTACGGCTGCGCGCGTTGGGCGCCGAATTCGGCCAGCAGCGGCGCGGCGCCGGGGCCGAGCAGTTTGGCGTCCTGGGTGGCGATGAAATAGGCCACGGCGCTGTCGCGCGGGTCTTGCACGGCGACGCGGCCCAGCAGCGGCCGATCGGCGCGGCGCAGCAGGCGCAGCAGGCCGTCGCGGTCGCGCGGCGCCTGCGCCGGGTCGAGCCGGCCGCTGTGGTAGACCATCGCCACCGGCTCGTAGCCGTAGGCGAAGATTTCGTCGCGCCAGCGCGCGGCCGCCGGCAGCGCCTGGCCTTGCGGCGAGCGGTGGGCGCGGGCGTAGCCGTCGTTGACGAGTTTGGTCTGCAGGTCGGTGCTGGCGCTGAGCAGCAGGTCGGCGCGTTCGCCGGCGTTGCCCGGGCGCAGGGCACGGTCGTACAGCTCCTGCGTGTCCAGGTGCGAGTAACGCACCTCTACGCCTGGATGCAGGCGCTGGTAATCCAGGATCAGCGCGCGCATCAGCCCGGCGTTGGAGGAACCGTGCAGCACCAGCTGCGCTTGTTTGGGCAGGCGCGGCGCGTACACGCTGATGCGCTCGTTCTGCTTCGGCCGCGCCTGCGCCGGCGCCAGGTACAGCATGCCCAGCGCGGCGACCGCGAACAGCGCGGCCAGCGCGGCGCAACGCAGCGCTTTCATGCCGCGTCCTTGGGCAGGCGCAGGCGCGCCTCCAGCCCGCCGAACGCCGACTGCGCCAGTTCGATCCGGCCGCCGTGGCTTTCGACCACGCGCTTGACGATGGCCAGGCCGAGGCCGGCGCCTTGCGCGCTGGCGAGGTCGCCGCGCACGAAGCGCTCGAACGCGCGCTCGCGTTCGCCCGCGTCCATGCCCGGGCCGGCGTCGGCCACGCTCAGCGCCAGATCGCCGTCGTCGCGTTGCAGGCGCACCCGCACCGGCGCGTCGCCGCCGTGCTTGATCGCGTTGTCGATCAGGTTCTTGATCGCCTCGCGCAGCATCAGCGCATCGCCGAGCAGGCGGGTGTCGCCGGCGTCGCATTCGAAGCGCACGTCCGGGCGCGGCTCGGCCAGCGGCACCGATTCGTGCAGGGCCTGGCGGGCGATGGTCTCCAGTTGCAGCGGCTTGAAGTGGTGCAGCTCGGCGCGATGGGTGACGTGGGCATGGCTCAGCAATTGATTGAGCAGGCGGCTGAGCTTGCCCGCGTGCCGGTCGATCTGTTGCAGCCCCTGTCGCCATTGCTGCGGATTGTTCTGGTGCAGGGCCAACTGCGCCTGCGCGCGCAGCGAGGCCAGCGGATTGCGCATCTGGTGCGCGGCCTCGGCGATGAACGCGCGCAAGGCGTCGATGTTGGTCGACAGCCGCGACATGAAGTGGTTCTGCGCGGCGACCACGTGCGACAGCTCGGTCGGCACCGCGCGGTCGATCGGGCGCAGGTCGAACGGCGTGCGCACGCTGAAGTCCTGTTCGATCCGCGCCAGCGGTTGCAGCGCGCGGTCGACCGCCAGCCACGCCAGCACCAGGGTGGCCGCGGTGAACAGCGCGATCCAGCCGGTGACGTGCCAGACGATGTCGTCGGCGACCGCTTCGCGCGCGCGCCGGGTCTGGCCGATCTGCACCAGCGCGACGCCGGCGCCGTCGCCGCCGGCAGCGCGGCGCAGCACCGCGAAGCGCACCGCTTCGCCGCGGTAGGGCGCGTCGAAGAACAGCGGTTGCTCGCCGACCGGTCTGGGCGGGCGCGGCAGGTCGGCGTAGCCGGTGAGGGTGCCGCCGTCGGGCGAGTACACCCGATAGAACGCGCGGTCGTCGGGCGCGGCCGACAACAGTTCCAGCGCGGCGCAGGGGATGTTGGCTTCGAGCCGGCCGTCGACCACCGCCAGACTGTCGGCGATGGTCAGCGCCGAGGCGTTGAGCAAGCGGTCGTAGGACAGGTCGGCGGCGCGCCGGCCGTAGTTGCCGGCGCCGAGGAACAGCAACAGCATCGCCACCAGCGACAGCAGGCCGAGCGACAGCAGCAGGGTGCGCCGGATCGACGGCGGCGGCCGCGCGGGCGCGGGCGCGGGAGCGGCGACGGCCTCACTCATGCGTGCCGCCCGCGGGCTGCGCCTGCGCGCAGTCGCGCAAGGTTTCGGCCAGATAGCCGGTGCCGCGCACGGTCACGATGCGCAGGAACTGCTGCGGCAGCTTCTTGCGCAGCCGCGCCACGTACAGCTCGACCGTATTCGAACCGGCCTCCTCGCTGAGCGCGAACAGGCGGTTGGTGATCTCGGCCTTGCTGACCACTTGCCCGAGCCGGCCGACCAGGATTTCCAGCAGGCTGTACTCGCGGTTCGGCAGGTCGATCGTGCGGTCTTCGAAACGCAGCCGGCGCGCGGCGTTGTCCATCAGCATCGGGCCGATCCGCACCAGGCTGGAGGTCTGCGCCTGGGCTTGCCGGCGCCGGGTCAGGGCGCGGCAGCGCGCGGCCAGTTCGCGGAAGTCGAAGGGCTTGCCGATGTAGTCGTCGGCGCCGACGTCGAGCGCGCTGATCCGGTCCTCGATGTCCGAGCGCTCGGTCAGCATCAGCACCGGGGTGGCGTCGCCGCGCCGGCGCAGCTCGGCCAGCAGGCTCAATCCGTCCATGCGCGGCAGGCCGATATCGAGCAGGACCAGATCGTAGCTTTCGTGTTCGAGAAAGCGCAGCGCGCTCAAACCGTCGGCCTCGTGGTCGACGGCGTTGCCGGTGCGGCGCAGGTGCTGCACCACCGAATCGGCGAGATCGAGATTGTCCTCGACCAGCAAAATGCGCATGAAAAACTCCTGGGCGAGCGCGCGCGGCGCCGCCGTTGTGCGGTGGGGGACGGGGCCAAAGCGCTGCTGCGACGGCTCGGGCGAGGCGCACGCAACGGCGCCCGTACGCCGGTTTTCGTGCCGCTTCCGCACCGCGCGACAGGTCGCCGACAGGCCGTCGGCCTAGACTTGTTCGCGTGCTCTGGAGGGAGTGTTCGGTCGCGCTGGTTCGTGGTTCCGCTGGCCGGTCGATAGTCCGTTGGACGCATGCTCCGGGGAGGGAGCATGCGTCCACGACTAACACGCGTTGTTCGGCCTGTCGATGGGCCGCGCAAGCAAAGTTCGAAAATGTGAGGCGCTTAAAAGAGCGACGCGCCGGCGCCGGGCATTTTGCCGACGGTCGGCGCCGGCAAAAAAGCGCAGCTGATGGCTGTCGTAAGCAAAAGTAGGTAGCGCGCGAAACCAACGCGCCGCCGGCGGCGGTCCCCCACGTCCGCGTCACTTGCAGGAGGAGATATGCGTCAAAGTATTCGCCTTGTTCCGGGCTCGCGCTCGATCGCGCCGTTGTCGCTGGCGCTGGCCGGGCTGTTCGCTTCGGGCTGCGCTACCGCGGCCAACCAGAACGGCGGCTTCTACGTCGATCCCGATTCCAACCCGGCGATCTGGGTGCGCGACCACGGCGGCGATGCGCGCGCGGCGAAGATCCGCGCGTCGGTTTCGGGCAAGCCGATGGCGCGTTGGTTCGGCAATTGGAGCGGCTCGATCGGCAGCGCGGTGTCGCGCTACGTCGAGGCCGCGCGCAGCGCCGACAAGTTGCCGATCCTGGTTGCGTACAACATTCCCGGGCGCGACTGCGGCGGCCATTCCGGCGGCGGCGCCGGCAGTCCGGAAGCGTACCGCACCTGGATTTCCAGCTTCGCCTCCGGCATCGGCAACACCCGCGCGGTGGTGGTGATCGAACCCGACGCGCTGGCGCAGTTGGACTGTCTGCCCGCCGACCAGCGCGCGGTGCGCACCGATCTGCTGAAGTACGCCGCGCGCGAGTTCAAGCTGCGCGCGCCGAATGCGCTGGTCTATCACGACGGCGGCAACGCCAGTTGGGTGCCTGCGGAAGAAATGGCGCGGCGGTTGCACGCGGCCGCCGCCGGCGAGATCCGCGGCTTTGCGCTGAACGTGTCGAACTACCACACCACCGCCGATTCCAACCGCTACGGCGCGGCGGTCAGCGCGGCGTTGAAGAACCAGTTCGGCTACGCCAAGCCGTTCGTGGTCGACACCAGCCGCAACGGCAACGGTTCCAACGGCGAGTGGTGCAATCCGGCCGGGCGCAAGCTCGGCGCGGTGTCGCAGAATTCCGCCAGCGGCGCGGAGATGCTGTTGTGGGTCAAGGTGCCGGGCGATTCGGACGGCAATTGCGGGATCGCGCCGAATACGCCGGCGGGTACGTTTTCGCCGGATATCGCTACGCGTTTGATCGACGGGCGCTGAGCGTCTGTTGCAGCCCGTCATCCCCGCGAAAGCGGGGATCCAGAGACTTCAGGGCGACGTTTGGATGAAGCCCTGGATGCCCGCGTTCGCGGGCATGACGGGATAGGTGGGTGTCGCGGCGTCTCTTGCAGAGCGTCATCCCCGCGAAAGCGGGGATCCAGAGACTTCAGGGCGACGTTTGGATGAAGCCCTGGATGCCCGCGTTCGCGGGCATGACGGGGTAGGTGGGTGTCGCGGCGTCTGTTGCCGATCGTCATCCCCGCGGAAGCGGGGATACGGAGGCTTCAGGGCGATGTTTGGGTAAAGCCCTGGTGGATGCCGGCGTTCGCGGGCACGACGGGGCGGCGATGCCGCGGCCGCTGTCGCGCTGCGGCGCTTTTGTTCTCTCCCCGGTCCGCCGCGCAGGTCGCGGCGTGGCGGCGGTGCGCGCCCGCGGTTCGGGCCGTGCCGCCGCCGGCCGGTTTTCTTGTGCTGCGTTGCGGCGCGCGGAGTTTCGTCATGTCGTGGTTTTCGTTGCGTCCTTGGCCGCGCTGCCGCTGCGGGCTGTGGTGCGCGCTGGCGTTGCAGGCCGCGTTGGTCAGCGCGGTGGCGGTGTCGTCCGATCGCGAGCTGCTGCGCGCCGAAGTGATGCGCACGCATGGGACCGCGCAGTTTTGTCGGTCCGCGCCGGACTGAAACGAAGGCATCGGGCCTGAAGGCCCTTCCACAAGGCGACAGTTTCTCCCGCCGCGCACCTTGGGCCCGTGCCCCCGGGGCCCAGCGGCCGCCCGCAGGCGGCCGTAGTGCGATTGGCGGGGCGTCGCGCTGCGGTCTGCATTCGTGGATGCAGACCGCTTCGCGGCGTTTTCTCTGCGGCGGCGCGTGCGCGCCGCCGGCGTTCGGTTTTCGTCACAGGAGCATTCGCATGAACCGCAGTTTCGTTCGTTTCGCCGCCGCCGCGCTGGGCCTGGTCTTGTCCGCCAGCGCCGTCGCCGCCGCGCCCAAGTTCCAGATGCCGTTCCCGTGCAAGCAGGTCTGGCACGGCAACACCCGCGAAGACCACAGCCCGAAACTGGCGGTCGACCTGAGCCGCGCCAACGGCGAGGGCGACCGGGTCGTGGCCGCGGCCAAGGGCACGGTGAGCAAGGTGCGCAACCTCGGCAACCGCAGCTACGGCAAGTACGTGGTGGTCGATCACGGCGGCGGCTGGAGCACGCTGTACGCGCATCTGAATTCGTATTCGGTCAAGGTCGGCGACCGCCTCGAGCAAGGGCAGGCGCTGGGCGCGGTCGGCAACACCGGTACCTCGTTCGGCGCGCACCTGCATCACGAGCAACTGCTCAACGGCGCCTTGCAGAAGATCAAGTTCGACGGCCGCGGCATCCATTACTACGACGGCCGCGACCGCTACACCGATTACAAAAGCGCCAATCGTTGTCCGTGAGCGGCGGCGCGTAGGCTCCGGCGCGCGCGTCAACAGGCCGAAAGCCACATCACCGCGCGCGCCGCGGCGGTTACGATCCGGGCATGAGCCTGCGCCGCTATCTGCAACTGGACGTGTTCGCCCACCGCATCGGCGCCGGCAATCCGCTGGCGGTGGTGTTCGACGCGCAAGGCCTCGACGATGCGGCGATGCAGTCGTTCGCGGCCTGGATGCATCTGCCGGAAACGGTGTTCCTGCTGCCGCCGGAGCCGGGCGCGGATTACCGCGCGCGCATCTTCACTCCGGTGCGCGAACTGGATTTCGCCGGCCATCCCAGCGTCGGCGCGGCCTGGGCCGTGCTCGACGCCGGGCGGGTGGCGGTCGGGCGCGAGACGATGGTGCAACAGTGCGCCGCCGGACTCTTGCCGGTGCAGGTGGCGCACGACGCGACCGGGCCGCGCGTTTCGATCCGCACGCCGCGCGCCGCGCCGGTCGCGCTCGAAGCCGACGCCGCCGGGTTGGCCGCGGCCTTGCGCGGCCTGCCGCTCGGCGCGCTGCGCCCGGCGCTGTGGGACAACGGCGCGCGCTGGTGGCTGGCCGAGGTCGCCGACGCGCGCGCCTTGCGCGAATGGCGGCCGGATCTGGCGGCGATCGCCGCGCTGCGCGGCGACGCGCTCGGGCTGGCGCTGTTCGCGCCGGGCGACGTGGCCGGCTGCGCGCGCACCGTGCGCGCGTTCTGCCCGGCCGACGGTTTCGCCGAGGATCCGGTCACCGGCAGCGCCAACGCGGCGATCGCCAGCGCCTTGCTCGCCGACGGGCGGTTGCGCGCGGGCGATAGCTATTGCGCCAGCCAGGGCCGCGAAGTCGGCCGCGACGGACGGGTGGAACTGCGCATCGACGAAGACGGCGCGGTCTGGCTCGGCGGGCAGGTGCAGCCGGTGATCCGCGGCAGCGTCGAATGGTGAGTGCCGATTCCTGCCAATTTTTACTTGCGTAACGCACGGGCCGCTGTTTACGTAAATATTGCAATAAATGCGTAAATCGGCGCCGGCGCCGCGACCGCCGCCATCGGACCCCTGAATTGCATCGTGGTAAACATCGGTTTGCGTGTCGCGTCGACGACCGCGGCGGCCGTTGGGTGGCCTGCAGAACATCGGCTTGTTTCCAATTTCAGATTGCGACTTTCGCCCTCGCGCGCACCGTCGCATTCCGCGACTTTCGTCACGCGTCGGACGCTGTCCGGGCCGTTGCGCAAAGTGCGTTTCTGTCTGCCACAGTGAACGAAAATCACCGTTTCTCACCGGAAATGCCGGCTATCGGAAATCTTCCGCGGCTTGATCGTCATCACGGTTTTCATCACGCGCCCTTAACGATAAACAGGCGCAGCCTGTCCGCGATGCACACGAGATTCGCACCTCGAATGTGCGTTGTCGGCGCTTAGCCGGTCTCGCCCCACGCAGACGCAGGCACGGCCGTCCAAACCTCAGGGCACGGAGCAGCGCAAGGCTGCATTCGGAGGACGTGATGGACACCCAAGGCATTCGTAAGGCCCTTTCCTACAGCCTGCTGGCCGCGTGCATCTTGACGATCACGGTATCGGCGACCGGCTGCTCGGGCTCGGGCGGCGTCAAATCCAGCTTCAATCCCAACCCGGGCGGTCCGGGCGGCCCCGGCGAGCCCGGCGGCCCCGGTGGTCCGGGCGAACCGGGCGGTCCCGGCAATCCGGGCGGTCCGGGCAATCCCGGCGGCCCCGGCGATCCGGGCGGGCCGGGCAATCCCGGTGGCCCGGGCAATCCCGGCGGCCCCGGCAATCCGGGCGGTCCGGGCAATCCCGGCGGGCCGGGCAGCACCTCCAGCAATGCGGTGGGCTCGATCATCAGCACCGTCGGCAATCTGGTGTCCGGCGTCGGCAGCGGGGTGAGCTCGCTCGGCGCGCAGATTCCGAACCAGGCGCTGCTCGGCGGCAACAACCCGACCACGCAAGGCCTGGCCAAGGTCGTCGACGACCTCGGCAAGACCGTCAGCGGCCTCGGCAGCGCCACCAGCGGCGGGCTCGGCCAGATCGGCAACATCGCCAATCCGGTCGGCACCACGGTCGGCGGCGTCGACAATCTGGTGGTCAACGTCGGCACCACCGTGGACGACCTCGGCAAGACCGTCGCCACGGTCGGCGCGTTCCAGGGATCGCCGATCCAGCCGCTGACCAGCGCGGCCGGCGGGCTGGTCTCGGGCGTCGGCGGCGGGGTCAAGACGGTCGGCGGCAAGCTCGGCGGCGTGCTCGAAGGGCAGGCCGGGCAGCAGCTGACCGGCGCGCTGAGCCAGATCGCGACGCCGGTGGCGGGCCTGTTGCAGGTCAACGGCGGCACCGCCGGCGGCAACGGCGGCGGCAATCTGGTCGCGAACGTCTCGCGCGGCGCGGGCGGCGTGGTCGGCGGCGTGGCTTCGGCCGGCGCCGGTCTCGGCGCGGCGATCAGCGGCGCGCCGGTACCGGGCGGCGCGGCCGGCGTGACCGGTCTGGTCGGCGGTGCGGTGACCGGACTCAGCGGCAACCTCGGCACGGTCGGCACCGGCATCACCGCCGGGCTCGGCAACGCCGGTTCGATCGCCAATCCGGTCGGCGTGACCGCGGCCGGCGCGACCACCGCGGTCGGCGGCATCGGCGTTACGGTCGGCGGCGTCGGCACCGGGCTGGCCAGCGCCGGCGCGGCGACTCCGCTTGCGCCTGTGACCAATTTGGTCGGCGGCGCGGTGGCTGGCGTCGGCGGCGGCGTGACCCAGGTCGGCACTGCGGCGACGGCGGCGGTCAACGGGCCGCTGCAGCCTGTGACTCAGGGGCTGAGCACGGTCGTCAACGGCGTAGCCGGGGCGACCGGGCTCAACAATCAGAACGGCGGCCTGCTCGGCGGCGTGCTGGGCAACGCCACCGGCGGCAACGACAAGGGCGGCCTGCTCGGCACCGGCCTGCTCGGCGGCAAGAAGGGGGCCAAGCCGTAACCGTCGGCTGGGTTCTGGTTGGGGTGTGATCCGCCGCGCGGGAACGGCCATGCGCCGTTCCCGCCGCGGCATAACGACGTAGATTGGACGAGAGTCTTGCGGATGCGCGCCCGGCCCAGGGCCGACGCGCCTTCCTTTTGCGGCGCCCGCGGTCGCCCCGCGACGGCCGGCGCCGATTTCGCAGCTTGCCGACGATCGACAAGGGGCCGCGCATGGCTACAGGGCTTTGGGGAAAGCGCTATCCACTCGCGCTGGCGATGTCCGCGTGTTTGTACGCGAACCTGCCGGCATCCGCCCAAACCGCCCCGCCGCGATTGCCGAGCACCGGCAATCCGCTGCAAACGCTGCCGCAGGCGCCGCTGCCGAAAGGCCCGTCCAAGGTCGAGACCACGGTCGCGCCGCAGCAGAATCCCGAGATGGCCGCGTTCCTGGCGCTGGAACTGACGCCGACGCGATTCGAAGTGTCGGGGGTGAAGTCGGTGCCGTTCGACGATGTGATCGGCCTGTTCAAGCCGCTCGCCGGCCGGCAGATCACCGTCGCGCAACTGCTGACCGCGGCCGACGCCTGCACCAAGCTCTATCGCAAGCACGGCTACGCGCTGTCGTTCTGCTACGTGCCGACCCAGGACTTCGCCGACGGCGCGGTGCGGGTGGTCGCGGTGGAAGGCTATGTCGCCCAGGTGCGCATCCAGGGCAAGGCCGGGAAGCTGGAGCGCAAGATCCGCGCGATCGCCCAGCGCATCGTCGACGACCGGCCGCTGCGGCAGAAGACCTTCGAACGCTATTCGCAGATCCTCGGCTTCCTGCCGGGCGCGAAGATCGGCCTCAACGTGCCGGCGCCGACGACCACCGACGGCGCGACCTCGCTCGACGTCACCGTCGCGGCCAAGCGCTTTGATGCCACCTGGGCGCTGGAATTCAACCATCCCGGCACCCAGGGCCTGGCGACGCTGAACCTCAATGCGCTGACGCCGCTGGCCGAGCAATGGAGCCTGGCGGCGCTGTATCCCGACGGCCGCGGCGACGAGCGTTTCTACAGCGCCGCATACCAGCAATTGTTCGGCAGCGACGGCTGGATCGGCCGCGCCGAAGGTTCGCGCTATCGCGGCGTGCCGGTCACCCAGACGCCGCTGCCGGCGTTCCTGGACCATCGCGTCGAACAGGACCGTTACGCGCTCGGCGCGCGCTATCCGCTGAAGCTGGAGACCGAGCGCTCGCTGTTCCTGTCGCTGGGCGCGTACGCGGCCGACCAGTCCGACCGTTACCTCAACACGATCAACGGCGCGACCCTGGAGCAGCGCTCCAAGACCCGGGTGGTGCAGGCCGGGCTCGACTTCGCCCAGGCCAAGAAAGACCGCGCGCGCCAGGTCAGCGTGCAGATCGCGCGCGGCCTCGACGCCTGGGGCGCCAAGGCCGAGACCCTGACCAACATCGGCGGGGCGATCCTGCCGGCGGCCAGCGACGTGGCCTTCACCCGCTACAGCCTCGGCTATGCGCAGAGCCGGGCGTGGAAGGACCAGCGCTACCTCGCGGTGCTGCGCGCGACCGCGCAGTACACCCGCGACCGCTTGCCGTCGTCGGAACAGATCAGCTTCGGCGGCAGCCGCTTCGCCCTGGCCTACGATCCCGGCGAGACCTCCGGCGACCGCGGCTGGGGCGTAGGCCTGGAGCTGAGCCGCAACTTCAAGCCGGACACGCGCTGGCTGAAGGCGGTGTCGCCTTACCTCAGCGTGCAGCACGCGCAGGTGTCGCTGAGCGACGGCCGGCGGCCGGCGCCGAACCGGCTGGGCACGGTGGCGTTGGGCGTGCGCTTGTCGGACAACAAGCATTACAACGTCGACTTCGCGTATGCGAAGCCGACGGCGGACATGCCGTTGGAAACCGACGACCGCAAGCCGCGGTGGAATCTGAATTTCTCGTATCAGTTGCCGTGAGGCGGCGACGGTGGGCGTGAGGCGGGCGGCGGCCGTGCGGGGTGCGCCGTGGTTGCGGTGTCGCGGTCGCGGCTCGCGCCGCTCCTGCAGGGGGGTTCGTATCCGACTGTAGGAGCGGCGCGAGCCGCGACCGCGCCAATCCGATGACGGCGAAACTCGGCCGACGACGCGGGACCCGCCCGCGCGCCGCTTACTCGTGATCGAGCAGGTGCTGCAACACCGCCTCGCCATAACGATCCAGCTTGCTCGCGCCAATGCCCGGAATCTGCGCCAGATCGTCGAGGTCGTCCGGCGCCTGCTCGGCGATCGCGCGCAGGGTGGCGTCGTGGAAGATCACGTAGGCGGGGACGTTCTGTTCGCGCGCCGTGGTCGAGCGCCACTCGCGCAGGGCGTTGAAGCGGATCAGCGCGTCCGGGGCGAGGTCGGCGACCGCCGCGGCCGCGGCCGCCGCGCCGGCGCCGCCGCGCGATTTCTTGCCGCCGGCGCCGCGCGCGGGCTTGGCGGTTTCGGCGCGGAAGCGCAGGCTGCGCTCGCCGCGCAGGACCGGGCCGGATTCGCCGGTCAGGCGCAGCGCGCCGTGGCGTTCGATGTCGGCTTCGAGCAGGCCGCCGGCGACGAGCTGGCGGAACACGCTGCTCCACTGGCGCGCGTCGAGGTCGGCGCCGATGCCGAAGGTGCTGAGGTCTTCGTGGCCGAAGCGGCTGACTTTCTCGGTGGCCTGGCCGCGCAGCACGTCGATGATGTGGCCGGCGCCGAAGCGCTGGCCGGTGCGGTACACGCAAGACAGCGCCTTGCGCGCGGCGGTGGTGCCGTCCCAGCTCTGCGGCGGTTCCAGGCAGTTGTCGCAGTTGCCGCAGTCGCCCGGATGCGGTTCGCCGAACCAGCCGAGCAGGCCTTTGCGCCGGCATTCGGTGGATTCGCAATAACCCAGCAGCGAATCGAGCTTGCGCAGCTCCACCCGCTTGCGCTCCTCGCCGGCTTCGCCCTGCTGGATCAGCTGGCGCAGGCTCACCACGTCGCCGAGGCCGTAGCACAGCCAGGCCTCGGCCGGTTCGCCGTCGCGGCCGGCGCGGCCGGTTTCCTGGTAATAGCCTTCGATCGACTTGGGCAGGTCGACGTGGGCGACGAAGCGCACGTCGGGTTTGTCGATGCCCATGCCGAAGGCGATGGTGGCGACCATGACCACGCCGTCTTCCTGCAGGAAGCGGCGCTGGTTGCCCGCGCGCGTCTCCGCCGGCATGCCGGCGTGGTACGGCAGGGCGTGGATGCCGGCGGCGACCAGTTGTTCGGCCACGGTCTCCACGCGCCGGCGCGAGAACGCGTAGACGATGCCGCTGTCGCCGCGGTGGGCGGACAGGAAATCCAGCAGCTGGCGGTTGCCGTTGTCCTTGTGCACGACCCGGTAGCGCAGGTTCGGGCGGTCGAACGAACTGACGAAGCGGCGCGCGTCTTCCAGATTGAGCCGCTCGGCGATCTCGCGCTGGGTCGGCGCGTCGGCGGTGGCGGTCAGGGCAATGCGCGGAATGTGCGGCCAGCGCTCGTGCAGGATGGTCAGTTCGCGGTATTCGGGGCGGAAATCGTGGCCCCATTGCGAGACGCAGTGGGCCTCGTCGATCGCGAACAGGGCGATCTTGGCGCGGTCGATCAGGTTCAGGCAGCGCGCGGTCAGCAGGCGCTCGGGCGCGACGTACAGCAGGTCGAGTTCGCCGGCCAGCAGTTCGCGTTCGATCCGCGCGGCGTCGTCGGCCGACAGGGTGGAGTTGAGGTAGGCCGCGCGCACGCCGAGCTGGCGCAGCGCTTCGACCTGGTCCTGCATCAGCGCGATCAGCGGCGAGACCACCAGGCCGCAGCCTTCGCGCACCAGCGACGGAATCTGGTAGCACAGCGACTTGCCGCCGCCGGTGGGCATCAGCACCAGGGCGTCGCCGCCGTCGACCACGTGCTGGACGATCTGCGCCTGTTCGCCGCGGAACGCGGTATGGCCGAAGACGCGGTGGAGGATTTCGAGTGCGGGGGACGACATGGGCCTAGTTTAACGGCGCGGCCGCGCGCGGCGGTCGGAGAATGCCGCGCGCGGGCTCGGAAGCCGCCGCGGCGGCGGGTCGGGGCGTTGCGGGAGGGCCTTCAGGCACGGCGCTTCGGGCCCAGGTCGCGGCGGGCGGACCGGCAAGCGTCGGGCCTGAAGGCCCTGCCACGAGCAAGGCCTGCAAACAAGAAAGCCCCTCCCCGCGAGGCGGGAGAGGGGCTTCGGGGCCGCGGCCCGACCGGCGTTCGCCGTGCCGGGCCCGGCGCGCTTACTGCAGCAGCGAACGCAGCATCCAGGCGTACTTCTCGTGGGTCTGCAGGCGCTGGGTCAGCAGATCCTCGGTCGGCGCGTCGTCGACGTCGTCGGCCTGGTCGAGTACCTTGCGCGCGGTGCGGCACACCGCTTCGTTGCCGACCACCAGCTGGCGTACCATTTCGCGCCAGTCGGCGGCGTCGGTCAGGCCCGGTTCTTCCGGAATCGAGGACAGGCGCACGAACTCGGCGTACGAACCCGGGGCGTTGAAGCCCAGGGCGCGGATGCGCTCGGCGATCTCGTCCAGCGCGGTCCACTGCTCGTTGTACTGGGTCTCGAACATGACGTGCAGGCTGTTGAACATCGGCCCGGTCACGTTCCAGTGGAAGTTGTGGGTCTTCAGGTACAGGGTGTAGCTGTCGGCCAGGAAGCGCGACAGACCCTCGGCGATCTTCTTGCGATCGGCCGGCGAGATCCCGATATCGATCGAGGGACCGCGGTCGCCCGGGCCGGGCGAGGCCGCCGGGCTCACCGGCGCTTCCTTGCCGGACTTGCCGGGTTGGGTCTTGTCGGACTTGTTGGACTTGGCCATGTGCGACTCCTTCATTGGGGGACGTGCATTGGAGGACGGGGTTCCGGCGATCCGGACGTTGTTTCTATGGGGTCCGGACTTTGCGGCGACAATAGGCGCAGTCGCCGCGGAAGTGAAATGGTTTGTTTTTAGCGCTGCAATGCAGACGATCTATCGATGAATACCAGTCAATCCAAACAGTCTAGGCAGGGCGATGCGAGCGCTGCGTTACGGCAGGCCCGCCGCGCCATCGACGGCGCGCTGAGCCGCGACCGCGCGCGCCTGCACGGGCTGTGGTCGCGCTGGAGCGGCAAGCCCGGCGACGCGGCCGCGCAGGACGCGTTCGCGCGCGCGCTGGCCGCCTCGACCGCGCAGCGCGAAGCGCGCGCGGCCGCGTTGCCGCAGGCGCCGGTCGACCCGGCTTTGCCGATCGCGGCCGAAGCGCAGCGCATCGTCGAGCTGATCCGCAAGCATCCGGTGGTGGTGATCGCCGGCGAAACCGGTTCGGGCAAGACCACCCAGCTGCCGAAGCTGTGCCTGGCCGCCGGCCGCGGCGCCGCCGGCCTGATCGGCTGTACCCAGCCGCGCCGGATCGCCGCGCGCGCGGTCGCGCGGCGCGTGGCCGAGGAACTCGACACCGAACTCGGCGGCGCGGTCGGCTACCAGGTGCGATTCAACGAGAACGTCGGCGAACGCACCGCGGTCAAGTTCATGACCGACGGCATCCTGCTGGCCGAAATCCAGTCCGACCGCTGGCTGTCGGCCTACGACACCATCCTCATCGACGAGGCGCACGAGCGCAGCCTCAACATCGATTTCCTGCTCGGTTACCTCAAGCAACTGCTGAAGAAGCGGCCGGACCTGAAGGTGATCGTGACCTCGGCGACGATCGACACCGAGCGCTTCGCCGCGCATTTCGACGGCGCGCCGGTGGTCAGCGTGGAAGGCCGCGGCTACCCGGTGTCGGTGCGCTACCGGCCGCTGGAAGGCGAGGGCGAAGGCGAAGGCGCCGACGGCCGCGCGCGCGAGGCGCGCGGCGGCGAGCGCTCGGTCAACGACGGCATCGTCGCGGCCTGCGACGAAATCACCCGCGAGGATCCGCGCGGCGACGTGCTGATCTTCCTGTCCGGCGAACGCGAGATCCGCGACGCGCACCAGGCGCTGGAGCGGCGCAAATACCGCGAGACCGAAGTGCTGCCGCTGTACGCGCGGCTGTCGGTGCGCGACCAGGACCGGGTGTTCAATCCCGGCCCCAAACGCCGCATCGTGCTGGCGACCAACGTCGCCGAAACCTCGCTGACCGTGCCGCGCATCCGCTACGTGGTCGACCCGGGCCTGGCCCGGGTCAAGCGCTACAGCCCGCGCGGCAAGCTCGACCGGCTGCACATCGAACCGATCAGCCAGGCCAGCGCCGACCAGCGCAAGGGCCGCTGCGGGCGCATCAGCGAAGGCACCTGCTACCGCCTCTACAGCGAGCCGGATTTCGAATCGCGGCCGCGCTACACCGATCCGGAAATCCGCCGCGCCGCGCTGGCCGGCGTGATCCTGCGCATGCTCTCGCTCGGCCTGGGCGATATCGAGGCGTTCCCGTTCCTGGAACCGCCCGACAGCCGCGCCGTCGCCGACGGCTGGCAGCAGCTCAACGAACTCGGCGCGGTCGACGAGCAGCGCAAGCTCACCGCCACTGGCCGCACCATGGCGCGCTTGCCGGTCGACGTGAAGCTGGCGCGCATGCTGGTGGCCGCGAACCAGCACGGCTGCCTGCGCGAGATGGTCGCGATCGCCGCGTTCCTCGGCATCCAGGACCCGCGCGAACGCCCGTCCGACCAGCGCGCCGCGGCCGACAACGCGCATGCGCTGTTCGCCGATCCGCGCTCGGAATTCGTCGGCATCCTCAAGCTGTGGGACGCTTACCAGCACGCGCATCAGGAACTCACTCAATCCAAGTTGCGCGGCTGGTGCGAGAAGCACTTCCTCGGCTTCCTGCGCATGCGCGAGTGGCGCGAGCTGCACCGCCAGTTGAAGCTGCTGTGCGACGAACTCGGCTGGCGCAGCGGCGAGGCCTCGCCCGAGCCGCTCGACGCGGCCGGCTACGCGACCTTGCACCGCGCGCTGATCGCTGGCCTGCCGACCCAGATCGGTTTCCGCGGCGACAAGGGCCTGTACGACGGTCCGCGCGGGCGAAAGTACACCTTGTTCCCGGGCTCGCCGCTGGCCAAGAAACCGCCGCCGTGGCTGTTGTCGGCGACCCTGCTCGACACCGAGCGGGTGTGGTCGATGACCAATGCCTCGATCGAGCCGGACTGGGCGATCCAGGAGCTTTCGCACCTGCTCGCGCGCCGCCACCACGACCCGCGCTGGTCGCGTTCGCAGGGCCGCGTCGTCGGCAGCGAGCAGATCAGCCTGTTCGGGCTGGTGCTGGCGCCGAAGCGGCCGATCCACTACGGCGCGCTGTATCCCGAGGAAAGCCGCGCGATCTTCGCCCGCGACGCGCTGGTCACCGGCGAGATCAACACCCGCGCCGGGTTCCTGCCGCGCAACCTCGCCGTGCTGGCCAAGGCGCGCGAAGAAGAAGCCAAGCAGCGCCGCGCCGGCCTGGTGGTCGACGAGGAGTGGATGGCGCAGTGGTATCTCGACCGCCTGCCGCCGCAAGTGCACAACGCGCAGGCGCTGGACGCTTGGTACAACAAGCTGGCCGCGAACGAGAAGGCTGCGCTGGAATGGAGCGCCGACGATCTGATGATCGGCGGCGAGAGCGAGGCCGCGCGGTTCCCGCCGTACCTGCAGCTCGGCCAGGCCAGGCTGGCGGTGCGCTACCGCTTCGAGCCCGGCGCGCCCGACGACGGCATGACCCTGGCGGTGCCGCTGCACCTGCTCAACGCGCTCGACCCGGCGCAGCTGTCGTGGCTGGCGCCGGGTTTCGTCGCCGACAAGGCCGCGGCGCTGATCAAGTCGCTGCCGAAGGCGCTGCGGCGCAATTTCGTGCCGGCGCCGGATTTCGCCAAGGCGTTCTACGAAGCCCATCCCAAGCCCGAGGCCGACGATTTCGTCGGCACCCTGGCGCGGTTCCTGCGCAAGCTCGGCGGGGTCGAGATCGCCGCGACCGATTTCGATCCGGGCTCGATCGAAGCGCATCTGCGCATGAATCTGCGTTTGCTCGAATACCCGGGCGGCGGCGACGGACGCCGCGGCAAGGGCGAACCCAAGGGCGAACCCGTCGTGCTGGCCGAATCGCGCGACCTCGACGAGCTGCGCGCGCGCTTCGGCGAACGCGCCGCGCGCGCGTTCGCGGCGCGCGCCGCCGACGGCCTGGGCCAGCGCGGCTTGACCGCGTTCCCCGAGCAGCCGATCCCGATGTCGGTGCCCGGCGCCGCCGGCGTGCCGGCGTTCCCGGCCCTGCACGACGACGGCGACAGCGTGTCGCTGCGCGTGCACGCCGAACGCGAGGCGGCTTGGCGCGCGCATCCGCGCGGGGTGCGGCGCCTGCTCGCGCTGGCGATGCTGGAAAAGCTCAAGCAGGCGCGCAAGCAGCTGCCGATCCAGCCGAAGATCGGCCTGCTGTACGCGGCGATCGAATCGGCCGCGCCGCGCCAGGAGCGCGATTCGCTGCTGCGTCAGGCGCAAGCCGGCAACGCCGGCGGCCGCGCCGCGCTGGATCGTCCGCGCGACGGCGACCGTTTGCGCGAGGATCTGGTCGACGGCGCGGTGCAGTCGCTGCTCGGCGAGGACGCCGAGCTGGTGCAGGTGCGCGACGCGGCCGCGTTCGAGCAGCGCCGCGACGAGGTCGCGCGCAAGCTGTTCCCGGAGGCGATGGAGCGGCTGCGCCAGGCCGAGGCGATCCTGGCCGCGGTGGCCGAGGTGCGCGCGCGCCTGGACTCGCCGCTGATGGGTTGGGCCAGCGGCAATCTCGACGACATGCGTGCGCAGCTGGCGCGGTTGACCCCGCCGGGCTTCCTGCGCGACGTGCCGACCGCGGCGCTGGCCGAGTACCCGCGCTACCTCAAGGCGCTGGCGACCCGCGGCGAACGCGCGCTGCGCGATCCGGTGCGCGATCAGGCGCGCATGCTCGAGCTCAAGCCCTTCGTCGACGCGCTCGACGCGGCGACCGCGGCCGGCGCCGGCGACGACGCGGGCTGGCAGGCGCTGCGCTGGGAGATCGAGGAGCTGCGCGTGTCGCTGTTCGCGCAGGAACTGGGCGTGCGCGGCGGGGTGTCGCCGAAGAAGCTGGCGCAGCGGTTGGCGGGGTTGCGCGGCTGAGCCGCGCTTCGGGTTTCGTTCCCGAGGCGAGACTTTCGCCGACATCGCCGCGCCGAAACGACGAAGGCGGCCTTTCGGCCGCCTTCGTTCGCTACGGGCCGCCGCCCGCCGCTCATTCCACCCGCTTGACCTTGGCCTTCTGCGTCTGTCCCTCGGCCTCCAGGTACCAGCCGCCCATCAAGCCCGGGCGGATGGTCACCTTCGGCGCCGGGATCGGCTTGCCGATGAACAGCGAGCCTTCGATGACCCGCCAGCGCTGGCCGTTCTCCAGTTCCAGCACGGTGCCGCTGGACCAGCCGCGGAACTCGCCGGCCTTGAGCTGGCTCACCAGCGGCTCCTCCGGCCCGTGGCGGTCGAGCAGGCCGCGGCGTTCGGAACGCACCTGCTTGGCGGTTTCCTCGACCGCGCTGGCATGGTCCTGCGACAGCAGCTGGTCGAGCAGCTGGATCTGCTGCGACGACAGCGTGTCCAGGCCGGTGGCCTTGAGCTGCTCGGCGCTCAGGCGCTGCTGCAGCGGCACGTAGGAACGCTCGGCGCCGTGGGCGGCGGCAGCGAGGGCGAACGACAGGGCAACGGCCAACGGCAACGACACTCGCATGCTTGAACTCCGGCGCTGAGGCGAAAGCGGGGCGAAAGCGGAAGGACGCCCCGCCGTGCGGCGGGGCGCGGGGAATCACTTGACCCGGACCACCTTGGCGCGGGTGTTGTAGCCCTGCACCGACAGGTACCAGGCGTTGCCGATGATGCTCGGGGCGATGCGCACCTGCGGCGAGTCCAGGTTCACGCCCGGCAGGTCGGCGTTGTCGTCCTGGCGCCATTCCTGGCCGTTGTCGAGGACGAAGGTCATGCCGCGCGAGAAGCCTTCGAAACGGCCGCTCATGCGCGCCACCACCGGCTCCTTGGCCGGGCTCTTTTCGAAGAAGCCGCGGCGCTCGTGCGCGGTTTCGCTCTTGGCCTTGTCGGCGGCCTTGGCGGTTTCGGTGTCGAGGGTGCGGTTGAGCCAGGCGTTCAGGTTGGCCAGCTCCTGGTCGCTGAGCTTGGTCAGGCCGGAATTCTTGAACTGCTCGGCGCTCATCTGCTGTTCGATCTTCTGCTGCGCCAGCGCGGCCGGCGCGGCCAGACAGGCGGCCAGGGCGAGCAGCAGCGGGGCGAGGGCGAAGCGGCGTGACGCGGTGGGGGCGATTGCGGACATTCGTACGGTTCCTCGGCTGTTACTCGGGACGGATGCTCGCTAGTGTAGACGCTAGCTCCTCCCGCTTCTCCACTCCCCCCGCAGTGAACGCTTCCGCCGAACCGCCCGAACCGCCCCTGTCCGACGTCCTGGCCCTGCCCGCGGCGTCGGCCCTGTCCGCGCCGCTGCGCGCCGCGATGCACGGCGCCGCCGCCGCGGCGCAAGCCGGCGAGGGCGCGCTCGACCCGCCGCCGGTGGTCGCCGCCACCCTCGACGCGCTGGCGATGCTCGGCGCCGACGGCGACACCGTCGCCGCGGCGCTGCTGCACGCCTACCCGGGCTGGGCCGCGGCGCTGGGCCCGGGCTGGGAGCGCGAGCATCCACTGGTCGCCGCGCTGCTCGACGGCCAGCGCGCCGCCGAACAGGTGTGGGCGCTGCACGCCGAACCCGGCCGGCAATCCGGCAGCGAAGGCCTGCGCCGGCTGCTGCTGGCGATCGTGCGCGACCTGCGGGTGGTGCCGATCCTGCTGGCGCGGCAGCTGGCGCGGCTGCGCCACGCCGACCGCCTGGCGCCGGCGACCCGGCGCGAACTGGCCGCGCTGACCCGCGACATCCACGCGCCGCTGGCCAACCGGCTCGGCATCTGGCAGCTCAAGTGGGAACTCGAAGACCTCGCGTTCCGCCACCTGGAGCCGCAGACCTACCAGAAGATCGCGCGCCTGCTCGACGAAAAGCGCGTCGACCGCGAGCGCTACATCGAGCACGTCAAGCACGTGCTGCGCGAGGCGATGGCCGCGCAGGGCGTGCGCGCCGAGATCGCCGGCCGGCCCAAGCACATCTACAGCATCTGGAAGAAGATGCAGCGCAAGGACGTGCCGATCGGCGAGCTCTACGACCTGCGCGCGGTGCGGGTCATGGTCGACGACCTGGGCGCGTGCTACGCCGCGCTCGGCGTGGTCCACGCGCAGTGGACGCCGATCCCGAGCGAGTTCGACGACTACATCGCCCGGCCCAAGCGCAACGACTACCGCTCGCTGCACACCGCCGTGGTCGGGCCGGAAGGCAAGACCCTGGAAGTGCAGATCCGCACCGTCGAGATGCACCGCCAGGCCGAACTCGGCGTGGCCGCGCACTGGAAGTACAAGGAGGTCGGCAGCCACAGCGCCGACGCCGCGTTCGACCGCAAGATCGCCTGGATGCGGCGCCTGCTCGACACCAAGACCGAGGGCGGCGGCGACGAGGCGCTGGCCGGCGAACTCGACACCGAGCTGGTCGAGGACCGCGTCTACGTGCTCACGCCCAAGGGCGAGGTGATCGACCTGCCGGCCGGCGCGACGCCGCTGGATTTCGCCTACCACGTGCATACCGAGGTCGGCCACCGCTGCCGCGGCGCCAAGGTCGACGGGCGGATCGTGCCGCTCGACCACAAGCTGCGCAGCGGCGACCGGGTCGAGATCCTGACCGCGAAGACCGGCGAGCCGCGCCGCGACTGGTTGGTCGCGGCGAACGGCTTCCTCGCCAGCAACCGTTCGCGCGAAAAGGTCCGCACCTGGTTCCACAAGCTCGACCGCTCGCGCAACGAGGCGGCCGGGCGCGAACTGCTGGACAAGGAACTGCGCCGGCTCGGCCTGCTCGGCGCGGAACTGGCGCCGGTGCTGGAGCGCTTCAGCCTGGCCAGCGACGGCGATCTGTACGTGCAGGTGGCGCTGGGTTACCTGGGCCCGCATCAGGTCGGCCGCGCGCTGCTGGAGCACGAGCGCGCCAGCGCGGCGCCGGCCGCGCCGGCGGCGGCGTCGAGCGTGCTCGCGGTGTCTTCGCGCAAGCCGCCCGGCAAGGCCACCGACTTCACCGTCGAAGGCGTCGGCAACCTGCTGGTGCAACTGGCGCGCTGCTGCCAGCCGCTGCCGGGCGAGCCGATCGTCGGCTACCTGACCCGCGGCCGCGGCGTCAGCGTGCACCGCCCCGGCTGCGCCGCGTTCGAGCGCCTGGCCGCGGCCCAGCCGCAGCGGGTGCTGCCGGTGGAGTGGGGGCGCAAGGGCTCCAGCTACGAAGTCGACATCGAAGTGCTGGCGCTGGACCGCAAGTGGCTGCTCAAGGAAGTCACCAACGTCATCGCCCAGGGCAATGCGCACGTGCTGAGCATCCGCAGCGACGTCGAGCGCAACGGCTCGCAGGTGCGGCTGCGCTTCCGCCTGCGCGTGGGCGACTACGGCCAGTTGTCGAACCTGCTCGGCAAGCTGTCGTCGCTGCCCGGGGTGGAGTACGCGCAGCGCAAGTAAGCGGTGGAACGGCTTGGGTTCCGATGCTTGGGCTGTTGTGGCGGGACTTCAGTCCCGACGCTTTTGTTGCCGGTCGCCGCGTACCGAGCGAAAGGCGTCGGGGCTGAAGTCCCTCCCACACGAATCCCCTCGCGCCGTCCACGCGCCGAACCCTGCCTGAGCTGAGGCGAACACCCGTGTGGGACGGCCTTCAGGCCCGACGCTTCCGGCTCCGACGAAGCCGAACCCACCGACCGCCACCGCACAAGAACCGCACGCCTCCACCGTCGTCCGCCCCAACTGCCGCCGCCGCGCGCAACCTCGACGCAATCGCGATCGTCATCCGCGCAGCGCTATCCTGTGCGCCGTGAATCCGCGCCCGCCCGCCAGCCCCGATCTCGCCGCCGCCCCGCCGGGCGGCGCGCGCATCGAACCGGCCGCGGGCGACTGGACCGAACTGGATTTCGACGCCGCCGCGCGGCGCCGCCCGCCCGAAACCGAAAGCGCCGGCGCGCGCGACTGGCTCGCCCGCCATTGGCCGCGCGCCGCCCTGATCCTGGCCGTCGTCGCGGTGTTCGCCGCGCTGGCGCTGTGGCGCCAGCCGCTGTCGGAATGGGTGTGGCCGGAAACTCGCCTGCAACGCCTGCGCGACCAGGCCGCGCAGGCCCTGTCCGAAGGCCGGCTGAGTTCGCCCGACGGCCGCGGCGCGCGCGAACTCTACGAAGCCGCGCTGGCGGTCGACCCCGACCGCAGCGACGCCCGCGACGGCCTCACCCGCACCGGCGCGATGGCCTTGCAGCAGGCGCGCCAGGCCATCGACGGCAGCCATTTCGAATTCGCCCGCCAGCGCATCGAACTGGCGCGCGACCTGGCCATGCCGCGGGCCAAGGTCGAACCGCTGGCGCAACTGCTGCGCCAGCGCGAAGCCGCGCATGCCGGGCTCGACCGGATGGTCGCCGCCGCCGCCGGCGCGCGCGAGCAAGGCCGCCTGGACGGCGCGCCCGACGCGGCGCTGCCGCTGTACCTGCGCGTGCTGGAGCTGCAACCGCAGCGCAACGACGCGCTGGAAGGCCGCGACGACACCCTCGCCGAACTGCTGCAACAGGCGCGCCAGGCGCTGGAGCGCGGCGAACTGGTGCGCGGCGCGCAGGGCATCGCCCGCGCCCAGCAGGCCGACCCCGGCCACGCCGACCTGCCCGACAGCCTGACCTTGCTCGAATTGCGGGTCGAGCGGCGCCGCGGCGAAGCGGCGCAGGCGCTGCGCCGGCAGCGTCTGGATCTGGCCGCGGAGGCGTATCGCGATCTGCTCGCGGTGCGCGCCGACGATGCCGCGGCGCGCGAGGGATTGACCGCCGTGGCCGCGGCGCATGCGGAACGCAGCGAACGGTTGGCCGCGGATTTCCGTTTCGCCGACGCCGAGGCCGAACTCGATCTGGCGCGCGAGCTCGCCCCGGCCGCGCCGGCGGTGGCGCTGGCGCACCAGCATCTGGACCGCGCGCGCGAATCGCGCAAACGCTTCGATCAGGAAGGCCCGGGCCATCGGCGCCAATCGCTGCAGCGGCTGCTGGCCGAAGCCGCCGCCGCCGAACAGCGCGGCGACCTGCTGACCCCGCCCGGCGACAGCGCTTACGACAAACTGCGCGCGGCCCAGGCGATCGCGCCGCAGGACCCGGCGGTGCGCGCCGCCGCCGCGCGCCTGCTGCCGGCGGCCAAGCGCTGCTTCGAACGCGAACTCGGCGGCAACCGGCTGTCGCGCGCCGGCGAATGCCTGGACGCGCGGCGCGCGCTCGAAGGCGGCGGCGTCGCCGTGCGCGACGCCTCGGCGCGGCTGGCGCAGCGCTGGATCGGCGTCGGCAGCGAGCGCCTCGGCGCCGGCGAACTGCGCGCCGCGCGCGCCGCGTTGCAGGCGGCGCGTTCGCTCGACGCCAACGCGCCCGGGCTGGCCGAACTGGCGGCGCGGGTGCAGGCGGCGGGGGCGGCGAGCAACTGAGGGCGGGGTCCGGCGATACGCCGTTCGCTCAGCCTGCCGGCCGCTTGCCAGACCCGATCCGCACACCTGGGCGATAATGCCGCCCATGCCCGACCGCCCCACCTCCCGAATCCCCAGCCCGCCCCTCCCGCGCACCCGCGCCGCGGAGCCGCGCTGACATGAGCGACTCCGCCGTCCCCGCCTGCGCCGACGTGTGCGCGGCGATCGTCACCTATCACCCGCAGATCGAGCTGCTGCGCGCCGTCGTCGCCGCGGTGCGGCCGCAGGTCGGCCGGGTGCTGATCTTCGACAACGCCAGCCCCGGCGCCGAAGTCGCGGCCTTGTTCGACGAACTGCGCGCGCAGGGCGTGCAGGTGCTGCGCAGCGAACGCAACGTCGGCCTCGGCAGCGCGATCAACCATGCCGCGCGGCTCGCGCGCGAGGCCGGGTTCGCGCAGATCCTGCTGATGGACCAGGACAGCCTGGTCGGCGCCGGCATGGTCGCGACCTTGCAGCGCAGCCTGCGCGAATTGCAGGCGCAGGGCCCGGTCGCCGCGGTCGGCCCGCAGTTCCGCGACCAGCGCACCGGCGCGGTCGCGCCGTTCGTGCGCATCGCGTTTCCGCTGAACCGCAAGCTGTTCGGCGGGCCGGGGCAGACGGTGGACTGCGACTTCCTGATCACCTCGGGCAGCCTGCTGCCGCTGGACGCGCTCGACGCGGTCGGCGGCATGGACGAGGGTTTGTTCATCGACAACGTCGACATCGAATGGAGCTCGCGCGCCAAATACCGCGGCTACAAGCTGTACGGCGTCTGCGACGCGCACATGCAGCACCGCATCGGCGACCTGGTCGCGATCAGCGCCCTGCTGCCGGCGTACAAGACCGTGGTGCACAGCCCGACCCGGCTGTACTACATGATGCGCAACCGCGTGCTGCTGTACCGCCGCGCCGAGGTGCCGGCGCGCTGGACCGCGCAGGACCTGCCGCGGCTGGTGCTGAAGTTCGTCGGCACCGCGGTGTTCCTGAGACCGCGGCTGGGCTATCTGCGGGCGATGCTGAGCGGCTTGCGCGACGGCATCGCCGGGCGGTTGGGGCCGATGCCGCCGCGTGGGTGAGGGCGCAGGTTGCGTCGTTGGCGCGGTGTCGCGGTCGCAGCTTGCGCAGCTCCTACAGTCGGATACGGAGCCGGCCGGAGTTCTTGTAGCTGCGACCGCGACACCGCGCCTGCGTCGAAGCCGGCCGCAGCCGGCCGCAGCCGGCGCGCAACCCCGAACCCCGCCCGCAAAACTTTGCCGATCCGGTCGCCCGGCCTGAACCAATGCCCAATCGCGGGGTCGGATTCTCCAACCTCCACCCAGGGCACCGCCGGCGCGCCTCCCGGACGCCTGCGCTAGACTTGCCCGCGACTCAACGCACAGCATCTCCGTGGCCCGAATCGATTACGACGAAGACGAGCACGACGACAACGACGGGCAGGCCGGGCCGGGCTGGCGTCGCCGGCTGGTGACCTGGACCCTGGCCGCCGGCGGTCTCGGCCTCGGTTTCCTGATCCCGTACACGCTCTATCTCAACCACGAAGTCGGCGAACGCTTCGGCCAGCTGCAGTGGCAGATCCCGACCCGGGTCTACGCGCGTCCGCTCGAAGTCGCGCCCGGCGCGGCGCTCGACGCGGCCACGCTGAAGACCGAACTCGATGCCGCGTCGTACCGCGAGGACGGCGGCGAGCGCCCGGGCACCTACGCCCGCGACGGCGGCCGCTTCACCATCGCCAGCCGCGGCTTCAACGACGTCGACGGGCCGGTGCAGCCGCGCCGGATCGAAGTCAGCGTATCCGGCGGCCGCGTCGCCGCGGTGCGCGACCTGACCAGCAAGAAAGCGCTGCGCGTGGCGCGGCTGGACCCGGCGCGCATCGCCACGCTGTACGGCCAGAAGCAGGAAGAACGGCGGCTGGTGCGGATCGAGGAAGTGCCCGAGTTGCTGGTCACCGGTTTGCAGGCGGTCGAAGACCGCGACTTCAACCACCACTTCGGCATCGACCTGTCGGGCATGGCCCGCGCCGCGTTCAAGAACGTCGCCGCCGGCCGCGCCAAGCAGGGCGCCAGCACCCTGACCCAGCAGCTCGCGCGCAGCGGCCTGCTCGGGATCGGCCAGGAACAGACCCTGACCCGCAAGGGCAAGGAGATCATCTACGCACTGCTGATCGAGGCGCGCTACGACAAGCGCACGATCCTGGAGGCGTACTTCAACCAGGTCTACCTCGGCCAGCGCGGCTCGCAGGCCATCCACGGCGTCGCCGCCGCGTCGGAGTTCTGGTTCGGGCGCGATCTGCGCGACCTCAACACCGAGCAGATCGCGCTGTTGATCGGCATCGTCCGCGGCCCGTCGTACTACGACCCGCGGCGCAATCCCGAGCGCGCGCTGGGCCGGCGCAATTTCGTCCTCGGCGAGATGCTCGAAACCGGGCTGATCAAGCAGGAAGAACACGACCGCGCGGTCAAGACGCCGCTGGAAATCACCCAGAACCCCGGCAACATCGCCGCCAACCGCTTCCCCGCGTACGTCGACCTGATCCGCCGCCAGCTCGCCCGCGACTATCCGGCCGATGCGCTGGCCGGCGCCGGCCTGAGCGTGATGAGCGGCATGTCGCCGGCCGCGCAGGCGCAGGCCGAAGGCGCGGTCGCGCGCACGCTCAAGAGCCTGGACAACAAGCGCCGCCCGCCGCTGCAGGCCGGGCTGGTGGTCACCGACGTGCACAACGGCGAAGTGGTCGCCGTGGTCGGCAGCCGCGAATTCACCCAGCCGGGCTTCAACCGCGCGGTCGAGGCGCAGCGTCCGGTCGGCTCGCTGCTCAAGCCGTTCGTGTACCTGCTGGCGCTGGCGCGGCCGAGCGAGTTCAACCTGTCGACCTGGATCGACGATTCGCCGGTGACGGTCAAGCTCGGCCGCGGCCGCAACTGGAACCCCGGCAATTCCGACGGCCGCAGCCACGGCCTGGTGCGCATGGTCGATGCGCTGGCGATGTCGTACAACCAGGCCACCGTGCGCGTCGGCATGCAGGTCTCGCCCGAAGCGATCGGCGAACTGACCCAGAAGCTCGCCGGCATCCAGGCGCCGAACAATCCCTCGCTGATCCTCGGCGCGGTCGACCAAAGCCCGTACGCGATGGCCCAGCTGTACCAGTTCCTCGCCTCCGGCGGCGAAGTGCAGCCGCTGCACGCGGTGCGCGGCGTGCTCGACGCGCAGGGCAAGGCGGTCAAGCGCTACGACAAGGAACCCGCGCCGGCGCAGGAAGGCGACGCGATCGCCGCGCGCCTGATCACCATCGCCCTGCAGCAGGCGGTCACCAACGGCACCGGCCGCCAGCTGATCGGCGACGGCCTGGGCAAGCTGCAGCCGGCCGGCAAGACCGGCACCAGCAACGACGGCCGCGACAGCTGGTTCGCCGGCTGGACCGGCGATCATCTGGCGGTGATCTGGGTCGGCAACGACCAGAACCAGACCACCGGCCTGTACGGCGCCACCGGCGCGATGCGGGTGTGGTCGGCGATCTTCTCGCGCCTGCCGACCGCGCCGCTGCAGGTCACCGACAAGGGCATCGACTGGCAGCCGGTGATCGGCAGCAACAGCACCGACGCGGCCTGCGCCGGCGCGCGCCGGTTCCCGTTCGTCGCCGGCTTCGCGCCGCAGTACGCGCCGTGTCCGGCGCCGCAGCCGGAAGCCGAGGAATCCAGCGGCGGCGGCTGGCGCGAATGGTTCGGCATCGGCAAGGACAAGGACGAGCCTGCGCGCGAGCCGGCGCCCACTCCCCCGTCCCCGGAGCAGTAATCGATGATCCGCATTCCCCCGCGCGCCGCGTATCGCGGCGCCGCCCTGGCGACCCTGGCCGCGCTCGCCGCGGCCTGCTCGGTCGCGCCGCCGCAGCCTGCGGCGCTGGCCGAAGCCAACTTCAACGGCGAAGCCGCGGTCGCCCAGGTGCGCGCCGCCGGCGCCGCCGCGCGCGAGCTCGATGTGCAGCCGCTGCGCGACACCCAGGTCGAAGACCTGCGCCAGAAGGCCGATGCCTTGGTCAAGGCGCGCAAGTACGCCGACGCCGCGGCCGCGCTCGATCAGGCCTTGCAGATCAACGCCGACGACCCGGCGCTGTTGCAGGAGCGCGCCGAAGCGGCGCTGCTGCTGCATCGCCTCGACGATGCCGAGCGTTACGCGCAGAAGGCCTTCGACGGCGGCTCGCAGGTCGGCCCGCTGTGCCGCCGGCATTGGGCGGCGATCGCCCAGGCGCGCCAGGGCAAGCTCGACGGCGTCAACGCGGCGATGAAGCTGGCCCAGCGCCAGGACCATTACGACGCGCTGGTGCCGCAACGCGACGGCCTGATCAAGTCGCGCAAGCAGGCGCAGGACAAGATCGCGGTCTGCACCGTCGCCGCGCCCGCCAGGTACTGACACGCCGATGGATCCCAGTCGCCTCGGCGTCGCCAGTCGGGCCGCGCTGAGCGACGGCGGCGAGATCGCGCGCAAGCTCGAAACCTTCGCCCCGCGGCCGGCCCAGCAGGATCTGACCGCGGCGATCGCCGACGCGTTCGAAAGCCGCGAGACCCTGCTGGCCGAGGCCGGCACCGGCACCGGCAAGACCTTCGCCTATCTGGTGCCGGCGCTGCTGTCGGGGCTGAAGACCATCGTCTCCACCGGCACCCGCGCGCTGCAGGACCAGCTCTATCACCGCGACCTGCCGCGGGTGCGCGATGCGCTCGGCGTGGGCTTGAAGACCGCGCTGCTGAAGGGCCGCGCGAATTATCTGTGCCGCTATCGCGTGGAGCAGGCCAAGGGCGAGCCGAAGTTCTCCTCGCGCGATCTGGCCGCGCAGTTCCAGCGCATCGTCGCCTGGTCCGGGCGCACCCGCCTGGGTGACTTGGCCGAACTCGAAGCGCTGCCGGAAGAATCGCCGCTGCTGCCGATGGTGACCTCGACCGCGGAGAACTGCCTCGGCAGCGAATGCCCGTTCTACGCCGACTGCTTCGTGGTCCAGGCGCGCCAGCGCGCGCAGGCGGCCGACGTGGTGGTGGTCAACCATCATCTGCTGCTCGCCGATCTGGCGCTGAAGCAGGAAGGCTTCGGCGAAATCCTGCCGGGCGCGCAGGCGTTCGTGATCGACGAGGCGCACCAGCTGCCCGAGCTGGCCGCGCAGTTCTTCGGCGAGGCGATCAGCGCGCGGCCGCTGGTGGAACTGGCGCGCGACGCGCTGGCCGAATGCAAGAGCGTGACCGGCGCGCTGGCGAGCCTGCAGGTGCCGGCGCGCGACCTGGAGCATTCGGTGCGCGTGCTGCGCACGGCGATGGACGAACTGCCGGTGCGCGGCACCCGCCGCCGCGCCGGCGAAGTGCCGGCGGTCGAGGACGCGTTCGACAACCTGGAAGCGGCGCTGGCCAATCTGCGCGACGCGCTGGAACCGCTGCGCGGCGCCGCGCCGGGCTTCGACAGCTGCCACGCGCGCGCGGCGGAGTTCATCGAACGGCTCGCCCGCTGGCGCGGCGCGCCGGTGCCGCGTCCGCCGCCGGAGCCCGAGGAAGACGACGATTTCTCGCCGCCGCGGCGCGAGGAGATTCCGGCCGAGGCCGAGAACCAGGACGCGTTCGCCGCCGCGCAGGAAGCCGCCGAAGCGCAGACGCCGCCGGAAGGCCGCGACGGCAGCGTGCTGTGGTACGAGCTGACCGCGCGCGGTTTCCGCCTCAGCCGCACCCCGCTCGACGTGGCCGGGCCGCTGGCCGCGCACCGCGAACGTTCGCGCGCGGCCTGGGTGTTCACCTCGGCCACGCTGACCGTCGGCGGCAATTTCCAGCACTACGCGCGCAAGCTCGGCCTGTTCGAGCCGAAGACCTTGCTCGCGCCGAGCCCGTTCGACTGGGCCACGCAAGCCTTGATGTATCTGCCGCAAGGGCTGCCCGATCCGGTCGTGCGCCATTACAACGAGGCCATGGTCGAACGCCTGCGGCCGGTGCTGGAAGCCTCCGGCGGCCGCGCCTTCGTGCTGTTCGCCTCGCACCGCGCGCTGCGCGAGACCGCCGAACTGCTCAAGGACGGGCCGTGGCCGCTGTTCGTCCAGGGCGAGGCGCCGCGGCACGTGCTGCTGGAGCGCTTCCGCGCGTCCGGCAACGGCGTGCTGCTCGGCGCGGCGAGTTTCCGCGAGGGCGTGGACGTGGCCGGCGAGGCGCTGAGCGTGGTGGTCATCGACAAGCTGCCGTTCGCCGCGCCCGACGACCCGGTGTTCGAGGCGCGCCTGGACGCGATCCGCCGCCGCGGCGGCAACCCGTTCCGCGACGAACAGCTGCCGCAGGCGGTGATCGCGCTGAAGCAGGGCGCCGGCCGGCTGATCCGCAGCGAAAGCGATCGCGGCGTGCTGGTGCTGTGCGACCCGCGCCTGCACAGCAAGAGCTACGGCCGCACCTTCCTGGACTCGCTGCCGCCGCTGCCGCGCAGCCGCCGGGTCGAGGACGTCGCCGACTTCTTCGCCGGCCGTCCCTTGGCCCTAGAATCGGCCTCGTCCGCGCGCGACGGCGAGGACTACTACTACCGCTGAATGCGGTCGACGCTGGAGGGGCAGGCCATGAGCGAACAGGAACCGGCGGCGCGCAAGCCGCGCGTGCACGGATTGGGCGGAGTGTTCTTCAAGGCGCGCGACCCGGCCGCGCTGGCGCAGTGGTACCAGCGCCATCTCGACCTGGACGTGCAGGGCTGGGGCGGCGCGCTGCTGCGCTGGCGCCGCGCCGACACCGGCAGCGACGCGGTCACGGTATGGGCGCCGTTCGGCGAGGACAGCGAGTACTTCAAGCCCAGCGACAAGCCCTACATGCTGAACCTGCGCGTGGACGATCTGCAGGCGACGCTGCAGGGGCTGCGCGAGGAAGGCTGCCAGGTGCTGGACCGGTACGAGGAGTCCGAGCAGGGCAAGTTCGGCTATGCGCTGGATCCGGAAGGCGGCTTGCTGGAACTGTGGGAGCCGGCGGCGGGGTACTGAGGCGGCTGCTCAAAGGGCGATGCCGTCGTTCCTCCGATTTTCGGCGACCCTCCCTACCGTCATTCCCGCGAAAGCGGGAATCCAGGGCTTTTCGTGCGAGAACGCCGCGATTTCGATGTTCGGCTCAGCAGTAAAGCGGAGCCCGCTTCCGCGGGAACGACGACACGAACAAGCCCCGCCCACCGCCCCAATCACGCCACCCACGCCCATCCGCGCGATAATCGCCCGATGAAACTCCTCGCCTTCGAAACCTCCACCGAAGCCTGCTCCGTCGCCCTGTGGCTCGACGGCGACGTGCGCGAGCGCTTCGAACTGGCGCCGCGCCGTCACGCCGAACTGTCGCTGCCGTGGGCCGAACAACTGCTGGCCGAGGCCGGAGTGAAGCGGCGCGAGCTCGACGCCGTGGCCCTGAGCCGCGGCCCCGGCGCGTTCACCGGCGTGCGCCTGGCCATCGCCCTGGCCCAGGGCGTCGCGCTGGCGCTCGATGTACCCGTGATCCCGGTCTCGACCCTGGCGGTGCTGGCCTTGCGCGCGCAGCCGCCGGCCGCCGGCGCCGCGCCGCAGCGCGTGCTCAGCGCGATCGACGCGCGCATGGGCGAGGTCTACACCGCCGCCTACGAACTGCGCGACGGCGAGCCGCACGCGCTCGACCGCGAAGCCGTGCTCGCGCCGGATGCGGCGCAACTGCCCGGCGACGGCGACGGCTGGTTCGGCGTCGGCACCGGTTTCGCCGCTACCGACGGCGCCCTGCGCCAGCGCCTGGGCGCGCGCTTCGCCGCGATCGACGCCGACGCGCTGCCGCACGCCGCCGATCTCGCGCGCCTGGCCGCGGCCGCGTACGCGCGCGGCGAGACCGTCGCGCCCGAACGCATCGAGCCGGCGTACCTGCGCAACAACGTCGCCCTGACCATCGCCGAACAGGTCGCGCTGCGCGCGCGCTCCTCGTAACGCATCGCCGTCCGCGGCCGGTGGTTTACCGCCACGCCTGCGACCGACGGCTCCCGTCCAATCCCCCGCTCAAGGACGAACCATGAAAACCCTGCGCCCGTTCCTGCTGTCGTGTTGCGCCGCCTTGGCGCTGCCGGCCTTCGCATCCGCGCAGCCCGAAGTCTGGCGCGGCACCGTCGGCACGCTGCCGGTGGCGGTGCAATTGAATGAAGGCGAGGGCGCCGAGGTCTACGGCCAATACTTCTATTTCAAGCATCTGCACGACCTGGAACTGCAAGGCAAGCGCGACGGCAAGGGCCTGCACCTGGAAGTGCGCAGCCGCGACGACGCCGTCAGCGAACGCTGGGAACTGAGCGAGAAAGACGGCGCGCTGCAAGGGCAGTGGAGCGCGGGCAAGCGCAGCCTGCCGGTGCGCCTGCAGCGCGTGGACCTGAAAGCGCTGCGCGCCGGCAGCGACGGCGAGCGCTATCGCCGCATCGGCGACGACGCGTCCGCGTTCGACGCGCTGCGCGTCGGCGAACTGAGCCTGAAGAAGACCAAGACCCAGCAGTTCCAGGGCCAGCGCCTGCAATGGTGGCGCGAGCCGCGCACCGGCATGGAGTTGTTCACGCTCGAATCCGGCGCCGACGCGCCGGCCCGCGCGCGCGTCAACGAAATCCTGAACCGCCGCTTGTGGCGCTCGGTGGTCGATGCCCTGGGCTGCCTGTCCGCGCCGAACAGTGAGTTCGAGCAGACCGTCACCCCGCGCCTGCTCGACCGCCGCTTCCTCAGCCTGAGTCTGATGAGCAGCTACTACTGCGGCGGCGCGCATCCGGACTTCGGCGATTCGCCGTTGACCATCGACCTGCGCAGCGGCCGCGAACTGGCGCTGGAGGATGTGCTGTGGCTCGGCAAAGGCCAGCCGCCGCGCAGCGCGGGCAACGGCGATTACGACAGTCCCGGCTACAAGCGCTTGCAGGAATATCGCGAGTCGACGCTGGCGCCGTGGACGATCAAGACGCTGACCGGGCTGCATCCGGACGACATGGCCAAGCCCAAGGACGACGAGGGTTGCGACTACTCCGATCCCGGCGTCTGGGGCACCTCGATCTGGTACCTGACCCCGCAAGGCCTCTACCTCGGCCCGTACTTCGCCCGGGTCGCGCGCGCTTGCGAATACCCGGAGTGGTCGCTGGTGCCGTGGAAGCTGGTCGAGCGCCATCCGGGTCCGGCGCTGAGCGCGAAGTGACGTCGCCACGCCGGCGCGGGTGAAACCGCCGCGCCGGCGGATCCGCGCTACGCCATCGTTCCGACCATCGCCGCATGCGCGGTAGCGCGCGTACGTTCGTGCGGATTCGCGCGAGCGCACGCCATCGCGCGCACTCGCGCGCATCGATCGCCGTTATCCGTATACGCGTCGCAACGCACAGTTCGCGCTGTGCGTTGCGTCGCGCGACGGATCGCATCCGCTTGCGACTCGAACCGTCCGTATCGCGGGCCGTTTCGCGAGTTCCGCCGCGCGCGCGACGATTTCGCCGGATTAAGTGAGGCTTGTCACACCGGTAGGCTTTTTTACTGTCTATGAACGAATCCGTTTGCTATTAGTCCGCGCGCAGATCGAAGGTCTGTGTGGTTCGACATCGCCAACGGCGCGCGCCAGCGCGAAAGGATGGATCCGTGGCTCAAGGATGGAGCGTCATAGCCGTCGACAATCGTTTGGGTTAGGGGGTTCATAGCGAGGCCGCGACGCCGCTTTCGGGCGGGCGCATCGCTGCGCGCGGTTGTCGCGACGCGCGATTCGCCGCTGCGATCGGTGAGCCGTTTGGCTCGGGTTGCGCGTGTAAACAGCGGGGCCGGGTGAGTTGCGGGCGCTCGATCGCGCAGCGCTCGCGCGTCGCGCGGGAAGCGTCGCGATGCTCCGAACATGCGTCGCTGGCCGTGCGGGAACAGGAAGTTTGCGGCGGACGGCATCGGCCGTTCGCCGGGTGGCGGCGAGAGCCGCGGGATTCGGCGATATCGACAGCAGGATGGGAAGTGCATGAACAAGATCGGATGGATGGTGCCGGCGGCGCTGGTGTGCGCGGCGCTGAGCGTGGGTTGCGGCCAGAAGGCCGCCGAACCGCAGGCCGCCGCCGCGACGGCGAGCGCGGCCGCGCCGGCCAAAGCGCCTGAGCTGACGTTGTTCGCGCTCGATGTCGGCGTGACGCCGAACCCCGACGGCACGGTGGTGCCGCTGACCCAGTTCCTGCCCGACGAGAAGATCATCGCCTCGCTGCGCACCCAGGGTTCGGCCAAGAGCGTGCCGGTGTCGGTCAAGCTGATCGAGATGAGCAACGGCCAGGTGGTCGGCGAGCAGAACACCGACCTGACCTTGAGCGGCGCGGCGACGACCAACCTGGAATTCGTCAAGCAAGGCGCGGGCGCATGGGCGCTGGGCCGCTACGTGATGGAAGTGGCGATCGCCGGCAAGCCTGCGGGGCGGCAGGAAATCGAAGTGACGCAGACGCTGCCGGACGGCGCGCGGCCCAAGCCGGCGGCCGCGCCGGCGCCGGCCGGCGCGTAAACGCCGGCGGGCGATGCAAGACCGCGGTAAACCCGCCGGCGGAACGCCGGCGGCAGATCGATCGACCCCTCAGGAAGCCCGGTCGGACCGGGTTGCGCTTGGAGAGAGCGTCATGGAACAGCGTGTGGATCTTGCCCGTACCGGTTCGGGCGCGCGGTCGCAGCGCGAGGCGCGTTGGTCGCGTCGGCGCTTCGGCCTTCTCTCGCGCGGCTGGGCGATCGTGCTGGGCCTGGCGCTGTTGGTCAGCGGCTCGCTGGCGCTGGCGGCCAAATACGTCTACGACGACAACGGCCGCCTGGTGGTGATGGTCAACGAGCAGTCGGGCGAGAGCGCGCGCTACGTCTACGACAAGGTCGGCAATCTGCTGAAGATCGAACGCCTGGCCGCGGGCCAGGTGGCGGTGTTCTCGTTCGTGCCGGCGCGCGGCGCGACCGGCGTGGCGGTGACGATTCAGGGACAAGGTTTCAGCACGACCGCGGGCGACAACGTCGTGCGCTTCAACGGCGTCGCGGCGACGGTGACGTCGGCGACGCTGACCGAACTGAAAGTGACGGTGCCGGCGGGCGCGAGCACCGGTCCGCTGACGGTGACGGTGGGAACGCAGACCGTGTCGGGCCCGGCCGACTTCGTCGTCGACGAAGACGCGCAGCCGCCGCAGATAACGAGTGTGTCGCCGCTGATCGGCGTCGCCGGAACGCAGGTCACGGTGACCGGCCAGCGTCTGTATCCGGCGCCGGACCTGACCCGCGTGCTGCTCGGCGACCGCATCGCGGTGCCGGGCACTTCGAGCCAGACCCAGCTGACGTTCCCGGTGCCGGTGCGCGCCGGCAGCGGCAAGATCACCGTCAGCACGCCGTACGGCAGCGCGCAGAGCGCGGATGAGTTCGTTGTGGTGCCGGCCGGCGTTACTGCCGCCGATGTCGTCAACGGCGGACGGCTGACCTTGGACGCAGCCGCGCGCGCGTTGGAGACCACGGTCGCCAATCAACAGATCGCGTTGTTGCTCGAAGCGCCGGGCCGAGACCTCACCAGCCTGCAGTTCGCCGGCATCGCCAGCGGCACCGTCGCCTACAGTCTGTACGGCCCCGACAACCGCCAACTGCTGACCGGCAGCGCCAGCGCCAGCGCGCCGAGTGCGCATCTGCCGCGACTCGGCGCCGGTTTGCATCTGCTGCTGCTCAAGCCGAGCGCGCCGATGGCGTGGAACCTCGGCTGGGAAAAGAACGCGACCCTGACCACCCAGGCCGAACCGCTCGCGGTCGCCACCGCGACCGCGTACCAGAGCAAGCGCTACGTCATCGACGTCGCCGCCGGCGACAACCTCGGCGTCGGCCTCAGCGACCTGCTGACGCCAGGCTCGACCAGTTCGGTGCAGGCCGCGGTGTACCGTCCCGACGGCAGCCAGCTGACCTACGACTATTGCTACGCCAACAACGGCGGCTGCGATCTCAATCTGCCGAGCCTCAGCATCTCCGGCCCTTACACCCTGGTGCTGACGCCGACGTCCGACGGCCAACGCCTGCTTTCGCTCAAGGCGACGTTGAGCGCCGACCTCGTGCTGCCGCTGAGCGCCGACGCGCCGGCGTCGCTGTCGCTGTCGCGGCGCGGCCAGAACGGCCGCCTGAGCTTCGCCGCGCAGGCCGGCCAGACCTACGCCTTCAACGTCGCCGGCCAGACGACCGTGCCGGCCAACCGCGACGTCTACTACACCGTGTACAAGCCCGACGGCAGCGTGCTGCAACAAGGCAACAGCAAGGCCGGGCTGACCTTGAACCTGGCCAAGTTGCCGGCGAGCGGCGGCTATCAAATCTATGTCGATCCGTATTACGGCGAGACCGCGACCGTGCAGCTGGCCTTGGTCTCCGGCGAAACCGGCGAAGTGCTGCCGGGCCAGGGCAGCGGCGAGTTCGCCACCGCCACGCCGGGCCAGAACGTCTATTTCGGTTTCAGCGCCGAGCAGGGCGCGAACCTCGGCCTGGGCATCAGCGACCTGCTGACGCCGGGCAGCACCAGCTACGCAACGGTCTACGTCTACCGACCCGACGGCACCCAGCTGGCCTACGAGTACTGCTACGCGCAGTACAACGGCTGCGATCTCAACCTGCCCAACCTGCCGGCCGGCAACTACAGCGCGGTGGTGATACCGCCGAGTTCCGGCGACCGCACGGTCGCGTTCAAGGCCACGCTCAGCGCCGATCTGACGGTGGCTCTGACCGCCGATACCGCGGTGCCGGTGGCGCTCGACCGGCGCGGCCAGAACGCGCGCTTGAGCTTCGCCGCGCAGGCCGGGCAGACGCGCGCGTTCAACGTCTCGGCGCAGACCACCGCGCCGGCCAGCCGCGACGTGTACTACACCGTCTACAAGCCCGACGGCACCGTGCTGCAGCAAGGCAACACGCGCGCGGCGCTGACCTTGAACCTGCCGAACCTGCCGGCCACGGGCAACTACTACGTCTTCATGGATCCGGGCCAGGGCGAAACCGCGGCGGCGCAGATCAAGTTGGTCAGCGGCGTGGTCGGCGGCCCCGATCCGGGCGGTTCGCTCGGCGAATTCGAAACCCAGACGCCGGGCCAGAACGTCTACTTCAGCTTCCCGGCCAAGCAGGGCGACCAGCTCGGCCTGGCGCTGAGCGATCTGCTGACGCCTGGCACGACCAGCGGCGCGACCCTGTACGTCTACCGCCCCAACGGCACCCAGCTGAGCTACGAGTACTGCTACGCGCAGAACAACGGCTGCGATCTGAACCTGACGATCCCGACCGACGGCACCTACAACGTCACCGTGACGCCGCCGGCTTCGGGCGCGCAGACGATGGCGTTCAAGGCGACGCTGAGCACGGACCAGACCGCGACGCTGGCGATCAACGCGCCGCTGAACCTCGACCTGACCAAGCGCGGCGAGAACGCGCGCCTGCGCTTCGTCGCCGAAGCCGGCCAGACCTTCGCCTTCAACGTCTCCGGCCAGACCACGCTGCCGGCCAACCGCGACGTCTACTACTACGTCAACAAGCCCGACGGCACCGTGTTGCAGCAGGGCAGCGCGCGCACGTCGCTGACCCAGAACCTGCGCAACCTGCCGGTGGCCGGCCAGTACGAGGTCTTCGTCGATCCGTACTACGGCGAAACCGCCAAGATGCAGGCGGTGCTGTTGCCGGGCGAGACCGGCACGGTCCAGCTCGGCGCGGAGCCGCGCAATTTCGCCACCCAGGTCGCGGGCCAGAACATCTATTTCGGCTTCAGCGCCGAACAGGGCGCCAACCTCGGCCTGGGCCTCAGCGATCTGCTGACTCCGGGCACCACCAGCGGCGCGACGATGTACGTCTATCGTCCCAACGGCACCCAGCTGACTTACCAAAACTGCTACGCGCAGTACAACGGCTGCGAGCTCAACCTCGCCAACCTGCCGGCCGGCGACTACACGGTGATGGTGGCGCCGCCGAGCGGCGCGGCCACGATGAGCTTCCAGGCCGTGCTCAGCGCCGATCTCAACGGCACCGTGTCGGTCGACACGCCGGTGGACCTGGTGCTCGACCGCCGCGGCCAGAACGCGCGGATCAAGTTCGCCGCCGAAGCCGGGCAGACCTTCGCCTTCAACGTCGCCGGCCAGACCAGCGACCCGGCCGCGCGCGATGTGACCTACACCGTGTACAAGCCCGACGGCAGCAGCCTGCAGACCGGCACGGCCCGGACCGGGCTGACCCTCAACCTGCGCAACCTGCCGGCCAGCGGCGATTACCTGGTGTTCGTCGATCCGTACTACGGCGCCAAGACCAGCGCGCGCTTGTCGCTGGTGTCGGGCCAGAGCCAGACGATCCCGCCGGACGGCGATCCGGGCAGCTTCATCACCCAGACGCCGGGCCAGAACGCGTACTTCACCTTCACCGCGGAGCAGGGCGCCAACCTCGGCATCGGCCTGACCGACTTCGTCACCCCGGGCACGACCAGCAGCGCGACGGTCTACGTCTACCGGCCCAACGGCACCCAGCTGACCTACGAGTACTGCTACGCGCAGTACGCCGGCTGCGACCTGGATCTGGTCAACCTGCCGGCGGGCACCTACAGCGTCACCGTGGTGCCGCCGAGCAGCGGCGCCAGCACGATGAGCTTCAACGCGGTGATCAGCGCCGACCTCGTCGCGACCCTGGCGCCGAACGCGCCGCTGAGCCTCAACCTGGCCCGCCGCGGCCAGAACGGGCGGCTGAACTTCGCCGGCGCCGCCGGGCAGACGGTCGCGGTCAACGCCTCGAACATCCTCACCTCGCCGGCGGTGCGCAACGTCTACTACACCGTCTACAAGCCCGACGGCAGCACCCTGGCGCAGACCTATTCGACCACCGGCCTGAGCCTGAACCTGCCGAACCTGCCGGCGACCGGCCAGTACACGCTGTTCGTCGATCCGGACTACGGCAACAGCGCGACCTCGCAGGTCGAGCTCGACACCGGCGAAGGCCTGACGATCGGCGGCGCACCGGCCGAATACAGCAGCGCGGCGCCGTGGCAGCGCGCCTATTTCACCTTCACCGTGGAGCAGGGCGCCAACCTCGGCCTCGGCCTCAGCGATGTGGTCACGCCGGGTTCGACCAGCTACGTCGGCCTGTACGTGTACCGTCCGAACGGTACGCAGTTGGCGTACGAGTACTGCTACGCGCAGTACAACGGTTGCGACATCGACTTGCCGAACCTGCCGGCCGGCACCTACAGCGTGGTTGCGGTGCCGCCGAGCGGCGGCAACGGCACGATGAGCTTCAAGACCCATCTGACGCCGGATCTCGCTGCCACCCTGGCGCCGAACGTGCCGTTGAACCTCAACATCGCCCAACGCGCTCAGAACGGGCGCTTGAGCTTCGCCGGCACCGCCGGGCAGACGGTCGCGGTCAACGTTTCCAACATCGCGGTCGCGCCGACCGTGCGCAACGTCTACTACACCGTCTACAAGCCCGACGGCAGCACCCTGACCTCGACCTATTCGACCAGCGGCCTGAGCCTGAACCTGTCGAACCTGCCGGCGACCGGCCAGTACACGCTGTTCGTCGACGCCGACTACGGCATGACCTCGACCGCGCAAGTCGAACTCGACACCGGCGACGGCCTCAGCGTCGGCGGCGCGCCGGCCGAGTACAGCAGCGCCGCGCCGTGGCAGCGGGCCTACTTCACCTTCACCGCGGAGCAGGGCGCGAACCTCGGCCTCGGCCTCAGCGATCTGGTCACGCCGGGTTCGACCAACAACGTCGCGCTGTACGTGTACCGTCCGAACGGCACCCAGCTCGCCTCCGAGAACTGCTACGCGCAGTACAACGGCTGCGAGATCGACCTGCCGAACCTGCCGGCCGGCACCTACAGCATCATCGCCGTCCCGCCGAGCGGGGCCACCGGCACGATGAGCTTCAAGACCACGCTGAGCCCCGATGTCGCCGGCACCCTGTCGGCGAACGCGCCGCTGAACCTCAACCTCGCCCAGCGCGGCCAGAACGCACGCTTGAGCTTCGCCGGCACGGCCGGGCAGACGGTCGCGGTCAACGCCTCCAACATCGTCACCGCGCCGGGCGTGCGCAACGTCTACTACACGGTCTACAAGCCCGACGGCGCGACCCTGCTGTCGTCGTACTCGACCACCGGCCTGAGCCTGAATCTGCCGAACCTGCCGACCAGCGGGCAGTACACGCTGTTCGTCGATCCGGAGTACGGCAACACCGCGACTTCGCAGGTCGAGCTCGACACCGGCGACGGCCTCAGCGTCGGCGGCGCGCCGGCCGAGTACAGCAGCGCGGCGCCATGGCAGCGCGCCTACTTCACTTTCAGCGTGGAGCAGGGCGCCAACCTCGGCCTCGGCCTCAGCGATCTGGTCACGCCGGGCTCGACCAACAACGTCGCGCTGTACGTGTACCGCCCGAACGGCACCCAGCTCGTTTACGAGAACTGCTACGCGCAGTACGGCGGCTGCGAGATCGACCTGCCGAACCTGCCGGCCGGCACCTACAGCATCATCGCCGTGCCGCCGAGCGGCACCGCCGGCACGATGAGCTTCAAGACCACGCTCAGCCCCGATGTCGCCGGCAGCCTGTCGCCGAACGTGCCGTTGAACCTCGACATCGCCAAGCGCGGCCAGAACGCACGCCTGAATTTCGCCGGCACCGCCGGGCAGACGGTCGCGGTCAACGTCTCCAACATCGCGGTCGCGCCGACCGTGCGCAACGTCTACTACACGGTCTACAAGCCCGACGGCAGCAGCTTGCTGTCGTCGTACTCGACCAGCGGCCTGAGCCTCAACCTGCCGAATCTGCCGGCGACCGGCCAGTACACGCTGTTCGTCGACGCCGACTACGGCATGACCTCGACCGCGCAGGTCGAGCTCGACACCGGCGACGGCCTCAGCGTCGGCGGCGCTCCGGCCGAATACAGCAGCGCCGCGCCGTGGCAGCGGGCTTACTTCACCTTCACCGTGGCGCAGGGCGCGAACCTCGGCCTCGGCCTCAGCGATCTGGTGACGCCGGGCTCGACCAACAACGTCGGCCTGTACGTCTATCGCCCGAACGGCACCCAGCTCGTCTACGAGAACTGCTACGCGCAGTACAACGGCTGCGAGATCGACCTGCCGAACCTGCCGGCCGGCACCTACAGCGCGATCGTGGTCCCGCCGAGCGGTCCCAGCGGCACGATGAGCTTCAAGACCACGCTCAGCGCCGACGTCGCCGGCACTTTGACGCCGAACGCGCCGCTGAACCTCGACATCGCCCAGCGCGGCCAGAACGCGCGCTTGAGCTTCGCCGGCACGGCCGGGCAGACGGTCGCGGTCAACATCTCCAACATCGCGGTCGCGCCGACCGTGCGCAACGTCTACTACACCGTCTACAAGCCCGACGGCAGCAGCTTGCTGTCGTCGTATTCGACCAGCGGCCTGAGCCTCAACCTGGCCAACCTGCCGGTCAGCGGCCAGTACACGCTGTTCGTCGACGCCGACTACGGCATGACCTCGACCGCGCAGGTCGAGCTCGACACCGGCGACGGCCTCAGCGTCGACGGCGCGCCGGCCGAGTACAGCAGCGCGGCGTCGTGGCAGCGGGCCTACTACACGGTCGCGGTGGCGCAGGGCGCCAACCTCGGCCTCGGCCTCAGCGATCTGCTCACGCCGGGCTCGACCAACAACGTCACGCTGTACGTGTACCGCCCGAACGGCACCCAGCTCGCCTACGAAAACTGCTACGCGCAGTACGGCGGCTGCGAGATCGACCTGCCGAACCTGCCGGCCGGCACCTACAGCATCATCGCCGTCCCGCCGAGCGGGGCCGCCGGCACGATGAGCTTCAAGACCACGCTCAGCGCCGACGTCGCCGCGACCCTGGCGCCGGATGCGCCGATCTCGCTGAACCTCGGCCGCCGCGGCCAGAACGGACGCTTCGCCTTCGCCGGCGCGGTCGGCCAGAACCTCGCGATCAAGGCCTCGAACCTGGCGATCGCGCCGACCGTGCGCAACGTCTACTACACGGTCTACAAGCCCGACGGCAGCTTGCTGCAACAGAGCTATGCGACCAACGGTCTGGCGATCAACCTCGCCAGCCTGCCGGTCGCCGGCCAGTACAGCCTGTTCGTCGACGCCGATTACGGCATGACCTCGAGCTCGCGTCTGGAACTGTCCAGCGGCGCCGGCCTCAGCGTCGACGGCGCGGTGGTGTCGCACACGAGCGCGGCGGCGTGGGACCGCTCCTACTACACGGTCGCGGTCGCGCAGGGCGCCAGCCTCGGCCTCGGCCTCAGCGATCTGGTCACTCCGGGCTCGACCAGCAACGTCGCGCTGTACGTGTACCGCCCCAACGGCACCCTGCTGGTTTCCGAAAACTGCTACGCGCAGTACGGCGGCTGCGAGCTGGACCTGCCGAACCTGCCGGCCGGCACCTACAGCATCTTCGCGGTGCCGCCGAGCGGCGGCGACGGTACGGCCAGCTACAAGGTGACGCTGAGCCGCGACGCCACCGGCACCTTGTCGCTGGCTACGCCGTTCACGCTGGCGCTGAACCGCGCCGGCCAGAACGCGGCGCTGAATCTCGCCGCGACCGCGGGCCAGTCGTTGACGCTGACGGTCGCATCGCAGACCACCGACCCGGCCAACCGCGACGTGTACTACTCGGTCTACCGGCCCGGCGGCGCGTTGTTCAAGCAGACCTACACCCGCACCGGCACCGCGATGACGCTGCCGAACCTGCCGGACAGCGGCAACTACCTGGTGCAGGTCGATGCGAACTACGGCGCCAAGGTCGGCGCGCAATTGACGGTGACTTCGCCGTGACCGCGGCTTGCGGCGGCGACGGCGGACTTCGGATACAGGAAAACGAACGATGAACCGTATCGAGCAAGGAACGCGCAAGAACTGGCGCATCGGTGCGATGGCGCTGGCACTGGGCCTGTCGCTGGGCGCGGTGTCGCTGCGGCCGGGCGACGTCGGCGCGGCGCTGGAGCCGCTGCCGGTGTCGTTGTCGCAGCAGTTGGCGCTGCAGTCGCGCGAAGCGCGCGCGCAGTTGCCGGACGGGCGCTGGCTGGTGCTCGAACGCGACGGCCGCGGCCTGAGCCTGCGCCGCGACGATGCGCAAGGCAGCCAGGTAAGGCATTGGCCGCTGGGTTCGCCGCGCCGGCTGGCCAGCGTCAGCGTGCTCGCCGACGGCCGGGTGCTGGTCTGGGGCGGCGTCGACGCGACCGGGCAAGTGCACATCGAAGGCCTGTGGTTCGATCCGGCGACGCAGACGCTGACGGCGGCGCAGCTGCCGGGCCTGGCGCCGCGCGCCGGCCATGCGGCGACTTTGCTCAGCGACGGCCGCCTGCTGCTCAGCGGTGGCTGGACGCCGGGCGTGGCCGGTGTCGCGAAAGCCGAATTGTGGGATTCGCGCGACGACGCGGTGCAGATCGTCGGCGGCGCGTGGACGCCGCCGCGCCTGGGCCATGCCGGCGCGCTGGACGCCGACGGCAGCGTGCGTTTGACTGGCGGCGTCGATGCGCAAGGCCGCCGCGTGGGCGGCGACGCGCGCTTCGATCCGCAAACGCAAAGCTTCGCTGCAACTGCGCCGGTTGCGCGCGCCGCCGACGCCGCCAAGTCGGCGCCGGTGCTCGCCGCCTCGTGGCCCGCAGCGAAAGCGCAGAACGTGGCCCCCGACGGCCGCCTGTGGCTGCGCTTCACCCAGCCGCTGCAAGCCAACGAAGTCAACGCCAGCAGCGTGGTCCTGTTCGGCCCCGGCGGCCGCACCGTCGCCAAGGTGGTGCCCGCCGAAGGCGGCCGTCTCGCCTTCGTGACCCCGCAGCAGGCGCTGTTCCCCGATTCGCCGTACACCCTGCTGATCGACGGCGTGCGCGGCCGCAACGGCCAGCCGCTGGCGACCGTTGCGATCGACTTCCGCACCGCGGCCTTGAACGCGGAGCAGACGCCGGCGACGACGCCGACCGACGTGCAGATCACCGGCGACGAAGACGCGCGCCGTTGCGTACAAAAGGGCGCCTGGTACGCCCCGTGCCGCGCGCGCGGCGAACTCAAGGACGGCGTGTGGTCCCCCGGCGCCGACAATACCGACAGCCGCTGGCGCATCTACACGCCGGATCAGGCGCCGACGCCGAACCCGTCGATGGCCAAGACCGCGGCGCTTTACGGCGTGACCGTCGTGCGCGGCCGCGTCGTGCGCGTCGACGAACAACCGGTCGCGAACGTCGAAGTCAGCATCGGCGCGCACAAGGCGCGTACCGACGCCGACGGTTGGTTCACCCTGCTCGACGCCGCGGCCGGTTGGCAGGAACTGTACGTCGACGGCAGCAGCGCCAACACCGCGCAGGCCGAATACGGCCAGTTCGTGGTCGGCGTGCGCGTGGCGAAAGGCAAGCTGACCGAACTGAACTACCTGCTGCACCTGCCGCGCATCACCGCGCGCGACAAGATCAAGATCGCCTCGCCGCTGAAGCAGGAGATGCGCATCGGCCACCCGGACATGCCGGGCTTGGAGCTGCGGATCCCTGCCGGCGCGGTGATCCGCGACCGCAAGGGCCAACTGGTGACCGAACTGGCGATCGTGCCGACGCCGGTCAACCGCGCGCCGTTCCCGGTCAAAGAGAACCACCCGATGGCGTTCACCCTGGAACCGGGCGGCGCCCAGGTGCAGGGCCTGACCCCGGCCGCGTCGGGCGGCATCCGCGTGTACTACCCGAACTACGACCGCAAGCCGGCGGGGACGCTGGCGGACTTCTGGATCTACGACCCGCGCGAAGGCTGGCGGGTGTACGGCCAGGGCACGGTCTCGGCCGACGGGCGCCAGTTCGAACCCGAGCGCGGCGTCGCGCTGCACCAGACGATGGGCGGCATGTACAGCGTGCCGAACAACGATCCTCCGCCGAAGGAGGGCATGCCGCCGGATCAGGACGGCAATTGTCCCGATCCGGGCTGCGCCGATCAGGCCGCCAAGGGCGGCGGCGCGGGCAGCGAGGGCGACCCGGTCGACTTGCACACCGGCGATTTCATCTACGCCGACACCGATGTGACGATCAACGACGTGGTGCCGCTGACGGTCGAGCGGCATTACCGCCCGCGCGACATGGTCAAGCGCGAGTTCGGTCTGGGCATGTCGTTGGGCTACGGTCACTACCTGCAGCGCACCGGCGACGATTACGCAGCGATCCGCATGGTGTTGCCGAACGGCTCGGCGGTGCAGTTCGACCGATTGTCCGGCAGCGGCGCGCAGGGCGAATGGCGCCAGAACGGATCGCGTTCGCAGTTCGCCGGCGCGGTGATGCGTTCGATCTTCGACTCCGATCCCGAGCAGCCGTACGGCCGCGCCTACCGCGTGACCTTGCGCGACGGCTCGCAGATGCAGTTCGGCAGCTATAACAACACCCGCCTGCAGTGGGTGCAGGACCGGTTCGGCAACCAGACCCGGCTGGTCTACAACGCCGGCTTGCTGAGCCAGTTGGTATCGCCGAACGGGCGCATGGTGAATTTCACCTACGACGCGCAGAACCGGATCAAGACCGTCAAGGACCACACCGGCCGGACCTGGAGCTACGACTACAACGACAAGGGCCTGCTGTCTACGGTGACGTATCCGGATCTGACGACGCAGCGCTATGCTTACATCACCAGCAGTTTCGCCGACGATTTCGACGTGTGCCCGTCCGGCATCAACGTCGATCCGCGGTTCTGCCTGTACGCCAAGGCGCATAAGCAGTTCGGCACCTACCTGATGCAGCACGTGATGGAATCGGTGACCGACCGGCGCGGCCATCGCGTGGTCTTCAACGAGTATCCCAAGTACGGCAGCTGGATCGGTCGGATCAGCAAGCAGACGCTGGCGGACAACAGCGTGTACACGTTCGCCTACAGCAATACGCCGGAAGGCCATCTGGCGTCGTTGGTGACGCGTCCGGACGGCGTGAAGCGGCGGGTGGTGTTCGACGAGAACGCGACGCCGTATCCGATCAGCGACACCTATGGCTACGGCACCGACCAGGCGCAGACCTACCTGTTCGAACGCTATGCGTCGGGCCAGGTCAAGGTCCGCACCGATCCGTTGGGCCGCAAGACCGAATACCAGTACAACGCGGCGGGCCAGGTGACCCGGCAGACGGTCATGGCCGGCACGGACAAAGCGCAGACGGTCCAGATGTCCTACTACGGCGACGGACAATTGCGCAGCGTGACCGACGCCTTGAGCCGCGTCACTACGCTCGAATACATCGAAGGCTGCCTCAGCCGCATCACCGATCCCCTGCAACGCAGCACCGATATCCGCTGCAACGCGTCGGGCCAGCCGCTGGCGATCACCGACGCCAAGGGCTATACCGCCACCTTCCGTTATGAGGGCGGCGAGCTCACGGCAGTGGTCGATCCGATGGGACGGGCCACCGGCATGGCGTACGACACGCTCGGCCGGCTGATCGTGATGCGCGATGCCGACGGGCGCATCAGCCGTCGCGAGTTCGACCACAACGACCGGGTGCGCAAGGTCGTCGATCCGCAGCGGCAGGCGACCGAGCTGAGTTACGACAACAACGGCAACGTCACCGCGATCCTGCAGCCGCACGGCAACGGCATCACCTACGTCTACGACGAACGCGACCGCCTGAAGGAGCGGCGCGACGGCCTGGATCGCGCCGAGTTCTGGAGTTACTTCGACGGCGACCGGGTCAAGTCCTACAAGAACCGCAAGGGCCAGACCACGGCCATCGCCTACGATGCGCTCGGACGTCCGCAGACCTTCACTTTCGGCGACGGCAGCGTGCAGACGCTGACCTACGATGCGGTGGACCGGCGCAAGCGCCTGGTCGATTCCGCCGCCGGCAGCTTGAGCTGGGAGTACGACGATTTCGACCGCTTGCGCATGGAAAGCGGCGCCGCCGGCAGTGTGATCTACGAGTACGACGCCGCCGGGCGCCGCATCGGCATGACCGCCGGAAGCCAGGCCAAGGTCGAGTATCGCTACGACGATGCCGACCAATTGCGGCGCATCATCCAGGGCAGCGAAACCATCGCGTTCGACTACGACGAGATCGGCCGGCGCAAGAGCATGACGCTGCCGAACGCGGTGGTCGCCGGCTACTCGTTCAACGACGCCAACGACCTGATCGGGCTCGCCTACGCCAAGGCCGACGGCACCGTTCTCGGCAGCATCGGATACGGCTACGACCGCGTCGGCCAGCGGATAGCGCAGACCGGCTCGTGGGCCAACAGCCTGCTGCCGGCGGCCAGCGACGGCAACGCGTTCGACGACAACCATCGCCAGATCCGTTTCCTCGGCCAGGTCCTGAGCTACGACGACGACGGCAATCTGGTCGGCGACGGCAGCCGCACGTACGTCTGGAACAGCCGCGAGCAGCTGACCAGCATTCAGCAAGGCGGGCAAACGGTCGCGAGCTTCGAATACGACCCGTTGGGGCGCCGCATCGGCAAGACCGAGAACGGCCAGACCGTGCAATACCTTTACGACGGCCTGGACACGGTGCAGGAGGCGCGCGGCAGTCGCGTGACCGGCATATTGACCGGCCTGGCGATGGACGAGCGTTTCGCCCGCAGCGAAGCCTCCGGGCGCACCTACTACCTGTCCGACGCTCTGGGCAGCACCAAGGCCTTGAGCGATGCGGCCGGCGCGGTGGTGCAACGCTACGACTACACCCCGTACGGACAGACTCAGGCGAGTCAGAGCAGCTTCGACAACCCGTACCAGTACGCGGGGCGCGAACGCGACGAAAGCGGTTTGTATTACTACCGCGCTCGCTATTACCACCCCGGCATGGGACGTTTCATCAGCGAAGACCCGATCGGCCTGGCGGGCGGAGTCAACACCTACGCCTACGTGGCCGGCAATCCGATCGTCAATGTCGATCCGACCGGTCACTTCGGCGTGCCGGGTGCGATTTACGGCGCGATCGCCGGCGGCATCGGCGGCTATATTTCCGGCGGCTGGAAGGGCGCGTTGCTCGGAGCCGCCGCCGGCGGCCTGGTCGGCGCAGTCAATCCCTTCGCGGCGCACTGGGCCGGCGGCGCGGCCGGCGCGGCTGCCGCCAGCCTGCTCGGCCAAGGATTGGGCAATGCCGCCAGCGGCAAGGATTACACCAACCCCTGCAACTACGATTGGTGGGCCGTCGGCGGCGCCGCTCTCGGCGGTGCGGCGGGAGGACCGTTGAATCACTGGCTCAGCCGGTTCATCGATCCGATTCGGCGGCCGGTGATCGGCAGCGTGGTCGGCTCCAGCAATCTGAGTTACGCCAACGGACGCACCATCGGCGCCATCGCCGAGGGCGCGATCGTCGGCGGCGGCGAGTTGGGCGGCGCCGCCGCGGGCCAGCGTTACGGTCGTTGAGTCCGAGGCTGCGGATCGGGAGGTCGAATTGATCTGGTTGGCTGTACCGCTGTACTTCGCCTTGTGGGCGCTGGCCTGGCCGGCGCTCCTGGCGGGATACGCCAATGCCTTGCTCGCGGCCGCGCGAGCGCCTGGTCCGTTGCGCGTGCTGCTGGGGCTGCTGGCGTACCTCGCATTCGCTGTCGTGGTGTTTCTGCCGTTCCTTGCGCTGTTCGAGTACGGGCCATGGCGCACGGCGATGCGCGAGCGCGACGGGTTCGTGATCTGGTTCGTGGCGTGCTTCCTGCTGTCGCTGATTCCGGGCGTGTCGTCGTTCCGGCGGCGTTATCTGGGACAGCTCAAGCGGGTCGGCTACTTCAAGTCTCGTTGAAAGCGGTTGCGTGAGCGGTGTGCCTTTGCGGTGCGCTTGATTCTGATTTTGCGAAAGTCAGGCTGTGCTGGCGCGATTTGATGCATTTCGATTCGCGTGCAGCGTTGATGGGCCCGGAGCGCGACTGAGGACTGGCGCGCCTGCTGCTTCTGACGCGAACGTCGTGCAGGCTCGTGGAGGAAGTTCGCAATCGGCCTTGACGTCATGGCGCAGGTTGAGTGCGACGAGCGCGGTCGAGAGGCTAGATCCCTGGATTTTCTTGGTCTTCTATGCTCGCGGGAAGCACGTTTTATATGTGCATGCGGATAAAGTGCGTCCCGGTTATGTCTTGAGATTTTGTCGGAGTCGATGCGATAACGCAGACTTGGATCGTTCGGGAGAGCCCAGACCAATGATCAGATCGGTTCCAGTTCTTTTGACTGCATTGACAGCCGCAGTGCTGAGCGCCGGTTGCGACAGGCAGACCGATAAGCCTCAAGTCGTTGCTGCGGCTGCGAGCAGCACCGGAAGCGCGCAGGTCGAAACGCAGGGATTGACGCTGTTCGCGCTCGATGTCGGCGTGGCCCCGAATCCCGACGGCACGGTGATGCCGCTGACCCGGTTCCTGCCGCAGGAAAAGATCATCGCCTCGCTGCGCACTCAAGGTTCGGCCAAGAGCGTGCCGGTGTCGGTCAAGCTGATCGAGATGAGCAACGGCCAGGTGGTCGGCGAGCAGAACACCGACCTGACCTTGAGCGGCGCGGCGACGACCAACCTGGAATTCGTCAAGCAAGGCGCGGGCGCATGGGCGCTGGGTCGCTACGTGATGGAAGTGGCGATCGCCGGCAAGCCGGCGGGGCGGCAGGAAATCGAAGTGACGCAGACGCTGCCGGACGGCGCGCGGCCGAAGCCGCCCGCGGCGCCGGGCGGCGCGTAAACGAAAGACCGCTGTAAACCCGCCGGCGGTATGCCGGATGCGAATCAGGAAACCCGGGCCGACCGGGTTGCGCTTGGAGAAAGCGTCATGGAACAGCGTATGCACCCTGCCCGTAACGATACGGGCGCGCGGCCGCAGCACGATGCGCATTCGCCGCGTCGGCGCTTCGGCCTTCTCTCGCGCGGCTGGGTGATCGTGCTGGCCCTGGCGCTGCTGGTCAGCGGCTCGCTGGCGCTGGCGACCAAGTACGTCTACGACGACAACGGCCGCCTGGTGGTGATGGTCAACGAGCAGTCGGGCGAAAGCGCGCGCTACGTCTACGACAAGGTCGGCAATCTGCTGAAGATCGAACGCCTGGCCGCGGGCCAGGTGGCGGTGTTCTCGTTCGTGCCGGCGCGCGGCGCGACCGGCGTGGCGGTGACGATCCAAGGGCAAGGTTTCAGCACGACCGCGGGCGACAACGTCGTGCGCTTCAGCGGCGTCGCGGCGACGGTGACGTCGGCGACGCTGACCGAACTGAAAGTGACGGTGCCGGCGGGCGCGAGCACCGGTCCGTTGACGGTGACGGTGGGAACGCAGACCGTGTCGGGCCCGGCCGACTTCGTCGTCGACGAAGACGCGCAGCCGCCGCAGATAACGAGCGTGTCGCCGCTGATCGGCGTCGCCGGAACGCAGGTCACGGTGACCGGCCAGCGTCTGTATCCGGCGCCGGACCTGACCCGCGTGCTGCTCGGCGACCGCATCGCGGTGCCGGGCACCTCGAGCCAGACCCAGTTGACGTTCCCGGTGCCGGTGCGCGCCGGCAGCGGCAGGATCACGGTCAGCACGCCGTACGGCAGCGCGCAGAGCGCGGATGAGTTCGTGGTGGTGCCGGCGGGCGTCGCCGCTGCCGATGTGGTCAACGGCGGCCGCCTCAACCTGGACGCGGCGCCGCGCATCCTGACGACGGCGCAGGACAACCAATACGTCGCATTGCTGCTCGATTCGAACGGCCGCGACCTGACCAGTTTGCAATTCGGCGATCTGGTCGGTTCGGTGAGCTACTCGCTGTACGCACCGGACAACCGGCTGCTGGCCAGCAACAGCGTCAGCGCGACCGCGCCGAGCGCGCACTTGCCGCGCCTGGTTGCCGGCCTGCACCTGTTGCTGCTCAAGCCGAGCGCGGCGGCGTCGTGGAGCCTCGGCTGGGAGAAGAATGCGGTGTTGGGCCTGCAAGCCGAGCCTCTGGCGATTTCGACCAACGTCGCCTACCAGAACAAGCGCTACATCATCGAAGCCGCTGCCGGCGCCAACCTCGGCCTGGGTCTGCACGATCTGGTCACCGAAGGATCGACCAGCTATCAGCAGGTGGTGGTCTATCGGCCCGACGGCAGTCAGTACGCCTACGAGTACTGCTACGCCGGCTACGACTGCGATGTGAACATGCCCGCGCTGAGTCCGGGCCAGTACGGCGTGGTGATCTGGCCGACCTACGACGGCGCGCGCACGCTCTCGCTCAAGGCGACGGTCAGCGCGGACCGGGAAATCGCCGTGAGCGCGGATACCCCGGCGACGCTGGCGTTGCCGCGGCGCGGGCAGAACGCTCGCCTGAGCTTCGCCGCCCAGGCCGGGCAGACGTTCGCTTTCAACATCGCCGACCAGACCACGGTGCCGGCGGGCCGCGAGGTCTATTACACCGTCTACAAGCCCGACGGCGGCGTATTGCAGCAAGCCAGCGCGCGCACCGGCCTGACCCTCAATCTGGCGCGGCTGCCGGTCGCAGGCGACTACTCGGTTTATGTCGATCCGTACTACGGCGAAAGCCTGACGGCGCAGGCGACCCTGGTGTCCGGGCAGTCCGGTGGAATCGAGCCCGGGCAGAGCAGCGCCGAGTTTCTCACCGGCACGCCGGGACAGAACATCTACTTCAGCTTCGATGCCGCGCAAGGGGCCAATCTCGGCTTGGGCATCAGCGATCTGATCACGCCGGGCAGCAACGCCGGCATTTACCTGTACGTCTACCGGCCGGACGGCAGCCAGTTGGCTTACGAATACTGTTACGCAGGTTACGGCGGCTGCGACGTCAACCTGTCCAACCTGGCGGCCGGCACCTATACCGCCGTGGCGCTGGCGCCTTCGGACGGCGAGCGCCGCATGGGATTCACCGCGACGTTGAGCGCGGATGCGGTCGCGCCCCTGGTGGTCGATTCGCCGCTCGCGCTGACGCTGGACCGGCGCGGCCAGAACGCACGCCTGACCTTCTCCGCCGAAGCGGGAAACACCCGCGCCTTCTACGTCTCCGCACAGTCGACGGCGCCGGCCGATCGCGACGTTTACTACACCGTGTACAAGCCCGACGGCAGCGTGCTGCAACAAGGCAACACCCGCTCCACGATCACCTTGAACCTCCCGAACCTGCCGGCGACCGGCGATTACCTGATCTATGTGGACCCGGGCCAGGGCGAGACCGCGCAGGTGCAGGCCAAGCTGGTGTCCGGGCAGGTCGGAGGCCCGGATCCGGGCGGCTCGCTCGGCAGCTTCGAAACCCAGACGCCGGGACAGAACGTCTACTTCAGTTTCGACGCCGAGCAAGGCGATACGCTCGGCCTGGCCTTGAGCGATCTGGTCACGCCGGGCAGCGGCAGCTATGTCGGCCTCTATGTGTATCGGCCCGACGGCAGCCAGCTGGGCTATCAGTACTGCTATGCGTACTACGCCGGTTGCGAGCTGGATATGGGCATTCCGGCCGCCGGAACCTACAACGTCGTGGTGACGCCGCCCTACGACGGCAACCGCACGATGGCGTTCAAGGCGACCCTGAGCCACGACCGCAAGATCGCGTTGGCGCTGAACTCGCCGAACAGCATCGACCTCACCAAGCGCGGCGAGAACGCGCGCCTGAGCTTCACCGCACAGGCGGGCCAGACGTTCGCGTTCAACGTGTCGCAGCAGTCGACGGAGCCGGCGGATCGCTACGTCTACTACACCGTGTACAAGCCGGACGGCAGCAGCCTGCAACAGGGCTACACCCAGACCGGGCTCACCATGAATCTGAGCAATCTGCCGGTGAGCGGCGACTATCTGATCTTCGTCGATCCGGGATACGGCGAGACCGCCAAGACCACAGTGGTTCTGCTGCCCGGCGAAGTCGGCCGGCTGGAGAAGGGCGCGGAGCCGCGCAATATCGCCACGCGGGTGCCTTCTCAGTACGTCTATCTCGCCTTTACCGCGCAAGAAGGCGACAACCTCGGCTTGGGCCTCGCCGACGTATCGACGCCCGGTTCGGGCAATCCTCTTTACGTTTACGTCTACCGTCCCGACGGCAGCCAGCTGAACTACGATTACTGCTACGCCTACTACGGCGGTTGCGATCTGAATCTCGCCGGTCTTGCGGCAGGCGAGTACAGCGTGTTGATAGTGCCGCCGTCGGATGCCTCGACCGTGAGCTTCCAGGCGACGCTCAGTGCCGATGCGGTCGCAACGGCCGCGTTGAACGCGCCGATCGATCTGGCGCTGGACCGACGCGGCCAGAACGGGCGGGTCAAGTTCAGCGCCGAAGCCGGGCAGACCTTCGCCTTCACCGTGGCCGGGCAGGTCACCGCGCCGGAAGGACGCGACGTGTACTACACGGTCTACAAGCCCGACGGCGCCGTGCTGCAGCAAGGCGGCGCGCGCACGGACCTGACCTTGAACCTGTGGAACCTGCCGGTCGGCGGCGATTACCTGGTCTACATCGATCCCTACTACGGCGAGAAAGTCCGCGCTCGGCTGACTCTGGTGTCGGGACAGGCGCAGACCGTAACGCCGGACGGCGATCCCGGCAGCTTCCTGACCCAGGCTCCGGGCCAGAACGCCTACTTCACCTTCACCGCGGAACAGGGCGCCAATCTGGGGCTGGGCATCACCGATCTGGCGACGCCGGGATCCACCGGCTATGTCGGCGTGTACGTCTACCGTCCCGACGGCAGCACCCAGACCTACGACTACTGTTACGCCTACTACGGCGGCTGCGACCTGGAGCTGTCGAACCTGGTCGCCGGCACCTACAGCGTGACGGTCACCGCGCCCAGCGGCGGCGACGGCACGATGAGCTTCAACAGCGTGATCAGCGCCGACGTACGCGCGAGGCTGAGTCCCGACGTGCCGTTGAACCTCTCGCTGAGCCGCCGCGGCCAGAATGCGCGGCTCAGCTTCGCCGGCACGGCCGGGCAGACGTTCGGCCTGAACGTCGCCGACATCGTCACTGCGCCGGGCGTGCGCAACGTGGCGTACAGCGTCTACAAGCCCGACGGCGGCTTCCTGCAGTCGGGCTATTCGAGCAACGGATTGAGCCTGAATCTGGCGAACTTGCCGGTCGACGGGCAATACACGGTGTTCGTCGACCCCGAATACGCGGCGACCGCGAACTCGCGGGTCGAACTCGACAGCGGTTCCGGTCTCGCAACCGGCGGTGCGCCCGCGGAGTACTCGAGCTCGGCGCCGTGGGAACGCGCGTATTTCACCTTTACCGCTGAGCAGGGCGCCAACCTGGGCCTGGGGCTGAGCGATCTGGTCACGCCGGGTTCGACCAGCTACGTCAGCGTGTACGTCTACCGACCCGACGGCAGCCAGTTCACTTACGACTATTGCTACGCCTATTACGGCGGTTGCGAGCTGGACCTGAGCAATCTCGCCGCCGGCACCTACAGCGTGGTGGTGACGCCGCCGTACGACGGCAACGGCCGGCTGAGCTTCAAAGCCAGCTTGAGCCCGGACGTGATCGCGACGCTGTCGCCGAACGTTCCGTTCGATCTGGCCCTGGCCCGCCGCGGCCAGAACGGCCGTCTGAGTTTCGCCGGCACGGCCGGCCAGACGGTGGCGATCACTGCCTCGAACTTCGCGACCACGCCGGCCGGCCGCAATCTGACCTATACGGTTTACCGGCCCGACGGCGGCGTGTTGCAGCAGACGTATTCGACGACGGGGCTGAGCCTGAACTTGGCGAATCTTCCGGCGAGCGGTCAATACACGGTCTTCGTCGATCCCGAGTACGGCGCCGCTGCGACAGCGCAAGTCGAACTCGATACGGGCGATGGCCTCGCGATGGGCGGCGCACCGGCGGAGTATTCGAGCTCGACGCCGTGGCAACGCGCCTACTTCACCTTCACCGCGGAGCAGGGCGCCAATCTCGGCCTGGGAATCAGCGAGTTGATCACGCCGGGATCGACCAGCTACGTCAGCGTGTATGTGTATCGCCCCGACGGCAGCCAGCTCACCTACGACTATTGCTACGCCTACTACCGCGGATGCGACCTCGAGCTGAGCAATCTCGCCGCCGGCACCTACAGCGTGGTGGTGACGCCGCCGTACGACGGCAACGGCCGCTTCAGCTTCAACGCCACCTTGAGCCCGGACGTGATCGCGACGCTGTCGCCGAACGTTCCGCTCGATCTGGTCTTGAGCCGCCATGGCCAGAACGGCCGTCTGAGTTTCGCCGGCACGGCCGGCCAGACGGTGGCGATCAACGCCTCGAACTTCGCGACCACTCCGGTCGGCAGCTATCAGACCTACATCGTGTACAAGCCCGACGGCGGCGTGTTGCAGCAGACGTATTCGACCACAGGCCTGAGCCTGAACCTGGCGAATCTTCCGGCGAGCGGTCAATACACGGTCTTCGTCGATCCCGAGTACGGCGCCACCGCGACAGCGCAGGTCGAACTCGATACGGGCGACGGCCTCGCGATGGGCGGCGCACCGGCGCAGTATTCGAGTTCGACGCCGTGGCAACGCGCCTACTTCACCTTCACCGCGGAGCAGGGCGCCAACCTCGGCCTGGGGATCAGCGAATTGATCACGCCGGGATCGACCAGCTACGTCAGCGTGTATGTGTATCGCCCCGACGGCAGCCAGCTCACCTACGACTATTGCTACGCCTACTACCGCGGATGCGACTTCGAGCTGAGCAATCTCGCCGCCGGCACCTACAGCGTGGTGGTGACGCCGCCGTACGACGGCAACGGCCGCTTCAGCTTCAACGCCACCTTGAGCCCGGACCTGATCGCGACGCTGTCGCCGAACGTTCCGCTCGATCTGGTCTTGAGCCGTCGTGGCCAGAACGGTCGTCTGAGTTTCGCCGGCACGGCCGGCCAGACGGTGGCGATCAACGCCTCGAACTTCGCGACCACGCCGGTCGGCAGCTATCAGACCTACACCGTGTACAAGCCCGACGGCGGCGTGTTGCAGCAGACGTATTCGACCACAGGCCTGAGCCTGAACCTGGCTAACCTGCCGGCCACCGGCCAGTACCTGCTGTTCGTCGATCCGGAATACGGCGCGGCTGCGACAGCGCAGGTCGAACTCGATACGGGCGACGGTCTCGCCGTGGACGGCGCGCCGGCGGACTATCAAAGCTCAACGCCCTGGGAGCGCAGCTACTTCACCTTCGACGCAGCCCAGGGCGCGAATCTCGGTCTCGGCATCGGCGACCTGGCCACGCCGGGTTCGACCAGCTACGTCGCTGTCTATCTGTACCGGCCGGACGGAACCCAACTGACGTACGACTATTGCTATGCCTCCTACGGCGGTTGCGAATTCGACCTGCGCAATCTCGACGCCGGCAAGTACTCCGTGATCGTCGTACCGCCATACGACGGCAACGGGCGGATGAGTTTCAAGGCCAGCCTCAGCGCGGACGCGACGGTTGTGCTGACGCCGGATGTTCCGGCGAACCTGTCGCTGGCGCGGCGCGGCCAGAATGCGGCGATACGGTTCGCGGCGCAGTCGGGGCAAACCCTGGCATTGAATGTCTCGGCTCAAGTCACGACGCCTGTCGGAAACTACGTCTACTACACGGTCTACAAACCCGACGGCAGTGTGTTGCTGCAGAACTACACCAGCGCCGATCTGACGATGAATCTGTGGAATCTGCCGGCGAGCGGCGACTACACGGTGTTCGTCGATCCTCAGTACGGGGCTGTCGTCTCGGCCCAGCTGACCCTGCTCTCCGGCCAGTCCCGCTCGCTCGTTACCGGAGCCGCGGCCGTCGGCATCGGCACGCAAGTCCGCGGCCAAAATGCCTACCTGACCTTCTCCGCGGAGTCCGGCGCCGATCTGGGCCTGGGGCTTTTCGACCTGTCCTTGAGCAGCGATTCCTATTTTTTCGTGGACGTGCTCAGGGCCGACGGCAGTCGCCGCACGTACCAGTATTGCTATGCGTTCTACGAAGGTTGCGACCTGGATCTGGACGACCTGGAGGCGGGAACCTACAGCGTCGTCGTCAGCGCTCCCGGGCAAGGAACGATGAGCTTCAAGGCGAACTTGAGCGCGATCGAATCGCAAACGCTGGCCCGCGGCGTCGCCGCGAGCGCGACGCTGGAGCGGCGCGGACAGGATCGCTGGTTGTACTTCGACGGCAGCGCCGGCGAGACGCTGGCGTTGAACGTATCGAATCAGACCTCGGCGCCGGGCAATCGCGGCGTGTCGTACTGGGTCTACCGGCCCGACGGAAGCCATTGGCGCACCTACGAGTCTTCCAGCGATTTCCGGATCGACCTGCCGCCGCTGCCCGAGGCCGGGCGTTACCGAGTGTGGATGGATCCGAACCACGGGGGCACGGCGAGTGCGCAGTTCACGCTCGCTGCGGTTCCTTGAAACCTCGCGAGTTCGTCGGATCGATTGAGCGCGACTGTCACCAGGGTTCGATGTCGGTTTCAGCCGACGGCCCAAGCTGCTGAAGGATCGGGAGAAGTGCGATGCTGCGGATGAAGCAAGGAACGCGCAAGAACTGGCGCATCGGTGCGATGGCGCTGGCACTGGGCCTGTCGCTGGGCGCGGTGTCGCTGCGGCCGGGCGACGTCGGCGCGGCGCTGGAGCCGTTGCCGGTGTCGCTGTCGCAGCAACTGGCGCTGCAGTCGCGCGAAGCGCGCGCGCAGTTGCCGGACGGACGCTGGCTGGTGCTCGAACGCGACGGCCGCGGCCTGAGCCTGCGCCGCGACGATGCGCAAGGCAGCCAGGTGCGGCATTGGCCGCTGGGTTCGCCGCGCCGGCTGGCCAGCGTCAGCGTGCTCGCCGACGGCCGGGTGTTGGTCTGGGGCGGCGTCGATGCCGCCGGTCAGGTGCACACCGAAGGTCTGTGGTTCGATCCGGCGACGCAGACGCTGACGGCAGCGCAGTTGCCGGGCCTGGCGCCGCGCGCCGGCCATGCGGCGACCTTGCTCAGCGACGGCCGCTTGTTGCTCAGCGGCGGTTGGACGCCGGGCGTCGCCGGCGTCGCGAAGGCGGAATTGTGGGATTCGCGCGACGACGCGGTGCAGATCGTCGGCGGCGCGTGGACGCCGCCGCGCCTGGGCCATGCCGGCGCACTGGACGCCGACGGCAGCGTGCGTTTGACTGGCGGCGTCGATGCGCAAGGCCGCCGCGTGAGCGGCGACGCGCGCTTCGATCCGCAAACGCAAAGCTTCGCTGCAACTACGCCGGTTGCGCGCGCCGCCGATGCCGCGAAGGCGGCGCCGGTGCTCGCCGCCTCGTGGCCGGCAGCGAAAGCGCAGAACGTGGCCCCCGATGGCCGCCTGTGGCTGCGTTTCACCCAGCCGCTGCAAGCCAGCGAAGTCAACGCCAGCAGCGTCGTGCTGTTCGGCCCAGGCGGCCGCACCGTCGCCAAGGTAGTGCCCGCCGAAGGCGGCCGTCTCGCGTTCGTGACCCCGCAGCAGGCGCTGTTCCCCGATTCGCCGTACACCCTGCTGATCGACGGCGTGCGCGGCCGCAACGGCCAGCCGCTGGCGACCGTTGCGATCGACTTCCGCACCGCGGCCTTGAACGCGGAGCAGACGCCGGCGACGCCGCCGACCGACGTGCAGATCACCGGCGACGAAGACGCGCGCCGCTGCGTACAAAAGGGCGCCTGGTACGCCCCGTGCCGCGCGCGCGGCGAACTCAAGGACGGCGTGTGGTCACCCGGCGCCGACAACACCGACAGCCGCTGGCGCATCTACACGCCGGATCAATCGCCGACGCCGAACCCGTCGATGGCCAAGACCGCGGCGCTGTACGGCGTGACCGTCGTGCGCGGCCGGGTCGTACGCGTCGACGAACAACCGGTCGCGAACGTCGAAGTCAGCATCGGCGCGCACAAGGCGCGCACCGACGCCGACGGCTGGTTCACCCTGCTCGACGCCGCGGCCGGTTGGCAGGAACTGTACGTCGACGGCAGCAGCGCCAACACCGCGCAGGCCGAATACGGCCAGTTCGTGGTCGGCGTGCGCGTGGCGAAAGGCAAGCTGACCGAACTGAACTACCTGCTGCACCTGCCGCGCATCACCGCGCGCGACAAGATCAAGATCGCCTCGCCGCTGAAGCAGGAGATGCGCATCGGCCACCCGGACATGCCGGGTCTGGAATTGCGGATCCCCGCCGGCGCGGTGATCCGCGACCGCAAGGGCCAACTGGTGACCGAACTGGCGATCGTGCCGACGCCGGTCAACCGCGCGCCGTTCCCGGTCAAAGAAAACCACCCGATGGCGTTCACCCTGGAACCGGGCGGCGCCCAGGTGCAGGGCCTGACCCCGGCCGCGTCGGGCGGCATCCGCGTGTACTACCCGAACTACGACCGCAAGCCGGCGGGCACGCTGGCGGACTTCTGGATCTACGACCCGCGCGAAGGCTGGCGGGTGTACGGCCAGGGCACGGTCTCGGCCGATGGCCGCCAGTTCGAACCAGAGCGCGGCGTGGCGCTGCACCAGACGATGGGCGGCATGTACAGCGTGCCGAACAACGATCCGCCGCCGAAGGAGGGCATGCCGCCGGATCAAGATGGCGAATGCAAACCCCAAATGTGCTTAGTCAATGGCGCCAAGCTTGGTGGGCCAGGTACTGAAGGCGATCCCGTTGATCTGCACACCGGCGATTTCATCTACGCCGACACTGACGTGACGATCAACGACGTGGTGCCGCTGACGGTCGAACGGCATTACCGCCCGCGCGACATGGTCAAGCGCGAGTTCGGTCTGGGCATGTCGTTGGGCTTCGGCCACTACTTGCAGCGCACCGGCGACGATTACGCAGCGATCCGCATGGTGTTGCCGAACGGTTCGGCGGTGCAGTTCGACCGCTTGTCCGGCAGCGGCGCGCAGGGCGAGTGGCGACAGAACGGATCGCGCAGCGCGTTCGCCGGTGCGGTGATGCGTTCGATCTTCGATTCCGACCCTGAGCAGCCGTACGGCCGCGCCTACCGCGTGACCCTGCGCGACGGCTCGCAGATGCAGTTCGGCAGCTACAACAACACCCGCCTGCAGTGGGTGCAGGACCGGTTCGGCAACCAGACGCGGCTGGTCTACAACGCCGGCCTGCTGAGCCAGTTGGTGTCGCCGAACGGACGCATCGTCGGCTTTACCTACGACAACCAGAACCGGATCAGCGCTGTAAAAGACCACACCGGGCGAACCTGGGGGTACGAGTACAACGAGCAAGGCCTGCTCAAGACGGTGACCTACCCGGACCTGACGACCCAAAAGTACACCTACAAGGTGAGCTCGTTCTCGGATGATTTCGCAGTATGTCCCGAGGGCATCAACGTCGATTATCGCTATTGTCTGTACGCGGATTACCACAAGAAACTTGGCACTTACCTGATGCAGCACGTGATGGAGTCGGTGATCGACCGGCGCGGCCATCGCGTGGTCTACAACGAATATCCCAAGTACGGCAGCTGGATCGGCCGCATCGCCAAGCAAACGCTGGCGGACAATAGCATCTTCACGTTCGCATACAGCAACACGCCCGAAGGCCATCTGGCGGTGCTGGTGACGCGCCCGGACGGAGTCAAGCGGCGGGTGGTGTTCGACGAGAACGCCGCGCCCTATCCGATCAGCGACACCTACGGCTACGGAACCAACAAGGAGCAAACGTACCTGTTCGAGCGCTATGCCTCCGGCCAAGTTCGGGTGCGTACCGATCCGCTGGGGAGAAAGACCGAATACCAGTACAACGCAGCGGACCAGTTGACCCAAATGACCGAAATGGCGGGTACGCCGAAATCGCGGTCGATCCGGGTGTCTTATCGAGCAGATGGTTTGGTCGGCAGCGTCACCGATCCGCTGAATCGCAGGGCGACGTTCGAGTACACCGATAATTGCCTGACCCGCGTTACCGACGCCATGAACCGGGTCGTCGACATCCAGTGCAACGCGGCTGGGCAGCGGATCGCGGTGACCGATAACAAAGGCAATACGGTGACGTATCGCTATGAAGGCGGCGAGCTGACGGCGGTAGTGGATCCGTTGGGGCGCGCCACGGGGTTCGCCTATGACTCACTCGGACGATTGGTGGTGGTACGTGATGAGGAGGGCCGGATCGCCCGGCGCAGCTACGACAGCAGCGACCGAATGCGCAGCCAAACCGACCCGATGCGGCGGATGATGGAGCTGGACTACGACAACAACGGCAACTTGACGGCAGTGTTGTTGCCGCACGGCAACGGAATCACGTATGCATACGATGATCGCGATCGATTGGTCGAGCGTCGCGACGCCCTGGGGCAAGCCGAAACCTGGACCTACTTCGATGGGGACAAGGTCAAGACTCACACGAACCGCGCCGGAAAGACATCCAGCGTGAGCTATGATGAGCTGGGCCGGCCCAGCGGCGCGACCTTGGCCGACGGCAGCACCCAGGCGTTCGTGTACGACGCGGGCGATAGGCGCCGCCAGATCCTGGATTCCGCTGCTGGAACGGTCAGTTGGGACTACGACGACTTCGATCGGGTGCTGACGGAAACCAGCGCCGCGGGCTCGGTTGCGTATGAGTACGACGTGATGAGCCGGAGGATAGGCATGACCGCCGGTAGCCAGGCCAAGGTCGAATATCGCTATGACGACGGCAATAGACTGCGTCGGATCGCGCAAGCAGGCGAGATCGTTTTGTTCGACTACGACGAAGCCGGTCGTCGCAAGACGGTTACGCTGCCGAACGGGGTAGTCGCTGCCTATGAGTTCAATCCGGCCGGCGATCTGGCCGGACTGGCTTATGCCGGTGCCGATGGCTCTGTACTTGGGACCATGGGGTACGGCTACGACCGAACCGGACAACGTGTGGCGCAGACCGGTTCGTGGGCCAACACTTTGCTGCCGCAGGTCAGCGATGGAAATACGTTCGACGACAACCAACGCCAGACCCGGTACCGCGATCGGACGCTCAACTACGACGCCAATGGGAATCTCGTCGACGACGGAAGCCGTACCTATGTCTGGAATGGGCGCGGCCAATTGACTCAGATCCAGCAAGAAGGCCAGACCATAGCCAGCTTCGTCTACGACCCGCTCGGCCGGCGCGTCGGCAAGGTCGAAAACGGCCAATCCGTGCAGTATCTGTACGATGGGTTGGATGCCGTACAGGAGAGCCGTGGCGCAAGAGTCAGTGGAATCTTGACCGGGCTGGACATCGACGAGCGTTTCGCGCGCACCGATGCGTCTGGGCGGACTTATTTCATGGTCGACGCGCTTGGCAGCACCAAGGCGCTGAGCAATGCCGCTGGCGCTGTGGTGCAACGCTACGACTACACCCCTTACGGACAGACGCAGGCATCTCAGGCTGGATTCGACAATCCTTACCAATACACAGGTCGCGAGATGGATGCCAGTGGACTGTATTACTACCGTGCGCGCTACTACCATCCAGGCATGGCGCGCTTCATCAGCGAGGATCCGATCGGTCTGAGTGGAGGGTTGAACCCTTATGCGTATGTTGAAGGCGACCCGGTCAGTCTGGCCGATCCGCTGGGACTGGCGCCTGCATCCGGGTTGATGGCGGACTGCCTCAAATTGATCTTTGGTGAGTCGATCTCAGGCGTGGATGTGAGGAACAAAAGGTTCGTGAAGAACGAATGGATCACCACGCGCAAGAATTCGATCCGGCTGCCCCCGGACTTTTCCGTGGGTCAGTTCTTCTCCAATCCGCACCTGGTGCTTCACGAGTACTACCACGTAATTCACCAGTGGAATGTCGGGAAGATTTCGCGAACGGCCTACGCTGCCGAGTATTTGCGCAATGGGCCGGACAAAGGCAACCGCTTCGAGGACCCTGCGAACGCCTTCGCGGACCAGAATCAGGCGAATTTCGAAAACTGCCTGAATAAGGGAAGCAAATGCGAAAAGTAAAGCCATGTTTTCTTTCTCCGCTGGTTGCGGTCCTATTGGCGAGCGGTTGCGCCGCGTTCGGTGGAGACATGCCGGTTCGGGTTTCCGGAACCGTACCTGCGAGCGATTCGGGAGCCGCACGCGAAGACTGCACGCTCAGCCTGGTTCGGGCGTCGACCGGGACGACGAGTTCGTCCCGTGGGGTTGCGACTGCATTCACCGCCAGTTTCGTGGTTCCAGCGAACAAACAGGCGTACTACTTCACCGTTCGGTGTCAGGATGGCAGGGTTTTGCGTTCTCGCGAGTTGATGCTCGGTGGCCGGGGTTCGTTCGACAGCGAGGTCGAGCTCGGAGAGCTGTCTGTTCTGCCGTGATTTGTTGCAGTGCTGTGTTGGGGCGAGCAGCAATGGTTTCCGCCACATCGATGGCGGGAAGTGCGCGAGTCGCGGAGGAGTGGGGTTTCAAAGCTTCCGTCGCCGATTCGAACAGTATGTTCCGGCGCTACACGGGAGAATGAAACGATGAAACTCGGTTTATGGCTCGCGTTGCTCGCCGCCGCCGCCCCCGGCGCGGCGCAGGCCGCGTGCGCGGAGCGCGAAGTGCTGGTGGCGGAGATGCGTCCCGACGGACGCGGCGGTTATGTACTGTCGCTCAACGGCAAGGATGTGACCGGCAAGGACGCGGCGGTCGCCTATGCGGCGCAATGCGCCCGCAAGCTGGTGGCCCTGGTGCACCCGGACATCAGCTTCAGGCAAGTGTCCGACCTTGGGGTGTTGTCCGGAAAGGTCGGCGTTCGTCTTGGGCGCGACAACTTCTTCGTCTTCTACTACATGCGCGAGAAAACGGTGATGGTGTACTTCCCGGCCATGATCACCGTGAAGTTCTCCAACGATCCCAAAGTGCTGGCCGACCTGATCGCCAATCCGCGAACCAGGGACAGCGGCATCTGAGCGCGCTTTAGTCCAGGCGCAAGCACGGCGATTCGGCTCGTGCGGCAGATGGCGGCCATCGTTGCGATGGCGGAGCCGACAAAGCCGTCTCGCGCGACGCGTTCCGCTCAGGGGCGGGCTGGTGGAACGATCGCGGCCCTCGTCGCGGTGGCGGTTGGCGTCGAATCCGACAACCCGCGCAAGAACGCCAACAACTGCCGCCGCTCCTCCACCGTCATCGACAACGGCCGCCCCTTGTTGATGCCGCGGTAGTACACCTCCTGATCCACCGCCTCCTCCAGCGTCGCCACCGAGCCGTCGTGCATGTACGGCGCTGTGCGGGCGATGTTGCGCAGCGAGGGCGTGCGGAACGCGGCGAGGTCGGCGGGTTTGCGGCTGGCGACGAAGTGGCCGAGGCCGGCGATATCGGTTTCGGTCAGTACGGCTTCGCCGAGGTCGCGGCGGCCGTCCAGGCGCTGGATCAAACCGGCGACGCGGCCGGCGATGGCGCCGTCGTTGACGCCGAGGTGGTGGAAGCCGTCGTCGGTGAAGCGCGCGCGGCCAGATTGCAGTTGATGGCACTCGTTGCAGGCGGCCTTGCCGGTGAACAGCGCGAGGCCGGCTTGCTGGTCGGCGTCGAGGGCGGTGCGGTCGCCGGCCTGGTAACGGTCGAAGGCGCTGTCGCCGCTGCGCAGGGTGCGCAGGTAGGCGGCCAGCGCGCGTGCGGCGGCGTCGGCGGACACGCCGCCGAGTTCGGCGAACGCGGCGGCGTAGGCCGGGTCGGCGGACAGGCGCTGCAGCAGTTCGTCGCGCGAGCCCAGGCCCATCTCGACCGGGTTGGTCAGCGGTTGCAGCACCACGGTTTCGAGCTTTGCTTCGCGCCCGTCCCAGAAGAAGTGAGGTAACTGCGCGACATCGAGCAGGCTCGGCGCGTTGCGGGTGCTGGTCTTGCCGTGTACGCCGACCGAGACCGGGTGGCCGTCGGAGAACGCATGCTCGGCGCGGTGGCAGGTGGCGCAGCTGACCTTGCCGTCGGCGCTGAGGCGGGCGTCGGCGAACAGGCGTGCGCCGAGCGCGGCCCAGCGCGGGTCTTGCGCGGCGGCATCGGCGACCGCGGCGGCAGGGGGGGCGTCGGCAGCGTCCGGCGCGTCGCGCCCGCAGGCGCCGAGCAGCAGCGCGGCGCAAACCGCGGCGGCGAGGGCGACGGCCGGCAACCGGCGGGCGGGATGTCTGGCGTGGCGGCGGGACACGGGCATGCGTTTCAATCCATTGAACCGGAGACGGTCGCGCGTGCGGGCGCGCCGCCCACGATAGCGCGAGCCGAAGACGATTTACCCGTCGCCGAACCGTTTGCGTTTGTACGCCTGTGCGCTTTCGCGCCTGAGCGTGCGTACGGCTGCGCCCCGCATGCCTGCGCCGCGGCATCGCGGGCGCGGCGCGGCTTACTCGTCGACCAGCGACCCGCCCGGCAGGAAGTTCCAGGTCCGGGTCACGTGCAGGATGTCCGGATTTTCTTCGGTCTTCGGCAGCGGCGGGTAAGGCTCGGCCAGTTTGGCGATGCGCAGGGCCGAATCGTCGAGCAGGGGAATGCCGCTGCTGCGGACGATGTCGGTGCGCTCGACGCTGCCGTTGCGGCGCACCGCGACGCTGATGACGACCTGCCCGGCGAGCTTGCGCCGGCGCGCTTCGTCGGGGTAGTTGAGGTTGCCGACCCGTTCGACCCGGTCGGCCCAGCCGCGCAGGTAGCCGGCCCAGGCGTACTCGGTGGTGCTGGCGGACACGAACTTGCGGGTCGGGCGCTTGGCGTAGCGCTCCGAGCGCATGTGGATCTCGGCCGCCAGCCGCGCCATCTCGATGTCGTGCTCGATCTTGCGCTGGCCGGCCGGCAGCGGGCGCTCGGTCGGGGTCTGGGTGATGCGTTCGCGCGCGGTCGCGGTTTCGCCGCGGGTGCTGCTGACCACGCGCGCGGTCGGCTGCGGCTGCTGCGCCGGCGACTGCGCGCGCAGCGCCATCTGCGCCACGCCGGCCTCGGCCTGCGGCGACGGGCCGGACTGGTTGTCGCGCGGTCGCGTGCTCTTGTCGTGTTCGCCGCCGCCCTGGTTGTTGGCCTGGGCGAGGAAGTCGGCCTGCTTCGGCGTCAGCGCGGTCTGGGTCTGAGTCAGGATCACGTCCAGGGTCGGCGCCACCGGCGCGGCCTTCTCCAGGGTGTAGCCGACGCCGAGCAGGACGATGCCGTGGACCAGCACCGACAGCACCATCGTCGCGCTGAAGCGCTGCGGCTCGGCCAGCCCGCCGCCGGGCAGGTGCGGGACGCCGGCCGCGCTCATGCGGCGCGCGCGGCCGACAGGCGGGCTTCGATCGCGTCGAACAGCAGGCCGGCGATGTTGAGGCCGAACTGCTCGTCGAGTTCGCGGATGCAGGTCGGGCTGGTGACGTTGAGTTCGGTCATGTAGTCGCCGATCACGTCCAGGCCGACGAACAGCATGCCGCGCGCGCGCATCTCCGGGCCGACCTGCGCGGCGATCCAGCGGTCGCGCTCGCTCAGCGGGCGGCCTTCGCCGCGGCCGCCGGCGGCGAGGTTGCCGCGGAACTCGTCGCCCTGCGGAATGCGCGCCAGCGCGTAGTCGACCGGCACGCCGTCGACCAGCAGGATGCGCTTGTCGCCGTCGACGATCTCCGGCAGGTACTTCTGCGCCATCACCAGGTGCTTGCCGCCGTCGCCGAGGGTTTCCAGGATCACGTTGAGGTTGGCCTCGCTGGCCGCGGCGCGGAAGATCGAGCGCCCGCCCATGCCGTCCAGCGGCTTGAGCACGGCCTGGCCGTGGCGCTGGACGAAGGCCTTGAGCTCGGCCGGGTCGCGGCTGACCAGGGTGTCGATGCAGCACTGCGGGAACAGCAGCGCGGCCAGCTTCTCGTTGTAGTCGCGCAGGCCCTGCGGATCGTTGACCACGAACGCGCCGGCGCGCTGGGCGACCGAGAGGATCTGGGTGTCGTGCAGGTACTCGGCGTCGACCGGCGGGTCCTTGCGCATCAGGATCACGTGCGCAGGGCCGAGTTCGATTTGTGACCAATCTCCCAATTCGTACCAGCCGGTTTTATCGTCGCGCACGCGCACCGGCGCGACCTTGGCCCGCGCGGCGCCGCCGTCCAGGCTCAACCCGCCGGGCGCCACATACCAAAGACGGTGGCCGCGGCGCTGGCCCTCCAGCAACATGGCGAAGGTAGAGTCCTTGGCGATCTTGATCGACCCGATCGGGTCCATCACGACGACGATGTCCAACGGCATGGCAACGGAATCCTCAAAGATTGACGGGATGGTAGCAGGCAGGTCGCCGGTATCTGTCATGATGTAGGGGTCGCAAACGGCCGTGCAGCGTCCATTTGCGACACGCAGCGATCAGGTCGCCTGCCTTGCGCAGGACAGGACGATGGCGTAGCCGAGGGAAGCGGCGTCCGGCGAAGTGTGACCGCCGAAGTCGTTGTCCTGTGATCTGCTTGGCGTGCGTATTCAGTTTCCGGGCGCGAAATGCGTGCTTGACAGCCTGCGTGCGGCTTGAAATAAAGACGGCTTCGCGACGCCCCGGGGATTTCAAGGCGTTTGCAATGGGGGATACAAAGAATGCTCGACGAGGTTCGTAGCGGCAGCCTCGATGGTCTCAGGGTCATGGTGATCGACGATTCCAAGACCATCCGTCGAACCGCCGAGACGCTGTTGAAGCGCGAAGGATGCGAGGTGGTCACGGCCATCGACGGATTCGAAGCGTTGGCCAAGATCGCCGACCAACAGCCGCAGATCATTTTCGTGGATATCATGATGCCGCGTCTGGACGGGTATCAGACGTGCGCGCTCATCAAGAACAATCAATTGTTCAAGGGCACGCCGGTCATCATGCTGTCGTCCAAGGACGGCCTGTTCGACAAGGCGCGGGGCCGCATCGTCGGTTCCGAGCAATATCTGACCAAGCCGTTCACGCGCGAGGAGCTCCTCGACGCGATCCGCAAGCACGTACACGCCTGACCGGGGGGTAGGGCAACACCATGGCACGCATCCTGCTTATCGAGGACTCGCCGACGGATACCGCGGTGCTGACCCAGTTGCTGCAACGCAACGGTCACGAGGTGTTCGCCGCGGGCAGTGCCGAGGACGGCATCGAGGCGGCCAAGCGCGAGCGGCCCGACCTGGTGATGATGGACGTGGTGCTGCCCGGCATGAACGGCTTCCAGGCCACCCGCGCGCTGAGCCGGGACGAGCAGACCAAGCAGATCCCGGTGCTGATCGTCAGCACCAAGGGCATGGAGACCGACCGCGCCTGGGGCATGCGCCAGGGCGCGCGCGACTACATCGTCAAACCGCCGCGCGAGGACGATCTGATCGCGCGGATCAAAGAACTGCTGGATAAGTGAAACGATGATTTTGAAGACGCCGTTCGATGTGCTGAGCGATTACGAGCGCCGTTCGCTGGCGCACGTGGCCGGTCTGCCCGAACAGCTCGACGCGCCCGGCCTGTGGCGCGGCGTCGGCTACCGCATCGGCGCGCGCCGGCTCGCCTCGACCTTCGCCGAAGTGGTGGAAATCCTGTCGCTGCCCCAGGTCACCCAGGTGCCCGGGGCGCAGCCGTGGATGCTCGGGGTGGCCAACGTGCGCGGCAACCTGTTGCCGATCGTCGACCTCAAGCAGTTCCTGGAAGGCGAGCGCACGGTGCTGCACGAAGGCCAGCGCATCCTGCTGGTGCGCCAGCCCGGCGGCGACGTCGCGGTGCTGATCGACGAGCTCTACGGCCAGCGCAGCTTCCACGAGCACAACCTGCTCGCCCTGGACGACGCCGAGGCCCTGGTCGCCGGCCGCTACGCGCATTTCGTCGAGCGCGCCTACCGCGTCGACGAGCAGGCCTGGGGGGTGTTCAACCTCGACCGCCTGGCCCGCACCCCCGAATTCCGACAAGCAGCGGCCTGACGCAGCCGCTTCCTCCAACAAGACCGCACGCACGTACACCCGAGGTTCCCGAACCATGAGCACTGTGATGGACAACGCCGGCAAGAGCCGCATGCTGGGCGCCAATACCTGGCTGATCGTGCTGGGCATATCGGTGTTGGTGTTCGGCCTCAATACCGGCTACGCGACCTGGCAGGCGGCGCGCCTGGGCGGCGCCAGCTCGGCGGCCTCGCGCTTGCAGGTGAACTCGCAGAAGCTCGCGGTGCAGGCGCGCGAAGCGGTCGGCGGCAACAAGGACGCGTTCGCCGCGTTCAAGTCGACCAAGTCGGCGATCGACGGCGACATCAAGTCGCTCAACGACAACTACGGCAACACCGCCAACGTGTCCGGCCCGATCGAGACCGCGACCAAGACCTGGGAGCCGATGGGCAAGAGCTCCGACCAGGTGATCGCCTCGGAGAAGGCGGTGCTGGCGCTGGCGACCAACGCCGACAGCTTCTCCGGCCGCGTGCCGCAGCTGCAGGCGCGCCTGGACGAACTGGTGCGCGCGATGTCGGCCTCCGGCTCGCCGTCCTCGCAGGTCTACATCGCCCTGCGCCAGGTGGTGCTGTCGGCGACGATGGCCCGCCGCATCACCGAAATCCGCGCCGGCGGCAGCGGCGCCGGCATGGCCGGCGAAGCGCTCGGCCGCGACGCGATCGTGTTCGGCAACATCCTCACCGGCCTGCGCAAGGGCGACTCCTCGTTCGGCGTCAACGCGCTCGGCAACGGCGGCGCGCTGGCCGCGCTCGGCCAGGCCGAGGCGCTGTGGCTGGAAATGAAGAAGGACCTCGACGCGATCTCGGCCAGCTCCAAGGACCTGTTCCAGGCCCAGGCCGCGGCCGAATCGATCACCGGCGGCTCCGACAAGATGCTCGCCGACAGCCAGTCGCTGTTCTCGGCGCTGACCTCGTTCGGCTCGATGAGCGACACCAGCTTCCTCGGCAACATCTGGCTGTCGATCATCTCCGGCCTCGGCGCGCTGGTCGCGATCGCCGGCTTGCTGTTCTCGCTGAACTACGCCCAGCAGCGCCGCTACCAGACCACCAAGGAACTCAACGACCGCAACCAGGAAGCGATCATGCGCTTGCTGGACGAAATGGGTTCGCTCGCGGAAGGCGACCTGACGGTGAAGGCCACCGTCACCGAGGACATGACCGGCGCGATCGCCGACTCCATCAATTTCGCGGTCGAACAGCTGCGCAGCCTGGTGCAGACGATTACCGACACCTCGGTGCAGGTCGCCTCCAGCGCCCAGGAAACCCAGGCCACCGCGATGCATCTGGCCGAAGCGGCGGAGCACCAGGCGCAGGAGATCAACTCGGCGTCGGACCGCATCAGCGAAATCGCGGCCTCGATCGACCAGGTGTCGAAGAACTCGGCCGAGTCGGCCGACGTGGCGCAGCGCTCGGTGCAGATCGCGACCAAGGGCGCCGGCGTGGTGCGGCAGACGATTCAGGGCATGGACTCGATCCGCGACCAGATCCAGGAGACCTCGAAGCGAATCAAGCGGCTGGGCGAAAGCTCGCAGGAAATCGGCTCGATCGTGGAACTGATCAACGACATCTCCGAGCAGACCAACATCCTGGCGCTCAACGCGGCGATCCAGGCGGCCTCGGCCGGCGAAGCGGGCCGCGGGTTCGCGGTCGTGGCCGACGAAGTGCAGCGACTGGCGGAACGCGCGTCCAACGCAACCAAGCGAATCGAGACGCTGGTCCAGACAATTCAGTCCGACACCAACGAAGCTGTCAGCTCGATGGAACAGACGACCTCCGAAGTGGTCGCCGGCGCGCGCCTGGCCGAGGACGCCGGTACCGCGCTGGGCGAGATCGAAAAGGTGTCGTCGGACTTGTCGAACCTGATTCAGGGCATTTCCAGCGCCGCGCAGCAGCAGTCCAGCGCGGCCTCGAACATCACCCAGACGATGAACACGATTCAGCAGATCACCTCGCAGACTTCGCAGGGCGCCAACCAGACCGCCGCGTCGATTGGAAACCTCGCGCAGTTGGCGGCGGACCTGCGCCGTTCGGTGGCCGACTTCAAGCTGCCGGCCTGAGCGCGGGCAGGAGCCGCTTGAAGCGCAGGCGTGGCAGTGCAGGGCGGCAGCGGCAAGCGGCTCCGGAACAGACATACGAAATAGGGTTGTACCGAGGATGAAGCGTCCGACACATCGTTGGCTGAGCCACGGATCGCGTCTGCGACGCGCCCGCGTTGACGGGCGCCGCGCGCCATGACCGCCCTGCGCGAAGCTATCGACACCACCACGCTGGGCTGGATCAAGCCCGAGCTGGACGAAACCCTGCGTCAGGCCCGGCAGGAGATCGAGGCGTTCGCCGAAGATCCCGCCGACGCCGCGCGCATGCGCGCCTGCGCGGCCCATCTGCATCAGGTGCACGGCACCTTGCGCATGGTCGAGCTGTACGCGCCGGCGATGGTCGCCGAAGAAATGGAGCGGCTGGCGCTGGCCCTGCAGCAGGGCAACGTGCACGACCGCGACGAAGCCTGCGCCGCGCTGATGCGCGGCGTGGTGCTGCTGCCGGATTACCTGGAACGCCTGCAGGGCGGCCACCGCGACATCCCGATCGTGCTGCTGCCGCTGCTCAACGAGCTGCGCGCCACGCGCGGCGAAGCCGGGCTCAGCGAAAGCGTGCTGTTCGCGCCGAACCTCGACCGTCCGCTGCCGGCGCACCTGCCGCCGCCGCTGCCGGTCGGCGCGGCCGGCGGCCGCAACGCCAGCGCCCCGCACCTGACCGCATTGCGCGAAGCGCTGGCGGCGTGGCCGGAAGACGGCGCGCCGGGCAAGGTCGTGCAACTGGCCGCCGCGATCGACGGCCTGCTCGCCGAAGCCGTGCTGGAACCGGTGCGGCGCATGCTGTGGGTGGCTTCGGCCGTGGCCCACGCGGTCCGCGACGGCGCGTTGCCGCCGACCCGCGCGCTGCGTCAGGCGTTCGGCGGCGTCGAGCGCGAAGCGCGGCAGATGCTGTCCGACGACGGCTTCAGCGCGCCGCGCGGCGAACCCGCGGCCGAACCGACCCGTCAGCTGCTGTACCACGTCGCCCACAGCGACGGTCGCCATCCGGCCCTGGACGATCTGCGCCAGACCTTCGAACTGGCTGCGCACCTGCCCAGCGAATCCGAACTCGAACACGCGCGCGGCAGCCTCAGCGGCCGCAACCGTGCGCTGCTCGACACCGTCGCCGCGGCGATCAAGGAAGACCTGCTGCGGGTCAAGGACGCGCTCGACCTGCACCTGCGCACCAACCAGACCGACCCGGGCGAACTGCGCCCGCAGGTCGAGGCGCTGGCGCGGGTCAGCGACACCCTCGGCATGATGGGCCTGGGCATGGCCCGCACCGTCGTGCTGCAGCAGCGCGACGCCATGAACGACATCGTCGACGGCCGCCGCGCCGCCGACGAAGGCACCCTGCTCGACGTCGCCGGCGCGCTGCTGTACGTGGACGCCTCGCTCGACGATCAGGTCAGCCGGCTCGGCCTGGCCGACGAGAAGGGCGATGAGGACCTGCTCGCCGGCGAGGCGCGCAAGGTGCTCGACGTGGTCGCGCGCGAAGCCATCGCCAACTTCGGCGACGCCCGCCAGTCCTTCGTCGCCTTCGTCGAGACCAAGTGGGACCACGAAGAACTCAGCGAAGTGCCGCGCGTGCTCGACGAAGTCGCCGGCGCCTTGCGCATGATCGAGTTGCCGCTGGCCGCCGATTACCTGACCGGGGTCAAGCGCTACACCGAAGTCGAACTGATCGGCCGCCGCCGCGTGCCCAGCGGCCAGCAGCTCGACACCCTGGCCGACGCGCTGGCCAGCCTGGAGTACTACCTCGAAGCGCTGCGCGAGCAGCGCCCGAACCGCGACGACATCCTCGACATCGCGCGCCAGAGTCTGGAAGCGCTGCGTTACTGGCCGTTGCCGGACGTGATCCGGGTCGAACCCGTCGCCGCGCCGGCCGAAGCCGCCGCGCACGACGCCGCCGCGCCGGCCACGGCCGAAGCGCCGGCCGCGCAGACGCCGCCGCAGATTCCGGTCGCGCCCGAATGGGGCCTGGCCGACATCGAAGCGCCGCAGCGCGCCGACGGCGAGCCGCGTTCGCTCGACGCCGAGCACGGCGCCGCCCAGTACGCCTCCGCGTTCGACGCCGAGCCCACCCAGCCGCCCCCGGCGCCGGCCGACTTCACCGAGCGCGTGTCCGGCGGCCTGGTCAACACCTCGCTGGTCGAAGCGGTGCCGTCGTCGCCGCCGTCGTTCCTGATCCCGTCCGGAGGCGCCAACGGCGGCTTCGAACAGGTCGACGACATCGACGACGAAGTGCGCGAGATCTTCCTGGAGGAATTCGAGGAAGAGATCGGCAACCTCGAACAACTGCTGCCGGCCTGGCGCGAAGCGCCGGACGATCTGGCCCGCGTGCAGCCGGTGCGGCGCGTCTTCCACACCCTCAAGGGCAGCGGCCGCCTGGTCGGCGCCAAGACCTTGGGCGAGTTCAGCTGGAAGATCGAAAACCTGCTCAACCGCGTGCGCGAACACGGCCGCGTCGCCAGCCCGGAAGTGCTGGACCTGGTCGACCATGCGTTCCGCGCGCTGCCGGGCTTCTACGCCGCGCTGCGCAACGAAGCGCCGCTGAGCGTCGACATCGCCGGCCTGGAAGCGCACGCCGACCTGCTCGCCAGCGGCGAAGAAGCGTTCTACCAGCCGCCGGCCGCGCCCGCCGCGGCGGCCGAAGCGCAGGCCGAACAAGCCGCGGCGCCGAAGCCGCTGGTCGACGGCCCGTACGTGCCGGCCTCGGTCGATCCGGTGCTGCTGGAAATCCTCGACGGCGAAGTCGCCGGCCATCTGGTCACGATCGAATCCTGGCTCGAGGCCTCGCGGGTCAAGCCGCAGCCGGCCAACGACGCGCTGCAGCGCTCGATCCACACCATGAACGGCGCGTTCGCGATGACCGAAGTGCCGGTCATCACCGACGTCACCGGTCCCACCGAGGCCTACGTCAAGCGCCTGCTCGCCAGCGGCGCGCCGGCCAGCGCCGAAGGCGTGGCCGCGATGGACGCGGTCGCCGCGGCGATCCGCACCACCATCGAAGCGCTGAAGTCGGCGAGCCCGCACGTGCCGATGTTCCTCGGCCTGCCCGAGCGCCTGGCCGCATTGCGCGACAGCCTGCCGGACGCGCGCGCGCCGATGCCGGTCGACGACCTCGACTTCGACGCGCCGGCCGATGCCGCCGCCAACGATCTCAGCGTCAACGACCTCAGCGCGTTCCAGGGCGAAGGCCCCGCCGCCGCCGAAGTGCCGGCCGGCCGGACCGACGGCCGCCGCACCTCCGAATTCACCATCGATTTCGCCTCCTTCGCCGGCTCGCTGGGCCAGAGCGACGAAGCGCGCGCGCGCGCCGAACGCGAAGCGGCGGCCAAGGCCGCGGCCGAACGCGTCGAAGCCGAGCGCATCGCCGCCGAACGCGCCGAAGCCGAACGTCAGCAGGCCGAACGCCTCGCCGCCGAACAGGCCGAAGCCGAGCGCCTGGTCGCCGAGCGTCTGGCGGCGCAGAAGGCCGAGGCCGAGCGTGCCGAAGCCGAGCGTCTCGCCGCCGAACAGGCCGAAGCGCAGCGCCTGGAAGCCGAGCGCCTTGCGGCCGAGCAGGCCGAAGCGGCGCGCCTGGAAGCCGAGCGTGTTGCCGCCGAACAGGCCGAAGCCGAACGTCTCGAAGCCGAGCGCGCTGCCGCTGAGCAGGCCGAAGCCGAACGTCTCGAAGCCGAGCGCGTTGCCGCTGAGCAAGCCGAAGCCGAACGTCTGGAAGCCGAGCGCGTCGTCGCCGAGCAGGCCGAAGCCGAACGTCTTGAAGCCGAGCGCGTTGCCGCCGAACAGGCCGAAACCGAACGTCTCGAAGCCGAGCGCGTTGCCGCCGAGCAGGCCGAAGCGGAACGTCTGGAAGCCGAGCGTGTCGCCGCCGAGCAGGCCGAAACCGAACGTTTGGAAGCCGAACGCGTCGCCGCCGAGCAGGCCGAGGCCGCGCGACTGGCCGAAGAAGAACGCCTGGAGTACGCGCGTCTGGAAGCGCAGTACGCCGCCGAGGCCGAACGCCAGAACGCCGAGAAGGCCGAAGCCGAGCGCGCGGAAGCCGAACGTCTCGCCGCCGAACAGGCCGAAGCCGAACGTCTGGAAGCCGAACGTGTCGCCGCCGAGCAGGCCGAAGCCGAACGTCTGGAAGCCGAACGCATCGCCGCCGAACAGGCCGAAGCCGAGCGTCTGGAAGCCGAGCGCGTCGCCGCCGAGCAGGCCGAAGCCGAGCGTCTGGAAGCCGAGCGCGTCGCCGCCGAACAGGCCGAAGCCGAGCGTCTGGAAGCCGAGCGCATCGCCGCCGAGCAGGTTGAAGCCGAACGTCTGGAAGCCGAGCGCATCGCCGCCGAACAGGCCGAAGCCGAGCGTCTGGAAGCCGAGCGCATCGCCGCCGAACAGGCCGAAGCCGAGCGTCTGGAATACGAGCGCCTGGAAGCCGAATACGCCGCCGAGCGTCTGGCCCGCGAGCAAACCGAACAAACCGAAGAAACCGCGCCGGGCGCGTCGCTGGACGACGCGCGCGTGGACGCGCAGCCGGCCGACACCGCCGCCAACGACGAAGGCGATTCGCTCGCCGCGACGGGCGCCGCCGATACCGCCGCTGCCGCCGGCTCCGGCCACGCCATCCCCGGCGTGTCCGCGGCGCTGGCCGCTGCGTTCGCGCACGCCGCGCACGCCGATCCGGATCCGGAAGAAACCCTGGACCTGAGCGAGCTCGATCCCGAGCTGGTCGACATCTTCGTCGAAGAAGGCGGCGACCTGCTCGACCACTCCGACGGCCTGCTCGCGCAGTTGCGCGAAACCCCGGGCGAGCGCGAGTTGCTGGTCGGCCTGCAGCGCGACCTGCACACCCTCAAGGGCGGCGCGCGCATGGCCGGCATCATGGCCGTGGGCGAACTCGGCCACGTCATGGAATCGCTGCTGGAAGCGGTGGTCGACCACCGCACCGAGCTGGGCCGCGACAGCGTCGTCCTGCTCGAGCGCGGCTTCGACCGCCTGCACGCGATGATCACCCGGGTCGGCCAGCGCAAGGCGATCGCCATGCCGCAGGCGCTGATCGCGGTGTTCGAAGCGCGTTCGCGCGGCGAGCTGACCATCGGCGCCGGCGACGAGGGCTCCGCCGCGCCGGCGATCGCGCAGCCGCAGCTCGACGAAAACGGCCTCAAGCCGCTGTCCGAGCCGATCGTCGAGCAGCCGCTCGGCGACGACGACGACATCGGCGTGCGCGCGCCGCAGGAACAGGTGCGCATCCGCGCCGACCTGCTCGACCGGCTCGTCAACTACGCCGGCGAGGTCGCGATCTACCGCGCCCGCCTGGAGCAGCAGCTCGGCGCGTTCCGCGGCGCGATCGCGGAAATGGCCCAGACCAACCTGCGCATGCGCGACCAGCTGCGCCGCCTGGAAATCGAAACCGAAGCGCAGATCATCGCGCGCTACCAGCGCGAGGGCGATGCCGGCCAGCATTCGTTCGACCCGCTGGAACTCGACCGCTTCTCGACCCTGCAGCAGCTCTCGCGCGCGCTGGCCGAATCGGCCGCCGACCAGAACAGCCTGCAGATCACCCTCGACGACCTGACCCGTCAGTACGAAACCCTGCTGCTGCAACAGTCGCGCGTCAGCTCGGAGCTGCAGGAAGGCCTCATGCGCACGCGCATGGTGCCGTTCGATACGCTGCTGCCGCGCCTGCGCCGCGTGGTGCGCCAGGCCTCGAGCGAACTCGGCAAGCAGGTCGCGCTGAAGCTGGAAGGCACCCAGGGCGAACTCGACCGCAACGTTCTGGAGCGCATGACCGCGCCGCTGGAACACATGCTGCGCAACGCGGTCGCGCACGGCCTGGAAACCCCGGCCAAGCGCCGCGCCGCCGGCAAGGGCGACGAGGGCACGGTGCGCATCGCGGTGCGCCGCGAAGGTTCCGAAGTCGTGCTGGAAGTGGCCGACGACGGCGCCGGCCTGGACCGCGCGGCGATCCGCCGCCGCGGCGAGGAACGCGGGCTGGTCCGCAGCGATGCGGTGCTGTCCGATTCCGACCTGGACATGCTGATCCTGGAGCCGGGCTTCTCCACCGCCGACGAGGTCAGCCGCCTGGCCGGCCGCGGCGTCGGCATGGACGTGGTCGCCAGCGAAGTCCGCCAGCTCGGCGGCGCGCTCGACATCCAGTCCACGCCCGGCCAGGGCGTGCGCTTCACCCTGCGCCTGCCGCAGACGCTCGCGGTCACCCAGGCGGTGTTCGTGCGCATCGGCGACACCACTTTCGCCGTGCCGATCGCCTCGGTGCGCGGCGTCGGCCGGCTCTCGCGCGACCTGCTCGACCAGGGCGATCTGGCCTACCGCTACGGCGGCGAGGACTACCTGGTCCACGACCTCGGCGTGCTGGTCGGCCACGCGCCGGCCAAGGCCGAAGGCCAGCTGCAGATGCCGTTGCTGCTGATCCGCTCGGGCGACCTGCGCGCGGCGGTGTCGGTCGATCAGGTCATCGGCAACCGCGAAATCGTGGTCAAGCCGGTCGGCCCGCAGATCGCGTCGGTGCCGGGCATCTTCGGCGCCACCATCATGGGCGACGGCCGCGTGGTGGTGATCCTCGACGTCGCCCCGCTGGTGCGCCGGCGTACCGCGCAGCTGCTGGACTTCGCGCTCAACGCGCCGCCGCCGGCGCTGCCGACGGAAGCGCGCAAGGTGCCGCTGGTGATGGTGGTCGACGACTCGGTCACGATGCGCAAGGTCACCGGCCGCGTGCTGGAGCGCCATAACTTCGAAGTCGCGACGGCGAAGGACGGCATCGACGCGCTGGAGCGCATGGCCGAGCGCGTGCCCGATCTGATGCTGCTCGACATCGAGATGCCGCGCATGGACGGCTACGAATTGGCCACGCAGATGAAGGCCGATCCGATCCTGCGCCATGTGCCGATCGTGATGATCACCTCGCGCAGCGGCGAGAAGCACCGCCAGCGCGCGTTCGAGATCGGCGTCGAACGCTATCTCGGCAAGCCCTACCAGGAGCCGGAATTGATCCGCAACGTTTTCGAATTGCTGGGAATCGCGCGTCCCCATGTCTGACGGCGATCGTCGTGTAGTGTTGTTGGCGCGCGCGGGCGTGGCCTGCGAGCGCCTGCGCGAAGCGCTGGCCGAGGCCGGCGCGCAGTTGGTCCTGCAAGGCGATCCGACCGTGCTCGATCCCAAGGCGCTGGATGCGGCCGATCCCGACGTGGTCGTGGTCGTGCTCGATCCCGCGTCCGAGGACGCGCTGGACCGGTTCGAGAACCTGCTGGTCGACCCGTCGATCGAAGTGATCTTCGAGGAGGCCGAACTGGCCGCCTCGCGCGAGGGCTGGGACGCGGCGCGCTGGGCGCGCCACCTCAGCGCCAAGCTGCACCGCCACGACGACGTGCTGCCGCCGGGCCGCGAGCCCGAGCCGCAGACGCCGCCGTCGCTGCAGGCCGAAGGCTTCCAGAAGCCGGAGCACGAAGGTTCGCCGCTGGCGCAGCAGCCCGACGAGATCCCGGCCGGCGACAACGTGCTGGCGTTCGTGCGTCCGGGCGCCGTGGCCGCCGCCGGTCCGGCCGCGGCCGCCGCCGCGCACGACGAGCGCGCGCCGGCTGCCGCCGAGCCCGCCGCCGAGCCGCGCCTGGAGCCGGCCGACGACGCCGAAGCGCCGGACGCGGACGGCCAGTTCCTCGAGTTCGACGACAGCGGCGACGGCCTCGCGCTCGACGCCGGCGCCGCCGACAACGCCGGCTTCGATCCGATCGGCTTCGAATCCGAGGTCATCGAATCCAAGGCGGCCGAAGCCGACCGCGCCGAACCGACCCGCCTGAGCTTCGACGCCGCCGACTACGGCGACATCGAGGAAATCGAAGCGGTCGAAGCGCTGCCGGCCTACGACGCCGACGAACTGCCGCCGGCGCCCGAAGCGCACGTCAGCTTCGATCCGGTGTCGGCCGAAGCGCCGGCCGATCCGCTGTCGTTCGGCGCCGAATCGCTGGGCGAACTCGAGCGGGTCGCGCCGATCGGTTCGGCCGGCGACCGCGTGTTGAGCGAGCCGCCGCAACTGCCCGACGAGGCGCGCGAATTCTTCGCCCGCCAGGCGCTGGGCCTGGAATCGCAGGAGCCGCGCCGCGGCGACGGCGACGATTTCGATTTCTCCAACCTGAGCCTGGAAGCCGAAGACTATTCGGCGCAGGTGCCGGGCGAGGCGCGTGCCTACGACGCCGCTGCGCACGACTGGCAGGCCGACGCCAGCGACGCCGCGCTGCCGCCGCTCGACGAGACCGGCCTGGGCGACATGGAAATGTGGCGCGCGCCGGCGCCGGGCCAGGTGCGCGAACTGGTCGACCTCGACGCTGCCTTCGCCCTGCACGATCCCGAAGCGGCGGACGAACCCGCTGCCGCGCCCGCGGCCGCGCCGCCGCGCAACTTCGACACCTCTTTGGAATTCGCCAGCGACGAGCTCGCCCCGGCCCCGCCCAAGGCGCCCGCGCCGGCGGCGCCGTCGGTGCCGGACTGGTCGTTCGCCGACGAAACCAGCCTGGTCGAGGCCGCGACCGGCCAGAGCGGCGCGCATGCGCCGCCGGCGCCGCGCCACGACCTGGAAGAAATCGAACGGCGCATTTCCGGCCTGGAACTGGTCGCCGACCAGCCGACCGAGCTCGGCGGCGGCCGCAACGGCGCGGTGCTGGTGCTCGCCGGCATCGGCGGCCCCGATGCGGTGCGCCAGCTGCTCGGCGCGCTGCCGGACAACTTCGACCGCCCGGTGCTGGTGCAACAGCGCCTGGACGGCGGCCGCTACGACAAGCTGGTCGCGCAGATGCAGCGCGCCACGCCGGTGCTGGTAAAGCTCGCCGAAGCCGGCACCCGCACCATCGAAGGGGTGATCTACATCCTGCCGGCGGGGCTGGGCATCGAAGTGTCCGACAGCGGCATCCAGTTCGCCGAAGGCGCCGACGTGCTCGCCGCGCTGCCGCCCGGCGACAGCGCGGTGCTGTTGTTCAGCGGCGCCGACGCGGCCCAGGTCGACGCGGCGATGGCCTTGGCCGCGCAGGGCGCGCTGGTCGCGGGGCAGGCGCCGGACGGTTGTTACGACGCCGCCGCCGCCAGCGCCGCGATCGCCCAGGGCGCGCTCAGCGGCCAGCCCGGCGATCTGGCCGCGCGCCTGGCGGCGCGCTGGTCGCGGCAAAGCCCGGTCTGAGCGCAGGCGCGGCGCGGGCGCGGCCCGCGTCGCGTCGAACGAAGGCGGCCGCAGGCGCAGCGATGCGCGGCGCGCCGGCGGTGCAACCAGTGGATGATGTTGTGCGGCAGCGCATGCGCGCGCCGCTGTTGCCAATCACCGGCTCCGCGCGGCGGGGCCAGCCAAGAGCCGCACGCCGCGGCGAGGAAAGCGCGATGTCCAATCCGATCCCCGACAACGAAGCCGACGCGGCCGAGGGCGTGCAGGACGAAACCGGCGCCGCGCCCGACGACGGCGGCAGCGACGGCGCTGCGCCGATCGACATCCGCGGCGTGCTGGTCCAGGTCGCCGGCGCGCGCCTGCTGCTGCCCAACGCCACCATCGCCGAAGTGCTGTCGTACGCGCCGCCGGCGCCGATCGCCAACGCGCCGCGCTGGCTGCTCGGGCAGATCCGCTGGCGCGGCTGGAACCTGCCGATGATCGCGTTCGGCGAACTCTCGGGCCTGGCCCGCGAACCCGGCGGCCTCGGCAGCAAGGTGGTGGTGCTCAAGGCGCTCAGCGCCGCGTCGCGCCTGCCGTACTTCGCCATGCTGACCCAGGGCTTCCCGCGTCTGGTCACCGTGTCCGCGTCCGGCCTGTACCTGCAGAGCCGCGACGACGAAGTCATGCCGCTGGGCGTGCAGGCGCGGGTGCGCCTCAACGACGACGCCGCGCTGCTGCCGGATCTGGAAGCGGTCGAAGCGATGATCGGCGAAGCCCTCGCGCAAGCCGCGTGAGCGCGGAGCCGGCGCCGCCGCCGGCGGTTTCCGCCGCGCGCCCGCCCGCGCCCAAGCGCTATGCCTCGGTCGACGCCCTGCGCGGCCTGACCGTGGCGGCGATGCTGCTGGTCAACGACCCCGGCGACTGGAGCCACGTCTACGCGCCGCTGTTGCATTCGCAGTGGCACGGCTTCACTCCGACCGATCTGGTCTTCCCGATGTTTTTGTTCATCGTCGGCGTGTCGATCGCGCTGGCGCTGCTGCCGCGGCTGGAGGCCGGCACGCCCGCGCCGGCGCTGTTGCGCCCGGCGCTGTGGCGCGCGCTGCGCATCGTCGGCCTGGGCCTGCTGCTGCATGTCATCGCGATGTGGGTGACCGACCGCGAATACCTGCGCCTGCCCGGCGTGCTGCAACGCATCGGCGTGTGCTTCGCCGCGGCCGCGTGCATCGCGCTGTACCTGTCGGCGCGCGCGCAATGGGCGCTGTGGGGCGGCCTGCTGGCCGGTTATTTCGTCCTGCTTGCGGCGGGCGGCAGCTACGAGCCGTTCGTCAACCTCGCCAGCCGCATCGATTTTTCGATCCTCGGCGCGCACGTCTACCAGATCGACCCGGCCAGCGGCCGCGGCCACGATCCCGAAGGCCTGGTGTCCACGCTCGGCGCGCTGGCGACCGCGCTGCTCGGCCTGCGCGCGGGCGACTGGCTGCGCCGCGGCGACGTGCGCGCGCTGCTGATCGCGGGCGCGGCTTGCCTGGCCGCGGGCTGGACGTTGGGCCTGGCGCAACCGATCAACAAGAACCTGTGGACGCCGGCCTATGTGCTGTGGGCCGGCGGCTGGTCGTGCTGGATCCTGGCGCTGTGCCACACGCTCGTCGACCGCCGCGGCTGGCCGCCGCTGGGGCGCGCGTTCGGGGTCAACGCCATCGCCGCCTACGGCGGTTCGGCGCTGCTGCTGTACCTGCTGATGGGCCTGAAGTGGCTGGAGCCGGTCTACCGCCACGGCTTCGCCGACTGGATGACGCCGCGCTTCGGCCCGTACCTGCCGTCGCTGGCGTTCGCCGTGGCCTTCGTCGCGGTGTGGTGGCTGGTGGTGCGCGCGCTGGATGCGCGGCGGATCTATTTCAAGATCTGAGCTGCTTCAAGATCCGAGCTGCTTCGAGATCTGAGTTGCTTCGAGATCTGAGCCCGCCGGATCCGGGCTGGGCCGCATGCGCGGGATCTGTGCATCGGCGACGTATGCCGGCCACCGAACGAACGCATCGGTTCGCGCACAAGATGAACGATGAGCGACCGGCATCGCATTCGGCGCCGCCGTTGCGCCGCGATTCGCGAAGTTTTTTTATCGGACCTGTCCCTGCAGATGCTTAGCGCCTGCAGGTTTGCATGTGCGTGACCTCACACGACGAATAGACACCGTATTTATGCATCGCATCGATTGCGCCGCGCCGCCGCCGATGCGCCAGTGCATTGATGCGCCATCGATTGCGATAGCGAACCCGCGCGCGAACGAAGCCGATCACGCTATCGGCGGCGGCACCGATGCAACGATGCGCGAACTATCCGCATGAGGCACAACGCACGTGCGTGAACAGGTGTGCGTTCGCGCGCAAACAACGACTTTGCTGTTTTTCGCGCTGGACAAGACCCCGTTCGACTCGCTATCGAAGCGCGCCGGAACTATCTCGCGATGCGATGCGCGACACGTTCCGCATCGCGAAAGCAACGGGCAAGGGGAGGGCGCAACGGCGGGCGACCGCGCGTGGGGTGCGCCGGTGGCAAGGGCCTGCCGAATGGTGCCGGCGGCGCCGCGTCGGATCGTACCGACGCGGCGCCGCGGCGCCCTCCCGCACGCCTGCGACACGAATCCTGGTTAAAGCCTCAAGGAGGCTGCATGCGTTTCAAACGAGTGGGATGGGGATTGTTGCCGCTGCTGGCGGCGTCGTCGGCCTGGGCCGGCGACAAGGGCTACAGCGTGCTCGGCGACTGGCCGGTCAAGTACGTGAGCGACTCCGGCATCGAAGCCGGCCTCAAGGGCAATCTGAGCTACGACTACGTCGACTTCGACCGGACCGGCTTCGCCGACGACGACGCCTGGCGCCGGCAGGAACTCAACGCCTACGTGCGCAAGCCCGGCGTGTTCGAGCTGACCCTGGGCTACGACTTCCGCAACGAGGTCTGGCTCGACAATTTCTTCCGTTTCTCCGGCGCCGGCGGCGACCTGCGCGTCGGCCAGTTCAAGAGCCCGGTCGGTTACGAGGAAAGCGCGGTCGGCACCACCGCGACGACGTTCATGGAACGCGCGCTGCCGGTCACCGCGTTCTACGCCGGCCGCCGCCTCGGCGTGGACTGGACCTACGACAAGGTCCCGCGCTGGTACTTCAACCTGGCCGTCCAGGCCGGCGGCGACCTGCTGGGCGACAACAAGGGCCGCACCCTCGGCGGGCGCGTGGTGTTCAACCCGATCAAGGACGACGCCCAGGTGCTGCACCTCGGCGTGGCCATGTCGAACGAGAAGCGCGACGACGACAGCCTGCGCGTGCAGGTGCGTCCGGAGGCGTTCCTGACCCCGCGCCGGCTGGTCGATTCGGGCGCGCTGAAGCAGGTCGAAGGCATCGACCGGCTCGGCCTGGAAGCGATCTGGCAGCGCGGCCCGCTGCTGCTGCAAAGCGAGTACCTGCGCCTGCGCGCGCAGCGCGCAGGCGCGCCGGACTACAGCGCCGACGGCTACTACGCCGCCGCGGCGTGGATGCTGACCGGCGAGAAGCGCAGCTACAAGGGCGCCGCGTTCGGCAACGCGGTGCCGGCGCGCGAGTGGGGCGCGCTGGAACTGGCGCTGCGCTATTCGCGGGTCGACCTGGACGACCCCGGCACCGCGCTCGGCGGCCGCCAGAGCGACTGGACCGTGGGCGCCAACTGGTACCTCGGCCAGCACTTCAAGCTGCAGTTCAACTACGTGTGGACCGACGCGCGCCGCCGCGGCGTCGAACTCGACCCGGACATCGCTCAGGTGCGCGCGCAGATTTATTTCTGACCGCGCCGACCGCGGCGTCCGCGCACTGCCGCGCGGACGCCGCGGCGCAATGCAGGAACCGGCCGCCGCCCTCGGCGCCGGCGTTCGGCGCCGCCGAGGCAGGGCGGCGGTTGCACAGCAGGGCCCGCATCGCTGCGGGGAGTAGAGGATCGAGCGGCCGGGCGGCCGCGCAGGTTCGCGAAGGCGGCTCCGGCCGCGCGCCGGCGACGGTGGAGTTCCCCCCGGATAAAACGCCGCCGCGGGATCGTGCCGCGCGGTCGGAGCCGGCCTTCGCGATTGACGGCGCGCGCCGTCGCGGCGACGGCGCGCGCAGGGAGCAGGGCCATGTCCGAAAACGCAGACGAACCGCAAGCGCGCCGATGGGTGGTGCCGGTCGCGGCCGCCGCGGTGGCCGTCGGCGCCGCGCTGGTCGCCGCGGCGGCGACGCTGCGCTTCGGCGCGGCCTTCGTCGGCGCGATGGATGTCGCTGCGCCGTCGCCGGCGACCGCCACGACCGCCTGCATGATCGTCGGCGCGGCCCTATTGGCCGGCGCCTGCCTGCTGCTGCGGTCGCACTCGCGGCGGCTGCAGCGGCAGCGCGACGAACAGGCGCAGCGGCGCGAACACTGCGAGCGCGTCCTGCGCGCCTGCCCCGATGGCATGTGCCTGATCGACGCCGACTTCGTCATTCGCGAACCGGTGTCGCCGTCGCTGTTCGGCGTGCTGCAACGCAAGCTCTGGCCCGGAATGAACCTGCTCGAAGCGTTGCGGCCGATGCTCGGCGCGGACGCCGCCGAAGCCTTGCGCGTCCATCTGCGCCAGCGCTTCGCCGCGGGCGGCGGCGGGCCGCCGGCCGGGCCCAATCCGCTGGCCGAAATCGTCCTGCCCGGATCGCCGTCGCGGCCGCTGCAACTGGGCTTCCGCTTCGAGCCGGTGCGCAGCGGCGAGCGCGTGGCGTATCTGCTGGTGATCGTCGGCGACATCGGCGAACGCCTGCGTCTGGCGCAGGAACTGGCCGGCACGCGGCTGCGCCTGCGCGGCCAACTCGACGGCCTGCTGCGCGCCTGCGCCGGCGGCGGCGCGCCGTTGCGCGGCGGCCTGTTCCGCGCCGAAGCCGCGCTGCGGCGCGCGCAGGCCGGCCTGCCGCGGTTGCGCGCGGCCGCCGGCACGGCCGAGCGCCGGGCCGCGCTCGACGCGTTGCTGGAACAGGCGCGCACGATCGGCAGCGAAGCCGCATCCGTCGAACTCGAACTGCTGGAAACGCCGGCGCGCCAGTTCGAACGCGATCTGGCCGAGTTCGAGCGCACGTCCGCGGGCGCGGACGCGCGCCTGGCCGCGGACCTGGAAACGCTGACCGGGCGGATCGCGGCGCTGCGCGAGTTTCTCGCCGGCCTGGATGCGCGCGTCAGCGTTGCGCGCGCGAGCGCGGTCGCGCAGGACGCGGTCCCCGCGGCGGCGGAGCAGGGCGAGGGACGCGGTCGGCGAGTTGCGCCGGTGGCGCGCCGGCAGGCGCTGTCCACGCCGCCGGTGTTGCCGGCGTTACCGGCGGCGAAGACGACGCCATCGGCACTGACTGTGGCGGACAGAGTTCCCGCGGCGCCTGCGGCGACTGCGGCGACCGAAGCGCGACCGGCTTCTCTCGCGCCGCCTTCGCCTGCGCCCGCACCGCCTTCGCCTGTGCAACCCGCGCCTGCGACGCCCACATCTGCGCCGCCCGACCGCGTGCCGGCAGCGCAGGCTGCATCGTTGCCGCCCACGCCCCGGCCGATCCCGGAGCGCACCGCGGCGACAGCCGAAACGGCTGCGCGTCCACTACCGCCGCTGTCCGCGTCGTCGCTGCGTCCACCGCCGACACCGCTGTCTGCGCCGCCAACGCACCCGACGCCGACGCCGATTGCGCAACGCCCTGTGCGCACGCCGGCGCCGCTCTCGGTTTCGCCGCCTCCGCCGCGCAAGACTGACGAGAACGCGGCTTCGCCCGCGTCGCCCGCTCAATCGCCCGCGCCGCCTGTGCGCAACTTCGAGGCGATGTCGAATTCGCCGAAGGCATCGACACCGACACCGACACCGACACCGACACCGACACCGACACCGACATCGGCATCGAAACCCGCACCCGCACCCGCACCCGCATCCACACCCACATCCACATCCACATCCACATCCACATCCACATCCACATCCGCGCCAACGCCCGCCGCGACCTCGAAACCCATACCGCCCGCGGTTCCAACGCCAATCCATGGCACGCCAGATTCATCGCAGGTACGAACCCTGCAGCACCCCGCCCAGCCGCCGCTCGAGCCGCAGCGCCCCGCCGCACCCGCTGCGACGACCGCGCAGCCGGACGCGGCCGCTGCGATAGACGCACAAGTGCTGACATCGCAACGCCGCGCAGAAGCCGATGCCGCGACCCGCCTCGGCGCCGTCGCCGGCGAGGATTACGACCCGGCCGCCTGGGCCGCGTTGCTGGCGTTGTCCGGCGACGGCCCCGGCGCGCTGCCGGCCGACAAGGCGATGTTCGGCGAATGGGGCGGGCTGGCGCGCCGCCTGGCCGGCGCGCACGGCAAGGCGGTGCGGGTCGAAGCCGCGCTGGAACCGTTCGCGCGCTTGAACGCCGCGCAGGCGGCGATGCTGCGCGAGCTCGGCATGGAACTGGTCGCCAACGCGGTGCTGCACGGGATCGAGTCGATGTCGATGCGACGCCGGATCGGCAAGGACCCGGTCGGCTTGGTGCGCCTGGGCCTGAGCTTCGACGAGCGCGAGGGCTGGCTGCTGTGCGTGCGCGACGACGGCCGCGGCGTCAACCTGGTGCGGCTGCGCGCGGCGCTGGTCCGCGACGGCGGCCTGAGCGCGGCGCAGGCTGCGCAACTGAGCGAGCGCGAGACGATCCTGAAAGCGTTCGAACCCGGCATCACCACCGCGCCGCAGGCCGAAGGCGCCAGCGGCCGCGGGCTGGGCCTGCCGTCCTTGCTCGAACGTCTGCGCGGCTTGAACGCGCGGGTGTCGCTGGTGACGGTGCCCGGGCGTTCGACCGAAGTGCGCATCGCCTGGCCCGCGGCCTGAGCCCGCGCGCCCGACTTCCGCCGCCGAGGCCCCCTGTAGGAGCGGCGCAAGCCGCGACCGCGAATCCGCAACCACGACGCCTCTGCCTGCAAGCCTTTCGCTGACGGAGCGGTTTCCTTGTTGCTGCGGATTCGCGATCGCTGCCCGCGCCGCTCCCGCAAACAAGCCCGCCCAGGCCAGTCGGCCCGCTGCTCAGGCCAAATCGCCGAACCGCGCCTGCAACGCCGCGATCGCCGCCAGCCCCGCGGTCTCGGTGCGCAGGATCCGCGGCCCCAGCCGCAGCCCGTGGAAACCCGCCGCGCGCAGTTGCTCGCGGTCCGACGGCGACCAGCCGCCTTCGGGCCCGATCGCCAGCAGCACCGGCGCGGCGGCGTCGACCTGCAGGGTCGCGAAACCGAGTTCGCCGTCCGGATCCAGGATCAGCCGCAGCCCGCCCGTCGGCAGCGCCGCCAGCGCCGCGGCCAGCGCCAGCGGCGCGGCGACGTCAGGCACCGCCGCGCGGCCGCTCTGCTCGCAGGCCGAAGCGACCACGCTGCGCCAATGCGCCAGGCGCTTGTCGGCGCGCGCCGCATCGAGCTTGACCTCGCTGCGCTGCGACCACAGCGGATGGAACGCGCTCGCGCCGAGTTCGGTGGCCTTTTGCAGGATCAGGTCCATCTTCTCGCCGCGCGCCACGCCTTGCAGCAGCACCAGCCGCAACGGCGATTCGCGCGAAACCTCTTCGGCCGAAACGATCTCGACGCGCACCTCGCGCTTGCCGATCGCGCTGATCCGCCCGTGGTAATCGCGGCCGTCGCCGTTGAACAGCACGCAGGCGTCGCCCGTCTCGTGGCGCAGCACCCGCGCCAGATGCGTGGCCGGGCCTTCGGGCAACACCACGTCCTGGCCCGGGGCCAGCGCGGCGTCCACATGCACGCGGGTCAGTCTCATGCGTCGGCCTCGGCGATGGCGTGGTCGATGGCCTCGCGCGTGGTCCGCGCGAGCAGTTGCAGCGCGTCTTCGTCGACGCAGTACGGCGGCATCCAGTACAGCACGTCGCCGAGCGGGCGCAGCAGCACGCCGCGTTGCAGCGCGGCGCGGTAGGCGCGCAAACCGATGCGCGCGGCCGGATCGAACGGCGTGCGCTTGTCGCCGCCGCGGGTCAGTTCGAACGCGACGATCATGCCGGCCTGACGCAGGTCGGCGACGTGCGCGTGTTCGCCCAGCGGCGCGGCCAGTTCGGCCATGCGCGCGCTGGTGGCGCGGTTGCGTTCGATCACATCGTCCTCGGCGAAGATCGACAGGCTCGCCAGCGCCGCCGCGCACGCCAGCGGGTTGCCGGTGTAGCTGTGCGAATGCAGGAACGCGCGTTCGCGCGAATCGTCGAGGAAGCCGTCGTAGATGGATTGGGTCGCCAGCACCGCCGCCAGCGGCAGCGAGCCGCCGGTCAGGCCCTTGGACAGGCACAGCAGGTCGGGCATGACCCCGGCCTGTTCGCTTGCGAACATCGTGCCGGTGCGGCCGAAGCCGACCGCGATCTCGTCGGCGATCAGGAATACGCCGTGCTCGTCGCAGATCTCGCGCGCCAGCCGCAGGTACTCCGGGTCGTGCATGCGCATGCCGCCGGCGCACTGCACGCGCGGCTCCAGGATCATCGCGCAGACTTCCCCGGCATGGCGTTCGAGCAGATCGCGCAAAGCCTGCGCGGCCTGGCGGGCGCGTTCGGCCGGGCTCTGCCCGGGTTCGCACTGGTAGGCGTCGGGCGACGGCGCGAACAGCGACTCGATCAGCAAAGGCGCGTAGATGCGCCGGTACAATGGGATATCGCCGACCGCGAGCGCGCCGAGGGTTTCGCCGTGGTAGCCGTTCTCCAGGGCGACGAATTTGGTCCGGCGGTCCTCGCCGCGGTTGCGGAACCAGTGGAAGGCCATCTTCAGCGCGACCTCGACCCCGGCCGAGCCGTTGTCGGCGTAGAACACCTTGGCCAGCGGCGCGCGCCCGGCCTGGCGCGGGGCGATCGCGAGCAGGCGTTCGGCCAGTTCCACCGCCGGCGGGTGCGACACGCCGGCCAGGATCACGTGCTCCAGGGTCCGCGCCTGTTCGCCGATGGCCGCGGCGATGCGCGGCTCGGCGTGGCCGAAGATGTTGGTCCACCAACTGGAAATCGCGTCCAGGTAGCGGCTGCCGTCGTGGCCGATCAGCCACGGCCCGCGGCCGCTGGCGATCGGCAGCAAGGGCAGGGTGTGCGGGTGCTCGCGCATTTGGGTGCACGGGTGCCACAGCACGTTCAAGTCGCGTTCGCGCCAGGCGTCCGCCGCAGCGTTGCCGGGCTCTGTTAGCATCAGGGGGTCGTGAGTGATCTCTCGCATCCCCCCATTATCGTGCCTTTCCGCCTTCCGCTCACCGCGCCGCGCCGCGCGCCGCTCAGGTCCGGAGCCGCGCCATGAGCCGGCGGCTGCCGATCGTCCACAACGTCGTCGAGCACGCCGCCACCGATTTCCGCATGGAGTCGCTGGATCTGGAGTTCTCCAACGGCGAGCGCCGCCGCTACGAGCGCCTGCTCGGCCGGCCGCGCGCGGCCGGTCCCGGCGCGGTCATCGTGGTGCCGATGCTCGACGACGACACCGTCCTGCTGGTGCGCGAATACGCCGCCGGCGTGCACCGCTACGAGCTCGGCCTGGTCAAGGGCCGGATCGACGCCGGCGAGAACGCGATCGAGGCCGCCGACCGCGAGCTCAAGGAAGAAGCCGGCTACGGCGCGCGTTCGCTGACCGTGCTGCGCGCGCTGAGCCTGGCGCCCACTTACATGATCCACCAGGCCTATCTGGTGCTGGCGCGCGACCTGTATCCCGAGCGCCTGCCCGGCGACGAGCCGGAGGAGCTGGAAGTGGTGCCGTGGAAGCTCGACCGCCTGCACGAGCTGATCCTGCGCGAGGACTTTTCCGAAGGCCGCAGCATCGCCGCGCTGTTCATCGCGCGCGAATGGCTGCGCCACGGCGAACCGGCGCCGCCGCCGGCCGAGCCGGCCGACCCGGCCGCCAACGCCGAGATCGCGCCATGAGCGCGCCGGCCGCCCCCGTCTTCGTCGCCGACGGCGCCCTGGTCGAAGGCGCCATCGCCATCGCCCGCGCCGCGGCGGACGCGATCCTCACCGTCTACGACGGCGAATTCGCGGTCGAGCGCAAGGCCGACGCCTCGCCGGTCACCGCGGCCGATCTGGCCGCGCACCATCTGATCCTCGACGGGCTGGCCCGGCTGACCCCGGACATTCCGGTGCTGTCGGAAGAATCCGCCGACGAGATCGGCACCGCCGAGCGCCGCGCCTGGGACCGCCTGTGGCTGGTCGATCCGCTCGACGGCACCCGCGAGTTCGTCAAGCGCAACGGCGAATTTTCGGTGAATCTGGCCTTGATCGAACGCGGCGAACCGGTGTTCGGCGTGGTCCTGGCGCCGGTCGGCGGCGCGCTGTGGCACGGCGCGCGCGGCGGCCACGCTTACCGCCGCGACGGCGAGCACGAGCGCCGCGTGCGCGTGCAGGTGCCGCCGGCGCAGCCGCTGCGCGTCGCCGCCAGCCGCTCGCACCACAGCCAGCGCAGCGACGACTTCCTCGCCCGCGCCCATCGCGAAGCCGCCGGCGGCATCGCCATGGTCAGCCTGGGTTCTTCGTTGAAATTCTGCCGCATCGCCGAAGGCTCGCTGGACCTGTATCCGCGCTTCGGCCCGACCAGCGAGTGGGACACCGCCGCCGGCCAATGCGTGCTCGAAGCCGCCGGCGGCGCGCTGCTGGATCCGCGCGGCCGGCCGTTCCGTTACAACCAGCGCGACAACCTGCTCAACGGCGACTTCACCGCCCTGGGCGATGCGTCGCTGCCGTGGAGGAGCTGGCGCGATGGCTGAAGTGTTGAACCTGCCGCCGGGCATCGCCGGCCTGCTGGAAATCATGACCCGCCTGCGCGACCGCGAACGCGGCTGCCCGTGGGACATCGAGCAGACCTTCGCCAGCATCGCCGCGTACACCGTCGAGGAAGCCTACGAAGTCGCCGACGCGATCGACCGCGGCGACCTCGACGCGCTCAAGGACGAACTCGGCGATCTGCTGCTGCAAGTCGTGTTCCATTCGCGCATGGCCCAGGAGCAGGACGCGTTCGCGTTCGAGGACGTGGTCGCGGCGATCAGCGACAAGATGGTGCGCCGGCATCCGCACGTGTTCGGCGAAGCCAGCGTCGAGGACGCCGACGCGCAGACGGTGGCGTGGGAAGAACAAAAACGCCGCGAACGCCAGGCCGCCGGCGAGTCCGACACCTCGGCCCTGGCCGGCATCGCCCGCGGCCTGCCGGAATGGCAGCGCGCGGTGAAACTGCAAAAGCGCGCGGCCACGGTCGGTTTCGACTGGCCGGCGCCGGCGCCGGTGATCGCCAAGCTGCACGAAGAGATCGAGGAAGTGCGGGTCGAGTTCGACGCGGTCGCCGCCGCGCCCGACGACGCGGCCGCGCGCGACCGGCTCGAGGAGGAGATCGGCGACGTGCTGTTCGTCTGCGCCAATCTCGCCCGTCATGCCAAGGTCGATGTCGGCGCCGCGCTGCGCCGCGCCAACCTCAAGTTCGAACGCCGCTTCCGCGCGATGGAGTTGCAGGCCGCGCAGGACGGCATGGGTCTGGCGGAGCTGTCGCTGGAGCGGCAGGACGAGTATTGGGAAAAAGCCAAGCGGGCCGAGCGCGGCGAGTGAGCCGCGGGCGGTCGGCGGCGAGCTGAGCCGATAGCGTCGGGCTGAAGGCCCTCCCACACTGCTTCGTTAGCGAAGAAGATCCCGCCTTTCCTTCTCCCGCTGGCGGGAGAAGGTGGCCCGCAGGGCCGGATGAGGGCACGCGGGCGCCCGGCTCTTTCTTTCAGTCGGCCTTCTAGCACCCGCCGACCGCACCATCCCGGAGCGCCGCATGCTCAAAACCCTGCTGCTGTTCCTCATCACTGCCGTCGCCGAAATCGTCGGCTGCTACCTGCCGTACCTGTGGCTGCGCAAGGCCGGCAGCGCCTGGCTGCTGCTGCCGGCCGCCGCGAGCCTCGCCCTGTTCGCCTGGCTGCTGACCCTGCATCCGACCGCCTCCGGGCGCGTTTACGCGGCTTACGGCGGCGTCTACGTCACCGTCGCGATCTTCTGGCTGTGGTGGGTCGACGCGGTCAAGCCCAGCCGCTGGGATCTGCTCGGCGCGGCGCTGTGTCTGGCCGGGATGGCGGTCATCATGTTCGCGCCGCGTCCGGCCTGAGCGCTCGCGCCGGCGCGGCTTGAACCGGCCGCCGCGCGGGCGCAGGATCGGCATCGGCCCCGCCCGGAACCCGCGCATGCTGTGCTATCGCCACGCTCCCGAACCCGCGCTGGGCATTTGCCGCTCTTGCGGCCGCGGCGTCTGCGCGCAGTGCGCGCGCGATGCCGCCGGCCCGGCGCTGGCCTGCAGCGACGAATGCGCGCAGCGGGTGCAGCGCAACGAAGCGCTGGTCAGCAACGGCGAGGCCGGCTACCGCATCGCCCGGCGCGGAAATGTCGTCTTGGCGACGTTTCCGCTGCTGCTCGGCGCGGTACTGTTGTATTTCGGCCTCGTCGAACGCGACCGGCTCAACGCCATGACCGCGATGGGCGCGATACTGCTGCTGTTCGCCGCGGTGCTGTGGCTGCGCCAGCGGCAACTGTCGCGGCAACTCAAATGAATCCGGCGCAGGCAGGGAGGAAACCGGCATGTCCCAGAGTTTCGCCACGTTCCGCGAGTTCTATCCGTTCTACCTGAGCGAGCACAGCAACCGCACCAGCCGCCGCCTGCATTTCATCGGCAGTTGCGGGGTGCTGGCGCTGCTGGCGCTGGCGATCGCCCAGGGCCGGCCGTGGCTGCTGCTGGCGGCGCTGGTGTGCGGCTACGGCTTCGCCTGGGTCGGGCATTTCTTCTTCGAGAAGAACCGGCCGGCGACCTTCAAGCACCCGTTCTATTCCTTCGCCGGCGATTGGGTGATGTTCAAGGACATCCTGACCGGCAAGATCAGGTTTTGACCGCCGTCGCGGCGTTCGCGCCGCGACGCCACGCAAGGGTGCCGACCGTGAAATTCGCTGCATTGCTCGCATTGAGCCTGGGCATCGCCAGCGCGCACGCGGCCGCGCCTGCCACGCCCGACCTGCCGCTGCGCGCGTCGTCTTGGCTGGAGCAGGCGACCGACAGCAAGACCTGTCCGCTCGTGGACGTGTGGGTCGGCGGCAACGGCGAGACCGGCTCCGGCAAGCGCGTGGCGACGGTGTGGCGCGCGCGCGGAAACGACGCCGGCGAACTGTCGGACTGGCCGGCGCTGTATCTGTCGCTGGACGGCAAGCCGCTGGCGCTGCGCCGGCAGGGCGCCGGCGATGTCGAATCGCAGACCCTGAGCGAGCGTCGCGGCGCGCTGCTGCGCTTCGCGGCGCCGGCCGAACGGGTGTCGGCGCGTCTGCAATTGCAGGCGCCGCGGCTGTACGTCGAGACCCGCGACGGCTGGCGCGCGGTGGCGGCGGCCGCGGCGGTCCAGGCCCGTCGGGACGAGGACTCCACCCGCACGGTATGGAAGGGCCGGCTCAGCCTGGATCTGCGCGGCCGCGCCTGGGAACGCGAGGTCGAGGTGGTTTCGACCTGCGGGCCGTGACGAGGCCTGTTCCGCTGCAGGATCCGGCGCCGGGCCGGCGCGCTCAGCGCCCCGGCAGGTAAGGCGCGATCTCGCGGATCGCCTGCAGGGCCGCGTGCGGATCGGCGTCCCGCGCCGCCAGCGCGCGCCACTGCGCCGGCTCGTCGCACGGCGCCATCAGGTTGCGCAACCACTGGCCGTTGTCGAAGCCGCCGGGCAGGTCCGGATCGTCGGCCGGAGCGGCGATGCTGGCGTCCACGGCGGTGAGGACGAAACGCCGGCCGCGGCGGCGGAAATGCAGGCCGGTGCGGCCGTCGACGAGCACGGCGCCCTGGTCGGCGCCGACGAAGTGGAACCACTCCAGCGCCGGCGCCGGCCGCAACTCACGCAGCCAGGGCAGGGCCTGCGCCAGCGGCAGGCCGCGCCACAGGTCCAGGCTCGCGCCGAGGCAGCGCCCGCGCAGGTAGAACGGCTTGAGCGTCAGCGGCCGCCAGCCGCCGCGATGGCGCAGGCGCACGTCGCGTTCGAGCTGTTCGGTTGCCGAGGCATGCAGCGTCGAACGCTCCCAGCCGTGCGCCAGCGCAACGTCGAGCTCCCACTGCGGATCGAGCCCGAACGCCGCGGCCGACAGCAGCCGGCCGTGGCGCAGGTACTCCCCGACCACGGCCCGCAGGCTCAAGCCGATGCAGGGCGGTGCGAAGGGCGGGTTGCGGCGGGCCATCGTCGGCTCAGCAGCGGCGCGTCGGCGCGGCGCTCAGTCCAGAAAGATCAGCCACGCCGCGACCACGATCAGCGCGAACCCGGCCCAGTGGTTCCACTTCAGCGGCTGGCCCAGGTACCAGATCGAGAAGCAGGCGAACACCACCAGGGTGATGACCTCCTGCATGCCCTTGAGCTGCGGCGCCGAATAGACCGCGCTGCCCATGCGGTTGGCCGGCACCTGCAGGCAGTACTCGAACAGGGCGATGCCCCAGCTGACCGCGATCGCCACGGTCAGCGGCGCCGATTTGTACTTCAGGTGCCCGTACCAGGCGAAGGTCATGAAGATGTTGGAGCCGAGCAACAGCAGGATCGGGTAGAGGCGGTCGGCGAGCATGCAAGGGCCGGGAGGTCGGTTTGTGATGGCCCTACAGTATCGCCTTCACGAACCGTCCACCTTGTGGAGGGCAATCTTCACAAAACTGAAGGACAGTGGAGACGCTGCATGCAGGGTACGAGAGACGGGGGCCTGGTCCTCATCGTCGAAGACAACCGCAATATCTCCGAGATGGTGGGCGAGTACCTGGAAAGCCGAGGCTTCGAGGTCGATTACGCCGCCGACGGTCTTGACGGATACCGGTTGGCGACGGAGAACAGCTACGACGTGGTCGTGCTGGATCTGATGTTGCCGCGCATGGACGGCATCGAGGTCTGCAAGAAGCTGCGCGAGGAGGCCCGCAAGTCGACGCCGGTGCTGATGCTGACCGCGCGCGACACCCTCGACGAGAAGCTCACCGGCCTCAGCGCCGGCGCCGACGACTACCTGACCAAGCCGTTCGCGATCCAGGAACTGGAAGCGCGCCTGCGCGCCCTGATCCGGCGCGAGCGCCGCCAGGTCGGCGGCGAGGTGCTCAAGGTCGCCGACCTGGTGCTCGACCCGGCCAGCCTGCGGGTCACCCGCGGCGGCAGCGAACTCCAGCTCTCGCCGATCGGCCTGCGCCTGTTGACGATCCTGATGCGCGAATCGCCGCGCGTGGTCAGCCGGCAGGAGATCGAGCGCGAGATCTGGGGCAACGGCCTGCCCGATTCGGACACCTTGCGCAGCCATCTGTACAACCTGCGCAAGACCATCGACAAGCCTTTCGACAAGCAACTGCTGCATACCGTGCAGAGCGCCGGCTACCGGGTGGCGGACATTTCGCAGCCGCCGGACTGATTGGACCCGTCCGCCGCCACCGCCATGCCGCAAGGGCTACCGCGCAAGATCAAGCTTGCGTTCATCCTGCAAGCCTTGATCGGCAGCATAGCGATCACGCTGGGCATCCTCCTGGCGGGCTTGGCGGTGCGCCATGTGGTGCTCGAGCAGCGCATGCAGCGCGAGGCCGACGACTATTGGGAAGGGCGCAAGCGCGACCCGGCCTATCCGCTGCCGCGCACCTCGACCACGCGCGGCCACTTCGTCCCGGCCGGCGCCAGCGACTCGGTGCTGCCGGCGCAGATGCGCGGGGTCGATTCGGGCCTGCACAACCTGCCCGGCGGCGGCAAGGTGGTATTGGTGGACCGGCGCGAGCCCGGCAGCTTCTACCTGGTGTACTCGACCTCGCTGATCGACGAGGCGATCCTCTACACCGGCCTGTTCTCGCTGCTGTTCTCGCTGCTGACGACGTATCTGATCTCCTGGCATACCTACCGCACCTCCAAGCGGCTGGTGTCGCCGGTCAGCTGGCTGGCCAACGTGGTCTCGCAATGGGACCCGCGCGATCCCGACACCAGCCTGATCGAACCGATCAAGTTCCCCTACGACCCCGGCAGCGAAGTGCGCCGGCTGTCGAGCGCGCTGAGCGGGCTGGCCGAGCGCGTCAGCGACTTCGTCCAGCGCGAGCGCGACTTCACCCGCGATGCCAGCCACGAGTTGCGCACGCCGCTGACGGTGATCCGCGTCGCCACCGACCTGATGCTGGCCGACCCGGACACGCCGGTGCGCGCGCAGCGCTCGCTGCTGCGGGTGCAGCGCGCCGGCCGCGACATGGAGGCGGTGATCGACGCGTTCCTGATCCTGGCGCGCGAATCCGACGTGGAGCCGCAGTCGGAGGAGTTCGCGGTGCGCGACATCGTCGACAACGAGATGGAGCGGATCCTGCCGCTGCTCAACGGCAAGCCGGTGGAGCTGCACCTGTACGACGAAGGCGGCCCGCGCCTGACCGCGCCGCCGCACGCGCTCGGGGTGATGGTCGCCAACCTGCTCAGCAACGCGGTGCGCTTCACCGACAGCGGCCGCATCGACGTGCGCCTGGGCCGCGACAGCATCGAGATCCGCGACACCGGCATCGGCATGTCGGTGGAGACGCTGACCAAGGCCTTCACCCCGTTCTACCGCGCCGACTTCTCCGCCGGCGACGGCAAGGGGATGGGCCTGTCGATCGTGCGCCGGCTCGGCGAACGCTTCGGCTGGCCGGTGACCCTGACCAGCGCGCCGGGGCAGGGCACCACCGCGGTGATCCGGTTCAAGCCCGGGCTGCCGCCGCCGCTGGCGCCGTTGCCGCCGGCGGCGCCGGTGCCGCGGGTGCCTGAGGCCTGAGGGCCGGGATTCGGGATTCGGGATTCGGGATTCGAAGCGGCGCTTCCGGCCGAGGTCGGCTGTCGTGGGAGGGACTTCGGTCCCGACGCTGTCCGCTCAGTGCGTCGCAATCCGAAACAGAAGCGTCGGGACCGAAGTCCCTCGAACGAAGGCCGGCGCCGCTCGCAGCGGTCGCGCGACGCTTCGACCCGCCGCGGCATCCATGCACCGACACCGCCTTGCCGCCGCTTCGCCGACGCGCTCAAACTGAACATCGGCAGCGCGCGCCAGCGAACCCGCGGCATTCGGTGTCAACCCTGTTCAGCCACGTGCGTTGGCACCCGCAGAGCCCACCGTCCAGACCTCATGAGCGCAGCCCAGCCGACCTCGTCCCGTCCTTCCCTGCGCCCGCGCAAGTCGCCCTGGCCCAAGCGCGCCGCCATCGCCGTGGCGGTGCTGGCCCTGGCCGGCATCGGCTGGCACTTCTACAGCAAGCGCAGCGCCGAGGAAGCGGCCGGTGCCTACCGCACCGCCAAGATCGAGCGCGGCGACATCCGCGTGACGATCTCCGCGACCGGCGCGCTGTCGGCGATCTCCACCGTCGACGTCGGCAGCCAGATTTCCGGGCAGGTCATCGACGTGCTGGCCGACTACAACGACCACGTGAGCAAGGGCCAGGTGATCGCGCGCATCGACCCGGCCACCTACGAGGCGCAGATCAACCAGGGCAACGCCCAGGTCGCCAACGCCCGCGCCTCGCTGGCCACCGCGCAGGCGACCCTACGCAACGCCGAGCTCGACTACCAGCGCAAATCCTCGCTGGTCAAGGACCAGCTGATCGCGCGCAGCGACGCCGACCTGGCCCGCGCCGCGCTCGATCAGGCGCGCGCCCAGCTCAACGGCGCTCAAGCGCAGATCGAACAGCAGATCGCCTCGACCCAGACCTCGCGCCTGAACCTGCAGCGCACGGTGATCCGCGCGCCGGTCGACGGCGTGGTCCTGACCCGCAGCATCGAGCCCGGCCAGACCGTGGCCGCGAGCCTGCAGGCGCCGGTGCTGTTCCAGATCGCCGAAGACCTGTCGAAGATGGAGATCGTGCTGGCCATCGACGAGGCCGACATCGGCCAGGTCAAGCCGGGCCAGGCGGTCAACTTCACCGTCGATTCCTTCCCCGACCGCAAGTTCCGCGGCGCGGTGCAGCAGGTGCGCCTGTCGGCGACCAACACCAGCAACGTCATCACCTATCCGGTGGTGGTCTCGGTCGACAACGCCGACGGCGTGCTGCTGCCGGGCATGACCGCCAACGCCGAGATCGAAGTCAGCCACCGCGACGACGTGCTGCGCGTCGGCAACGCTGCGCTGCGCTACAAGCCCGACGACGACGCGGCGGCCGCGGCCGGCGCAACGCCCGGCGGGCCCGGCGGCGGCCAGCGCGGCGGCCTCGGCAACGACCTGCCGCGCGTCGCCGAGCAGCTCAAGCTCAGCGCCGAGCAGCGCGCCGCGTTCGACGCCGCGCTGGAGCAGATGAAGCAGCGCATGGCCGCGCGCAGCGCCGCGCCTGCGGGCGCCAACGGCGGTCCGCCGGGCGGCGGCGCGCCGACGATCATCATGGGCGGCCGCGGGCCGGGCGGCGGTGGCGGCAACAACAACAACCGCAACCGCGCCGCCGGCGCGGTCTCCGGCGCGGCGCGCCAGCGCATGCTGGAACGCTTCAACCAACAGTTCGGCGCGTTCCGCGGCCTGCTCAGCGACGAGCAGAAGCAGAAGTGGGACAGCGAAATCGGCGCCTTGGTCAGCGCGCGCCGCGCGCCGCTGTACAAGCTGGTCGGCGGCAAGCCCGAAGCGGTGACGGTGCGGGTCGGCGCCAGCGACGGCAGCTGGACTGAGGTGTCGGGCAACGTCAAGGAAGGCGACGAAGTCGTCGTCGGCAGCGGGCGCGGCGCGAAATGAGCGTTGCGGCCGTTCCCGCGCGCGGCGATGCGGTGATCGAGACCCGCGCGCTGGGCAAGGTCTATTCGCCCGGCAGCGAGGCCGAGGTGATCGCGCTGCACGGCGTCGACCTGCGCATCGCGCGCGGCGAATTCGTCGCACTGATGGGGCCCTCGGGTTCGGGCAAGTCGACCCTGATGAACCTGATCGGCTGCCTGGACACGCCGAGCAGCGGCGTCTACCTGTGCGACGGCGTCGACGTGGCCACGCTCGACAAGGAAGAACGCGCGATCCTGCGCCGCGACAAGATCGGCTTCGTGTTCCAGGGCTTCAACCTGCTGCCGCGGATGAACGCGCTGGAGAACGTGGCGATGCCGATGGGCTACGCCAACGTGCGCCGCGACGAGCGCATGCAGCGCGCGCAGGAAGCGCTGGAAGCGGTCGGTCTGGGCCAGCGCGCCGGCCACCGGCCCAGCGAACTGTCCGGCGGCCAGCAACAGCGCGTGGCGATCGCCCGCGCGCTGATCAACCGCCCGCCGATCCTGCTCGCCGACGAACCCACCGGCGCGCTCGACACCCGCACCGGCGAGGAGATCCTGGCGTTGTTCAAGAGCCTGCAGGCGCAGGACCACACCGTGGTGCTGATCACCCACGACCCGGACGTGGCCGCGCACGCCGACCGCATCTTCGTGATGCGCGACGGCGAGTTGCACGAGCAGGAGCAGGAGCGGGGGCTGGAGCGATGAACTTCTTCGAAGTGCTACGCACAGCGGTGTTCGCTCTGCGAGGCAATTGGCTGCGCAGCGCGCTGACCTCGCTCGGCGTCATCATCGGCATCGCCGCGGTGATCGTGATGGTCTCGGTCGGCCAGGGCACCCAGTCGGAAATCGATAAGTTGGTGTCGGGCCTGGGCTCGAACCGCCTAGATATCAGCTCCGGCGGCGGCGGACGCGGCGGTGGCGGCGTGCGCCTGAGCTCGTCGAGCTTCTTCACCCTGACCGAAGCCGACGCCGAGGCGATCCGCAACGAAGTGCCGGAAGTGCAGTACGTCGCCGCGTCGCTGCGCGGCGGCACCCAGGCCGTGTACGCCGAGAACAACTGGTCGACCCAGTGGCAGGGCGTGCAGCCGGACTTCTTCGACATCAACGGCTGGAGCATCGGCTCGGGCAGCAACTTCGAGGCGCGCGATTACGGCAGCGGCGCCAAGTCGGTGATCCTCGGCGAAACCGTGCGCCGCGCGCTGTTCGGCGACGAGGACGCGATCGGCCAGACCATCCGCCTGGGCCGGGTGCCGTTCACCGTAATCGGCACGCTGAACCCGAAGGGGCAGGGCGGTTTCGGCCAGGACCAGGACGACGTGGTGCTGGTGCCGCTGGAAACCGGGCGCCGGCGCATGCTCGGCGCGACCGGGCTGCCGAACGGCGCGGTGATGCAGGTCGCGGTCGGCGTCGGCCGCGCCGAGGACGTGTCGTACGCGCAGGAGCAGATTGAAGGGCTGCTGCGCCAGCGCCACAAGATCCAGCCCGGCGCGGACGACGATTTCAGCGTGCGCAACATCGCCGAAGTGGTCGCGACCCGCACCCAGACCACCCGGCTGATGTCGCTGCTGCTCGGCGCGGTGGCGACGATTTCGCTGATCGTCGGCGGCATCGGCATCATGAACATCATGCTGGTGTCGGTGACCGAGCGGATTCGCGAGATCGGCCTGCGCATGGCGGTCGGCGCCGGGCCGCGCGACATCCAGCGCCAGTTCCTGGCCGAGGCGATGCTGATCTCGCTGATCGGCGGCGCGCTCGGCATCGCCATCGGCGTGGTCGGCACCTTGCTGGTGAGCCGCCTCGGCGCGCTGCCGGTGGCCTTGAACGGGCAGGTGATCGCGCTGGCGGCGGGGTTCTCGATCGCGACCGGCTTGTTCTTCGGTTACTACCCGGCGCGCAAGGCGTCGCAGCTGGATCCGATCGAGGCGCTGCGCCAGCAGTAATGGCCTGACTACGACATCCGACACGGGTACGCGGCGGCGCGGCGTGACATGGTGCGCGCTGATCCGAACGGAGCGGGCCGGTGAAGACTTGGTGGCTGGGCGCGTTGTTGGCGATGCAGGCGTTCGCGGCGACGGCGGCGGACGCGCACGGCGCGGCGCGGGCCGGGCCGGCGGCGGCCGCGGCGCCCGCGCCGACGACGGTCGTCGTGCTCGGCGTCGACCACGCCGCGCAGTTGGTCGCCGAGCGCGACCAGCCGGCGTTGCTGGAGGCCTTCCTCGACCGCGCCAAGCCCGATGCGATCTGCATCGAACGCACGCCGGACGCCTACGCGCGCGGCGATTTCTACGAGTTCACCTACGAAGTGCAGGACGTGGCGGTGCCGTTCGCGCGCCGCCGCGGCATCGAGCTGTGCCCGATCGACTGGGAGCCGCCGGTGGAAGACCAGCGGCTCGGTTTCGGCATGGCCCTGGATACGCCGCCGGAACTGCGGCCGCTCAAAGGCATGTTCGGGTTCCTGAGCTTCGCCGCCCCGTCGTTGCAGCGCGAACTGTTCCATGCCGACGACCCGGCGAAACTCGAAAAAGTCGCGGCCTGGGCGGCGACGCCCGCGGCCAAACGCAAGCACGATCTGCCGCGCCGGCTGTATCTGTACCGCACTTACCTGCAGGCGCAGCGCATCGCCGCGGCCGCGCGCGCGCACCCCGGCGGCACGATCGCGGTGGTGATCGGCGAGTTCCACAAGCACGACATCGAAGCGATCCTGGCCGACGAGGCCGGTATCCGCGTGGTTCAGCCGTCCAGTCTCGGCCGGCCCGATGCCGGCGAGATCGCCGCCCACGACCGGCCCGAATACCGCGCGGCGATCGCGGTGTTCAACCTGCTCGGCGTGCAGTCGGCGAGCGGCGCGGTCGACTTCGCGTTCGTCGGGCGCGCGCTGGACGCGTGGGAGGCCGAAGGCGCGAGCGCGCAGACGCGGCTGCTGCGGACCCGGCTGGAGCGGTTGCAGGGGCGGATCGGGCGCGAGCAGGCCATCGCCCGTTACCGCGCGGTCGCCGCCGGGGCCGGCGCTTCGAAATTCCTCTGGAACGGGGTCAAGGACGCGGCGCGGGTGGATTCCTGGTTCGACCCGTTCGGCAACCTCGACGTGCGCCGGCGCGCGCTGCTGGAGGCGGCGCGCGAGGCCCAGGCCGGCGGCGACGCGGCGACCGCCGCCGGGTTGCTCGACGAGTGTGCGACGGGGTTGAGCCCGCGCCAGCAGGCGCAGTTGCGCGGTTATTGGCAGCGCGATATCGCCAAGCCCTGACCAACCCCCTGTAGGAGCGGCGCGAGCCGCGACCGCGGGGTTGCCATCTTGCGGCGCGAACATGCAACCCCGCGGTCGCGGCTCGCGCCGCTCCTACAGGGGCTGCGGCCGCGGCGCGGTCAGCTGGCTGAACCGTTCCGGCGGGTGGACAGGTCCGGCCGCCGGCCCGTTGCAGCCGGCTCCGACCCGCCTCGACCCCGCCCGCCGCGCCGCCGCCGGCCGCCCGCACCCCCGCCGTTCGGGGCGATGGCCCCGGGCTTGTGGCAAAATCGCGGCCTTGTGGCGGCCGCCGGCCGCCGTCGCCGGGCCGGCCCCGGCCTTAGCCCCGAGAACGTCCGCCCATGCCGACCACCCCGTCGTTCCCGACCGCGCGCGCCTGTGCGGCCTTAGTTCTCGCCGAGGTCTGCCGGCATGGCTGACGAATACGGGCATCTGCCGCGCGGCCCCGGCCGCATCCTCAAGGCCGCGACCTGGTCGTTCCAGGGCCTGCGCGCGGCCTGGCTGCACGAGTCCTCGTTCCGGCTCGAGGTCTACCTGTTCCTGGTGCTCGCGCCGGTCGGCTGGTGGTTCGGCGAGACCGGGGTCGAGCGCTCGCTGCTGATCGGCTCGATCCTGCTGGTGCTGAGCGTGGAACTGCTCAACTCCGCGGTCGAGGCGGTGATCGAACGCTACGGCCCGGAATTCCACGAACTCGCCGGCCGCGCCAAGGACATGGGCTCGGCGGCGGTGTTCGTGCTGCTGATGAACGTGTTGCTGGTGTGGGCCTCGATCCTCGGCCCGCGCCTGTGGCAGCACTTGACGGGCTGACCGCCCCGGCAGGGAACGCATCGCGCATCGCAAGGACGGCGTTTCCGCGCCGTCCGCCCCGGGCCGCCCGCCGCGGCGCGCCCGTGCCCGCGGCCTCGCCGCGGGCGCTACACCCATAACACTCAGAGGTAGGCCGCACGTGATTGAAATGTTGAGCGATCCGCAAGTCTGGATCACCTTGTTCACCCTGAGCGCGATCGAGATCGTGCTGGGTATCGACAACCTCGTCTTCATCTCGATCGCGGTCAGCAAGCTGCCGTTCGACCAGCGCGAAAAAGCGCGCAAGTTCGGCATCGCGGTGGCCTGCATCACCCGCATCGCGCTGCTGCTGACCCTGGCCTGGCTGGCCGGCCTGACCAGCGACCTGTTCACCGTCGCCGGCATCGGCATCTCGATCCGCGACCTGGTGCTGATCCTCGGCGGCGCGTTCTTGCTGGTGAAGGGTTCGATGGAGATCAAGGACCTGATCGTCGGCGAGGAAGACTCCGACGACGTCCACACCAAGCCGGCGGCGTCGTTCATGATGGTCATCGCCCAGATCGCGGTGATCGACATCGTGTTCTCGCTGGACTCGGTGATCGCCGCGGTCGGCATGGCCAGCCACACCCCGGTGATGGTCGCCGCGATCCTGCTCGCGGTCGGCGTGATGCTGCTGGCGGCGCGTCCGCTGGGCCAGTTCATCGATTCCAACCCGACCATCAAGATGCTGGCGCTGGCCTTCATCGTCCTGGTCGGCGTGTTCCTGATCCTCGACGGCCTCGGCATCCACGTGCCGAAGGGCTACATCTACGCGGCGATGGGTTTCTCGGCGCTGGTGGAGTGCCTGAACCTGTGGGCGAAGAAGCGCGCGGCGCAGCGGCTGACGGCCGAGTAAGCCGGCCGGCGTCGCAGCGCGGAAGGCCGGCGAGCGATCGCCGGCCTTTCGCGTTTGTGCGGGGCGCAGGCTGGCGTGGGAGGGACTTCGTCACGCGCCGTCCATTGCGCCGCCCCGCGCCCAATGCTGCAATGCGGCCGTCATCCCGCCGGAGTGCCGACGCCATGTTCCGTCCCCTGATCGTGCTCGCCCTGGCCGTGCTGCTCAGCGGCTGCGGTTACAACACCATCCAGCAGAAGGACGAGGGCGTGAAAGCGGCCTGGTCGCAGGTGCTCAACGTCTACAAGCGCCGCGCCGACCTGGTCCCGAACCTGGTCGCCACGGTCAAGGGCTATGCCAGCCACGAGCAGCAGGTGCTGACCCAGGTCACCGAGGCGCGCGCCAAGGTCGGCAGCATAAACGTCAACGCCAACGATCAGGCCTCGCTGCAGCAGTTCGAACAGGCCCAGGGCGAACTGCGCGGCGCCATCGGCCGCCTGCTGGTGGTCAGCGAGAACTATCCGCAGCTCAAGGCCGACCAGAGCTTCCTGAGCCTGCAGACCCAGCTGGAAGGCACCGAGAACCGGATCACGGTCGAGCGCCAGCGCTACATCGCCTCGGTGCAGGACTACAACACCTTCATCCGCCAGTTCCCGACCAACCTCACCGCCAAGCTGTTCGGCTATGCGACCAAGCCGAACTTCACGGTCGAGAACGAAGCGCAGATCCAGCAGGCGCCGACGGTCGACTTCGGTTCGGCCCAGCCCGCGCCGCCGCAGCCCGCGCAGGCGCCGCCGCCGCAGCCGGCGCCGCAGCATTGACCGCACGGCGATGAGCATGGCCGCGCGCCGGCCCTCGCTGCGCTGGGCGGCGGCCGTGCTTGCGGTGGCGCATGCGGCGCTGTGGCTGGTCGCGACGCCGGCGTTCGCGCGCGAGGCGGCGCCGGTCACCGAAGCGGCGCCGGCCGAGGGAACCGTCGCAGCGGCGGCGCCCGCGGCCGTCGCGGTGCCCGCGCTGACCGGCCCGGTCGTCGACCTCACCGCCACCCTCGACGCCGCCGCGGCCGCGCGCCTGAGCGAACGCTCGCTCGACCTACAACGGCGCAAAGGCGCGCAGCTGATGCTGCTGCTGATCGACAGCACCGGCGGCGAGGACATCGCCGCCTACGCGCAGCGCGTGTTCGAACAATGGAAGCCCGGCCGCGCCGGCATCGACGACGGCGTGCTGGTGGTGGTCGCCAAGCGCGACCGGCGCATGCGCATCCATCTGGGCCGCGGGCTCGACGATGCGGTCGGCGAGCAGAACGCCGCGCGCATCATCGAAGAAATCCTGACCCCGGCGTTCCGCGACGACGACTACGCCGGCGGCCTGACGCGCGCCTACGACGCGCTGATCGGCCTGATCGACGGCACCCCGCTGCCGGAACCCGAGCCCGACCGGCTGCCTTGGCCGCTGATGATCTTCGCCGGATTGATGGTCTCGCCGTTCGTGCTGATCCCGCTGTTCGGCATGCGCGCGGCCTGGCGCCGCGGCCCGCTGGCGTTCTTCGGCCGGCTGGCGATCATCGCCGCGGTCGCCGGCGGCGCGTATCTGTTGACCCTGCCGAAAATCGACCCGGACGTGGCGGAGTGGGAGCGCTGGATGCCGATGGCGCTGCTGACCTACATCGCCACCGCGTTCCTGTCGGTCAGCGCGTTCGCCGGCGGCGGATCGTCGCGCGGCCCGGACTGGGACGATTACGACGAGCGCGAACGCGAACGCCGGCGCCGCTCCTCGTCCTCGTCTTCGTCGGGTTCCTCCAGCTCCGGCAGTTACTCCGGCGGCGGCGGGCGCAGCGACGGCGGCGGCTCGTCGGGGAGCTGGTGATGACGGCCGCGCCCGTCGTCGCCGCGTTCGCCGCGCGCTGGCGCATCGGCGCGGCCGCGCTGCTGCTGTGCCTGCTGACGTTCGCCGCGCCGGCGCAGGCGCCGCTGCCCGCGCTCGACTCGCCGGTGCAAGACCCGACCGGCAGCCTCGACGCCGCCACCCGCGCGCGCCTGGAGACGCGCGCGCGCGAGCTGCGCGAACGCCGCGGCGCGCAGTTGCAGGTGCTGATCGTCGCCAGCACCGCGCCGGAAGACATCGCCGCGTATGCGCAGCGCGTGTTCGACGCCTGGAAGCTGGGCCGCGCCGGAGTCGACGACGGCGTGCTGCTGGTGGTCGCGCGCGAGGACCGGCGCGCGCGCATCCAGGTCGGTTACGGACTGGAAGGCCGCATCGCCGACGCGCAGGCGCAGCGGGTGCTGGCGGACTATCTGCTGCCGCATCTGGGGCGCGGCGAGTACGCCGAAGGCGTCGACGCGGCGAGCGCGGCGCTGGCCGCGCTGATCGAACAAGAACCGCTGCCGCCGCCGGCGGCCGCGGACTATCGTGCCGACGCCGGCGCGGCCCCCGCGTGGCGTCCGCTCGACTGGATCTGCGCCGCGGGCGCCGGCTTCGCCCTGGCCCTGGGCTGGTGCGCGCGCCGGCGCGGCTGGGCGCTGGCCGCGGCCGCGCCCGCGGCGCTGCTGCCGCCGGCGCTGGCGGCGTGGATCTGGAGCGGGCCGGCCGCGGTGTGGGCGCCGCTGCTGTGGGCCGCGGCCGCCGGCGCGCTCGGTCAGGCGCTGCCGCAATACCGCTGGCTGCGCAGCGTGGCCGGAACGGTGGCGGTCGGCCTGGCGGTCGCGACGGTCGCCGCGGCGCTGGTCCGGCGCGGCGCGCCGGCGCCGGGCGATATCGGCGTGGCGGCGATGGCGGTGCTGTTCGCGCTGCCGCTGCTGCTCGGCGCGATCGCGCCGCCGATCATCGCGTGGCAGCGCGGCGCGCTGAGTTTCGCCGTGCGCGCCGGCTTGGTGGCCGGGTTGGCGTGGTTCGGTTGGCGCGCCTTGCAGCGCTGGAGCGGCGGCGACCTGTCCGCGCTCGACGCCGGCAGTTGGCTCGGCGCCGGCATCGCTGCCTACATCGCGTGGATGGCGGTGTTCTTGTTCGAACGCGAAGGCGGCGGCAGGCGCACAAGCGCAGCGCGCGACGGCCGCAGGCGCGGGTCGGGCGATAAAGACGGCCGCACCCGATCCGCATCGGGTTCGGGCCCAAGTTCGAGTTCGGATTCGGGCTCCAGCGACACGGGCTGGTCCGGCGGCGGTGGCCGCAGCGGCGGCGGAGGAGCGAGCGGATCATGGTGAACCTGTCGGCGATGCGAACCCGCGGCCGTGTTTTACGAGCGCTGTTGGCGCTGGGCCTGTGGCTGGCCGCCGCGGCTGCGTTCGCGCAGCCGTTGGCGCCGATCCCGGCGATGGATTCGCCGGTGGTCGACACCACCGGCACCCTCGACGCGACCGCGCGCGCCGGCCTGGAAGCGCAGGCGCGCGCGCTGCAACAGCGCAAGGGCAGCCAGCTGCAGGTGCTGATGGTGGCGAGCACGCAACCGGAGGAAATCGACCAGTACGCGGTGCGCGCGTTCGAGCAGTTCAAGCTCGGCCGCAAGGGCGTCGACGACGGCGTGCTGCTGGTGGTGGCCAAGGACGACCGGCGCGTGCGCATCGAGGTCGGCTACGGGCTCGAGGGCGCGATCACCGACGCCCAGTCCGGCCGCATCATCCAGGAATACCTCGCGCCGAAGTTCCGCAACGGCGACTACGCCGGCGGCCTGATCGACGCCACCGCGGCGCTGACCCGGCTGATCGACGGCGAGCCCTTGCCCGAGCCGCTGGCCCAGGGCCAGCAAGGTGCGTCGCGCGACGGCGGCGACAGCAACTGGGTCATGGCGCTGGTGGTGGCGATCGTCGGCTCGAGCCTGATCCGCGGCATCTTCGGCGGCATGTCGGCCCTGCTGCGCGGCGCGATCGGCGGCATCGGCGCCGGCGTCATCGCCTGGTTGCTGGCGATGTCGTGGGGCGTCGTCGCGCTGGCGGCGGTGGCGGGCTTCGTCTTCTCGCTGTTCGGCCGCGGCGGCGGGCACTACGCCGGCGGCGGCGGCTGGGGCGGCTACGGCGGCGGTTGGGGCGGCGGCGGAGGCGGGGGCGGCGGCGGTTGGTCCGGCGGCGGCGGTTCGAGCGGAGGCGGCGGCGCCTCGGGGAGTTGGTGATGCGCATCCTCAGGCACCTGTGCGCCGCGCCGGCGCGGCGGCGGTTTCCCGAAGCCAGCCTGCGCCGCATCGCCGCGGCCATCGCCGCCGGCGAAGCCGACCACAGCGGCCAGCTGCGCTTCGCGGTCGAGGCGCGGCTGGGCTGGAGCGAGCTGCTGGCCGGGCGCGACGCGCGCCAGGCCGCGCGCGCCGCGTTCGCCCAGCTCGGGGTGTGGGACACGGCCGGCAACAACGGCGTGCTGCTGTACCTGCTGCTGGCCGATCACCGCATCGAGATCGTCGCCGACCGCGGCTACGCGCGCCGGGTCGGCGACGAGCGCTGGCAGGCGGTCTGCGACGGCATCCAGCAGGCGCTGGCCGCGGGCGAGGCCGAGGCGGCCGTGCTCGGCGGCATCGCCGCCTTGAACGAGATCATGGCCGCGGCGTTTCCGCGCGGCGCCGGCACGGCCGGCAACGAACTGCCCGACGAACCGGCGCTGTTGTAGCCGCCGGACGACGGGCCTAACCGATGCCAGCGTAAGCGCGGCTGAAACGCGGCGCGGCCCGAGCCCCAGCGGCCGCAACCCGCACCCTGCGCGCCGGCGCGCTGGGGCACAATAGCTCGGTCCTCCGCTGCTCCGAGCCCGTCCCGTCGCATGATCACCCTGCATCAGATCGACCCGATCGCGCTGTCCCTCGGCCCGCTGCAAATCCACTGGTACGGCATCATGTACCTGCTGGGTTTCGTCGCCGCATGGTGGCTGGGACGCCGCCGGGTCCGCGCCGGCCGCCTGCCCGGCGTCAGCGAAGCGGCCTACGGCGACCTGCTGTTCTACGCCATGATCGGCGTCGTGCTCGGCGGCCGCATCGGCTACGTGCTGTTCTACGGCTACGCCGACCTGGTCCGCGACCCGCTGATGCTGCTGCGCATCTGGGAAGGCGGCATGAGCTTCCACGGCGGCCTGCTCGGCGTGGTCGCCGCGGTGTGGTGGTGGTCGCGCAGCCACCGCACCCATTTCTTCGACACGCTCGACTTCATCGCCCCGCTGGTGCCGCCGGGCCTCGGCTTCGGCCGCCTGGGCAACTACATCGGCGGCGAGTTGTGGGGCAAGTTCACCGACGCCGGCTGGGGCGTGGTGTTCCCGCGCGCGCCGGAGTTCGCCAACTGGACCGCGCAGCAACTGCAGACCCAGTTCGCCGCCGGCGCGCTGGACCGCTACGCCCGCCATCCCTCGCAGCTGTATCAGGCCGCGCTGGAAGGGCTGACCATGTTCGCGGTGCTGTGGTGGTTCTCGAGCAAGCCGCGCCCGCGCTACGCGGTGTCGGGCATGTTCGCTTTGCTGTACGGCTGCTTCCGTTTCCTGGTCGAGTTCGTGCGCGTGCCCGACCAGCAGCTCGGCGACCACGGCTATCTGGCGTTCGGCTGGCTGACGATGGGCCAGGTGCTGAGCACGCCGCTGATCGTGCTGGGCCTGTTCTGGCTGTGGCTGTCGACGCGTTCGCCGACCCTGCAACCGCAATTGCCGGCCGCCGAGCCGGCCAAGGGCTGAGCCGTGCGCCAGTATCTCGATCTGTTGCGCCACGTGCTCGAGCACGGCGCGGAAAAGTCGGACCGTACCGGCACCGGCACCCGCAGCGTGTTCGGCTGGCAGATGCGCTTCGACTTGAACCAGGGCTTCCCGCTCGTCACCACCAAGAAGCTGCACCTGCGCTCGATCGTGCACGAGCTGCTGTGGTTCCTGCGCGGCGAAACCAACATCGCCTACCTGAAAGACAACAAGGTCAGCATCTGGGACGAATGGGCCGATGCCGACGGCGAGCTCGGCCCGGTCTACGGCAAGCAGTGGCGGCGTTGGGCCGACGGCCGCGGCCGCGAGATCGACCAGATCCGCTGGGTCGTCGACGAGATCAAGCGCAATCCCGATTCGCGCCGGCTGATCGTCAGCGCCTGGAACGTCGCCGACCTGCCGCAGATGGCGCTGATGCCGTGCCACGCGCTGTTCCAGTTCTACGTGGTCGACGGCAAGCTCAGCTGCCAGCTGTACCAGCGCAGCGGCGACATCTTCCTAGGCGTGCCGTTCAACATCGCCAGTTACGCGCTGCTGACCCACATGATCGCGCAGGGCTGCGGGCTCGGCGTCGGCGACTTCGTCCACACCCTCGGCGATGCGCATCTGTATTCGAACCATTACGAACAGGCCCGCGAGCAGCTCGCGCGCGAGCCGCGCAAGCTGCCGACGCTGAAGCTCAATCCGGACGTGAGCGATCTGTTCGCGTTCGGTTTCGACGACATCGCCATCGAGGGTTACGACCCGGCGCCGGCGATCAAGGCGCCGGTGGCGGTATGAACGCCGCCGCCGCGTGCGGCGGTCGCGAGTGAACGGCGCCGGCGCCGCCGGGCCGCGAGGAGCGCGCATGCCGCAGCATCGTTCGGCCATGGTGGGTGGGTTCGCGATCGCGTTGCTGGCGATGGCCGGTTGCGTGCGCACCGCCGCGCCCGCGTCCGTACCTGCGCCGGCCGCCGCTGACGCCGCCGATGCGCGCGTCCCCGCGGAAGCGATCGAAGCGGCTTCCGCGTTCTATCGCCTGCATGTCCGCGCTTACGCCGACGGCAGCGCGGCCGGCCTGCCGCAAGGCGCGCGCCTGGCCGCGTGCGGGCCGCAGGTGACCCGCGCCTTGCGCGGGCGCCTGCGCGAGGCGCTGCGGCTGCAAGACCGCTTCATCGCCGAGCATCCCGGCGACAAGCCGCCGCTGATCGAGGACGACGTCTTCAGCAGCAGCTTCCAGGACGAAAACCTGCTCGGCTTCGCGCCGGGCCGCGCGACGATGCTCGCCGACGGCAGCGCGCGCATCGACATCGTGCTGACCGTCGCCGCCGCGCCCGACCCGCCGCGGCAACGCCGCGACTACGCGCTGATGCGCCGCGAAGACGGCGCCTGGAAGCTCGACGACATCGAATTCGACCGCTCCGGCGCCGGCGGCAACGCACGGCTTTCGCTGGTTCTCGACGAGGCTTTCCGATGACTACATCCGCATCCGCAACTTCCGCGCCACGCCTGAGCCTGATCGCCGCGCTCGACCGCGAACACGCCATCGGCCGCGGCAATGCGCTGCCGTGGCGTTTGTCCGACGATCTCAAGCGCTTCAAGGCGCTGACCCTGGGCAAGCCGCTGTTGATGGGGCGCAAGACCGCGCAGTCGCTCGGCCGCGCGCTGCCGGGCCGGCGCAATCTGGTGCTGACCCGTTCCGGCGCGGCGCCGTTCGCGGGCATGGAGGCGGTAGGCTCGACCGAGCAGGCGCTGGAACTGGCCGCGGCCGACGGCGCCGCCGAGCTGTGCGTGATCGGCGGCGGCGAGATCTACGCGCTGTGCCTGCCGTCGGCGACGCGGCTGTACCTGACCCGGGTCGACACCGCGGTCGCCGACGCCGACGCGTTCTTCCCGCGTTTCGATGCGGCCGAGTGGCGCGAGACCGCGCGCGAGCGCCACCGCGCCGACGAGCGCAACGAATTCGATTTCGAGTACGTCGACTACGTCCGCCTCGGCATGGACTGAAACGGCGGGCGGCTGCGCTCAGGGCGCGGCGGTCGGCGCCGTGTCCGCCGCGTCGGCGTCCGTACCGATCGACAGCAGCAGCGGATGCCTGCGTTGCTCCGGCAGCGTGGCGGCGCCGGCGATGGCGCGCAGCGGCGCTTGCGGCATCGTCGGCAGCGCCGCGTTGAGCCCGTCGTAGGCGTCGCCGCCGCCGAGCAGCCAGGCCGCACACAAACGCGGGCCGCATTCGAAGCGTTCTATCTTCAGTTCGAGCCCGGCTCGGTCGATGGCTTGCTGCAACTGCGAGCGATGGGCGCGGGTGCGTTCGCGCCCATCGGCGCTCGCCGCGCTTTCGGCTTGCAGGCGGTCGAGCGTCGCGTCGAACGCGCGGTCCGCGATCGGGTCGGCGGCGGGCGTGGAAGCCGTCGGCGCCGCGGCGGAGGGCGCCGGTGCCGGGTTCTGCGCCGGCTGCGGCGGATTGAGATTGACCAGGACGATCTGAGCCAGGACCAGCGCGACCACGACGCTGGCGTAAAACAGCAGCAGCGTCCTCCTGCGCCGTTTCCTCGCTTCCGACCATTCCGCGATGGCGTCCAGCGACTCGGCCACCGTCGGCTGGCGGCCCGGTTCGTGCGGCGGTTGCGGCAGTCCGGCGGTCATCGCATCGCTCCGCTCAGCGCGAGGCCGTCGCCGTCGCCGTCGCCGCCAGTTGCGGCCGATAGCGCCCGGTGATTTCGTAGGCGAACAGCACGTCTTCCTCCTGGGTGCCGCGGGCGATGTTGTGCAGGACCAGCGGCCGCTGCCGGTCCCACGAGCGGCGGTCGGAGACGATGCCGATGTGGGTCTGGCCGCGGCCGAGGTTCCAGGTCACCACGTCGCCGGCGCGGTAGTCGCCGGCCTGCGCGCTGACCGGCAGCGACCAGCCCTGGCGCTCGAACCAACGGCGCAGGTTCGGCACGCGGCGGTGGTCGATGCTGCGGTCCGTCGAACTCGCGCGCCACAACGACGGATATGCGGCGAAGTTCGCGCGCATGTCTTCGTGCACTTGGCGCTGCAGGTCCAGGCCCTGCACGCGCAGCGCGCGGATCACCACGTCGGTGCAGACGCCGCGGTCGGGCGCGACGTCGCCGCCGGGGTAGTCCAGTTGCACGTACGCCGGGTCGTACCGCCGGACCACGCCGACCTGCGCGCGCGCGGCCGCGACCAGCGGCGGCGAGGGCGCGGCGGGTTGCGCCGCAGGCGCCGGCCACGCCCGGGTTTCGACGCGTTGCGCCGGCGGCGCGGACGACTGCGAGCAGGCCGCGGCGAGCAGAGCGAGCAGCGGCGCCGCGATGCGCAACGCGAGCGCGTTCGCCGGTTCGCGCGCTGCCAGCGAACGCGCCGCGCGCGGCGGACGAAGATCGCAACCGTTCCGCCATCCGTGGCGCATGCGCAGGCTCCGCTCAGTTCGAGTGCGGTTTCGAATTCGATTGCGAATTCGAACCGGGATTCGCCGGCCGCGGCGGCCGCGGCCGCGGCGGATGCGCCGGCACGTCGCGGCCGGGCACCTGCACCAGCCGCAACTCGTCGGTGTCGAGCTGCAACGCGGTCAGCTTGCCGCCCCAGACCGCGCCGGTGTCGATCGCGTGCACGCCATGGCCGATGAACAGGCCCAGCGTCGACCAATGCCCGCACACGATCTTGAGATCGCGTTCGGCCCGGCCCGGCACTTCGTACCACGGGTACAGGCCGACCGGCTGGGTGCCGGGGCTGCCCTTGTCCTCGAACGCGATGCGGCCGCGCGGCGTGCAATAGCGCAGGCGGGTGAAGATGTTGATGATCGCGCGATGGCGGTCGATGCCGGCCAGCTTGGGATTCCAGGCCGGGCGGTCGCCGTACATGTTCTTCAGCAGGCGCCGGTACTGGTCGCCGTGCAGGCGCTCCTCGACCTCGCGCGCATGGCGCTCGGCCATCGCCGTGGTCCAGCGCGGCGCGAGCCCGGCGTGCACCATCATCCAGCCGAGCGAACGGTCGGCGTGGACCAGTTTCTGCATGCGCAGCCAGTCCAGCAGCGATTCGCCGTCCTCGGCCAGGACGATGCGCTGCAGGTCGGGATTGACCTTGCGCTTTTCTTCCTCGGTGCGCTGGCCGATCGCCAGCAGCGACAGGTCGTGGTTGCCCAGCACCACGACGCTGTGCTCGCGCAGCGAGTGCACCAGGCGCAGGGTTTCCAGGGATTGCCCGCCGCGGTTGACCAGGTCGCCGCAGAACCAGAGTTTGTCCTGCGCCGGATCGAATTTCAGCCGCTCCAGCAACCGCTGGGTGGCGTCGTAACAGCCTTGCAGGTCGCCGATTGCCCAAACGCTCATGTGCCGTCCGCGCTCAGTGCAACGTGCGCGGCACGGTCAGGGTGAACGACGGAACCGGCGCGTCGAAACGGGTGCCGTCGTCGGCCACCATCGCGTAGCTGCCTTCCATCGTGCCCAGGCTGGTCTCCAGCACGGCGCCGGAGGTGTATTCGTAATCGTCGCCCGGACGCAGCCACGGCTGCTCGCCGACCACGCCGTCGCCGCGCACTTCCTGCACCTTGCCGTTGGCGTCGGTGATCACCCAATGGCGCGAGATCAGGCGCGCGGGAATCTTGCCGGCGTTGCGGATGTGGATGGTGTAGGCGAACACGTAGCGGTCCTGCTCCGGAGCGGATTGATCGTCCAGGTAGCGGGTCGCCACGTCGATGTCGAAGACGTATTCGGTGGGGCGGTTCATGGCGGCAGTTTAAGCAAAGCGGGGATGAAGCGGGAATGAGTTGAGGCAATAACGCGGGGAGGGGCAAAACGTCCCGGGCGAGGGCGCTGGGATCGCGGACGCAGGCCGTGCGGAGCCGGCCGGCGCCGGCCGCTGCGGGCGCGGCGGACGGATCCGCGCGCGCCGCCGCGGTCAGGCCGCGGACGGATCGGGCAGGACTTTGTCGTGCGCGCGCAGCCAGTTGCTCAGGCGCACGAACTCGGCCACGTCCAGTTGCTCGGCGCGGGCGTCGGGACGCAGCCCGGCGGCTTCGATCGAGGCGCCGTCGCAGACCAGCGACAAGGCGTTGCGCAGGGTCTTGCGACGCTGGCCGAAGGCGTCGCGGACGACCCGCGCGAACAGGGCCCGGTCGTCGATGCCGATCCGCTCCGGCGCCAGCGGAATCATCCGCACCACTGCCGAGTCGACCTTCGGCGGCGGCCGGAACGCGGCCGGCGGCACGTCGAACAGCGCGATCACCTCGCAATAGGCCTGCAGCATCACGCTCAGGCGGCCGTAGACCTTGCTGCCGGGCGCCGCGGCCATGCGGTCGACGACTTCCTTTTGCAGCATGAAATGCATGTCGCGGATCGCCGCGGCGTGCTCCAGCGCGTGGAACAGGATCGGCGAGGACAGGTTGTAGGGCAGGTTGCCGACCAGCCGGATCGGGCCGCCGTTGTGCGCCAGCGCGCTGAAGTCCACCGTCAGCACGTCGCGATGGATCACTTCCAGCGTGCCGTGCGTGCGTGCCGACTCGGTCAGCGGGAAGATCAGGTCGCGGTCGAACTCGATCACCGTCAGCTCGCCGTGGCGGTCGAGCAGCGGGAAGGTGATTGCGCCCTGGCCGGGGCCGATCTCGACCAGGCGGTCGCCGGGTTTCGGGTCCACTGCCTGCACGATCATCGCGATGACGTTGCGGTCGTGCAGGAAGTGCTGGCCCAGATGCTTCTTGGCCTCGGGCTTGAAGCCCTTGGCGTGGGTCTTGGCGGTGCCGGTCATGGCGAGCCTCCGGGCGGAATGCGGGTGGTGCGGGACGAACGAATCTGGGCGATGCGGGCGCAGGTTTCGGCGGCGGCGATCAGGCTGGACGGGTCGGCCAGGCCGCGCCCGGCCAGGTCCAGGGCGGTGCCGTGGTCGACCGCGACGCGCGGATAGGGTAGCCCCAGGGTCAGGTTCACCGCGCGCTCGAAGCCGCTGTACTTGAGCACCGGCAGGCCCTGGTCGTGGTACATCGCGACGACCGCGTCGAAGCCGGCCAGCTTGGCCGGCAGGAACGCGGTGTCGGCCGGCAGCGGGCCGATCAGGTCCAGGCCCTCGCCGCGCAGCGCGGCCAGCACCGGCTCGATGACCTCGATCTCCTCCCGGCCCAGGTGCCCGGCTTCGCCGGCGTGCGGGTTCAGGCCGAGCACGGCGATGCGCGGGCGTTCCAGGCCGAAATCGCCGCGCAGCGCGGCGTCGACGGTGCGCAGGGTCCGCGCCAGCGGCTCGGCCGCGATCGCCTCGGCGACCGCGCGCAGCGGCAGGTGGGTGGTCGCCAGGGCGACCCGGACGATGTCGTTGGCCAGCATCATCACCACCTCGCAGCCGGCCTGCTGCGCCAGCAGCTCGGTGGTGCCGGTGTAGGCGATGCCGCCCTCGTTGATGACGGCCTTGTGCACCGGGCCGGTGATGATCCCGTCCAGGCGCCCGTCCAGGCAGGCCTGGGCGGCGTCGCGCAGGGCCTGGATTACGGCCGCGGCGTTGCCGGGCTCGGGCGTGCCGAAGGCGGGGTGCACGGGGTTGCGGATGTCGACCACGGCGACCTCGCCCGGCGCGCGCGAAGGGCGGTCGGGCGGCAGCAGGGTCAGCGGCAGGGCGAGGGCGTCGGCCGCGGCGCGCAGGCTGCGCGGGTCGGCGTAGCAGATCAGATCGTAGTCGCGCGGCTGTTGCAGCAGCCGCACGCACAGCTCCGGCCCGACGCCGGCCGGCTCGCCCGGCACCAGCGCGAGCCGGGGCGGGGTCACGTCAGCCGCCCTTGGTCGGCAGCGTGGTTTCGGTACCCGGTTGGTTGCCTTCCGAGCCCTTGCCGACGCGGAAGTCGACATAGGCCTCGCTGCGCTTCTCGCGCAGGAAGCGGTTCCATTCTTCTTCCAGCTTGCGCCGGCCGATGGTCTCCTGGACCTGGGCGCGCTTGCTCTGGTCGGCCATGTCGCTTTCGCGCGTGCCCAGGCGCTGGACGATGTGATAGCCCGCGCTGGTGTGGATCGGCTGCGAGATGTCGTTGTCGCCCAGGGCCGCGACCGCGCCGCCGAACTCGGGACCGAATTCGTCGCGGGTGAACCAGCCCAGATCGCCGCCCTTGGCCTGGGTGCCGAGGTCTTCGGAGCTTTCCTTGACCACGTCCTCGAACTTGGCCCCGCCGGCGATGCGCGCGCGCAGGGTCTCGGCCTTGGCCTTGGCCTGGGCTTCGGTGATCTTGTCGTTGACCCGGACCAGGATGTGGCGGGCGTGGTACTGGGTGACCATCTGCGGGCCGGACTTGGAGGCGTCGCGCACCTCGACCAGCTTCAGCAGCTGGAAGCCGCTCGGGCCGCGCAGCGGCTGGGTCACGTCGCCGGCCTTCATCGACTTCATCATCTCGGCGAACGCGGCCGGGATTTCGTCGACGCTGCGCCAGCCCAGGTCGCCGCCTTCCAGCGCGTTGGGGCTGTCGGAATAGCGCACTGCGGCCGCGTTGAAGTCCATCTCGCCCTTGTCGATCAGGGTCTTGACCCCGTCGACCTTCTTCTGCGCGGTGGCGATCTGCTCGGGCGTGGCGCCTTCGGGCAGCGAAATCAAGATGTGCGCCAGGTGGTACTGGGTGCCGGTGTTGGCCTGGGCGGCCAGGGCGGCGTCGACTTCGGCGTCGCTGACCGAGACCCGGGTCTGGGCGAAGCGCTGGCGCAGGCGCTGGACCAGCAGTTCGTCGCGGATCGAGCTGCGGAAGTCGGCGTAGGAGCTGCCGTCGCGGGCGATCTGCTGGCGCAGCTGGTCGACGCTGATGCGGTTGGACTGGGCGATGCCGGCGATGGCCTGCTCGATTTCCTGGTCGGTCACGCGCACGCCGGTGCCCTGGGCCTGGGCGACCTGCAGCTTCAGCAGGATCAGGCGCTCGAGCACCTGGCGTTCGAGCACGTCGCGCGGCGGCAGCTGTTCGCTGCGGCCGGCGTACTGGTTGAGGATGTTGGCGACCGCGCGGTCGAGCTCGGTCTTGAGGATCACGTCCTCGTCCACGACCGCGGCGATGCGGTCGATCGGCTGCAGCTCCTGGGCGTGGACGCTGCCGATCAGCAGGCCCGCGGCGAGAACGCCCGCGGACAGAGTGCGCGCAAAACGATTGTTCATAGGGTCGGGTCGAGGATGGCCTCGTCGCCGCCGGGACCGCGGTTTTCGCGGCTGACCGAGGGAGACGGAGGCGTCAAATAGAGGTCGTCGCGGTTGTAGCCGAGAATAGCACGGCGCAAAACCTTCTCCGTGTTCTGGCCCGCCGAGCCTAGACCCTTGAGTTCGAACTCCACCTGAAACGAGCTGTTCAGGTCTTCGGAGCGGTTGCGCTGGTAACGGCGGGCGATCGCGCGCACCGCCAGGCAGCAGCTTTCCCACTGCACGCCGGCGATCTGCTCGAGCGGACGGCTGTCCTTGATCGAGTAGTAGTAGCGGCCGACGATGCTCCAGTTGTTGTTGATCGGGTACAGGAAGGAGACGTCGGCCTGCTCGTACTGGTCGGCCTGATCGCGCGGCGAGCCCGGAGGCGCGGCCAGGTTGCGGCGGTAGCGGTAGGCGAAGTTGACCACGCCGGCGTTGCCGAACAGGTAGCGGGCGCGCAGGGTGGCGACGTCCTCGCTGCGCAGGCGCGGGTCCCACTGGTAGGTGGCGTTGATCGTCCAGCGGTCGGTCGGCGACACGCTGACGTCGGCGACCCAGGCCGACTTGCCCTGCTTGATCGGGGTTTCGGCGCCGGCGACCACGCGGATGTCGTCGAAGTACTGGATCTGGCCGATGCTCGCGGCGAGCCGCTCGCGGCCGTCCTCGGAGTTGATCAGGCGGGTGGTCAGCGCGGTGGTCAGCTGGTTGGCGTCGGTCTGGCGGTCGGCGCCGGAGTAGCGGTTGTCGCGGAACAGCGCGCCCCAGCTGAACGACATCGGATTGGTGTCGAACAGCGGCAGCCCGTCCTGGTCGCGGTACGGCGCGCGCAGGTAGAACACGCGCGGCTCCAGGGTGTGCACGTAATGGTCGCCGCGGATTTCGGTTTCGCGGTCGAAGTACAGGCCGGCGTCGATCGAGGTGATCGGCAGGCTGCGGGTCGGCGACTTGTCGTAGAAGCCGCGCACCATCTCGTCGGTCTTGACCGTGCCCGAGTTGGCCGCGACGAAGGCGTCGGCGCGCTGGTTGGCGATCTGCTTGGCCAGGCTGGCGTCGAGCTCGTAGGCGGTGTAGCGCCAGGCCAGCTTGGGCCGGATGTACCAAGCCGCGCCTTCCAACGGGAAGCTGACGAACGGGCGCACGTCGAAGCGGCTGCCGCCCGGGATCTCGGCGCGCCGGCTGGCCGGGATGCCCGGAGTCGGGTCGTTGCTGACGTACTTCACGTCCGCGTGCTGGAACCGCACGGCCTCGGTGTCGACGCCGGTTTCCAGCCACGGCAGCATCGGCTGCTGCCAGTGGAAGGTCGCGCGCGGCAGGCGGTCGTACGCCATCGAGCTTTCTTGCAGGGTGAAGTCGGCCAGCTGGTTGTGGTCGGCGATGACGCTCGCGTCCCAGTAGCGGCCGCGGCCGTACACGCCGATCTCGCTGCGCAGCGAGGTCGCCGACTGGCCGTACAGGCTGTTGCTGAAGTCCTGCAGGTAGTACTTGTCGCTGACCCAGGCCAGGTTGGCGCCGGCGTACCAGGTGCCGTTGAAGCGGTGGGTGCCCTTGAACGCGAACTCGCCGCGGTTGTCGCGCGGGCGCTGGCCTTCGGGCAGCAGCGGGATCGCCTCGCCCGGCTTCAGCACCGGATTGCCTTCGCGGATGTAGTAGCTGTAGCGGTCCGGATCCTTGCGCGAGAGGTCGTCGCGCGGCATCCAGTTGACGTAGGTCTCGCCCGAGCCGTTCTCGTACAGCCAGCGGAACTCCACGCCCAGGGCGGCGCCGCGGCGGGTCATGTAGCGCGGGAACAAGGTGGCGTCGTAGTTCGGCGCCAGGTTGAGGTAGATCGGCTGGCGCCAGTCGAAGCCGTTCTTGCCGGACATGCCGATGTTCGGATACAGCAGGCCGGTGCGGCGGCGGTCGTCGACCGGGAACATGAACCACGGCACGTACAGCACCGGAATCTTGCCGATCCGCAGGGTGGCGTTGCGGGCCACGCCCATGCCTTCCTCGGTGTCGATGTCGATGCGGTGGGCGCGCAGCTCCCAGGCGCGCTGGTTCGGCGCGCAGGTCGAATAGGTCGAGCTGTGCAGCGCGCCCTTGGCGCCGTTGAGCTGGATCCGCTCGGCGCCGCCGTTGCCGCGGCGCGAGGTCAGCTGGTATTCGACGTCGTCGATCTGGTGCTGGTCGGCGTTCTGGTCGCCCTCGGCGTGCTCGGCGACCAGGCGCATGCTCGAGTCCTGGTAGCGGACATGGCCCTCGGCGGTGTACTTGCCCGATTCCTGGTTGTAGCTGAGCTTGTCGGTGCCGAGGAACTGGTCGCCGCGGCTGAGCCGGACGTTGTCCTGGACGACGATGTTCTGGTCGTCGCCGCCGCGCTGCAGGGTGCCGCCGTCGATCGCGGTCGGCTGGCTGGAGCGCTGGTCGGCGGTGCCGGTCGGGGCGGGGGCGTCGTCGAAGGACGGCACCGCGTCGATCAGCGGGCACAGCCCCCAGTTCTCGTTGTCGTCCGCCGCATAAGCGGGCAGGGCGATGGCGATGCAGAGCGACAACGGGAGCAGGCGGAGGGGTTTGCGCACGCGAGCATCCGGCAGACGTTGAAAAACGGCGGTTAGCTTGCCCCATCCCTTGCAAGCGGGCAACGCGAACGCCATTTGTAGGCCATCGGCGTTCATCTTCCAACGCGCGCCGGTCCGGCCGGGATTTTCGATCCAACTCCCGCGACCGTGCCGGCAACGCGCCGCCGCCCACCCCAGGAGGACAGCATGAGCCAGCACCCCACCCCCGACCCCGCCGCCCCGGTCGACAAGAGCGAAGCTGAATGGCGCGAGCAGCTGTCGCCGGAGCAATACGCGGTGTGCCGCTGCTCGGCCACCGAGCGCGCTTTCACCGGCCGTTTCTGGAACCACAAGGAGGCCGGCACCTACACCTGCGTGGCTTGCGGCGAGCCCTTGTTCGGCTCCGACACCAAGTACGACTCCGGCAGCGGCTGGCCGAGCTATTACCAGCCGATCCGGCCCGAGGCGGTCAGCGAGCAGGCCGACGAGAGTCACGGAATGCGCCGGATCGAAGTCAAGTGCGCGCGCTGCCAGTCGCACCTGGGGCACGTGTTCCCGGACGGGCCGCGGCCGACCGGGTTGCGTTACTGCATCAATTCGGCGGCGTTGGAGTTCGAAGGAACCGAAGCGACGTAATGCGCGCGGCGGCCGGAGCCGGCGGATGCGGTCGGCCGCTGTAGTCGGCCGCGGATTCGGCCTGGTGGTTGGAGCGGCCGGCTTCGGGACGTCCGGTTTGCGGCGCGGGCGGCGACCTCGCGGTCGCGGCTCGCGCCGCTCCTACAGGGGCTTCGGAAGCTGGGTGCAGCGACTGTAGGAGCTGCGCAAGCTGCGACCGCGACATCTCGCTTGCGACGCGACCGGCTACTCCGCGGTCGCGGCTCGCGCCTCCTGCCGGGGACTCAGGCGAGCAGAGCGCCTACATGCGCGACCGCGCTTTCGCGCAAGGCGGCCAGGTCGTAGCCGCCCTCCAGCATCGACACCACCCGCCCTTGCGCATGGCGCTCGGCGATCGCGACCAGTTCGGCGGTCAGCCAGGCGAAGTCGTCGCCGTCGAGCTCGATCTGCGCCAGCGGGTCGCGCTTGTGCGCGTCGAAGCCGGCCGAGATCAGCACCAGCTGCGGGCGGAAGCCGTCGATGGCCGGCAGCAGGCGCTCGCGCCAGACCCGGCGGAAGCCTTCGCTGCCGGTGCCGGCCGGCAGCGGCGCGTTGACGATGTTGCCGACCCCGCGCTCGTGCGCGTAGCCGGTGTCGGGATACAGCGGCATCTGGTGCGAGCTGACGTACATCACCCGCGCATCGCTGTCGAAGATCGCCTGGGTGCCGTTGCCGTGGTGGACGTCGAAGTCGATCACCGCCACGCGCGCCAGCCCGTGCTTGTCGCAGGCGTGGGCGGCGGCGACGGCGATGTTGTTGAACAGGCAGAAGCCCATCGCCACCTCCGCGGTGGCGTGGTGGCCCGGCGGGCGCACCGCGCAGAACGCGCGGCCGGTTTCGCCCTTGAGCACCGCGTCGACCGCGGCCACGCCGGCGCCGGCGGCGCGCAACGCGGCTTCGGCCGAGCCCGGCGCCAGCACGGTGTCGGGATCGAGCTGCATCGGCCCGTCCGGCGCGGTGTCGAGCACCAGGCTCAGCAGTTCGTCGGAGTGCGCGCGCAGCAACTGGCCGCGGCTGGCGGCCGGCGCCTCGCACCAGTGCAGGCGCTCGGCGAAGGCTTCGCGCAGCGATTCGGTCACCGCGACCAGACGCAGCGGCCGCTCGGCATGGCCCGGACCCGGGTCGTGGCGCGTGCAGGCCGGATGCGTATAGACGCGCACGCGGCTAGGCCTTGCGGCGCTCGTGGTTCCAGGTGACCTCGCCGTGGCCGCCGGCGCGGGCGAGCACGCGCGCGATCACGAACAGCAGGTCGGACAGGCGGTTGAGGTAACGCACCGCCTCGGGCCGGATGTCCTCGACCCGCGCCAGCGCCACCGTCTCGCGCTCGGCGCGGCGGACCACGGTGCGGGCGATGTGGCAGCGCGCCGCGGCCTCGCCGCCGGCCGGGAGGATGAACTCCTTGAGCGGCGGCAGGTCCTCGTTGTGCGCGTCGAGCCACTGTTCCAGCCGGTCGATGTCGGCGGCGAAGATCGCCGCGTGGCCCGGGATGCACAGCTCGGCGCCGAGGTCGAACATCTGGTGCTGGATCGACACCAGTTGCTCGCGCACATCGGCCGGCAACTCGGCGGCGAGGATCAAGCCGATGGTCGAATTGGCTTCGTCGACCGTGCCGTAGGCGCCGACCCGGGCCGAATCCTTGCCGGTGCGGCTGCCGTCGCCGAGGCCGGTGGAGCCGTCGTCGCCGGTGCGGGTGTAGATCTTGGAAAGGCGGTTGCCCATCGCGTCGACCCGTGCGTTGCGCGGATCAGCGCTTGCGCGCGTCGTCGGACTGCGCCGGCAGCGCGGTCTTGCTCGCGCCGGCGGCGATCGCCTGGACCAGCGCGGCGATGCCGACGTAGGTGGCGGTGGTGCGCAGGTACGGCAGCAGCCATTCGAAGTAGTTGGCGGCCCAGCCGGCGACGGTCGGGTTCGGCACCGAGGCCGAGATCCAGTAGAAGCTGCCCTGGCTCAGCAACTGGCACACCGCCACCGACGCCACCATCGCGACCGCGGCGACGCCGAGGGTGCTCCAGCGGCGCTTGTAGTTGCGCGCCACGAACAGGCCGCCGGCCCACATCGCGAAATACGCCGGGATCAGGAACCAGTACGCGGCCGAGACGCAGTAGTGGTCCCAGAAGCTGATGCCCATGCGGCTGATGACCGCGTAATCGATCAGCACCGCCAGCGCCATCAGCGCCGGGAACGCCCAGCGGGTCCAGCTGCGCAGGTAGAAGCCGCCGATGAAGAACACCGCCCACGACGCATCGGGGATCGGCGCCCAGTGATTGACTCGGGTGGCGACCATCAACACGGCCAGCAGGGCGAGGATCAGGCTGTTGCGGGTGTTCGGCTTCATGGATCTGGCTCCGGACGCGGGCGCGTCGATGCGGCCATTCTAAAGAAGCTGGGGGCGAATGTGCCGCCTGGGTCGCGGTTGCGGGCTAAGTGGTTGATTCGGCGGGGCCGAAAGGACGGCTTCGTGGCTGCAGGGCACGTCTGCGGGCACCGGCGATGCGGCCGCGGCGGCGATCGTGCGCGGCGGCCTTGCGGCCCGGCGCTTTGCCGCCCGATCGCCGCGCTGCGACATCCGCGAACGCGCGCTTAGCGAGCGCCCAAGTATCATGAACGCCATGACTTCAGACGCTACGCCGCATTCCTCCGGCGCGCAGATCCACGCCAGCCACGATGTCCTGATCGTCGGCGGCGGCCTGGTCGGCGCCAGTCTCGCCATCGCCCTGGACCGGATCGGCCTCGATGTCGGCCTGATCGAGGCCGCCCCGCCCGGCGCGCTGCCGGCGGTGTTCGACGAACGCAACCTCAGCTTCGCCGAAGCCACCCTCAACGCCCTCGACGCGCTCGGCGTGCTGGCCAAGCTGCGCGCGCCGACCGGGCCGATCCGCCGCATCCACATCAGCCGCCGCGGCGATTTCGGCCGCACCGTGCTCGAAGCCGACCGCTACGGCCGCGAGGAGTTCGGCCGGGTGGTGGTGGCGCGCGACTTCGGCGAAGCGCTGGAAGCGCGGCTGGCCGAACTGCCGCGCCTGCTGCGCTACCGGCCGGTGCGGTTCGTCGGCCTGGCCGACAGCGACGACGGCTGGCGCGCAGCGCGCGTGGCCGACGGGGCCGGGGAACGGATCCTGCGCACCCGGCTGTTGGTCGCCGCCGACGGCACCCGCAGCGGCGTGCGCGAGGCGCTGGGCATCGGCAGCGACGATCACGATTACCGCCAGACCCTGTTCGTCGCGCGCCTGCGCGGCGAGCGCACGCCCGACGGCACCGCCTACGAGCGCCTCGGCCGCGACGGCCCGACCGCGCTGCTGCCGCGCGGCGACCGCCATTACGGTTTGATCCACGGCGTCGCTACCGCCGACGCCGACGCGGTCGCCGCGCTCGACGAAGCCGGCTTCCTCGCCCGCGTGCAGGACGCGTTCGGCTGGCGCGCCGGGCGCTTGCTCAGCTGCGGCGCGCGCAGCCTGTATCCGGCGATCCGGGTGTTGGCGCGGCAGACCGTAGCGGCGCGCGCGGTGCTCGTTGGCAACGCCGCCCAGACCATCCACCCGATCGGCGCGCAAGGCTTCAACCTCGGCCTGCGCGATGCGATGACCCTGGCCGAACTGATCCAGACCCGGCGCGAGGCCGGCGACGCCGACTGCGGCAACGAGGCCTTGCTCGCGCAGTACCTGGAGCGGCGCAAGGAAGACCGCGAGCGCACGGTGAATTTTTCCGACGGGCTGGCGCGGCTGGCGTCGAACGAGACCGAGTTGATGCGGCCGCTGCGCAGCCTCGGGCTGTTCGCGTTCGACCGACTGGCGAGTGCGCAGTCGTTCCTGGTCGGCGGCGCGATGGGCTACCGCGGCGACGTCCCCGCGCTGTGCCGCAGCCAACGCCAAGGCGGCCGCGCATGAGCCGGCGCGACCTGCTCGATGTGGTCGTGGTCGGCGCCGGCGTGGTCGGAGCCGCGGCCGCGCTGGCGTTCGCGCGCGACGGGTTCGACGTGGCCCTGGTCGAAGCGCGCGAACCGGCGCCGTGGTCGCCGCAGCGTCCGGACCTGCGCGTGTACGCGTTCGCGCCCGACAACGCCGCGCTGCTCGACGATCTGGGCGTGTGGAACGCGGTGAGCGACGCGCGCGCGCAACCGTACCGCGCGATGCGGGTGTGGGACGCGGCCGGCGGCGGCGAGATCGCGTTCGACGCCGACGCCTTCGGCCGGCGCGAACTGGGCTGGATCGTCGAGAACGGCTTGCTGGTCGACCGCTTGTGGTCGGCGCTGGCGCCGGCCGGCGTGCAGTTGCATTGCCCCGAAGACGTCGAAGCGCTGGAGCGCGACCAGGCCGACAGCGTCGGCGTGGCCTTGGCCGGCGGCCGGCGTTTGCGCGCGCGGCTGGTGGTCGCCGCCGACGGCGCCGAATCGAAACTGCGCCGGCTCGCCGGCATCGACGCACCGGCGCACGACTACGGCCAGCGCGGGCTGGTCGCTTACGTCGACAGCGAACGCAGTCACGAAGCGACCTGTTGGCAGCGTTTCCTGCCGGGCGGGCCGATCGCGTTCCTGCCGACGCTCGGCGACGACGGCGCGCGCGACAAACGCAGCTCGATCGTATGGACGCTGCCGGAAGCCGAAGCCGGGCGCCTGCTCGGCGCGAGCGACGAAGCGTTCCTGATCGAACTCGAACGCGCCTTCGCCGGGCGCCTGGGCGCGCTGACGAAGGTCTCGCAACGCGCCGCGTTCCCGCTGCGCCGGCAACTCGCGCAGCGCTACGTGTCCGGCCGGGTCGCGGTGATCGGCGATGCCGCGCACGTGGTCCATCCGCTCGCGGGGCAGGGCGTCAACCTCGGCCTGCGCGATGTCGCCGGCCTGCGCGCGAGCCTGCAGCAGGCGCGCCGCCGCGGCGCCGATCCGGGCTCGCCGCACCGGCTCGAACGCTGGGCGCGCGAACGCCGCAGCGAGAACGCGCTGGCGGCGTACGGCTTCGACGGTTTGAACAAGCTGTTCTCCAACGACGACCTCGCCGCGACCTTGGTGCGCGGGCCGTTGCTGGGGCTGGCCGGCAAGGTGCCGCCGCTGGCGCACTACTTCTGGCGCCGCGCGGCCGGCGTGTGAGCGGCGCGCAGGTCTTGCGAATGCGCCGCGTCTGCGGCGCGGCGTTGGCGTCGGTCGCAGCGTGCTGGCCCGCGCTGGCGTTCGCCACCACCCAATGCCCGCCGGAATACGGCGAGAAATCGGCCGCGTTCTGGGCGCTGGGCTGGACGGTGCTGGGTGCGTTCGCGCTCGCCGGCCTGGCCTTGCCGGCGCTCGCGGTGCGGCGCACGCTCGGCCGCGGCGGTCTGGCGCGCGCGGCCTGGATCTTCGCCGCGGTGCTGGCGATGTTCGCCTGCTGGATCGCCGGGCTTTTTATCTTCGGCGCGTATTTCGTAATGGTTTGTTGAAGCGGGGTCGAGCCGGACAGGCCGATCAATCCTCGTGGAACTGCTGGCGCGGATTGGCCAGCAGATACAGCGACACCGCGACCCCGACCAGCGCCACCGCCATCACGTAGTACGCCGGCGCCATGCCGCCGAAATGCGGCGCCAGATAACCGCCGATCAACGGCGGCGTCGCTGCGCCGAACACCGCGTAGGCGACGTTGTAGGAAAACGACAGGCCCGAGAACCGCACCGGCGCCGGGAACGCGGCGACCATGACCGCCGGGATCACCCCGACCACGCCGACGAACACGCCGGCCAGCGCGTACAGCAGCAGGAAGTTGTGCGCGCCGTGGTTGAGGTCGTAATACAGGGCGAAGCTGCTCAGCAGCACGCCGAGCGAACCCAGCAGCAGCGCGCGGCCGCGGCCGATGCGGTCGACCAGCCAGCCGCCGCCGATCGCGCTGAGGGTCAGGCAGAACGCGGCCAGGCTGTTGCCGAGGAAGGCGCGCGACGGCGCCATGCCGAACTTCTGCTGGACGATGGTCGGCGTCATCAGGATCACCACCACGATCGCCGCGGTCAGCAGCCACGTCACCAGCATCGACAACACGATGCCGGCGCGGTGGTCGCGCAGCACCTGCTTGAGCGGCAGCTCGCGCACCAGTTGGCGGCTGTCGCGCATCGCGGCGAACACCGGCGTTTCGCTGAGCCAGCGGCGCAGGTACACGGCGAGAAAACCGAACACGCCGCCGAGCACGAACGGCACCCGCCAGCCCCAGTCCAGCACCTGCGCCGGCGCCAGGAAGGTGTTGATCGCGGTCGAGATCAGCGAGCCGATCAGGATGCCGGCGGTGAGCCCGGCCGACAGCGAAGCGCAGGCGAAGCCGACCCGGCCGCGCGGCGCGTGCTCGGCGACGAAGGTCCAGGCGCCCGGCACTTCGCCGCCGATCGCGATGCCCTGGACGATGCGCAGGAACAGCAGCAACAGCGGCGCGGCCAGGCCGATCTGCGCATACGTCGGCAGCAGGCCGATGAACAGCGTCGGCAGCGCCATCAGGAACACGCTGAGCGTGAACATGCGCTTGCGCCCGGAGCGGTCGCCGAAGTGGGCCATGACGATGCCGCCGATCGGCCGCACCAGATAGCCGGCGGCGAAGATGCCGTAGACCTGCAGCGTGCCGAGCCACTCGGGCATGCCGACCGGGAAGAACAGCTTGCGCAGCGTCTCGGTCAGGAACACGAAGATGACGAAGTCGTAGAACTCCAGCGCGCCGCCGAGCGCCGACAGCAGCAGGGTGCGGGCGTCCTTGTGGCCCAGCGGCGCGGCGCCGGCGGGTGGGACGGCGGCGGCATCGCGACTCATCGACTGCGGCGAATTCATGGACTGCGGCGGGCTCGGGCGGGACAGGCATCGCACTATGCCGCAACTGCGCGCGCGCACAACCGGGGCGGCGCGGAACACAGCCTAAAGTAGTAGTGCGGCGCCGGCGCGGGCGGTGCTAGAAACCCTGCAGCAGTGTTGCAGGATCGGTTTTCATGTCGGTTTTTCAGCGGTTTTCCGGTGTTTTTTTCCGTAGTTCGTTCACGCGCCGAGTGTGCGTCCTGTCGCTGGCGGCGCTCGCCGCCGCGCCGGCCGCGGCTGCCGAATTCGAGTTGGCCGACGGCCGCATCCAGGGCCAGTGGAACCTGCGCGCGGTCGCCGGCACCGCGGTGCGCACGGGCAAGGCCCAGCCGCATCTGCTCGGCAAGGGCTACGCCTCCGACGGCCGGCCCAAGGGCGGCACCGGCGCCGACACCGCCGACGACGGCAATCTGAACTTCGGCCGCGGCGATGCGTTTTCGAGCCTGTTCAAGATCGTGCAGTCGGTCGACCTCAAATACCGCGACGTCGGCGTCAACCTCAGCGCGCGCACCTGGTACGACGCCACCCTGGACCGGCGCGAAACCCGCCAGGGCAACGTGCCCAACGGCTTCGATCCGTCGGCGCCGCTCAGCGACGGCGGGTTCTCGCGTTCGAACAAGTTCTCCGGGTTTCTCTGGCTCAACGCTTATGTCTACGGACATCTCAAGCTCGACGACGACAGCGCGCTCGACGTGCGCGTCGGCAAGCAGGCGGTGAAGTGGGGCAGCGGGTTGTTCTTCAGCGGCGTCAACCAGATCAACCCGGTCGACTACACCACGTTGCGCCGGCCCGGCACCGACGCGGCCGGCGAGGCGCAGATTCCGGTCGAGATGCTATGGGCGAAGTGGACGCTGGATTCGAAGCTGAGCCTGGAAGGGTTCTGGCAGTGGAACTGGCGGCCGTCGGAGTACGACCCCTGCGGCACGTTCTTCTCCGGCAGCGATCTCGGCATCGAGCGTGGCTGCGCCGGCATCCAGTCCAACGCCTACTACCCGATCAACAGCGCGTCCGCCGACGCGGGGCGCTGGCTCAGCGACGGTTTCATGCAGTCGATGGGCGCGATCCTGCCGCGCGACCGCGACCGGTACGGCAGCGACCGCGGCCAGTACGGCCTGTCGCTGCGCTATCGCGACGAGGCCAGCGGCCGCGGCTGGGGCGCGTACTACCTGCGCATCAACTCGCGCGCGCCGTACCTGGACGCGACCACCATCGACGCGGCGCGCACCGATCCGGGCCTGGCGCCGCGGCTGATCGCCGCCGGCGTGCCCGCGGCGTACGCGCAGCTGTCGGCGCGGCTGTCGACCATCCGCGAGATATGGGAATACCCCGACGATGTGCGCATCTTCGGCCTCAGCGCCGAAACCCGCTGGCGCGGTTGGAAGCTCGGCGCCGAGCTCTCGCACACCCGCGGCCAGCCGGTGCAGCTCAACACCGCCGACATGTTCCGCGCCCTGACCAGCAGCGGCGGCCCGATCGGCGCGCGCAACGCGGTGCTGGCGCCGGGCGCGGTGCTGCGTGGTTACGACCGGGTCGACAAGGATCAAGTGCTGCTGAATTTCCAGCGCAGCTTCGCCGGCGCGTTCGGCGCGCAGCAGGCGACGCTGGCGGGCGAAGTGGCGTACAGCTACGCGGACTTGCCCGCGCTGAGCCAGGCGCGCTATGGGCGCGGCTTCCATTGGGGGTTTTCGCCGCAGGGTTACGGCGGCGTGTGCCCGCCGATCCAGAATCCGCGCGGTTGCGTGGACAAGGGGTTCTATACGCGCAACGCCTGGGGCTATCGCTTGCGCGCGCAGCTCGACTATGCGGTCGGCGCGGACTGGACGGTTTCGCCGAGCCTGAGTTTCGGCCATGACGTGCGCGGGTTCGCGGTCGACAATCAGTTGGTCGAGGATCGGCGGCAGTTGACGCTCGGGTTGTCGGCGAAGTATGCGAAGCGGTACTTCGCCAGCGTGAGCTACACCGATTACGCCGGAAGCGCGCGTTACGATTCGTTGGCGGATCACGATTACGCGAGTCTGGCGGTAGGCGCGACGTTCTGAGGCGACGCCCCCTTGCTGTCATTCCCGCTGTGGCGGTTGCGATGGGTGCGGAAGTTGCGGCGTAGTCGTCGTGGCGCGGTCGCGGCTTGCGCCGCTCCTACAGTCGGGCACGAAACTTCAAGATCGTCATTCCCGCGAACGCGGGAATCCAGGGCTCTCGTGCGAGAACGCTCGAAGTCCTGGATTCCCGCTGTGGCGGCCGCGATGGGTGCGGAAGTTGCGGCGCAGTCGTCGTGGCGCGGTCGCGGCTCGCGCCGCTCCTACAGATGGGGCCGGTGTACGGCCTCAGCGGCGCCAGCCTTCGATCTCGCCAACGCTGATGCGGCCGTCGGCGTTCGCATCGACGGCGAGGAAGTTCGCGCTCAATGCGCCATGCGCGCGCGATTCCTCGCGGCTGATCGAACCGTCGCCGTCGACGTCGAGCGCGGCGAAGTTCACGCTGCGGCCGTCGCTGGGCGGAGCGATCACCCGGTCCGGCAACTGGTTGGCTTCGGCGGTCGCCGCAGCGGCGGCGCGCGCGACGCTGCCGGCGTCGGCGGCGACCGCGTTCGCGGTGCGCGCTTCGTTCATGGCGGCGCGCGCCTGCACCGCGGCGCCGGCGGGGTTGCTGCCCGAGACCGCGGCGGCCTGCGCCGAACGCGCTTCGTCGGCGGCGCGGATCGCCTGCCGGGCGGCGCTCTGCGCGTCGACGGCGGCGCGTTGGGCCTGTTGCGCGGTGGCCTGCGCGGCGATCGCGCCGCGCTCGCTGATCGCGCCTTGCTCGCTGGTCTGCACCGCGGCGGTGGCGGCGAGTCCGGCGCTGGCGGCGCTGTCGCGGGCCTGGCTGGCGTCGGCGGCGGCGACGTCGGCCTTCTCGACCGCGTCGTGTTTGGCCTGCACTTTCGACGGCACCTGCGCGGCGGCGCTGCCGGCGGACAGAGCCGCGGCCATCGCCAAGGCGAGCAGGGCGTTGCGCTGGATCGCGTGCTGACGCATGGGGGTGAACCTCGCGCTGTGGGGACGCAGGCGACGCTAAACCCGCTGCGATCAAACCTTCGTTAATCGGTTCGCGATTGCCGCAACGCGCGATGAACGCGGCGCTGCGCCGACGACGATGAGCGAGCCGCGCGCGTTGCGTTTGCGCTCAGCATTGTCGCGTCGGCATGAAGGCCGCGACGTTCGCCGCCGGTGCGCGCGACATGCAAATGGATTCCGGTTTTCCTCGCGACGAGGCGGGTGCGCGAACGGTCCCGGTTCGGCGCCGGGCCGCCGCGGCTCGACGCGACGCCGCGAACAGCGTCTTCGCAACGAGGCGAGTGCGCGAGCGATCTTGGTTCGACCCCGGGCCGCCGCCGCTCAACGCGTCGTCGCGAACACCGTGATCTCCTCGCGGTCGTGATACAGCTGGCGCGCGCGCACGATCAGCGGCCGGTGCGCCTGATGCTCGAACGCTTCCAGGCACACGCGGGTTTCTTCCCAGCGCTTCTTCATCGGCAGCTTGAGGTTGAAGATCGCCTGCCGGCACCAGTTCTCGCGGAACCAGGTGGCCATGCGCTCGGCCACGCGCGCCGGCGACTCGACCATGTCGCAGACCATCCAGTCGAGCGTGCGCTTGGGCTGCCAGGTGAAGCCGTCGGCGCGCAGGTGGTCGACCCGGCCGCTGTCGAGCAGGGCCTGGCGCAGCGGGCCGTTGTCGACCGAAGTGACCTTCATGCCGTTGCGCATCAGCACCCAGGTCCAGCCGCCCGGCGCGGCGCCGAGGTCGGCGGCCTGCATGTTGTCGCGCACGCGGCGCTCGCGCTCGTCCGGGTCGAGCAGGGTCAGCAGCGCTTCTTCGAGCTTCAGCGCGGAGCGGCTCGGCGCGTCGGGGTGCATCTTCAGGCGCGGGATGCCGAGCGGCCACGGCGCGCTGTCGTGCGGTTCGGACATCGCCAGCACCGCGTGGTCGCCGGCCAGGAACACCACGTGCAGGCGCGGCCGGCGCGGGTCGTCGTTCTTGCTGAGCCAGCCGGCCTTGCGCAGCGCCGGGCGCAGCGCGTTGCCGAAGCTGCGCGCGAGGCCTGCCAGCGGTTTGCCTTCGTCGGAGTCGGGATGCTCGACCCACAATTCGCCGAACATCGACACGTTGAGGCCGGCGCCGCCGACCGCGTCGAGCGCGGCCAGCATCGGCGCGATCCGGTCGCTCGGGTCCAGCCCGCGCAGGTCGGCCAGCCGCACCAGCTTCTGCCGGGCGAAGATCAGCTTCGACCACGGCAGCGCGCGCGAGGCGGCGGCCGCGTCTTCGAGCACGAACTCGACGTAGCCGCTGTTGCGCTGGGTGCGCGCGTAGCCGGGGTGGCCGGCGAGCGCAGCGCGTTCGCTCAGTTCGGCGGCGAGCTCGGGTTCGAACCCGGCGCGGCACAGGCAGAACAGGGCGGAGTCGGTCATGGGGCAGCTCGCGGTGATGTGGGAAGAATGAAGCACAGGCGGCCGCCGCGGCGTCAACCCGCGGCAGGGCCGGCCCGCGGATACGGGCGTGCGGCGGTTACGCGCGGCGACGATACGGCGAGAGCGGCGCAGCGGTCGGGCGGGATCAGCGCGCTGCGCCGCTCTCGCCGTATTGTCGCAGCACTTCGCAGGCCGCCTCGCGATGGATGTCGCGGCGCACGACGATGCCGCGTCGTTGCAACTCCTCGGCCCAGTCCGCCGGCACCGGGCCGTCGTCGATCCCGGCCAGACGCACCACGTCCTGCCTGCGCGCGCCGATCAGCATCGTGCCGATGCCGGCCAGGACGCTGGCGCCGCAGCACATGCCGCACGGCTGCGCCGAGACGGCCAGGGTCTTGCCGGCCATGCCGCCGAGCCGGGAATGCCGGATCGTGCGCTGCGCGCACAGGAAGGCCATCGTCTCGGCGTGGGCCATCGGGCAATCCTGCGCCGCAGCGCAGTCGACGCCGACCGCGACCACGTGCCCGTGGATGTCGAACACCGCCGCGCCGAACGGGCCGCCGGTGCGCTGCGCGAGGTTGCGCCGCGACAGATCCACGGCCAGCGCGACCTGATCCTCATCGCTGAGGTAGCGGCGCGAGCGGTCGACCGCGGCGTCGATCCAATCCGGCAGCGCCAGTTCCGCTTGGGTGAACATCTTCCAGATCTTCATGCCTGCGTGCCGATGCCTGCCGTTCGCCGCGACGCCGCGCGGCGGACGCCGCCGTCAGTACGAAACGCCGCTCTCGCCGTACTTGCGCAGCACCTCGCACGCGGCCTCGCGCTCGAGGTCGCGGCGCACGGCGATGCCGCGGCGTTCCAGCTCGCCGATCCAGTCCGCCGGCAGCGGGCCTTCGTCGAACTCGGTCAGGCGCATCACGTCTTCCGAGCGCGCGCCGATCAGCAGGTTGTTGATGCCGGCCCAGAAGCTGGCGCCGTAGCACATGCAGCACGGCTGGGCCGAGGTGGCCAGGGTCATCGGCCCGAGTTCGTTGAGGCGGAACTGGCTGACCGCGGTCTGCGCGCACATGAACGCCATCATCTCGGCGTGGGCGACCGAGCAGTTCTGCGGCACGACCCGGTTGACGCCGACGCCGACCACGCGGCCGTGGCCGTCGAACACCGCCGCGCCGAACGGGCCGCCGGTGGCGAGCTCGACGTTGCGCCGCGACAGCTCGATCGCCAGCGCGACCTTTTCCTCGTCGCTGGCGTAGATGCGGGTGCGGTCGACCGCGGCGTCGATCCAGTCCGGCAGCAGCAACTGCACCTGCCGGGTCAGCGGGTTGGGGATTTTCGGACTCATGCCTGCGGACTCATTCCTTGCTCGCCCAGGTATCGCGCAGGGTCACCGCGCGGTTGAACACCGGCTTGTCGGCGCGGTGGTCGTAGCGGTCGGCGACGAAGTAGCCGACGCGTTCGAACTGGAACGCCTGCTCCGGCGCGGCCTGCGCGGCCGACGGCTCGACGTAGCCGACGACGGTGCGGCGCGAATTCGGATTCAGATGGTCCTGGTAGGTCTTGCCGTCGCTGTCGTCGTCCGGCGCGGCGACGTCGAACAGGCGGTCGTACAAGCGGATTTCCGCCTCGACCGCATGGCGCGCGCTGACCCAGTGGATGGTGCCCTTGATCTTGCGGTCGGCGCCGGCCATGCCGGGACGCGATTCGGGATCCAGCGTGCCGCGCAGTTCGACGATCTTGCCGCTGTCGTCCTTGACCACTTCGTCGCAGCGCAGGATGCCGGCGCCGCGCAGGCGCACTTCGCCGCCGGGGATCAGGCGCTTGAAGCCCTTCGGCGGGACTTCCTCGAAGTCCTCGCGCTCGATCCACAGCTGGTTCGAGAACGGCACCTGGCGCGAGCCGAAGCTTTCGTCCTTCGGGTGGTTGGAGAAGTGCAGCGATTCCTCGTGCGCGTCGTCGAGGTTGGTGATGACCAGCTTGAGCGGATCGACGACCGCCATGCGCCGCGCCGCGGCCGCGTCGAGGTCTTCGCGCAGGCAGCCTTCCAGCACCGAGTAGTCGATCACCGAGTTCTGCTTGCTCACGCCCAGGCGCTCGGCCCACAGCCGGATCGACGCCGGGGTGTAGCCGCGGCGGCGGATGCCCTGCAGGGTCGGCATGCGCGGGTCGTCCCAGCCGTCGACGAGCTTTTCCTGCACCAGCACCATGAGCTTGCGCTTGCTCATCACGGTGAAGTTGAGGTTGGCGCGCGAGAATTCGATCTGGCGCGGAATCGCGGCTTCGTTCGGCAGGCCCTTGGCCAGCAGCGGCGCCAGCAGCTCCGGCGAATTCGGCAGGTCGACCTTGCTCACGCACCAGTCGTACAGCGGACGGTGGTCTTCGAACTCCAGCGTGCACAGCGAGTGGGTGATGCCCTCGCAGGAATCGCTGAGCGAGTGGGCGAAGTCGTACATCGGATATATCGGCCAGGCGTCGCCGGTGTTCTGGTGGGCGACCTTCTTGATCCGGTACAGCGCCGGGTCGCGCAGGTTGATGTTGCCCGAGCTCATGTCGATCTTGGCGCGCAGGGTGCGCGCGCCGTCGGCGAACTCGCCGGCGCGCATGCGCGCGAACAGGTCGAGGTTCTCCTCGACGCTGCGGTCGCGGTACGGCGAATTGCGGCCCGGCTCGTTGAGGCTGCCGCGGTAGGCGCGCACTTCCTCGGCGCTGAGGTCGCAGACGAAGGCGTCGCCCTGGCGGATCAGCTTCTGCGCGGCCAGGTAGAACAGGTCGAAGTAATCCGAGGCGTGGCGCAGTTCGGCCCACTCGAAGCCGAGCCAGCGCACGTCGTCCTGGATCGCCTCGACGTACTCGGGGTCTTCCTTGGCCGGGTTGGTGTCGTCGAAGCGCAGGTTGCAGCGGCCGCCGAACTCGCGGGCGACGCCGAAGTCCAGGCAGATCGCCTTGGCGTGGCCGATGTGCAGGTAGCCGTTGGGCTCGGGCGGGAAGCGCGTGCGCACCGTTTGGTGCTTGCCGCTGGCCAGGTCGTCGCGAACGATCTGACGGACGAAATCCTGCTTCTGCGCGGGGGCGGCATCGCTGGGATGTTCGGGGGCAAGGCGGGACGGATCGGCGGACATGCGGCGCGGCATCTTCGAAAATGAGAGAAACGGGAGTTTAGCCGGTGCGGCGGCCGCTTGCCTGGGCGGGCGGTCCGGCGGCCGCGTGGGCGCGGCTTTGCCGGAGCGGCCGGTTGGCCCGGCCGGACCGGCCGCGCAGCGGTTTTCGCCCGATTTCACCGCGCCGGTATGACGAAAGTGGATACGCCCGGCGCGCTTTTGCGGCGTATGCTGGCGGCGACCCCGCCTGGCCTGCCGGCCGAAGGACGCGACGATGCGAGTCGTCTACGAAGCCGCCCATCTGATCGACGCCCATCTGGTCCGCCATGCGCTGGAAGACGCCGGCATTCCGGTGTTCCTGCGCGGCGAGGCGCTGATCGGCGGGATGGGCGAGCTGCCGCTGTTCGGCGCGGTCCAGGTGTGCGTGCCGGATGCGGCCTGGGCGCAGGCCGACGGCGTGGTCCGGGAACTGGCCCTGGGCGACCCGCCGGCCGAACCGGACCCGTACGCGGCGATGCCGCCGCCGGCGTGGCTGCCGGCCTGAGCGGCGCCCGCGCCGCTCGCCCGGGCGCCTGAGGCGCGCCGGGCGCCCGCGATTCCGGCCTGAGCCGCGGATCGGGCCGGGACCGCCCCGGCATCCACCACCCAACCCAACCTCGCGCGCCCGCAGCGGCGCGGCCGGCGCAGCGCCGGCCGCCGCGACGGACGCGCCGCCCGCGCCGAGACGCGGGCGAACCACCGGAGTCCGAGCATGTCCCGCATCGATCGACGTTCACAGCGGAGGCGCGCATGAACGCCTCCGTCGCCACGCCTTCGTCCAACAACGCGCCGCTGTTGCAGATGCTGCTCGGCGCCAGCGTCATCAGCAGCTCGGCGGTGTTCGTGCGCTGGGTCGGGATCGGCCCGGGCGCTTCGGCGTTCTGGCGCATGGCCCTGGCCGCGATCATTCTGCTGGTGCTGCTCGGCCGGCCGTGGCGGCCCGGACGCCTGCGCACATGGCGGCCGCAGCCGCGGGTGCTGGCGCTGGTGATGCTCGGCGCGGTGTTCCTGGCCTTCGACCTGTGGATGTGGCACCGCTCGATCGTCTACGTCGGCGTCGGCCTGTCGACCTTGCTGGCGAATTTCCAGGTGTTCGTGCTGGCCGGCGCCGGTGCGCTGTTCCTCGGCGAACGCGCCGGCTGGAAGCTGTGGGTCGGGCTGTGCCTGGGCCTGGTCGGGCTCGGCCTGCTGCTGGCGCCGGGCTGGGAGCACATGGACGCGCGCTTCCGCCTCGGCGTGTTCTTCGGCCTCGCCGCGGCGCTGGCCTACGGCGGTTTCCTGCTCGCCTTCCGCGCCGCCCAGGCGCGCCGCGGCGAGACCCCGAACGAGGCGCTGCAATGGTGGCTGTGCATGGGCTGCGTGCTGGTGCTCGGCCTGACCGTGCCGCTCGGCGGCGAGACCATGTGGCCGCAGACCGCGCACGACTGGCTGATCCTGACCGCCTATGCCGCGATCGCCCAGGTGCTCGGCTGGCTGGTCATCGGCCGGGCGATGCCGCTGCTGCCGGCCGGCATCGTCGGCCTGTGCCTGCTGTTGCAGCCGCTGCTGGCGTATGTGTGGGACGTGCTGATCTTCCATAAGCAGCTTGGCGGGCTGGAACTGCTCGGCATCGCGCTGTCGCTGGCCGGCATCTTCCTCGGCCTGGCGCGCGGCGATCAGCCGCTGTTCGCGCGCAAGCCGTCTTGACGCCGCGCGCCGCCGCGAACCCGCACAATCGCGTGCATACCCCCTTTGCCACCGACGATCCCATGAGCGATTCCCTGGTCCCGATCCAACGCCTGATCCGCAGCGTCGCGGATTTCCCCAAACCCGGCGTCACCTTCCGCGACGTGACCCCGCTGCTGGCCGATGCCGGCGGCTTCGCCCGCTGCATCGACGCGCTGGCCGAGCCCTGGCAGGGCAGCGGCGTGCAGGCGGTGTGCGGGATCGAATCGCGCGGCTTCATCTTCGGCGCGGCGCTGGCGCAGAAGCTGCACGCGGGCTTCGTGCCGCTGCGCAAGCCCGGCAAGCTGCCGCCGCCGCTGGTGACGGTGGAGTACGAACTGGAATACGGGCGCGACAGCCTGCAAGCGCGCAGCGATGCGCTCAAGCCGGGCGAGCGCACCTTGATCGTCGACGATGTGCTGGCGACCGGCGGCACCCTGGCGGCGGCGCGCGAGCTGGTCGAGCGTCTGGATGCGGTGCTGGTCGGCGCCAGCGTGCTGATCGAATTGCCGGCGTTGAACGGGCGCGCGCGCTGGAGCGGCGAGGCGCCGGTGCATTCGTTGCTGCGTTATTGAGCGCAGTTGCGGCGCGAGCGTGAGGGTGCGTGGTCGCGGCTTGCGCCGCTCCTACAGGTAGGCCCGGCGCGATCCGATGCCCGACGCGTGCGTCGCGGCGATCCGCGCAACCACGCGCCGGCGCCGACGCCCGCCGCAGCCGGTTCTTACAGCGTCCCGTCCCACGCTTCGGCGTGCGATCTGGATTGCGGGCCCAACAGCGACGCTATGTCGGGCCAGGTGCCCAGCGTCCTGCCCTTGGCGATCAGGCCCTCGATCAAGCCCGTTGCGATCCACACGTCCAATCCGCCCGAGGTCCCGCGCATGGCCCGTTCGACGAGATCGAAGATGCCGCTGCTGCGCAGGACCTCGCGATCGGTTCGGGCCAGGCGGTCGCCGATCGCGGCATACAGGATCGTGCCCGGAACCTTCTGCGGCGCCCAATCGTCGATTTGGTCTTCGATCACCGTCGCCAGATCGGGCAAAGCCGCGATCGCGGCGCTGAGGAACGTCTCGGAGGAGAGCGGCGGCTGGGTCACGCGGGTGCTTCCTCGGTTCGATGGCGTTGTGCGCGCCGGGTCACAGCGCGCACTAGCGCTGCGAACCGAGCTTACGGCTTGCCGCAACTATACCGATCCACGTCGATGAACCCGTTGCGCTGAGAAATCTCGTGGTCGTAGCAGCCCTGCGTGCCATAGCTGCGATGGCGCTGGACCGAATGCCCCGTCGCATGCCGCTCCGGCCGCGGCACGCCGTAATTCCAGCCGGCTTCGCCTTCGAACGTGTTGCGCTTGACCTGCGCCAGCGCCGGCTGGCCCAGCCCCGGCGTTTGCAGCCGGTCGGCGTGGTCGAAGATCTTCATCGTGGTGACGATGCGCTGCGCGCTGCCCGACGGCGTCACGCTGATCGCGCCGTCGAAGCCGAAACGCTGGGCGAACGTCGACACGGTCGGCAGGCCGCGCCCTAGCCGGCTGACGGTTTCGGTGTCGTTCCATTGCGCCTTGATTCCGTCGGGGTTCTCGTCCGCGCCCCAGCTGTGCAGGCCGTTGTTGCCGACGATGCGTTCGACCGTGGTGTATTCGCGGCCCTTTGACGTATCGACGTAGCCGCTCGCGCGCAGGCGGTGGCCGCCGCGGGTGTCGACCTGGAAGGTTCCGTCCGGGGTCGCGCTGTACTTCGATTGCGCCGCCAGCGGCGTCAGTTCGTAGCTCAGCAGGCGCCCGCCGGTGACGCCGCGGCGCGCGTCGGTCCAGGCTTGCAGGTTCGGCTGCAAGGTCCAGCCCGAAGCGCCGTCGGGCAGGTTGGCGACGCGGAACCGGACTTCATGCGCGCGGCCGTCGCCGACCAGGCCGATGAAGGGCGTGAGGTCGTAGCGGATCGGCTCGATGTTGAACGCGCGCGGCGCCGGCAGCACGTACCACAGGAACGGGTTCGACCAGCCGCCGGTGTAGATGTGCGGATACGGCATGGCGATGCCGGCGACGCGGCCGTCGATCAGCACCTGCACTTCGCGGTACGGCCCGTGCTGGGCGGTGCAGGAATAGTTCGCTTCCGGCGGCGCGGTGAAATACCAGAACTCCTCGCAGCCGCCGCCGGAACCGGTGGCGTAGACCTCGCCGACCCAGCGCGTGGCGTTGGCCGGCAAGGTGTAGTCGCCGACCAGGTCGCCGCCGTCGCGGCGCGCGTTGGCCAGCGGCGCGACCGCATCGGCGCTGTCGGCGGCGGGGTTGCGGCGGTCGGCGTTGTAGAACACGACCCGCGCCTGCACGTAGATCACCCCGGTGTAGGTGTCGTTGACCACGTTGCCGAGCGCCATGCGCACCTGCTGCGGCGTCTTCAGCAACGCGGCGTAGCCGCTGAGGTCCTTCTCCACATGCCAGCCGATGCCGTCGCGCGAGGGCTCCGGCGTGCTGGTCGAAAACACGGTGACGCCGCCGATTTCGAGATGGCCGAGGCGGTCGTACTGCACGCCTTTGACCTGTCCGTCCATTTCCAGCACCACCTTGCTCCACGGGCCGGGGCAGGCCGCGGGCGGGGCGACGTTGCCGAGGTGCCATTCGAAGTCGGCGAACGCGGTGTCGAGGATCTCGACCGTGCAGCTGCGCGTGTGCGGCCGCGCGACCGGCGGGTCGGCGGTGCGCGGGTCGTCCCAGTCGCTGCCGAATTCGTCGGCGGCCAGCGCCGGCGCGGCGTTCAGGCACAGCAGGGCCAGGGCGAGCGCGGACAGGCGCGCGCGGCGGCGCGCGGCGCGGGTCGGGGCGGGAGCGGGGCGTGCGGGCATCGGGGCATCCTCGGCGGTGGGCGGGGCAGCGGGCGGGGGACGCGCGCGGCGGGCGGCGCGGCGGGCCGCCGTCGAGCTTCCCGCCCGCGGCGCGCGCGGACAAGCCGCGCGGCGGCGCGCGAACCTTGAATCCTGCGACCGGCACCGCATTTCATTGGCACGGCGGCGATCCCGCCACACCCCGCACACGGAGGCAGACGATGGCCGGTTCCTTCATCCCCGGTATTGGCGCGTTCAAGCAGCGCATGCCGCAGCGCGAAGACGCGCTGTCGGGCCGCGCGACGCCGATGCCCTTGCACAACGCCCACTTCGTCACCGGCGCCAAGCTGCGCGATGCGTATCCGGGATTGGCGCGGGTGCAGTTCGGCCTGGGCTGTTTCTGGGGCGCGGAACGCAAGTTCTGGTCGCTGCCCGGCGTGGCGGTCACCGCGGTCGGCTATTCCGGCGGCTACACCCCGAACCCGACCTATCGCGAAGTGTGCAGCGGCCAGACCGGCCACACCGAAGCCGTGCTGGTGGTCTACGATTCGGCCAAGATCGGCTTCGACGACTTGCTGAAGGTGTTCTGGGAAAGCCACGACCCGACCCAGGGCATGCGCCAGGGCAACGACGCCGGCACCCAGTACCGCTCGGCGATCTACTGCGAGGACGACAGCCAGTACCAGGCCGCGCTGGCCAGCCGCGACGCGTTCCAGGCCAAGCTGCGCGAGGCCGGTTTCGGCGAGATCACCACCGAAATCACCGCGCCGCCGGCGCCGGAGTTCTATTACGCCGAGGACGATCACCAGCAGTATCTGGCGAAGAATCCGGGCGGTTATTGCGGGCTCGGCGGCACCGGGGTGAGTTGTCCGGTGGGGTTGGGCTGAAGCTCGGGATTCGGGATTCGGGATCCGGGATTCGGCGAAACGAGCGGGTCGCGGCTTTGGCTGACAGGCCTTGGGACTTTTTGAATCGAGTCCCAAGTCGCGCCTCGTGCCCTCAAGCGAACTCGCGCGCGAACATTCCGCGCATCTGCGCAATCCCGTCCGCCTGCTCAGGCACCACCAGGCGCAGGCACGCTTCGGCGAAGGACACCGGCGCGCTGCCGGGCGCGGTCACGATGCCGCCGGCGCTGACGCAGGCCTGTTCGCGGTAATGCGCTTGCCCGCGGTAGCCGGGCACCGCATCGAGGTAGCCGGGTTCGTTGCTGGTGTGGCCGCGCTCGTTCAACAGCCCGGCCGCGGCCAGCGCGCGGGTGCCGCCGCAGATGCCGGCGATCGCGCCGCCGGCCGCGGCGCGCGCGCGCAGCGCCGCGACGATCGCCGCCGGCGCCGGCGCTTCGTCCCACAGCGGGCTGCCGGGCACGACCCACAGTTCGGCGTCGGCCGGATCGAGCTCGTCGAGGCGCCGCTGCGGCTGCAGGCTCAGCCCGCCCATCGTGGTCAGCGGCGCGGCGTCGAGGCTGACGCTGACCACGTCGATGCCGAACCACGCGTGCGCGGCGCCGAGCAACGGGCCGTATTCCCAATCGGCGGGACGGTCGATCATCACTGCGACGATGCGCTGGGTCATGCGGGCGGGTCCTGTGCGTGAGGACGCGCATGGTCGAACGCGCCCGCGCGCGCCGCCAGTGACGGCCGTCAGCGTCGCGCGCGCGTTCGCGCAGATGCGCTCGCCGCGAGCGCCCGCGCGCTCAGCGCACCTGGATCGCGCAGGCGTAGACGATCTCGCACGCGCCGGCGCCGGTGTCGTCGCGGGTCAGCGAACTGGTCGCGTCCCAGCCGCGCTTGGAGTCGATCCGCACCAGCCAGCCGTCGACGCGCACGCGCGCGTCGGCGCGGGTACGCTTGAGCTCGCGCGCGACCTGCGCATCGGCCGGGATGATGTGCAGGTTGGCGCTGGAACGTAGAATTTCCTGCATCGGAATCGGCGGCTCCTGGTCCCAGTAATACGTCACGAAACGCACTTCCTGTTTGAAGCGCATGCGCGCCACCACCGCGTCGTCGTCGAGGCGGCCCCAACCGACCGCCAGATCGGTCGGCGCGAAATCGGCCAGGCGGTCGGCGCGGTAATCGCGCCGCGACAGCACCCGCGCGTCGATGCTGAAACCGGCCAGCGGCGTCAGCGTGCCGGCTTCGAGCCGGAACGGCCGCAGTTCGCCGGGCACCGCGGTCTGCAAGGGTTCGGCGCCGGCGGCGACCAGCGGCGGCGGCAGGCACGGTTGGGCGAAGCCGGGCATTTGCGCCGGAAACGGCAGCGCGCGCGGCGAAATCGGCGAATACCACCAACCGACCGCGCACAGCGCCAGCGCCGCGGCGATCCATTCGCGGCGCAGCTCGATCACCGCGCGCCCGCGGCCGGCTTGCGCTTGCCGGTGGGGTTGCCGGGCGGCTGCAACAGCGCGGCCGGCAGCTTGCGCAACTCGTCGGCCAACTGCATCAGGAACTCCGACATCGCCGAACTGCGCCGCCACAGCATGCCGATCTGCCGGTGCGGCGCCTTGCCGTTGAAGCGCAGCAGGCGGATGTCGGGCGAGTTCGGCACCGGCGGCTGCACCGCGAGCGTAGGCAGCAAGGTGATGCCGACGCCGGCGGCGACCATCTGCCGCAGCGTTTCCAGGCTGGTCGCGCGGAAGCCGTCGCGTTCGTCGGCGCCGGCCATGCGGCATACGTCGAGGGCCTGGTCGCGCAGGCAGTGGCCTTCTTCGAGCAGCAGCAGGTGCTGGTCGTCGAGATCGTGCAGGTCCAGCGCGTCGCGCGCGGCCATCGGATGCTGCTGCGGCACCGCCAGCATGAAGGGTTCGTCGAACAGCGGTTCGACGTGCAACTGGTCGTCGTGGATCGGCAGCGCCAGCAGGCCGGCGTCGAGGCGGCCGTCGCGCAGGCGGGCGAGGATCTGGTCGGTCTTTTCCTCGACCAGCAGCAGCTCCAGGCGCGGGAAGCGCTTGCGCAGGTTCGGCACCACATGCGGCAACAGGTAAGGGCCGAGGGTCGGGAACAGGCCCAGCCGCACCGTGCCGGCCTCCGGATCCTGGCTGCGGCGCGCGATCTCGCTCATCTGCTCGACATCGGCGATGACCTTGCGCGCGCGCTCGGCGATGTCGCGCCCGACCGGGGTCAGCATCACCCGCCGCGGCGCGCGTTCGACCAGCGAGACGCCGAGCTCGTCCTCGAGTTTCTTGATCTGGGTCGAAAGCGTGGGCTGGCTCACGAAGCTGGCCGCGGCGGCGCGGCCGAAGTGCTTGTGATCGGCGAGGGCGACCAGATATTTGAGGTCTCGAAGGTTCATCGCTCGGCTGTCAATTGAAGATGGCTATCGGCATAATAGGAACAATTCATTTCAGTAATCAATTGCTGTAGCGCAACATAAGCGTCCTAAGGTTGTGCCTCCGCTGCACCCCCCTTCCTTCACCACCCTCCCATCCCATCCAGGAGATACCCGCATGCTTTCGATCGGCGAGAAGTTCCCGAAATTCAAGGTCAAGGCCACCGTCGGCATCGACAACCTCGACACCGCCTTCGCGGACATCGACAACGACACCTACAAGGGCAAGTGGCTGCTGGTGTTCTTCTACCCGAAGGACTTCACCTTCGTCTGCCCGACCGAGATCAAGGGCTTCGGCGACCTGAACCAGCAGTTCCTGGACCGCGACTGCCAGGTGCTGGCCGCGTCCACCGACAGCGAGTTCGTCCACCTGGCGTGGCGCAAGGACCACAAGGACCTGCGCGACCTGCCGTTCCCCATGCTGGCCGACATCAAGAAGGACCTGACCTCGGCCCTGGGCATCCTCAGCGAAGACGGCGTCGCCCAGCGCGCCACCTTCCTGGTCGACCCGGAAGGCATCATCCGCTTCGTCTACGTCACCGACGGTTCGGTCGGCCGCAACCCGCAGGAAGTGCTGCGCGTGCTGGACGCCCTGCAGACCGACGAGCTGTGCCCGTGCAACTGGAACCAGGGCGACAACACCCTGAAGGTCGCCTAAGCCGCAAGGCGCCCGGCGCCGGCCGCCCCCGAACGGCGGCCCGGCGCAGGGTTTCGACCTCGGGACGTTCGTCCCGCGGCGCCGGATTCCGTGACCCGGCGCCCCCTCGGTTCTCCCTGCGCCGCCGGTTCGCGCCGGCAGCGCAGTCTTCTTCGGCACTACCCCGCATGCGGCCGGTCGCACCGGCCTCCCTCCCCTCCGTGCGGGTGCCTGCAGCCGGGGTTCGCCCCGGCTGTTTTTACCTCGCTGCAAGCGCGGCCGCTGCGTTTACGCCCAGATCGAGTTCCCAGCCAGCCGTGCGCCTGCGCACGCCCGCCAGGCGCTTGAGCGCGCGCATCGCGGCCGTCCCCCGATTCGAGAATTCCAGGAGCTTTCCGATGAGCCTTACCGATCTTCGCAATTCGCTGCCCGATTACGCCAAGGACCTCAAGCTCAACCTCGACAGCGTGCTCAGCGACGCCGGCTCGCAGGGCCTGGACGCCAAGCAGATCCGCGCCATCGCTCTGTCGTGCGCGATCGCTTCGCGCTACAAGCCGCTGACCGAGGCGATCGAAGCCTTCGCCGCCGAGAAGCTGTCGGCCGAGGAAATCGCCGGCGCCAAGGCCGCGGCCGCGGTGATGGGCATGAACAACATCTATTACCGCGCCACCCACCTGATCCAGAACGAGGAGTACGGCCAGCTGCGCGCCGGCCTGCGCATGAACGTCATGGCCAACCCGGGCATCGACAAGATGACCTTCGAACTGGCCTCGCTGGCGGTGTCGGCGATCAACGGCTGCGGCGCCTGCATGGACTCGCACGAGAAGGTGCTGCGCAAGCACGAGATCAGCGCGCAGGGCGTGCAGAGCGCGCTCAAGATCGGCGCGGTGGTGCATGCGGTGGCGGTGGCGCTCGAACAGGCCTGAGCCGCGCGCTTAAAAGTTGGATGGTGGTAGGGGATCGCCGGTGGCAACACCGGCGATCTTTTTTTTTGCCTGTAGGAGCGGCGCGAGCCGCGACCGCGACAACGCAACGATTGCGCGAGTTTCGGCGTAGTCGCGTTGTCGCGGTCGCGGCTCGCGCCGCTCCTACAGGGGGCATCGTGGCTACGACGCGGTTCAGCGCACCTCGAACTCGTAAATCCGCGTGGCCGGATCGCCGTTCTGCGTCGGCGTGGTCACGTTGAGCTTGATGTAGCGCGCCGAGGTCGCGCCGATCGCATGGGTCGAGGTGTTGCCGCTGTTCGCCGTCACCGACACCGGCGTGCTCCAGCTGCTGCCGTTGGTCGAGGTCTGGATGCTGAAGGCCTTGCTGTTCCAGCTCGCCGACTCGCCGCCGGCGCCGGCGTGCTTGACGGTGAAGCTGCTGACCGTCTGCGCCGAACCCAGGTCGACCTGCAGCCACGCCGGCGAGGCCAGCGAGCAGAACTTGTCGGTGTTGCCGCCGGAGACGCTGCCGTTGACCGCCTTGGCCGCGCTCTCGTTGCTGTTGCACGCGGCCGAGCTGGTGGTCGGCTTGTTCAGCGCGAGGTTGACGTTGCCGGCGCCGACCGAAACGGTCGAGGTCTTGGTGTTGCTGGCGCCGCCGTTGTCGGTGACGGTCAGGCCGACGGTGTAGTTGCCGGCGCTGGCGTAGGCGTGCGACGGGTTGGTCGCGGTCGAAGTCGAGCCGTCGCCGAAATTCCAGCTGCGCGAAGCGATGCTGCCGTCGGCGTCGCTGGAGGAATCGCTGAAGTTCGCGGTCAGGCCGTTGACGGTCACGCCGAAGTTGGCCACCGGCGCGCTGTTGCCGCTGAGCGCATTGTTGATCGCCGCCGCGTACTGCGCGCTGGTGCCTTGCGCCGAGCACTTCTGGATGTCGTCGTACAGCCACAGGAAGCCGCCGTTGATGCCGGCGCTGGTCTTCCAGCCGGCCATGCGGGTTTGCACCGAGGCGGGACTGTCGCCGGCGGTGCAGCCGCTGCCGTGCTTGGTCCACAGGCCGGGCATCACGGTCATGCCCATCGCGGTGTTCCAGTTGGCCGGGTCGTTGCCGGCGCCGCCGTCGTAGACCTGCAGGTAGATGCGGTCGACCGAGGCGCCGAGGTTGTCCTTCACGCCTTTCCAGAAACTCTGGTTGGTGTACGGCGCGAACGTGATCTTGTAGCCGAGCGCGACCAGCATCTGGCCGAAGGCGGTGGTGTCGGCGACGTTGTAGTGGCTCTCGTCGTCGAAGTTGACCGCGTCGGCGCCGGTCGCGGTCTTCAGCGCCTGGAAGTTGCGGTACAGGATGCTGGTGCTGCCGGTGCCGCAGACGAGGGTGCTGCCGCAACCGGCCGCGGTGCCGTTGGCGAGCTTGGCCATGCGTTCGAAGTCGGGCACGCCCCAGGCGCCGATCGAGACTTCGACCCGCTTGACCGAGGTCGGCGCGGTCTTCAGCGAGGCCAGCCGCGCCGGCCAGTCGGCGTCGCTGCCGGTGTAGGCGCCGTTCTTGACGATAGGGATGTCGTTGTAGACCAGGTCGCCGTTGTCCTCGATGTGGATGCTCCACAGGAACACGGTGGTGAAGCCGGAGGACTTGAGGTCGTTGATGACGGTCTGCCCGCCGGAATAGAACGGGCCGCCGCCGAAGATCGCCGATTCGGCGGCGGACGCCGGCGCGGCGAGCGCGGCCAGCGACAGCGCCAGGGCGCGCAGGCGCCAGCGGCGCGAACGGTCGGCAACGGTGGAATGCGGAGTCGGCTTGGGCATGGTGCGATTCCCTGCGGTGGGCGTCGGCGAAGACGCGGCGGTGGGCGGGCGGGAGCCGCGCGCGCCGTGTTCGCGCCGGCCTGTCGCCGGGGCGGCGACGAGGCGACAGTGCGAGCGGGAATTTCCCGGTGTCAACGTTTAGATCGATTTAAACAACGCAAAAACGTTTAACCGCGCGGGCGCGGCGAAGTTTTTCCCATCCGATCAAGCCACTGCGCGCGCTGCGGCGGCGAAGCGCGCTGCAGCGGCTACGGCGACGCAGGCACCGGTCGCCGTTGCGCCGCAGCACGAGCTTGCGCGAACGCCGCGCGCGGGCGGCGCGCGGCGCGGGGTCGCGGCCGCGAGCGACGCTCAGGCCGCGTCGCCGGTTCGTGTCGTCAGGCCGCGTCGTCAGGCCGAGTCGATCAGGCCGCCGCGCGACAGGCCTCGGCGCGGTCGAGGTCGCGGCGGTACAGCTCGTCGCGCTGCATCGCCTTGTGGATCTCGGCGCGGTTCTCGTAATGCTCGGGCTGGCCGTCGTCGAGCGCGATGACCCGGTCCATGTCGGCCAGCGCGAGCGGATAGTCGCCGCGCCCGTAGTGCAGCACCGCGCGGTTGACCCGCGCGGTCACCGAGTCGGCGGCCAGGGCGATCGCGGCGTCGTAATCGGCCAGCGCGGCGTCGGCGTCTTCGAGCTGCTCGTGGATCTCGGCGCGGATCTGATGGATCTCCGGCTGCTGCGGGTTGAGCTCCAGGCTCAGCGCGAAGCTGGCCAGCGCCGCCTCCCAGTCGCCGAGATGGGACTGGCAGACGCCGCGGTTGAAGTGCACTTCCGGATACGGCGCGCTGTAGCGGATCGCCAGTTCGTACTGGGCCAGCGCGTCCTCGTAACGGCCCTGGCGCTGCAGCAGGTTGCCGCTTTCGTTGTAGTACTCGGAGTAGTACGGATCCATCTCGATGGCTTTGCGGTAATGCGCCAGCGCGTCGTCGGCGCGGTCGAGCATCACGTAGACCTGGGCGGCGTTGTACTGCAGCACCGAGCGGTGCAGGGCGTGGCGGGCTTCGCCGAGTTCGCGGGTCAGCAGGCCGTAGCCGCTCTCGCACAGCGCCAGCGCTTCGGGCGCGCGGCCCTGGCGCACGCGCAGGAACGCCAGGCCGTTGTCGATGAACACCCTCAGGAAGGTCTGGTCGGCGTCGTCGATGCGGCCGCGCGCGGCGGCGATGTCCTGCGCGGCTTGCAGGATGTAGCGCTCGGCCAGGGCGATGTCGGGCTTGCGCGCGTAGCGCAGGTGGATCATCGACAGCAGGTAGTGCATCTTCGCGCGCAGTTCGATCCGGGTCAGATGCGGCTCGGCGCGGGTCAGGATCAGTTCCAGCGCGCGCTCCTGCTGGCCGGAACTGACCAGTCCCTGGAAGATGTTGCCGATGTAGTTCCAGCGCGCGTCCTGGTCGTCGCCGACCATGTCCTCGAAATGCGCCAGCACCGCGTCGGCGAAGCTGGCCGACTCGTGGTAATAGCCGTAGTGGTTGCTCAGGCACAGCGCGCGCAGCGCGGCGCGCGCGGCCAGCGCGTCTTCGCCGCGGGCGCGGTGGTAGGCGATCAGCGCCGGCGCGTGGATTTCCCAGGCCAGAGGATCGCCGCGTTCGAGCTGCGCGTGGACCGCGACGTAACCCGCCTCGTCGAGCGCGACCGGCGGCGTCGGCGCGGCGCCGTCGTCGGCGACGGGCTCGGCCGACAGGCCCGGCGCGCGTTGCGCGAGCGCGGCGGCGTCCAGCGCGCTGTACGCGACCACTTCGATGCCCGCGTCCGCGCCGCGCCGCGCCAGTTCGGCGAAGAAGCGCGCGGCCAGATGCTCGGCGCGGTCGTAGCCGTACGCCGCGACCCGCCACGGCTGCTGCGGCGCGAGCGCGCGCTTCCAGTCCAGCATCAGCCCGACCAGCCCGTGCACCAGCCGGTAGGCGCGGTCGAGCGGGAAATTGCGGGTGCGCTCGGCATCGTGCGCGGTCTCGGTCAGGCAGGCGTACTTGAGCGCGATGCGGTCGCGGTGGCGCGCCAGCGCCATGTGCAGTTCGGGGTTGTGCGCGTCGATCAGGTCCTCGCGGCCGCGTTCGCCCAGTTCGCGCCACGCCGCCTCGGCCAGGTCGGCGATGCCGGCCCAGGTGCCGCCGTGGCCGAAGTCGGCGTCGATGGCGAAGCGGCGCGCGGGCGCGCCGGCGGGCGCGGCGGCGCCGGGCGGGCGCAGGCGCAGCGGCGCGGCGGTGGGCGCGAGGGCGTCGGCGGCGAGGTTCATCGCAATCTCCTTATGCGGAATGTCGTTTCGGATTCGAAGGAACGGCTCAGCGCCGGCGCAGCCACAGGTACATGCCGGCGGCGAACAGGGCCACGGAAATGGCCGCGAACGCGGTCGCGTCGAGCGCCGCGGCGCGGGTCGCGGCCGGGCTGGCGAAGATGTCGTAGGCGCGCACGATGTAGCGGGTCAGGGTCGGAATCAGCACGAACGCCAGCAGCGCCAACGCGGAAACCCGCCCGGCCACCCACAGCAGCGAGAACGCGCGCAGCACGCCGAGGTTGCGCGGCACCAGCGCGCCGGGCGCGGCGGCCGCGCCGATGCGGCCGCCGCTGAAACGGTGCAGGCGGTCGCGCAGGTACAGCCGCGCCTGCTGGTCCAGGTCGGGATGGCCGAAGTAGTTGCACACCACGTAGTAGAAGTCGGTGCGCAGGAAGATGTTGAGCTGCCACGACAGGGTGATCAGCAGTTGCAGCACCAGCGCTTGCAGCAGCTGCACCACGAACGGATCGCCGCCGCGGTCGAGCAGCCAGCCGACGGCCAGGCTCAGCAGGGCGATGTTGAGCACGTCGACCATCATGCCCGCCAGCAGCGGCAGATAGCGTTGGCGCCGCGGCAGCGACAGGATGCCGGTCAGGTCGGCTTCGGCGACCAGATCCCACAGGCGGTTGCCGATGCCCAGGCGCGAGTTCACGCCGTAGCGCGCCGCGGCCAGCATGTGGCCGAGCTCGTGCAGCATGGTGGTGACGAAGTACAGGCCCAGCAGCGCGACCAGGGTCAGGGTCAGGTGCTGTTCCAGGTAGAAGGCTTGCAGGTTCGGGCGCAGGCGCGGGTCGATCCAGGCGCTGTAGCCGGCGTAGGCCAGCACGCCGAGGTACGCGACCAGCGTCGCCGGCGAGAACAGCGCGCGCGCCAGCGCGGTGTTGCCGCGGAACGACAGGCGGCGGTCGCCGGCGGCGGATTCTTCGAGCCGGCGCTGGTAGGCGTCGCGCTCCTGCGGCGGCAGGATGAAGCCGATGTCGCGCAACTGGGCGACGAAATCGTCGACGTCGAGAGTGTCTTCGAGCGCGACCGCGCCGCCGGCGTCGCGCGCGCCGAGCGCGCGCTTGATCGCGCCGACGCTGTCGCCGGCCTGCAGCCGCTCGACGATGCGCAGGCCGTCCTCGGGAAACTCGTAGAACTCGCCCAGCTCGGCGTTGCCGATGTAATAGGCGTCGCCCTCGCGCTGCACCGACAGCGGGATCACGTAATAGGTCTGGTCGTCGCTGTTCGCCATCGCGGGGCCGTCGGGTTGCGGTGCTGCGCAAGCGGGCCGGCGATCGCTCGCCGGCCCGCTTCCTCACGTCGCGCACGACGCGAGCGCGCCACACCGCCGCCGCGGCCCGCTTGCGCGGATGCGGCAACGAAGCCGGGATGGAAGGGGATCCGCCCGTCCCTGGCGGCACTCGGTCATGCGCACGCCGGGTGTGCGGCCGCGTCTCGACGCGGCCGGTCGCCGGCGCGGCTCAGGTCACAGGCGCGGCCAGGGGAGGCAGAACCAGATCGGATAAGCGGCGACCGAGGTGGTCTTCAGCTTCTGCACTTTCAGGATCGAAATCTTCTTCATGAGAAAAACTTCCTGGTTGAGTTGAAAGCGACGCCCGCTTGCGCGGACGGAGCATGCTCCCGCAGCATCGGCCGCGAAGCCGTGCTGCGAGCGGACATCCTCGCCGTCTTGGCTATCACGAATCTTTTTCGGCTGACAACACGTGGCTTCGAATCGTCTTCTTTGCGCAATTCGACAGTTCGATTTGGTGACGCCGCTGCGGTTTTTTGTTCAAATTTGTGATCGGTTCGATGCGTCGGCCTTGCCGGTTTTTCGCAGCGGCTCCCTTTGGAATACGTCATGAAACGGGTAATTGATTTTTTTTGTTGCAATGCGCAATGCGTCTGCGACGGAGTCGGGCCGAAAAGCGCAAGCGCAGCTGGCGCCGATCGAGGCGTCGAATGAGCATCGACGGCGCGGCGCCGGTCCGGGTCGGCGAACTGCTCAAGCGCGCGCGCAGCCGGGTCGAGGCGGCCGAGGCCGAACTGCTGCTGGCCGCGGCGCTGCGGCGCCCGCGCAGCTGGCTGTTCGCCCACGACGACCACGTCCCCGACGCGGCCGCGCTGGCGCAGTTCCACGACTGGCTGGCGCGCCGCGAGGCCGGCGAGCCGGTGGCCTATCTGCTCGGCCGCCGCGGTTTCTGGCGCTTCGACCTGCAAGTGAGCCCGGCGACGCTGATCCCGCGGCCGGAGACCGAGCGGCTGGTCGAACTCGCGCTCGAACGGCTGCCGGCGCAGGCCGAATTGCGCCTCGCCGACCTCGGCACCGGCAGCGGCGCGATCGCCCTGGCCCTGGCGGTCGAACGGCCGCGCGCGCGGGTGCTGGCGGTCGACGTCAGCGCCGAGGCGCTGGCGGTGGCGCGCGCCAACGCGCTCGAACTCGGATTGGGCAACGTGGAGTTCCGTCACGGCGACTGGTTCGCGCCGTTGGCCGGCGAGCGGTTCGACCTGATCGCGAGCAACCCGCCGTACATCGAGGCGGCCGATCCGCACCTGGAGCAGGGCGACCTGCGTTTCGAACCGGCCGGCGCGCTGGCCTCCGGCCGCGACGGGCTCGACGCGATCCGGGTCATCGCCGCGCAGGCGCCGGCGCATCTGCATCCCGGCGGCTGGCTGTTGATCGAACACGGCTGGGAGCAGGGCGCGGCGGTGCGCGCGCTGCTGGCGGCGGCGGGATTGAGCGAGGTCGCGACCGAGCGCGACTGGGAGCAGCGCGACCGCGTCAGCCTCGGCCGCCGGCCGGGCTGAACATGTGCGGCCACGGCGCCGCGTTCTGAACCGCGCGCACTGGGAACCGCCGAGCCGGGTCGGCGAATGCCGGCCCGCCAGCCCAGGCCCCAACTCCGGCCCGCCGACCCGAACCGCCGCGCCCGGCACCGACCGCCCCGGCGCGGCCGGCTAAACTGCGCGCATCCCGACTGCGAGGCCCGCGATGCGCACGCTCTATCCCGAAATCGAACCCTTCGACACCGGCACGCTCCAGGTCGACGACCGCCACAGCCTGTATTACGAGCAGTGCGGCAATCCCGAGGGCAAGCCGGTGGTGATGCTGCACGGCGGCCCCGGCGGCGGTTGCAGCGCCAAGATGCGCCGCTTCCACGACCCGGCCAAGTACCGCATCGTGCTGTTCGACCAGCGCGGCAGCGGGCGCTCGACGCCGCACGCGGACCTGGTCGACAACACCACCTGGGATCTGGTCGCCGATATCGAGAAGCTGCGGGTCAAGCTCGGCATCGAGCGCTGGCAGGTATTCGGCGGTTCCTGGGGTTCGACCCTGGCGCTGGCCTATGCGCAGACCCATCCGCAGCGCGCCACCGAGCTGGTGCTGCGCGGCATCTTCATGCTGCGCCGCTGGGAACTGGAATGGTTCTACCAGGAAGGCGCCTCGCGCCTGTTCCCCGACGCCTGGGAGCATTACGTCGACGCGATCCCGCCGGTCGAACGCCACGACCTGATCAGCGCGTTCCACCGCCGCCTGACCAGCGAAGACGAGAAGACCCGCCTCGACGCCGCGCGCGCGTGGAGCGTGTGGGAAGGCGCGACCAGCTTCCTGCACGTCGACGACGACTTCGTCAGCGGCCACGAAGACGCCCAGTTCGCCCTGGCCTTCGCCCGGATCGAGAACCATTACTTCGTCAACGGCGGCTTCTTCGAAGTCGAGGAGCAGCTGCTGCGCGACGCGCACAAGATCGCCGACATCCCCGGCGCGATCGTGCACGGCCGCTACGACGTGGTCTGCCCGGTGCAGAACGCGTGGGAACTGAAGAAGGCCTGGCCGAAGGCCGAACTGAGCATCACCCCGGCCTCGGGCCATTCCGCGTTCGAAGCCGAGAACATCGACGCGCTGGTGCGCGCGACCGACAAGTTCGCCTGAGCGCGGCGCGATGCGATCCGCACGCGGATCGCATCGCGGCCGGGGCCCGTTGTACCCGCGCGCGAACGCAAACCTCGTGGTCGCCGCTCCTGCAGGAAGCCTCCTGTAGGAGCGGCGCGAGCCGCGACCGCGACAATCCAACTACGGCGCGAGTTGCGACGCGAGCGGAAACCCCGCGGTCGCAGCTCGCGCAGCTCCTACAGTCGGACTGCGCGGCAGTTCGTCACCGCGCCGGCGACCCGTCCGGATTGCGCTCGATCATCCACAACCCGGCCCACAGCTTAAGGTCGAGCTCGTAGCCCTCGGCCTGCTTGCCCATCAGCCACGCCGGCGCGTCCGCGCGCGGGACTTCGTGGACCAGGATGTCCTCGCCGGCGACGCCGCCGCCGGGGCCGACCCGGCGCAGGTCGGTCGCGCGCACGAAGGCGATGCGTTCGCTGCTCATGCCGGCCGACGTCGGGCCGGTCAGCAGCACCTCGACCTTGCCGGGCTCCCAGCCGGTTTCCTCGACCAGTTCGCGCGCGGCGGCCGATTCCAGGGTGTCGTGGGCGTGGTCGTCGCCGACCAGGCCGGCCGGCATTTCGATGGTGCGGGCGTTGAGCGGCACCCGGAACTGTTCGACGAACAGCACGTTGTCGGCCGGGGTGACCGCGACGATGATGACCGCCATGCCCTTGCCGTGGGTGCGTTCGGCGTATTCCCAGTGGCCGCGCCGCATCATCCGCAGCCATTGGCCGTTGTAGATGGTTTCCACGGGGTCGTGCTGGGCCGAATGATCTTGGGGTCGGGCGTCTGCGGTCATAGCGGTCCTCGCCGGTGGCCCGCAGCCGCGGCGGCGGGCGATAGTGGAAATTCGGAATCGATGCGGGCGCGCCGTGCGGATCCGCGCCGGCGCGCGGGCGGAACGCGCGTTGCGCGCACTCCGCGGGAAGACCTGGATGCTACGACGGAACCTGTGACGCAGCGAAGTCGAGCCCGACCGCCGTGTACAGCCGGCGCCGGGTCATCGGGCCGAAGCGCAGGCGGTCGCACAGCGCTTGCAGCGTCTGCGCGTCGGCTTGGCCGCGGCGGTAGTGGCCGCCGTCGTCGGCCAGCGGCGCGTCCAGCGCGATCGTGGTCAGCTGCCGGCACAGCAGCGCCTGCTCGCGGTGCGCGCGCAGCTTGGCCGCGGCGCTGGCGGCGCCGCGCAGGCGCAGGAACGGGACTTCCTCGACCCGCGCCAGCAGCGCGTCGAGGCTGCCGAAATGGCCGAGCAGGGCGGCCGCGGTCTTGGCGCCGATGCCGGGCACGCCGGGAATGTTGTCGACCGCGTCGCCGCACAGCGCCAGGTAGTCGGCGATCTGGGTCGCCTGTACGCCGTGCCGCTCGGGCACGCCGGCGGCGGTCCAGCGCAGGCCGCGGGCGAAGTCCCATTGCTCGTCGGCGGCGTCGAGCAGCTGCGACAGGTCCTTGTCGGCCGAGACGATCACGCCGCGGTAGCCGTGCCCGCGCATGCGCAGCAGCGCGCTGCCGATCAGGTCGTCGGCCTCGTACTGCACGTCGGCCAGCACGCTCAGGCCCAGCGCCGAGCACAGCGCCTTGCAATGGCCGAACTGGCGCTTGAGCGCGTCCGGCGCGGGTTCGCGGTTGGCCTTGTAGGCCGGGTAGAGCGCGTTGCGGAAGCACGAGTCCAGCGCTTCGTCGAACGCCACCGCGATGTGCTGCGGCCGCTCGCGCTCGATCAGTTCGAGCAGGAAGCGGGCGAAGCCGTGCACGGCGTTGCTCGGCCAGCCTTCGGCGTCCTGGAAGTCGTCGGGGATCGAATGCCAGGCGCGGAACACGTACAGGCTGGCGTCGATCAGATAGACCGGCGTGAGCGCGGCGGCGGCGTTCGAAGTCATGCGCCCATTCCAGCACGTGCGCCGCGGCGCGGATACGGCGAGTGCGCGCGGCCCCGGCTCACGGCGTCCAGGCCTGGGTCAGCGCGGCCGGGTCCGGGCGTTCGCGTTCGGGCGCGTCGAGCCGGGCGGTGCCGATATGGATGAAGCCGACGATGCGCTCGTGCGCCTGCACGCCGAACCAGCGCGCCACTTCCTCGTCGTAGGCCGGCCAGCCGGTCAGCCACACCGCGCCGTAACCGAGCGCCTGCGCGGCTTGCAGCAGGGCGAAACAGACGCAGCCGGCGGTGAGGGTGCGTTCGAGTTCGGGGATCTTCTCGTCCGGGCCTAGCTGGGCGATGACGGCGACGATCAGCGGCGCGTACGAGAAACGGCCGCGGTCTTTCTCCACCGCCGCCGGGCCGGCGTCGGGGAAGCGTTCGATGCCGCGCGCGGCCAGGCGTTCGCCGAGGGCGTGGCGGGCGTCGCCTTGAATGGTGAGGAAGCGGAACGGCACGCGCTTGCCGTGGTCGGGCACGCGCACGGCCGAGGCCAACATACGCTGCAGGGTGGATTCGTCCGGTCCGGGCGCGGAAAGTTGCTTGGCCGGCACCGAGCGGCGCTGGTCGAGGGCGTTGAGAAGGGGGGCGTCGAGGTTGGGCATTTAAGGAATCTGAACCTTGGTCACAAAAATGAACGGCGACACGGTGACGGTCGCAGCTTGGTCGAATCTAGGCACTATCCTGACGCTCGCGGTCGTAAAAAGACGTGCCGCATCCACCAGGGGGAACTGCGAGTGTCTGGTCACTTGCACGGCGTCGTTCACAACACGCGGGCGGATCCTGCGCGCGTGCTCGAAGAACTCAAACGACAGACGCTCGAGCAACTCGGGGGGCTGCCCGGTTCCCTGTACGGACCGATCGAGGACGCCCTGAAGGCCGATTCGCTCAAGGGCGACGGCCGCAACCACCAATTCGAAGATCAGGCCGCATTGTGGGTCCTGCGCCAGCAACAGGCCAGTCATGTCATGGCCTTCCGCCAGCAGATCGCCGCGGGCTTCGAAGCGTATCGCGCGCCCGGCGCGGCGGTCGGCGGGGTCGGCGGTTCGCCGCTGACCCTGGTCGGCGAACAGCAACTGGCGTTCGACCTCGACGGCGAGCGCCTGATCGAACTGCTCGAACACCGCTACCAGCGTCCGCTGGAGATGGTGCGCGCGCGCCTGCAGATGCTGGCCCAGGCGCTCGGAGCGCCGGACGGCGTCAATCCGATCGGGCCGTACCGGCTGGTGCGCGCCTTCACCTCGGTCTACGCCGACGCCCAGGTCACCGAAAGCCTGCGCATGCGCCTGTTCCGCCAGTACGAGCAGGAACTGGCGCGGCTGCTCGGCGACATGTACGCGCGCATCAACCAATTGCTCGCCACCGCCGGTTACGGCATGGCCGCCGGCGCGCCGCCGCCGGCCGCCGGTCCGGCGCGCGCGGCGGCCGAAGATCGCCGCGACCGCAACACGCTCGACGGCGTGTTCGACACCGTTCCGCATCGCGAGGCCGCAGCGTCCGTGCCGCACGACTATCAACAAGGATCGTATCCGCCGCCGGCGGGCCCGGGCGCCAGTCCCGGTTACGCGGCGCAGGGCGCGCCGGTGTCGCAGGTGGAGGTCGCCGCGATGGCGGCCGAGCTGGCCGAACTGCGCACGCAACTGCACGCCTGGCGCGAAGGCATGATCAAGACCGGCGGCCTGCCGCCCGGCCACCAGCCGCAGCGCACGATGGCCCAGCGCCGCGAACTGCGCGTGGACGAAGTCGTCGGCATGGCCTCGCTGCTGCAGCCCGAGCCGTCCGACGCGTTCGCGCGCGCGCTGGCGGTGTCCGGACGCCTCGGCGAGACCATCCGCGACCAGCTCTACGACGGCGCGCGCCGGCTCGGCTTCAATCCCGACCAGACCTGCTTCAGCCCGGAAGAAGACGACGCGATCGATCTGGTCGCGCTGCTGTTCGACTCGCTGTTCCGCAACCACGCCCTGCAGGACCGCGCCCGCCGCGTGTACGCGCGGCTGGTCATGCCCTACGTCAAGGTCGCGCTGACCGACAACGAAGTGTTCGTCAAACGCGAACACCCGGCGCGGCGCCTGCTCGACGCGATCACCGAGGCCTGCGAAGGCAACGACGGCGAGACCCCGCAGGACCGCGACCTGCTCGAGCGCGCTTCGGACATTTCCCAGCGCATCGTCTCCGACTACAACGAAGACCTGGCGGTGTTCGAGCTGGCCCACGCCGAGCTCGACGCGATGCTGGCCCAGCACCGCCGCCGGATCGAACTGCAGGAACAGCGCGCGGCCAAGGCCACCTACGGCCGCGAGCGCCTCGGCGCCGCGCGCAGCCAGGCCGACCAGGCGGTGCGCGAGCGCATCGCCGACGGCAAGCTGACCTCGGCGGTCGCCGATTTCATTTCCACGCCGTGGCGCCACCATCTGGTGCAGGTGCTGCTGCGCGAGAACGAAGACCCCAAGCGCCGCGCCCAGGCGATGGCGCTCGGCGACGCGCTGGTCATGGCCGACAAGCTCGCCGCCGAGAACCGCGGCCGCGAACTCGCCGATCAATTGCTGGCCTTGCAGCCGATCATCATCCAGTGCCTGTCGTCCTCGGGCCTGGACGAAAGCGCCGCGCAGCACGCGATGGCCGGGCTGGTGCGCGCGCTGGCCACGCCGGACAAGGAACGCGCCGACCATCCGCAGCCCAGCGCCGCCGAGGTCGAGGAAGACGTGGCCGAGGAACGCCGCCGCTACCTCGACGATCAGGCCGCGCAGGGCGGGCACGACCCGCTGCTGGCCGAGCGCATGCGCCAGCTCGAACCCGGCGACTGGCTGCGCCTGACCAACCTGCAAGGCGAAACCATCGCGGTCAAGGTGGCCTGGCTGAGCCCGCTGACCTCGCGCCTGCTGCTGGTCAACCGCCGCGGCGTGCGCGCCCTGGTCGCCTCGGCCGAGGAACTGGCGGTGCTGGCCTCCAACGGCCGCCTGGTGGTCGGCGCCGAGCGCACCGCGTTCGACGAGGCGATGCGGCAGGTGCGCAGGCATCTGGACCGGGTGATCTGAGGCTGAGCGAAGCGCGGGCCGCCACGCGGCTCGCTGCGGTGGCAGGGGCTTCGGCCGCGGCGCTTTCCGCCCGGCTCGCCGCGCTCCCGGCAGCCGGCCTCAAGACTGAAGCACTCTCGCAACGGCGTGCTCCATCGGTGGCGCCCCTGTGACTTCCCGCCGCTTCTGAGCGACCGTTCGCCGGCCGGGATCGCGCGCGCGCCTTCGCATCCGCTACGATGCGGCGAACCGGGCACGGAGCAGAGCATGTCGGGCATCACGATAGGCGTGGCCAGCGAAACCGCTGCCGGCGAGCGGCGCGTGGCGCTGACGCCGGAAACCTGCAAGAAACTGGTCGCCCGCGGCGCCCGCGTGCGCATCCAGCGCGACGCCGGACGCGGCGCGAGCTTCACCGACGAGGCCTACGTCCAGGCCGGCGCCGAACTGGCCGACGACGCCGCCGGCGCCACCGCCGAGGCCGACGTGGTGCTGTGCGTGCAGGCGCCCGACAGCGAGCGGCTGAACCTGTTGCGCGAAGGCGCGGCCCTGGTCGGGCTGCTGCAGCCGCAGGCCGATGCCGCGCGCGGCGAGGCCATCGTCGCGCGCAAGCTGCTGGCGTTCCCGCTGGAGCGCCTGCCGCGCACCACCCGCGCCCAGGCCATGGACGTGCTCAGTTCGCAGGCCGGCATGGCCGGCTACAAGGCGGTGCTGATCGCCGCCCAACTGGCGCCGCGCTTCTTCCCGATGCTGACCACCGCCGCCGGCACCATCCGGCCCTCGCGCGTGCTCATCGTCGGCGCCGGCGTCGCCGGCTTGCAGGCGGTGGCCACGGCCAAGCGCCTGGGCGCGCAGGTCGAAGGCTTCGACGTGCGTCCGGAAACGCGCGAGCAGATCGAATCGCTCGGCGGCAAGTTCCTCGACCTCGGCGTCAGCGCCGCGGGCGAGGGCGGCTACGCGCGCCAGCTCACCGACGAGGAGCGCGCCGAACAGCAGCGCCGGCTCGGCGAGCACCTCAAGAACATCGACGTGATCGTCTGCACCGCCGCGGTGCCGGGGCGGCCGGCGCCGAAGATCGTGACCGCGGCGATGATCGCCGGGATGAAGCCCGGCAGCGTGCTGGTCGACCTGGCCGCGGAAACCGGCGGCAACTGCGAACTGACCCGTCCCGGCGAAACCATCGACGCCGACGGCGTGATCATCGCCGGCCCGCTGAACCTCGCCAGCGCCGGCGCGGTGCATGCCAGCGAGATGTTCGCCCGCAACGTGTTCAACTTCGTCAGCCTGTTCGTCGACGGCGGCGAACTCAAGTACGACTGGAACGACGAGCTGCTGGCCAAGACGGTGTGGCCGGAGCGCAAGGCCGAGGCGCAGAGCGCGGCGGCGTAAGCGGTCGGTGCGAACAGGCCCGCTTTGTGCGGGCCTTTTTTGTGGGAGGGCCGTCGGGCCCGGCGCTGTTGTTGCAGATCGCGATGCGCTGAGAAAAAGGCGTCGGGCCTGAAGGCGCTCTTGCAACCGCGAGCCTCGGGTTTCGAGGCTGTGCCGCAGCAGCGGAGCCCGCATCGCCGGCGAAACGGAACCGGCGAACGCGGAGATCCGAACGCTGCCCAGGTTCCTGCCCCGCAGCATCGGATCTCCGCGTTCGCGCGGAGGTTGAACCCTGTAACGCCCGCTGTAGGAGCGACGCGAGTCGCGACCGCGAAACCGCATCTACGCCGCTGTCGCGATCGATTGCGTACACCGGCGGGCCGCTGCGTCGTCGTTGCGGCTTCGCGGTCGCGACTTGCGTCGCTCCTACAGCGAGGCGGCGCGGCGTTCGCGGCAACTCGGCATCTATTGCGTGCGGCTGCGGCCTGTTGCGTCGTTGTTGCGGCTTCGCGGTCGCGACTTGCGTCGCTCCTACGGGGAGGCCGCGCGGTTTTCGCGGCAACTCGGGATCGATTGCGTGCGGCTGCGGCCTGTTGCGTCGTTGTTGCGGTTGCGCGGTCGCGACTTGCGTCGTTCCTACAGGGGAGGCGGCGCGGCGTTCGCGGCAACTCGGGATCGATTGCGTACGGCTGCGGCCTGTTGCGACGTTGTTGCGGTGGCGCGGTCGCGGCTCGCGCCGCTCCTGCAGGGGGCGGGCGCGGCTTTTGCGGCGGTTCGTCGTCAATTGCGCGGCGGCGGCGGGGGCGGCGGCCCGAACGGATGGTCGCCGTGCGGCTTCGGCGGCGGCGGGTTGGCCTGGACCCAGGCGCGGCGCTGTTCGGGCGTCATCGCGCGCCACTTCTCCATCAGCGCGCGCTTGCCGTTGTCGTCGAGGCCGCGCATCTTGGCGAACAGCGCGCGCATCTGCCCGCGCTCCTCCGGATCCAGCCCTTCCCAGCGCTTCATGCCGTTGCGCGCCTCGCGGCGCTCCTCGGGCGTCATCTGCTGCCAGCGGCGGGCGCGGTCGAGCATCTTCTGGCGCTCGTCGGGCTGGGTGTTCCAGCGGTCGCGCATCGGCGCGATCAGTTGTTCGCGCTGGGCCTGGCTGAGCTGGTCCCAGGCCGGCAGGTTGGCGGCCGAAGCCGAGGCCGAGGCAGGAGCCGGCGGCGCGGCCAGCGCCGGCGCGGCGAGCGCGGCCAGGGCGAGCGCGAGGCCGGCGCGGCGGAAGAAGGTACGGCGCATGGCGGTCACTCCACGTGGGTGCGCGGCAGGGCGTCGGAATTGGACGCCAGCCACAGGTACAGATCGGGGTTTTCGTCGAGGGTGGCGACCGCGGTGTCCGGGTCGTAGCCGGTCTCGACCGCGACCGGCGCGGCGGCCGCGCGCGACGGCGCCGCGGCGACTTCGACCGGCGCCGTCGCCGGGCCCGGCGCGGGCACGCCGCCGCCGACGAACTGCAGGCCCAGCGCCAGGGCGATCGCGGCCACGCCGGAACTGGCCAGGGCCCAGCCGAGGAGGCCGCCGCGGCCCCGCTGGGGCTGCGCGGCGGCCTCGCTGCGGATCGTGCGCAGCCGCTGGCGGACCTGCGGGCTCACGCGTTCGAGCGACTGCGCGTGCAAAGCGCGCAGGGCCGCGTCGAAACGCGCATCCGCATCGGCCGCCGGGCTTGCGCGGTGCGGCGCCGGGGTGCGGCCTTCGGCGCTGCGCGGGTCGGTGTTCATCGCCATTCCTCCAATTGCCGCTGCAGCGCTTCGCGCGCCCGCGACAGATGCGTCTTCACCGCGCCTTCGCTGCAGCCCATCGCCCGCGCGGTCGTGGCGACGTCGAGTTCTTCCAGGACCCGCAGCGAAAACGCTTCGCGTTGTCGCCGCGGCAGTTGTTGCAGCGCCTGCGCCAGCCGGCCGTAGGCTTCGCGGCCGTCGTGGGCGCGCTGCGGGTCGGGGCCGTCGTCGGCCCAGTCGGCCGGCGAGTCGTCCTCGTTGCGCGCCGCCGGCAGCAGCCAGCGCAGGCGGAACGCCCGGCGCCGCTGCACGTCGACGATGCGGCTGCGCAGGATGCTCCAGAACAGCGGCGTCCATTCCTGCGCCGGACGCTCGCGGTAACCCAGCATCTTCATCATCGCGTCCTGGACCGCGTCCAGCGCGTCCTCGCGGTGGCGCAGGCCCAGTTCGGCGAAGCGGAACGCGCGCGAGCCCAGGCCGGCGAGGAATTCCTCCAGGCTGGCCGGCAGCCGCGCCGGCGCCGGTTCGGGCTCGGGCAGCGGCGGCAGCGCGTCCTCGGCGTCGCCGCGAACGGCCTCGCCGTAGGCGGCGCGGGCCGGTCGCGGCGCGTCCGCCGGCGGCCGCGGGCCCGACGCCTGCGCACGCTGCGGCCCGCGAGCGTCGTAGCGATGCTCCAGCGGGTCGTTCGGCGGCAGCGGGTCGTGGTCGACGCTCACGGCCTCCAGGATACGGGCGGCGGGCGGTTGCAGCACGCTCGGGCGCCTCAGCCGCGCGCGCCCGGGCGGCGGCGGGCGTGCCGGCGGCGGGGACGGCGATGAGGATGAATGGTGTCGGCCATGCGGCGGATCCCTGCGCCGGAATGTGCGGCGCTTACGCAATCCGGGAACGCCCGCGGTCCGGATCGGTTGACAACGGTGGCGCCGCATTCACGGCCGGTTATGATGGCCCGGACATCGCATGGGGACGGAACGGATGAGCGACGGGTTCGTGGCGCTGTACATCTTCATGTTGGCCGCGATCGCCGGCCACGTAATCATCTCGCGGGTGCCGGTGATCCTGCACACCCCGCTGATGTCGGGTTCCAACTTCATCCACGGGATCGTGCTGATCGGCGCGATCATCGTGCTCGGCCACGCCGACACCTTGCTGGAAAAAGCCATCGGCTTCGTCGCGGTGCTGCTCGGCGCGGGCAACGCCGCCGGCGGCTACGTGGTGACCGAGCGCATGCTGGAGATGTTCAAGTCCAGCAAGGCGCCGGGCGGCAAGGCGGGCGGTTGATGCGCCGCCGGTGCGGTACCTCGCGGCGGCCGCGGCCGCCGTCTTCGTCGCGGCCGCCTGCGCCGCTGCTTCCTTTCTCGGTTGGGTGCTGCCGCTCGGGCAGTTATCGTTCTCTGGAGCGCGCGCGCTGATGGACGTCCTTTCGACTGTAGTGAAGTTGAGTTATCTGGTCGCCGCGACCCTGTTCCTGCTCGGCCTGCAACGCATGGCTTCGCCGGTCAGCGCGCGCAGCGGCATCCGCTGGGCCGGCGCGGGCATGATCATCGCGACCGTGGCCACGCTGTTCCTGCCGGGCCTGCACAACCTCGGCCTGATCGCCACGGCCTTGCTGCTGGGCACCGCGGCGGCGTGGATCTCGGGCAAGAAGGTCGCCATCACCGACATGCCGCAGATGGTCGCGCTGTACAACGGCATGGGCGGCGGTTCGGCGGCGGCGATCGGCGCGGTCGAACTGCTGCGGCTGGCCGCGCAGATGCCGGCCGACCCGCTGCAGGCGCAGCTCGAACGCGGCGTGATCGCGATGCACACGCCGACCGTGGCGCTGGTGCTGGCGGTGGTCGGCGCGGCGATCGGCGCGGTGTCGCTGTCGGGTTCGGTGATCGCCTGGGCCAAGCTCGACGGGCGCCTGGACAAGCGCGTGGTGTTCCCCGGCCAGCAGGCGTTCAACGCCGTGGTCGCGCTGGCGGTGGTGGTGCTCGGCATCGCCGCGTTCATGACCCTCAACGTCGGCGTCATCATCGCCTTCTTCGTCGCCGCGCTGGCGCTCGGCGTGCTGATGACCCTGCCGATCGGCGGCGCCGACATGCCGGTGGTGATCTCGCTGTACAACGCCTTCACCGGCCTGGCCGTGGCGTTCGAAGGCTATGTGCTCGGCAACGAGGCGCTGATCATCGCCGGCACCATGGTCGGCGCGGCCGGCATGCTGCTGACGCGCTTGATGGCCAAGGCGATGAACCGGCCGATCAGCGGCGTGCTGTTCTCGAACTTCGGCGGCGGCGGCCAGGCGCAGGAAATCGCCGGCACCCAGAAGCCGATCGAAGCCGGCGACGTCGCCGCGATGATGGCCTTCGCCGAACGCGTGGTGATCGTGCCCGGCTACGGCCTGGCGGTGGCGCAGGCCCAGCACAAGATCTGGGAGCTGGCGCAGAAGCTGATGGACCGCGGGGTCAAGGTGAAGTTCGCGATCCATCCGGTCGCCGGCCGCATGCCCGGGCACATGAACGTGCTGCTCGCCGAAGCCGGCGTGCCGTACGACCTCATCGCCGACATGGACGACATCAATCCCGAATTCGCCACCACCGACGTGTCGCTGGTGATCGGCGCCAACGACGTGGTCAATCCGGTCGCCAAGACCGACCCGGCCTCGCCGATCTACGGCATGCCGATCCTCGACGTGGTCAATTCGCGCAACACCATCGTGATCAAGCGCGGCAAGGGCACCGGTTTCGCCGGGATCGAGAATGCGCTGTTCTACGCCGACAACACCCGCATGCTGTACGGCGACGGCGCGGAGATGGCGAGCGCGTTGGTGTCGGAGTTGAAGGCGCTCGACGGCGGGCATTGAGCCGCCCGTCGCTGGTCGGAACGGGCGCGGATAACCACGCGCCCGTTCCCACCCGTGACGGTCGGCGGCCGCTGCCGCCGTCGCTCAATTGGCGCCGCGAATCCGCAAGGTCAAGCCCTTGAGGAAGTTGCGCAGCATCTGATCGCCGCAGGCGCGGAAGTTCTTGTGGTCGCTCTGGCGGAACAGCGCGCTCAGTTCGGGTTTCGACACCGGGAAGCCCGCATCGGCGAAGGCCTGATGCATGTCGAGGTCCTTGAGCTCGAAGGCGACGCGCAGCTTCTTCAGCACCAGATTGTTGCTGACGCGCTTTTCCAGCGGCCGCGGCGGCTGGCTTTCGTCGCGGCCGCGGTAGTGGAACACCAGGCCGTCGAGGAAGCGCGCGAGCACGGCGTCGTCGCACGGCGCGTAGCCTTCGTCCTCGTCTTTCTTGAGGAAGGCTTGCACGTCGGCTTTTTCGAGCGCGAAGCCGGGGTCGGCCAGATGGACGATCTCGACCACCTTCTGGTCGCTCAGGTCGAGCATGTAACGGATGCTGCGCAGTACGTCGTTGGCGATCATGGTCTGTCCTGCCGGCCGCTTGGCGGAGCGCGGCGGTAATGCCGCGCCGGCGCCGCGTGCGGCGGCCGGGACGGTGGGGGGGCGAGGACGGATTCTCGCATTTCGGGCGGGGCGGGGCTTGGGCGGATCGGGTTTTCCGGCCCTGCGGTCGAAATGCGTCGCGGCTGAAGCCCCTTCCGCTACCTGCCTCGCAGTTGCGGAGCCCCTATGGCGGGGCTTCGGCCTCGGCGCTGCCCGATCGGCCGCGGCGAGCGCTCACTAGCTCGAAGCGTCGGCTTCGCCGGCATTGCCCCATTCGCTGAACACATCGCCGTGCGCGCGCCGGGTCGCGTGGCAGGCCGCGCAGCCGTCGCGTTCGGCGCCCTTCAAGCGGTCGCTGCGCTCGCCGGCCGCGAATTCGGCGTAGCCCCAGCCGCCGCTGGCCTGGAAGCGCGCGCTGTCCTTGACCATCACGTCGATGTGCCGGCGCGGGCCTTGGTCGACGATGCCGGCGTTGTCGCGGGTTTCGAACAGGTCGTAGACCAGCACCGCGCCGTCGGGATAGGCGCCGCCGCGCAGGCCCTGCAGCGCGGCCGGATTGGCGTAGACGTGGTGCAGGCCGCCGAAGCGCGGAAACGCGGCGTGGGCGGAGGTGATCAGGCCGCTCTTGATGTGGGTCCAGCGCGTGTAGCCGGCGGGGAAGGCGATGGCGGCCGGGTTCGCGGTCGCGGCGGTCGCGGCCGGTGCGGTGCCGGCCTGGGCCAGGCAGCCGACGCTCAAGCTCAGGGCGAGCGCGGCGGCCAGGCAGGCAGCGCCGAGTTCGAAGCGTCGTACCCGGGCGCCGGCTTGAGGCGAGCGGGTCTTGCCGGGATCAGCGCGCATGCAGGCCGCCCTTCGCGTTCAAGGCACGATTGACCGCCCAGGCGATCGGCCAGGCCACGAACACGATGTGGACCAGGATGCTCAGCCCGATCCACACCGGATCCGGCGGCAGCCCCTTCATGCCGGCGCGCGACAACGGCACGACGATGAAATTCATCGCCACGAACAGCCACAGGCCGTACAGGGTCGCCGCCAGCCACGGGCTGCGGCGCATCCACGCCAGCTTGCTCGCACCGACGGCATAGGCCGCGGCCATCAGCACGGCGATGAAGTAGTGCAGGAACAGGCCCAGCGCCGCGGTGCCGGCGCCGCCGCCGAGCGCGGCCTCGCGGCCGATCAGGCCGGAGGCGACGCTGTGCAGCACGCGTTCGGCCGGCACGCCCTTGGTGAGGCCCCAATAACTGATCGCGTAGCTGATATCGAGGGTGGCGGCGATGAGGCCGCCGATGAGGGTCCACAGCGGCAGGGAGCGGGCGGAGCGGAAGGCGGCGGTCATGGCGGGCTCGGTGGCGGGCGGGTGACGGATGGGCCGCGCCGGCGAGGCCGCCGCGGCGGGAAGCGTTCGCAGCGTTACGCGGCGATCGCGCGGATGGATGCAGCGCTCACGCGGCGCGGCCGCGGGCGATGCGCGCGCTTTCCGCGCGCCGCGCCTGGGTGGCGGTGACGCCGAAGGAGTTCTTGAACGCGCGGCAGAACGCGCTCTGGCTTTCGAAGCCGAGCGCCTCGGTGATCTCGCACACCGGCATGCGGGTGTCGCGGACCATGCGCCAGGCGCGGTCCGAGCGCAGCCGCGCGGCGTATTCGGTCGGGGTTTCGTCGAACACTTCGCGGTAGATCCGGATCAGGTGGCACGGCGAATAGCTGGCGCTGCGGGCGAGCCGGCCCAGGTCCAGGCGCACGTCGGGATGGCGGCGGATCAGGTGCTGCACGCGCAGCAGCCGCAGCAGGGTCTGCTGGCGCCGGCGCAGGGTGCGGCCGCTGCAACGCGGCAGCCGTTCCAGCAGGTCGCGCTGCTCGTCGCGCAGCAGCGCGCCGAGGGTGCGCAGCAGGGTCGGGCCGTTGGCGGACAGTTCGTTCGGGCGCGCGTCCAATCGGCCCAGCCGCACCAGCAGCCGGCTGGCTTCGCGCGGCGCCGCGCCTTCCCACGGGAACAGGTCGTTGCCCTGCGCCTGCGGGGCGCCGTCCAGATGCGGTTTCCATGCCGTGTCGGGCCCGCACAGGCACAGCCACCAGCAGGGGCCGCGCGCGCTGCTGCGCAGGCGGCTGTCGCGCCAGACCTGCAGGTGGCCAGGGGCGAGGTCCCAGGCGCTGTCGGCGGCTTCCAGCCGCAGCGGGCCGCGCAGCGGCAGCCACAGCGACAGCCAGTTCGGCGGCAGGTCGAGCTGCACGGCGCGGCCGCTGGCGCGGACCATGTGCAAGGTGGAACCGTCCCGGACCGCAGCCGCGCTCAGGTCCAGGTGTTCGGCGAAATGAATGCGGTGGTGTTGCACGCTCATGGGGGCCTCGGCGGCGTACCGGCTTGCGGTTGGCCCCTAAGCTAGCCAGCCGCGGCCGTCATCTGGAGGGCCAATTAGCCCGGGAGCGCAGGAGCCAATCCGGTCCGGCCGGCGCTGCGGGCCGCGCGCCGGGCGGCACCGCCGGGCCGCCGGCATTGCGCCGGTCTCGCGGCGTCGATGTGCCCGGACCGGCAAACCCGCGTTCGCGCGGGCCCGGCGCCTCGTCAGCGGCGAATCGGCTTGGCACACTCGCTGCGCAACGGCCCGCGACAGGGCCAATCGGGAGTCCGCCCATGTACCTGCCGCTCGACGGCCGCGGCCCGCTGCACGGCCAATTGGTCCGCTCGCTCAAGGACGCGGTGCTGGCCGGGCGCCTGCCGGCCGGGATGCGCTTTCCGCCGAGCCGGCTGCTGGCCCAGCAACTGGGGCTGTCGCGCAACACCGTGCTGGCCGCCTACGAGCAACTGCGCGCGGAAGGCTTCATGCAGGCGCGGGTCGGCTCGGGCAGCTTCGTGGTGCTGCCCGGCGCGCCGGCGCAGCCGCCGAGCGAGCCGCCGTCGCGGCTGCCGGCGCAAAGCGCCTACGCCCAGCGCCTGCGCCGCTACCACGACCACGCCAACATCCCCGGCCGGCGCCTGCCCGGCACCGTGCACAGCTTCCAGTACGGCGTGCCGTTCACCAATCCGCTGCTGACCTCGGCCTGGGCGCGCGCGCTGTCGCACGCGGCCGCCTACACGCCGCCGAACTACCCGACCGCGCAGGGCCTGCCGGCTTTGCGCACCGCGGTCTGCGACTACCTGTCGCTGCGCCGCGGCGTGCGCGCCGCGCCCGAGGACGTGGTGATCGTCGCCGGCACCCAGCAGGCGATCGCGCTGACCGCGCGGGTGCTGCTCGACGACGGCGACGAAGCGGCGCTGGAAGACCCGCATTACTTCGCCGTGCGCGAAGCCTTGCAGATCCACGGCGCGCGGCTGCGGCCGATTCCGGTCGACGCCGAAGGCCTGCGCACCGACCTGCTGCCGGAGCGGCCGCCGCGGCTGATCTGCACCACGCCCTCGCACCAGTTCCCGACCGGCGCGCTGATGTCGCTGCCGCGCCGGCGCGCGCTGCTGGAGTACGCGCGCCGCCACGAATGCTGGATCTTCGAAGACGACTACGACGGCGAATTCCGCTTCGACGCGCAGCCGCACGCGGCGCTGTACGGGCTCGACGACGCGCGCCGCACGATCTACGTCGGCACCTTTTCGAAAGTGCTGTTTCCGTCGCTGCGGCTCGGCTACATGGTGGTGCCGCCGGGGCTGCGCGAGGATTTCATCTCGGCCAAATGGGTCGACGATTTCGGCTCGCCCGGGATCGAGCAGGCCGCGCTGGCCCAGTTCCTCGCCGACGGCGGCTTCGAGCGGCACCTGCGCCGCACCGCCAAGACCCTGCGCCAGCGCCGCGACGCGCTGCTGTCGGCGTTGCGCCGGCTGGCCGGCGACGCGCTGGAGATCCAGGACTCGCGCGCCGGCATGCACCTGCTGGTGTGGCTGCGCGGGCGCAGCCCGGCCGAGGGCGAGGCCTTCATCGCCCACGCCCAGGCGCGCGGGCTGGGGCTGTACTCGGTGGCGCCGTGCTACATCAGCCCGCCGCAGCGCGCCGGGTTGCTGTTCGGCTACGGCGCGTTGTCGGTGGCGGAGATCGAAGAAGCGGCGCGGCTGTTCGTCGCCTGCCTACACGACATCGGCTTCGCCGCGGCGGCTTGAGCGGGGCTAGCCGTAGCTGCCTGTAGGAGCGGCGCGAGCCGCGACTGCGACAACGCACCTACGCCGTAACCTTCGTCGCAGTTGTGTTGTCGCGGTCGCGGCTCGCGCCGCTCCTACACGGAGATGCGCAGCCGGAACCCGGCCGCGCTCAGCGCGAGGCGAACGCCGCCACCGCCAGCGCCACGACCATGAACACCAGGTCCAGCCCGGAGCTGGCCAGCTGGAACAGGGTCAGGAACAGATTCGGCCCGAGCTTGCCGGCCGAGGAGATCAGGTCCAGCCCGAACGGCCCGCTGAGCTGGCCGGCGACGATGCCCCAGTTGGCCACCGCGACGATCAGCGCGGTCGCCGCGGCGCCGGCCACGGCGCGCTTCCAGCCCGGGCGCCAGCCGCCCAGGCGCAGCATCCAGGCGATGTCGAGCGCGCCGATCACCGCCATCCAGCCCAACTGGCGGTCGAAGGCCAGCGCCGCCAGGACCCAGAACGCGGCGAAGCCGAACGTGCCCAGGGCGATCAGCAGCCAGGAATACAGGCGTGGGCCCGGACGGGCATCCGGGCGCGGACCGGCGGCGCTGCGCGGGGCGGGGCGGTCGGGCGAGGCGACGGTCATCGGCGGAACACTGTGGGCGGGGGCAAGCCCTACAGCATAGCCGCCCGCGGCCGGTAGAATGGCGCCTCTTGAGCCGTCCCCCGGCACCCCCATCTTTCACGCATGTATTCCCGCAGCAGCGAACCCGTCCGTTTCGAGCGCGATTGCGCCGTCGTCATGGTGCCCCAAGGCGAGCAGGTGACCCTGCCGGCCGGCAGCGTGGGCTATATCACCCAGGCGCTCGGCGGCAGTTACACCGTCTTCGTCGAGGGCAACCTGTTCCGCATCCACGGCCGCGACGCCGACGCCATCGGCAAGGAGCCGCCGGAGCCGCTGGAGCTGCCCGCCGGCGCCGACGACGAGGCGGTCGAGCGGCTGGTGTGGCAGCAGCTGCGCACCTGCTTCGATCCGGAGATCCCGATCAACGTGGTCGAGCTCGGCCTGGTCTACGAGGCCGGGGTCAAGCACCGCGACGACGGCCAGCGCACGGTCGAGGTGCGCATGACCCTGACCGCGCCGGCCTGCGGCATGGGCGACATCCTGGTCGACGATGTGCGCAGCAAGCTGGAAATGATCCCGACCGTGGCCGAGGCCGACGTCGAGCTGGTGTTCGATCCGCCGTGGAACCGCAACATGATGTCCGAGGCGGCGCGGCTCGAGACCGGGATGCTGTAAGCCGGCCGGTTGCGGCCGCAATGCGTTCGGCGCGATCCGACTCGTGCGCGAACGCGGGTGGGTTGCCGGCGTTGCGTGCATTTGCGCAGCGTCTTGATTCGGCCGGCAAGCTTCGGGCCGCGACGCGTTTGCCACGATCCGGCTCTGGCGCGAACGCCAGCGTTGCGCAGGTCGGCGCGACTTCCTGATTCGGCCGGCAAGCTCCGGCCTGAAGCGCGCTTGGCACGATCCAAATCCTGCAAGACCGTGCGCCGCATCGCCGGCGCCGCACGCGCAGGCTCGAGCCCGCGATCGTATGCGTACACCCGGCACACATATCTGGCCGGTGCGACGCGCGCAGCGAGCGTGCATCGACGATGTTTCATCGCCGCAACTTCCTACCCATCGAACCGTCGCTCGAGCGCAGTTCGCGCGTCGTCGTGTATGCGTTTCAAACACCCGCGATGCAGCCGCTTCGGCAAAGCCGATCGCGCCACCGAAGTCCGAATCTGCGATCTCGCTCACGAGTCGTGCCCTGTCTGAACACCCGAACCGGCTTGTTGGCACTTCAAATGACGCCGTAGCGTGTTAGGGCGGACCGGGACAACACCGAGTCCGTACACAAACAGCGTGGACGCTGGCGTGTGCAGACAAGGACGTGGCCGCCCGAGTACCGCGCGTTGAGACGCCGCACAGCGGCACTTCGATTTTGGGGGTTCCACCATGTCCTACCGCTCCAACGGCGCGCTGCGCCAGCACGCGCTCGCCGCCGCCACCGTGGCCGCGCTGTCGTGCGTAGCGATGTCGGCGTCCGCCGCCGACCGGATCAACCTCGCCGCGCTGGCCAACGCCACCCCGAACGGCCAGTTCATCGTCAAGTACCGCGCCGGCAGCGCCGAGCGCAGCAACGCCGCCACCCTCAACAGCGCCCTCGACGCCGCCGCCGCCAGCTTCTCCGGCAAGGGCGCCAAGCTCGGCCTCAAGCACCTGCGCCGCATCGGCACCGGCGCCGACGTGGTCCAGGCCGGCCGTCGTCTCGACGCGGTCGAAACGCGCTCGCTGATGGCCCAGATCGCCGCCGATCCGAACGTGGAATACGTCGAAGAAAACGCGCCGATGACCGCGTTCTTCACCCCCAACGACACCCGCTTCGGCGAGCAATGGGGCTATGGCGCGTCGGGCATCAACACCGCGCAGGCCTGGGACGTCAGCACCGGCACCGGCGTGGTCGTGGCGGTGATCGACACCGGCATCACCAGCCACAGCGACCTCAACGCCAACATCCTGGCCGGCTACGACTTCATCAGCGACTCGACCGCCGCGCGCGACAGCAACGGTCGCGATTCCAATCCCGCCGATCAGGGCGACTGGTTCGCCGCCGGCGAATGCGGCGTCACCTACAGCAGCAACTCGAGCTGGCACGGCACCCACGTCGCCGGCACCGTTGCGGCGGTGACCAACAACGCCGCCGGCGTCGCCGGCACCGCGTTCAACGCCAAGGTCGTGCCGGTGCGCGTGCTCGGCAAGTGCGGCGGCACCCTGGCCGACATCGCCGACGCGATCACCTGGGCTTCGGGCGGCACCGTCTCGGGCGTTCCGGCCAATCCGAATCCGGCCGAAGTCATCAACATGTCGCTCGGCGGCAGCGGCGCCTGCGGTTCGACCTACCAGGCGGCGATCGACGGCGCGGTCTCGCGCGGCGTGACCGTGGTGGTCGCGGCCGGCAACAGCAACGTCAACGCGTCCAACGCGCGTCCGGCCAACTGCAACAACGTGGTCGCGGTCGGCGCGGTCGACAGCGCCGGCAAGCGTTCGGTGTGGAGCAGCACGCAGAAGTCGAACTACGGCGCCGTGGTCGACGTGGCCGCGCCGGGCTCGAACATCCTGTCGACGCTGAACTCGGGCACCACCACGCCGGGTTCGGAGAGCTACGCGTCCTACGGCGGCACCTCGATGGCGACGCCGCACGTGGCCGGCGTGGTCGCGCTGCTGCAGGCCAAGGCGACGACGCCGAAGACTCCGGCCGAGATCGAGACCATCCTCAAGAACACCGCGCGTGCGTTCCCGACCACCCCGGACCAGCTCATCGGCACCGGCATCGTCGACGCCAAGGCGGCGCTGGACTCGCTCGGCGGCGGCAACCCGAACCCGGGCACCCAGACCTACAGCAACACCGCGGACTTCAACATCCCGGACAACAACGCCACCGGCGTGACCAGCTCGATCAGCGTGTCCGGCCGCACCGGCAACGCGCCGAGCAACGCCCAGGTCGCGGTCAACATCGTCCACACCTACAAGGGCGACCTGATCGTCGACCTGATCGCGCCGGACGGTTCGGTCTACAACCTGCACAACCGCAGCGGCGGCGGCACCGCCAACATCAACCAGACCTACACCGTGAACCTGTCGAGCGAAGCGCTCAACGGCACCTGGAAGCTGCGCGCGGCGGATCGCGCGTCGGTCGACACCGGCTACATCAACAGCTGGACCGTGACGTTCTGATCGCGTCGCGGCCGGCGATGGCCGCGATAGCCGATGCACCGCAAAGCCCCGGCTTCGGCCGGGGCTTTTTCGTTCGCGATGCTCGTTGCTCCCTGTAGGAGCGGCGCGAGCCGCGACCGCGACAACGCGGCGTCCGGCGCAAACCGCGTTCGTGCGACGCAGCCGCAAGACGATGCGTGCATAGGTTGCAGGCGCCGTTTTTGCGGTGTCGCGGTCGCGGCTCGCGCCGTTCCTACAGGGAAAACGATGCGCCGGGAAAAAGGCGAGAACAGCACGCGAATGCGCCGGCGCACGAACGCTTCATTACCGATGCGCGGACTGTGATTGACATCGAACCTACGCACTCAATTGACGCTTGCAACACCTGTTCGCATGCCACCGCAACCACTAGCGTGTGCTCCCAGGCGCGACCCCACGCGCGCCCTTGACGACGTTCCCGCGTCCCCCGGCCCCGCCACATCCGCGCGCCGGAACGTTCCTTTCGCCGCATCGCGGCGCTTACTTTCGAGGGGTACACCATGTCGTTGCGTTCCGTCCGCGGCCACCGTCCGCATCTGCTCGCCGCCGCCACCGCGCTCGCGCTGACCGCGCTGGCCGCGCCGTCGTTCGCCGGCGACGCCCACCTGGGCGCGCTCAAGGCCGGCGGCAGCTACAGCCGCTTCATCGTCAAGTACAAGAACGACAGCGCCGCCGCCAGCGGCGGCGCGGCGTTGACGCGCTCGCTCGACGCCGCCGCGGCGAAGCTCGCGCTGCCGGCCGCGTCCAAGGGCGCGCGCTTCGGCGTGCATCAGGTGCGGCGCATGCTGGTGCCCGGCGCCAGCGTGATCGCCTCCGATCGCGCGCTCGGCCGCGACGAAGCCGCCGCGCTGATGCGCCAGATCGCCGCGGATCCGAACGTGCAGTTCGTCCAGGTCGACGGCATCCGCCACGCGTTCGCGACCCCGAACGATCCCAGCTTCAGCAAGCAGTGGCACTACGCCGACAGCGCCGTCGGCATCCGCGCGCCGACCGCGTGGAACAGCAGCACCGGCACCGGCATCGTGGTCGCGGTGGTCGACAGCGGCATCCTGTCGCACACCGACCTCAACGCCAACATCCTGCCGGGCTACGACATGATTTCGTCGACCACCGGCTTCTCCGACGCCGAGTGCCGCGACGCCGGCGCCAGCCCGGGCTGCGGCAAGTCCGACGACGGCGACGGCCGCGATTCGAACCCGAACGATTCGTCGAACATCGTCCACGGCACCCACGTCGCCGGCACGATCGCGGCGGTGACCAACAACGGCGCCGGCGGCGCCGGCGTGGCCTACAACGCCAAGGTGGTGCCGGTGCGCGCGCTCGGCAACCAGGGCTTCGGTTCGGATTCCGACATCGCCGACGCGGTGGTGTGGGCCTCCGGCGGCACCGTCGCCGGGGTTCCGGCCAACGCCAATCCGGCCGAGATCATCAACCTCTCGCTCGGCGGCCCGGCGCCGTGCAGCGACACGCCGGCGTGGCAGGCGGCGATCGACACGGCCATCGCCAACGGTTCGACCGTGGTGGTCGCCGCGGGCAACGACAACGTCGACGTCGCCGGCTTCACTCCGGCCAGCTGCAACGGCGTGATCCGCGTCGCCGCCAGCAACAAGGCCGGCTCGCGCGCGTCGTACTCGAACTACGGCGCGACCATCCACGTCACCGCGCCCGGCGGCGAGAACGGCATCTTCGGACCGAGCTCGACCGAGGGCATCATCTCGACCGTCAGCGGCAACGCCTACGGCCCGATGGCCGGCACCTCGATGGCGTCGCCGCACGTCGCCGGCATCGCCGCGCTGATCCAGGCCGCGGCGCCGAGCCCGCGCACGCCGGCGCAGATCCTGCAGATCCTGCAGAGCACCGCGCGCCCGATCGCGGCGAACAAGTGCTCCGGCGGCTGCGGTTCGGGCCTGGTCGACGCCGCCGCGGCGGTCGCTGCGGCCGGCGGCACGCCGGGCAACCAGGCGCCGGTGGCGAACTTCAGCTCGTCGGCGAGCGGGCTGACGGTGAGCTTCACCGACAGCTCGACCGACAGCGACGGCAGCATCGCCTCGCGCAGCTGGAACTTCGGCGACGGCACGACCTCCACCGCGACCAATCCGAGCAAGACCTACAGCGCGGCGGGCAGCTACACCGTCACCCTGACCGTCACCGACAACGCCGGCGCGACCAACACCAAGACCGCCACGGTCACGGTCGGCAGCAGCGGCGTGCAGACCTACAGCAACGGTGCCGACGTCAACATCCCGGACAACAACGCCACCGGCGCGACCAGCTCGATCAGCGTCAGCGGCCGCACCGGCAACGCGCCGAGCAACACCCAGGTCGCGGTCGACATCGTCCACACGTATCAGGGCGATTTGATCGTCGATCTGATCGCGCCGGACGGTTCGGTCTACAACCTGCACAACCGTACCGGCTCGGGCACCGACAACATCAAGAAGACCTACACGGTGAACCTGTCGAGCGAAGCCTTGAACGGCACCTGGAAGCTGCGTGCGGCCGACCGCGCGTCGGTGGACACGGGCTACATCAACAACTGGAGCATCACCTTCTGATCGCCGCCGCGCGGCCTTCGGGCCGCGCTCAGCGATGCGACCCAGCCCCGGCTTCGGCCGGGTTTTTTTTTGCGGTTCCGCTCATCCGCGAATCCTTCGGTCGCCCCCTGTAGGAGCGGCGCAAGCCGCGACCGCGCCACCGCACATACGACGCAGCCGGCCGCAGCCCGCGGCGGCGTCGAGCGCCGCGCTCGATGGTTGCTGACGTCGTAGGCGCGGTACCGCGGTCGCGGCTCGCGCCGCTCCTACAGGGAGCCGCCGCGTTATCGATCTGGCCGGGCGCCTGCGTACGGGAGCCTTTCTAGGACTCGTCCGAATTCGATCCGATTGCGACCGGGTTTGCGTTCCGACGCGGCCGGCGCGCCCGTTCGGCTGCGCCGCCGCGCTCCACTGTCCGCAACCATCGACGCCGGACCTGTCCTTCGCGGTCTGCCCACGCCATGCGCCGCCGCGCCGCGTAACCGGCGCGGCGTCCGCGCGCCGCATTCGCAACCCCTTCAGGAGCGCTCGACGATGCCCAGCTTCACCCACCGTACGACCGGCAAGACCCTGCTCGCCGCCGCCACCGCGCTGGCCCTGGCCGGCCTCGCCGCGCCGGCGTTCGCCGGCCAGGTCTACCTCGGCAATCTTCTCGACCACGGCAACAGCCGCTTCATCGTCAAGCTGCGCAGCGGCAGCGTGCCGGCCGCCGATCCGAAGGCGATGGCGCAGGTGCTGGAGCGGGCGGCCGCGGGCGCGAAGCCGGCGGCGTCGACGAGCCGGCGCATCCAGCTGCGCCCGTTGCGCCAGATGCTGATGCCCGGCGGCCGCGTGATCCAGTCCGACGCCGACCTCAGCCGCGCCGAGGCCGCGGCGTTGATGCGGCGCATCGCCGCCGATCCGAACGTCGAGTTCGTCCAGCGCGACGGCATCAGCCGCGTGCAGGCGACGGCGAACGACCCGAACTTCTCCAAGCAATGGCATTACGCCGACAGCGCCGTCGGCATCCGCCTGCCGACCGCGTGGAACGCCAGCACCGGCAGCGGCGTGGTGGTCGCGGTGGTCGACAGCGGCGTGGTGTCGCATACCGACCTCAACGCCAACCTGCTGCCGGGCTACGACATGATTTCCTCGACCACCGGCTTTTCCGACGCCGAGTGCCGCGACGCCGGCGCCAACCCCGGCTGCGGCAAGTCCGACGACGGCGACGGCCGCGACGCCAATCCCAACGACGTGTCCGGCATCCTGCACGGCACCCATGTCGCCGGCACGGTCGCCGCGGTGACCAACAACGGCATCGGCGTCGCCGGCGTGGCGCCGAACGCGCGCATCGTGCCGATCCGGGCGCTCGGCAACCAGGGCTTCGGCGGCGATTCGGACATCGCCGACGCGGTGGTGTGGGCCTCCGGCGGCAGCGTCGCCGGGGTTCCGGCCAATCCCAATCCGGCCGAGGTCATCAACCTCTCGCTCGGCGGCGCGGCGCCGTGCAGCGACACGCCGGCGTGGCAGGCGGCGATCGACACCGCCGTCGCCAACGGTTCGACCGTGGTGGTCGCGTCCGGCAACAGCAACGTCGACGTCGCCGGCTTCACCCCGGCCAGCTGCAACGGCGTGATCCGTGTCGCCGCCAGCAACAAGAGCGGCGCGCGCGCCTCGTATTCGAACTGGGGCCAGAGCATGGACCTCGCCGCGCCGGGCGGCACCACCCTGTATGCCGGCGATGCCAACGGCGTGCTGTCCACCGTCGGCAACAACGGCTATGCGTACTACCAGGGCACCTCGATGGCCGCGCCGCACGTGGCCGGCGCCGCGGCGCTGATCCTGTCGGTGGCGCCGTCGAAGACGCCGGCGCAGGTCAAGCAACTGCTCAAGAGCACCGCGCGGCCGATCGCCAGCAACAAGTGCCCGAAGGGCTGCGGCACCGGCATCATCGACGCGGCGGCGGCCGTGGCGGCGGCGACGAAGTAAGCCGCCTCGCGGCAGCGCCGCGCGCGCCGGCGATCGTGCGCGCGGCGCCCGTGCGGACCGCGGCGGCCGTAGACGGGCCCCGGCTTCGGCCGGGGCTTGTCGCGTACGAGCGGCTTGGTTGCGTGGGCAGCTTCGCTGCCGGCGCGCGGTTTCGCTGTGGCAGTTCGGCTCCGGCGCGCGACGCCATTGCGCGGGGCTCCCGTTTCGATGCGAGCCTTGGCCGGGGCAGGGACCTCGGGCCCGCGGGCAACTGCGCAGCGACTGCGAGCCCGGCTGCGGCGCGCGGCTTGGTTGCGGGAGGAACGTCAGTCCCGGCGCCTTCGCTTCGGATCGCCGCGAACAGGCTCTCCGCGAACAGGATCGCCGCGAACATATCTCCGCGAACAGGATCGACAACCTCAGGCCGCGAACGGATTTTCCGCACAGGCGCAGCGACGAGCGTTCATGCGTCGGCATCGCCGCCGCGCATTCATTCCGCCGGCGCCGAAATTCCGGCGCCCTTGCGATGCCGCCGCCGCCGCCGCCGCGCCCGCGCGAGCCGTCGCGAACGACCGCCCAACGCCGGACTCCGCAACGCTGTGGGACAATCCAGCGCGCTTTCAGCCGCGGTTCGGCCGGCGCGCCGTTACATCGACCCCAGCGCGCCTCGCCGCGCGTTGCAGACCATTCCGCAGCCAGGAGTCGCCCGCATGCCGTCTTCGTCCCGTCGCCTCGTCCTTTCGGCCGCCGCCGCGTCGTTGTGCCTGGCGGTCGGCGCCTGCAGCGCCGCCGGCAACGTCTCGCCCGAGGCCGCCGCGCCGCCCGCGAAGGCTGCGGTCGCAGGCGCCCCTTCCGCACCGGAGCCCAAGCCCATGCCGTCCGACCGCCTCTCCGCCGACCCCGGCGCGCCCAAGGCCCATGTCGGCGAACCCGCCGGCGCCGGCCCGTTCGGCCAGTTCATCGTCAAGTACCGCGACGATTCGCAGCCGCTGAAGCAACAAGGCGCGGTGCAGCCGCGCCTGGACCGCACCGCCGCGCAGGCCGGCAAGAGCGGGCTCAAGCTGACCTGGAAGCACCGCATGGGCATCAACGCCGACGTGTTCAGCGTCAGCCCGGCGCTGAGCCGCGGCGAGGCGGTGGCGCTGATGAACGCGTTCGCCGCCGATCCGGACGTGCAGTTCATCGAGCCGGACAACCACATCTCGCTCGGGCCGATCATCCGCCAGCCCGAGGCGGTGGATAAGTAAGGCGCGGGCGCCGGCGCGCGGGTCCGGCCTGAGCCGCCGCGAACCTCGGCCTCAAAGGCGCGGCCCGCAGCCACAGCGGCCGCCCGCCCCATCGCCGCGCCGCGCCGCGTTGCGGCAGTCGAAAACCCCGGCCCGCGCCGGGGTTTTTCGTTGCGCGCAGCGTCGGGGGCGACCCAGGCATTCGCGCGGTAGGACGAGTCTTAAAAGAAATTCAGCGTGATGTCCGTCACGATTTTTCGGGGCGTGCGCGACCCTTTCGCGGCCGCGCAACCGCATCGCCGCGCCAGTCTGTGATCGGGCCGCGCGTATCGCGGGCCCGCCCGAGAGCGCACAGCGGTCCCCGCGGACGCGGTGCCGAATGCCGACACCACCGATTCAATCAATCTAGGGAATGCGATCCATGAAGTCTTCGCCCCGCCGCGCGCTTGCGCTCGCTGTCGCCACCTCGCTCGTCCTGTGCGCCGCCGCGCCGGCGATGGCCGGCCAGGTGTACCTCGACAACCTGAAGCCGAACGGCCACTACAGCCGTTTCATCGTCGGCTACGTGCCGGGCAGCGCGCCGACCCAGGCGCCGCAGAACCTGCGCTCCTCGCTGAACGCCGCCGCGTCGCGCGCGGCGCTGCCGGCCTCGCTCAAGCAAGGCCTCGGGCTGAAGCCGGTGCGGGCGATGATCCTCAGCGGCGCCCGCGTCGTCGCCACCGACGCCGCGCTCGACCGCGGCCAGACCGAAACCCTGATGCGCCAGATCGCGGCCGACCCCAACGTCGCGTTCGTCCAGATCGACGAACTGCAGACCGAGTTCGCGGTGCCGAACGATCCCGACCTCAGCAAGCAGTGGCATTACGCCGATAGCGCCGCGGGCATCCGCGCGCCGAGCGCGTGGAGCATGAGCACCGGCAGCGGCATCGTGGTCGCGGTGATCGATTCGGGAATCTACGCCACGCATACGGACCTCGCCGCCAATTTGCTGCCGGGCTACGACTTCATCGACACCGCGACCGGTTACGGACAGCAATGCGTCGACGCCGGCAAAGACCCTGATTGCGGCGCGTCCGGCGACGGCGACGCACGCGACCCCGATCCCGAGGACTCGACCAAGAACGGGCACGGCTCGCATGTCGCCGGCACCGTCGCGGCCGTGGGCAACAACGCCAAGGGCGGCCTTGGCGTGGCGTACAACGCCAAGCTCCTGCCGCTGCGCGTTTCCGGCAAGGGCGGTTCCAGCATGAGCTCGAACGTGGCCGACGCGATCGTGTGGGCTTCCGGCGGCAGCGTTTCCGGCGTCCCCGCCAATCCCAATCGCGCCGATGTGATGAATCTTTCGCTCGGCAACGGCAAGCCTTGCAGCGCCATGCCGGCCTATCAGGCCGCCATCGCCGAGGCGCGGGCCAACGGCACGGTCGTGGTCGTCGCCGCGGGCAACAGCAACAAGGACGTCGCCAACTACTCGCCGGCCAGCTGCGACGGCGCGATCAGCGTCGCGGCGACCAACAAGAGCGGCAAGCGCGCCTCGTACTCCAACTTCGGCGCGACCATCGACGTGACCGCGCCGGGCGGCGAAAACAGCCTGCTGGGGCCGAGCGCGACCGATGGCGTCATCTCGACCGTGGCCGGCAACAAGTACGGCCCGTTGGCCGGCACCTCGATGGCATCGCCGCACGTCGCCGGCATCGCCGCGCTGATCCAGGCCGCGGCGCCGGCGAAGCTGTCGCCGGACAAGGTCGAGCAGATCCTCAAGAGCACGGCGCGGCCGATCGCCGCCAAGAACTGCTCGGGCGGTTGCGGCGCCGGTCTGGTCGACGCGGCCGCGGCGGTGCAGGCGGCGCGCACCGCCACGCCGTAACGTGCGTCGGCGGCGGCAGGCGCCTGCGTCCTTGCCGCCGCCGCATCGGCGATCGCGCCGCGGCTTCGGCCGGGGCGAGGTCGCGGGCGCAGCCGCATTGCCCGCGGCATCGCGCATCGCATTGCAGCAGTTGCAGACCCCGGCTCCGGCCGGGGTTTTTTCTTGCGTCCGTATCGCCGGATGAGACGTAAAAAACCGCGCCGATCGAGCATTTTTACGATGCATGACAGGCATCACGAAGGTAAGCGCCGCAAGCGCTTGCGAAGCATTGCCGGTGCCGGCCCGATGCCGTTAGCGTCGTAGTGCGGACGGGCCGACGATCCGATCCGCGACACGACCGGACGCGCACGCGCAGCGGACCACGCGCGCGGGCGACGCGCCGGCGCCATCGACGCTTCAACCTACTTTGCGGCCGCAGCGCGGCCTTCTACTTCGGGGTTCAACAACATGCGCACCACCTCACGCCTGCGCGCGCGCCATGCCGCGCGTGCCGCTGTACTGTTGTCCGGATTCGCGATCCTGCCGGCGTTCGCCGCGCAGCCGCTGTTCCTCGGCGACGCGCCCGCCGCGCGCGCCGGCATCGCCGCCGCGCCGTCCGCCGCCGCGCTCGGCGCCAAGCGCCTGGCCGCCGCGCCGGCGACCGCCTCGCTGCAACTGCAGCGCGCCGACGCCAGGCTCGTGTCCAAGGCCACGCGCGAGATCGAGCTGCGCCTGGGCTCGCATCTGGTCAATGCCGTGCTCGACAACGCGCGCGACACCGGCGACGGCGGCACGGTATGGCTCGGCCATCTGAAAGAGAACGCCAAGGCGGCCGCGCACGACGCGCGCGAAACGCGCCGCGACGAACGCAACTCGGTCGCGCTGGTGCGCCGCGGCGACGGCGTGACCGGCAACGTGCGCGTGGACGGCAAGCTCTACCGCATCCGTCCGCTCGCCGACGGCACCCACGCCGTGGTCGAAGTCGACGAAAGCCGGATGCCGCCGGACCACCCGGCCGGCTACCGCGATTCGGACCTGCCGCAGATCGACATGCGCGCGGCGAGCCGCGCCGCGCTCGCCGCGGTCGGCCCGGCCGCGGTGGATCCCGGCGCGACCGCGACCATCCGCGTCCAGGTCGTCGCCACCAACCAGGCGGTGACCGCCTACGGCGGCGACATGCGCGCGCTGGTCGATCTGGCCATCGCCGAGAGCAACCAGGGCTACGCCAACTCCAACGTCGGCATCCAACTGGAACTGGCCAACTACCGCACCGTCGAGTACACCTCGGCCGGCGACGGCCACTTCACCGACGAAGAACGCTTCGCCAATCCCAGCGACGGCTACATGGACGACATCCATGCCAGCCGCGACGCCAACGCCGCCGACGTCAGCGTGCTGATCATCGACGACGCCGGCAACTGCGGCCTGGCCGATTCGATCGGCTCGACCGCGGCGACCGCGTTCGCGACCGTGCACTACGACTGCGCTACCGGCTACTACAGCTTCGCCCACGAAATCGGCCACCTGCTGTCGGCGCGCCACGATCCCGCCGCCGATCCGACCAACACGCCGTACGCCTACGGCCACGGCTACCGCTACGAGCCGGCCACCGGCAACAAGTGGCGCACGATCATGGCCTACGCCTGCAGCGGCGGCTGCCCGCGCCTGAACTACTGGTCGAACCCGGACGTGACCTACAACGGCATCGCCATGGGCACCGCCGACCGCAACCACAACCAGCGCGTGCTGGTGCAGACCAAGGCCGCGGTCGCGGCGTTCCGCGGCGCGCCGGGCGGCAACACCGCGCCGGTGGCGAACTTCAGCTCGTCGGCCAGCGGGCTGACGGTGAGCTTCACCGACAGCTCGACCGACAGCGACGGCACCATCGCCTCGCGCAGCTGGGAGTTCGGCGACGGCACCACCTCGACCGCGACCAACCCGAGCAAGACCTACGCCGCGGCCGGCACCTACACGGTCAAGCTGACCGTCGCCGACAACGGCGGCGCGACCCACAGCAAGACCGCGTCGGTCACGGTTTCGGCCGGCGGCGTGCAGACTTACAGCAACGGCGCCGACATCAACATTCCCGACAACAACGCCACCGGCGTCACCAGCTCGATCGCCGTGTCGGGCCGCAGCGGCAACGCGCCGAGCAACGCCCAGATCGCGGTCAACATCGTCCACACCTACCAGGGCGACCTGATCGTCGACCTGATCGCGCCGGACGGCTCGGTCTACAACCTGCACAACCGCACCGGCGGCAGCGCCGACAACATCAACCAGACCTACACCAAGAACCTGTCGAGCGAAGCGCTCAACGGCACCTGGAAGCTGCGCGTCGCCGACCGCGCCGCGCAGGACACCGGCTACATCAACAGCTTCGGCCTCACGTTCTGAAACCGGCCTCGCGCGGCGCCGCAGCCGCGGCGCGCGGGGCAGGGCACGCGTTCGCGCTTCACGGCCGCAAGGCCGGCAACACCGTCCGGCGGCCCGTGCCGCCGGGCGTCCGCGCTGAGGGGAGCGCAACGCCATCGCCGCGTCCGGCTTCGCCGCCGGACGCGGCAACGCGCCGACGCGCAGCGGCCCGGACGCGGGCCGCCGCGGTCGCGGTCGCGGCCGCGCCCGGTTCGCCTCGGACCGGTGCGCGCGCCGCGCCGCCGCGGCGCGGATGGCGGCCGTATCGCCGCATCTGTGCATAGCCGCGTCTGTGCATAGCCGCACCTCCGCATAACCGCACCTCCGCATAGCCGCACCGCCGCATCGATTCGCTCGTCGCCATGCCCATCGCGCCGCCGCCCGGCGGCGCCATCGCTGCATCCCACTTGATGGAGACCGATATGAAACGAATTTGCCTCAGCCTCGGCCTGCTCGCGCTGTCCATCGGCAGCGCGCTGGCCGCGCCGGCCCTGCGCCCGGCCGCGTTCGACCACGCCCGCCTGACCCGCGTCGACCGCATCGCCCTGCGCACCATGCCGGCGGTCGACGTCGCCAAGCTGCGCGCCGAAGACGTCAAGCGCAACGCGCGCAACGAAGTCCCGCGCTTCGCCACCGCGCTGGCGGTCGACATCGACACGCTCAAGGACGGCGAATGGGAAGACCTCGACGCCGACACCGCGATCTGGCGTACCCGCATCGAGTCCAAGGACGCGCTGTCGCTGAACTTCCATTTCGACAAGTTCAAGCTGCCGGCCGGCGCGCGCATGCTGATCTACCCGGCCGACCAGGGCCCGGCCTCGGCCGCCGGCCGCGTGCGCAGCTTCTCCAGCGCCGACAACAACGCCTTCGGCGAACTGTGGACGCCGGTCGTGGTCGGCGACGAAGCGGTGATCGAAGTGGTCGTGCCGAAGGCCAAGCTCGGCGAGCTCAAGCTGCATCTGGCCAAGGTCAACCACGACTACGTCGGCTTCGGCAAGCTGGTGCGCGCCGCGCAGCAGCAGGCCGGCACCAAGGCCGCCTCGGGCAGCTGCGAGATCGACGTGGTCTGCCCGGAAGGCAATGGCTTCCGCGACATCATCCGCGCGGTCGGCGCCTATTCGAAGCAGGGCACCATGTGGTGCACCGGTTCGCTGGTCAACAACACCGCGAACGACAAGAAGATGTACTTCCTGACCGCCAACCATTGCGGCATGACCAGCGCCTCGGTCAACAACTCGATGGTGGTCTACTGGAATTACCAGAATTCGACCTGCCGCACGCCGGGCTCGGCCGCCAGCGGCGCCGACGGCGATGGCTCGCTGTCGCAGTCGCAGACCGGCGCGACCCTGCGCGCGACCAACGCCGCGTCCGACTTCACCCTGCTCGAGCTGAGCACCGCGGCGAATCCGGCCTACAACCTGTACTGGGCCGGCTGGGACCGCCGCGACCAGAACTATCCGAACTCGATCGCCATCCACCATCCCAACGTCGCCGACAAGCGCATCAGCTTCTCCGACAGCGCGTCGCGCTTCACCGGCTACGGCGGCGCCGACTACAACCCGCCGACGGTTCCCAACGGCACCCATCTGTTCGTGAAGTGGGGCGTCAACCGCGGCGTGACCGAGCCGGGTTCGTCGGGCTCGCCGCTGTACAGCCCGGACAAGCGCGTGATCGGCCAGCTGCACGGCGGCCCGTCGAGCTGCACCGTGCCGCAGGAACAGAAGGCCGACTACTACGGCCGCGTGTTCACCTCCTGGACCGGCGGCGGCACCGCGGCCACGCGCCTGAGCGACTGGCTCGACACCTCCGGCACCGGCGCGCAGTTCGTCGACGGCCTGGATTCGTCCGGTACGCCGGGCAACCAGGCGCCGGTGGCGAACTTCAGTTCGTCGGCGAGCGGGCTGACGGTGAGCTTCACCGACAGCTCGACCGACAGCGACGGCAGCATCGCGTCGCGCAGCTGGAACTTCGGCGACGGCACGACCTCCACCGCGACCAATCCGAGCAAGACCTACAGCGCGGCGGGCAGCTACACCGTCACCCTGACCGTCACCGACAACGCCGGCGCGACCAACACCAAGACCGGCACGGTCACGGTCGGAAGCAGCGGCGTGCAGACCTACAGCAACGGCGCCGACGTCAACATTCCGGACAACAACGCCACCGGCGTGACCAGCTCGATCAGCGTCAGCGGCCGCACCGGCAACGCGCCGAGCAACACCCAGGTCGCGGTCGACATCGTCCACACCTACCAGGGCGACCTGATCGTCGATCTGATCGCGCCGGACGGTTCGGTGTACAACCTGCACAACCGCACCGGCTCGGGCACCGACAACATCAAGAAGACCTACACGGTGAACCTGTCGAGCGAAGCGCTCAACGGTACGTGGAAGCTGCGCGCGGCCGATCGCGCATCGGCGGACACGGGCTACATCAACAACTGGACGATCACGTTCTGATCCTGACCGCAGGGCCGTAACGGCCCGCGCGGCACCCAAGCCCCGGCTTCCGCCGGGGCTTTTTTGTTTCGATGCGTCCCGATCGCCGCCTTCTTCGATGCCTCCCTGTAGGAGCGGCGCAAGCCGCGACCGCGCCACCGCGCCTGCGACGTCAACGGCCATCGAGCGCGGCACTCGCCGCCGCCGCGGGCTGCGGCCGGTCGCGTCGCAGGTGCGCCGGCGCGGTCGCGGCTTGCGCCGCTCCTACAGTCGCTTCGCCGTGGGTTTCGCGTTCGCGCGGGCGGAAAATTTTCCGAACAAGCGTGCGGATATCCGCCTCCCTACCTCGAAGTTCCAGCCCTTCGTGCGCTGCGGCGCATTCTGAATTCGCGCGCGTTCTCAATTCCGATTTCCTGTTTTTTCCACCGATTTCATCTGCAACAACTCTTAGTCGTATGCGTGACGCGAGGCACGGATGCTATGTGGAACCGGCGGATTTGCGTCTTGTTGTGCGCGACGGGGGTGATTCAAAGTCGCTGCCGTGGCGAATGCGGCGAATGCCGACGCCACGCGGAAGTTGTCACGCGGATCGACAACGCAATCGCTGCGACGAAGCGCTACCTACGCACGACGGACGCGAGCGCGAACCGGATTCCAAGTCGTCCGGTTCCGCACGCGCGCCGGCTTCATGCACAAGCCAGCGTCAAACGAAAGCCAGCGTCACACGCAAGCCAGCTTCAAACGCAAGCTGTAGGGGAAGCATGCGGCAGTCCCTGCCTCACTCGCTGGAGCATCCAGTTCCCATCGCCTGATCCGACGCCAATCGCCATCCAGCACCGGCCACGCCGGGCGTCGCGATCTTGCCCAAATCACGGACGGAGAGACCCAATGAAACGCATTTGTGGTTCCCTGATGTTGCTCGGTTTGTCGATCAGCGCCGCTCTCGCCGCGCCGGCTTCGCGGCCCGCGGCGTTCGATCACGCCAATCTTTCCGGCCTCGACAAGATCGCCCTGCGCAGCATGCCGGCGGTCGACGTGGCCAAGCTCAAGGCCGAGGATCGCGTGCGCGAAGCGCGCGGCGACATCCCGCGCTTCGCCCAGCCGATGACGGTCGACATGACGCCGCAGAACTCCGGCGTGTGGGAGTCGGTCGACGCCGACACCCTGATCTGGCGCCAGCGCGTGCGTTCGGAGAAGGCGCTGTCGCTGAACTTCGGCTTCACCGATTTCTACATGCCCGAAGGCGGCCGCCTGCTGGTGTATCCGGCCACCCAGGCCGCCGGCGGCGACCGCGCCCTGATCAGCCAGTACGACGCCAGCAACAACAACGCGCAGCGCCAGCTGTGGACGGCGGTGGTGCCGGGCGCCGAAGCGGTCATCGAAGTGGTGGTGCCGCGCGCCAAGGCCGATCAGCTGCGCCTGCATCTGACCAAGGTCAACCACGACTACGTCGGCTTCGGCCCGCTGGCGCGCCGCCTGGCCGAGCAGAACGGCGAGAAGGGCGTGTCCGGTTCGTGCAACATCGACGTGGTCTGCCCCGAAGGCGACGGCCGCCGCGACATCATCCGCTCGGTGGCGGCGTACTCCAAGAACGGTTCGCTGGCCTGCACCGGCTCGCTGGTCAACAACACCGCCAACGACCGGAAGATGTACTTCCTGACCGCGCACCACTGCGGCATGGGCACCGCCTCGACCGCCGCGTCGATCGTGGTGTACTGGAACTACCAGAACTCGACCTGCCGCGCGCCGAACACGCCGGCCAGCGGCGCCAACGGCGACGGCTCGATGAGCCAGAGCCAGACCGGCTCGACGGTCAAGGCGACCTACGCCACCTCCGACTTCACCCTGCTCGAGTTGAACAACGCGGCCAACCCGGCGTTCAACCTGTTCTGGGCCGGTTGGGACCGCCGCGACCAGAACTATCCGGGCGCGATCGCCATCCATCACCCGAACGTGGCCGAGAAGCGCATCAGCAACTCGACCAGCCCGACCTCGTTCGTGGCCTGGGGCGGCGGCGCCGGCACCACCCACTTGAACGTGCAGTGGCAGCCGACCGGCGGCGTGACCGAGCCGGGTTCGTCGGGTTCGCCGATCTACAGCCCGGAAAAGCGCGTGCTCGGCCAGCTGCACGGCGGCCCGTCGAGCTGCAGCGCGACCGGCACCAACCGCAGCGACCAGTACGGCCGCGTGTTCACCTCGTGGACCGGCGGCGGCGCCGCGGCTTCGCGCCTGAGCGACTGGCTCGATCCGGCCAACACCGGCGCGCAGTTCATCGACGGCCTGGATTCGGGCGGCGGCACGCCGAACGTTCCGCCGACCGCGAACTTCAGCTTCACCACCAGCGGCCTGACCGCGACCTTCACCGACAGCTCCAGCGACAGCGACGGCAGCATCAGCTCGCGCAGCTGGAACTTCGGCGACGGCACCACCTCGACCGCGACCAACCCGAGCAAGACCTACAGCGCGGCGGGCACCTACAACGTCACCCTGACGGTCACCGACAACGGCGGCGCCACCAACACCAAGACCAGCGCGGTCACGGTGTCCGGCGGCCCGGGCGCGCAGACCTACACCAACGACACCGACGTGGCGATTCCCGACAACGCCACCGTCGAGAGCAACATCGTGGTGTCCGGCCGCACCGGCAACGGCTCGGCGACCACGCCGATCCAGGTGACGATCTACCACACCTACCGCAGCGACCTGAAGGTCGACCTGGTCGCGCCGGACGGCACCGTCTACAACCTGCACAACCGCACCGGCGGCAGCGCCGACAACATCATCCAGACCTTCACCAAGGACCTGTCGAGCGAAGCGCTCAACGGCACCTGGAAGCTGCGGGTGAACGACAACGCCACCGCCGACACCGGCCGCATCGACAAGTGGAGCATCACGTTCTGATCCGACCGGTTTGACCCGCACCACGCCGCGGCCTTCGGGCCGCGGCTTTTTTCGGGGCACCGCATTGTTTCGTGTCCCCCTGTAGGAGCGGCGCGAGCCGCGACCGCGAATCCGCAACCACGGCGAAACCCGCCATCGCGCGCGCGAGTTGCCGCAGCCGCGGGTTGCAGCCAGTTGCGCCGTAGTTGCGGATTCGCGGTCGCGGCTCGCGCCGCTCCTACAGGAAGCGACCGAACTGTGCGCCACTGCGCACAGCTGCGATCTGCTGGTCTGCTTCACGAATACACGCAAGTTACGCGCCGCACGGCGCTTGCCAGCGCCCACCGCGCATCCACAGCATGACTCCGGCGCGCGCATCGCGCGTCGCCGCCCACCGCACCGGTCCTTGGAGAGTCTCCCAATGCGCTTCCACACTGCCGCGTTGCCGCTGTTGCTGGCGCTGTCCGCCAGCGCCGCGGCCGCCGACGATCAGCCCGTGTTCGTCACCGCCAAATACGAAAATCCCAAGCAGCTGCAACGCATCGCCTCGCGCTTCCAGCACTTGATCGTCGACCGTCAGGCCAAGACCGTGAAGGTCGAAGCCATGCCCGAAGACCTGGCCGCGTTGCGCGCCGCGGGCTTCCAGTACGAAGTCGACCAGGAATCCACCGCGCAGATGCAGCGCCTGCAAAGCGCGCTGAAGTCTTCGTTGAACGGCGCCAAGAGCATCCCCGGCTACACCTGCTTCCGCACGGTCGAAGAAACCTACCAGACCATGGACCAGCTCGCCGCGAGCAAGCCGCAGCTGGCCAGCGTGCGGGTCATCGGGCCGAGCTGGCAGAAGACCCAGAACGCCGGCACCGGCTACGACATGAAGGTGTTCAAGCTGACCAACTCGGCGACCGACGCGGCGCTGCCGAACAAGCCGACGCTGGTGCTGTTCGGTTCGATCCACGCGCGCGAGTACGCGCCGGCCGAACTGGTCACGCGCTTCGCCGAAGGCCTGGTCAACGGCTACGGCACCGACGCCGAAGCGACCTGGCTGCTCGACAACTTCGCCTTCCAGTTGGTGCTCAACGCCAACCCCGACGGACGCAAGAAGGCCGAGGCCGGTTCGTCCTGGCGCAAGAACGTCAACAACAGCAACGGCGGCGGTTGCAGCGCGAGCAGCTTCGGCACCGACCTCAACCGCAATTTCCCGTACCACTGGAACAGCGTGTCCGGCGGCTCCAGCGGCAACCAGTGCGCCGAGACCTATCGCGGCCCGACCGCGTCGTCGGATCCGGAAACCCAGAACCTGATGCGCCTGGTCGCCGGCACCCGCGGCAGCAACGGCGTCTACACCGGCGGCATCTTCCCCGACCGCCGTCCCGACGACGTCAATACGCCGACGCCGGCCGACTACCAGGGCGTGTTCATCGACATCCACAGCAACGCCGCGCAGGTGCTGTGGTCGTGGGGCGACACCAGCAACCCGGCGCCGAACCGCGACGCGTTGCAGACCCTGGGCCGGCGCATGGCGTATTTCACCGGCTATCGGCCGCAGCAGTCCGACGAGCTCTACGCCACCGACGGCACCACCGACGACACCATGTACGGCCTGCTCGGCGTGCCCAGCTACACCATCGAGCTCGGCGGCAGCTTCTTCGAAAGCTGCAGCAGCTTCACCGGCACGACCTTGCCGAACAACCTGCGCACGCTGCGCTATCTGGCGCGTACGCTGTGGGCGCCGCTGCAGCTGCCGAGCGGGCCGGACACGACCTCGGTGAGCGTGTCGTCTTCGTCGGTGCCGGCCGGTACGCCGGTCACGGTCACCGCCAACGTCAACGACGGCCAGTTCAACCAGAGCAACGGCAGCGAAGCGGTGCAGAACATCGCCTCGGCGCGCGCCTACATCGACACGCCGCCGTGGGCGAGCGGGGCGGTGGCGATCGCACTGAGCGCCAGCGACGGCAGCTTCAACAGCAGCAACGAGAACGTCACCGGTTCGATCCCGACCGGCGGCCTGGCCGCGGGCGTGCATACGGTCTACGTGCAAGGCACCGACGCCTCGGGCAAGCCGGGCACGCCGAACGCCGCGCGCTTCACCGTGACCGGCGGCGGCCCGGGCACCAACAACCCGCCGACCGCGAACTTCAGCAGCACCGCCAGCGGGCTCAGCGTCAGCTTCACCGACACCTCCAGCGACAGCGACGGCACCATCGCCTCGCGCAGCTGGAACTTCGGCGACGGCACCACCTCGACCGCGACCAATCCGAGCAAGACCTACGCGTCCGCCGGCACCTACACCGTCACCCTGACCGTGACCGACGACGACGGCGCGACCAACACCAAGACCGGTTCGGTCACCGTCGGCAGCGGCGGCGCGCAGACCTACAGCAACGACACCGACGTGGCCATCGTCGACAACGCCACGGTGGAGAGCTCGATCGTGGTTTCCGGCCGCAGCGGCAACGGTTCGGCCAGCACGCCGGTGCAGGTGACGATCTACCACACCTACAAGAGCGATCTGAAGGTCGACCTGGTCGCGCCGGACGGAACCCTCTACAACATCCACAACCGCACCGGCGGCAGCGCCGACAACGTCATCGGCACGTTCAACAAGGACTTGTCGAGCGAGCCGTTGAACGGCACCTGGAAGCTGCGGGTCAACGACAACGCCAGCGGCGATACCGGGCGGATCGACGCCTGGAGCATCACCTTCTGATGCGCCGACGTCCGCGTCGCGGCCCGCCGGCCGCGACGCGCGCAGAACGAACGCCGCGGCCTGCGCCGCGGCGTTTTCGTGTCTGCGCCGGGCCGGGCGGCGCGCAGCCGCCGGCGCGGGTTCGCGGCGCCTGATGCCATCGGTGCGCGGCGTCCGTCGCCGCCGCGCACCGGGCCGCGCTCAGACCGGCAGGATCGTGAAGGCGTTGTTGCCGCAGACCTGCGCCAGCGACGGCGATGCGGCCAAGGCCGCGCCGCCGGATTCGGCCATCGCCTGGACCAGTCCCGAGGCTTCGGCGATGCCGCTGGAGCCGGGCAGACGCGCGAAGATGTCCGCCCTGTTCCACACCGTTCCGTCTTCGAAGCGGACTGCATCGACGCCGAAGACGGTGCTTCCCATACCGTAGTCCCAGTCGCCGAACTGGCCGGTCACGGTGACCGTATCGGTGCTGCCGACCATCGCCAGCAGCAGGTCTTGCCCCACTTGCCGCACTTCGATATCGGCTGCGGAGATTCCGGCGCCGAACTCGATCGCATTCTTCTCGAAGTCGCGGTACATCATCGGGAAGTAGTCGTAAATGGTGTCGTTGCCGAAACCCACGTCGAAGCAATAGACGTCCATGCCGGTGTCGCCGACCAGTTGGTCGTTGCCGGCTCCGCCGTCGAGCACGTCGTTGCCCAGGTTGCCGACGAGGGTATCGTCGCCGTCGCCGCCGTGCAGGCTGTCGTCGCCGAGGCCGCCGTCCAGCGTGTCGGCGCCGCTGTCGCCCTGCAGCAGGTCGTTGCCGGATTCGCCGCGCAAAACGTCAGTGTCGTCGCCGCCGCGCAAGGTGTCGTCGCCGCCCCGGCCGGACAGCGTATCGTGGCCGCTCAGGCCGTCGATCGTGTCGTTGCCGTCGCCGCCCGTCCATTGGTCGTCGCCCGCGCCGGGGGCGGGCAGGCGCGCCAGCAGGTCCGCCGCCGTCCAGATCGTGCCGTCGGCGAAGCGGACGCGTTCGATCTGGAAATTGGCGTAATCGCCGAAATGGTTGTCGATCGTCACCGTATCGCCGGTGCCGGCCACGGCCAGAACCAGGGCTGCGTTCTGGCGCTGCACCGCAATATCGGCGGCCTTGATCCCGACGCCGAACTCGATCGTGTCGATGTCGCCGGCGCCATAATCGTCGTAGTCGGCGATCCTGTCGTTGCCGAAACCCTTGTCGAAACGATAGGTGTCGCTGCCCAGGTATCCGGTCAGCACATCGTCGCCGGCGCCGCCGTTGAGACGGTCGTCGTCGTCGCCTCCGCGCAGTGCGTCGCTCCCGTTGCCGCCGAGCAGAACGTTGTTGCCCGCGCCGCCGGTCAGGACGTCGTTGTCGTCGCCGCCGACGAGCCGATCGTCGCCGTCGCCGCCGTACAGGAAGTCGTCGCCGGCGCCGCCGAGCAGGATGTCGTCGCCGGCGTACCCGTTGACGTAGTCGTTGCCGGCCAGCGCATCGATGGAATCGTCGCCGTCGGTCAGCGAGATCCCGTCGTCCTGGGCGCTGGCTTCGAGCAGCATCGCGGTCAGGTCGGCCAGGGTCCAGACGGTGCCGTCGGCGAAGCGGACCTCGTCGATCCGGTGGCTGGCGCTGTGCTCGGGCCCGTAGCTGAAGTGTTCGTAGACCATGATCGAGTCGCCGGTGCCGGGCACGGCCAGGATCAACGACTCGCCGCGGCGCATCGCCTTGACGTCGGCGGCCGAAATGCCGGCGCCGAACTCGATCGCGTCGACGACGCCGTCGGTGCGCGCGCTCGAATTGAAGATCATGCTCTGCCCGAAGCGCGGCCCGAACCGGAAAATGTCGCTGTCGTTGTCGTAGCCGCCTTCCATGTGGTTGTTGCCGCTGCCGCCGATCATCAGGTCCGCGCCGGTGCCGCCGTACATGGATCCGCCGTCCTCGCCGGCGTCGAGGATGTCGTCGCCGGCGCCGCCGTCCAACGCGTCCTGGCCCAGGCCGCCTTCCAGCCGGTCGTTGCCGGCGCCGCCGCGCAGGGTGTCGTGGCCGTCGCCGCCGCGCAGGACATCGTCGCCGCCCTGGCCGAGCAGCAGATCGTTGCCGCCGAGTCCGGCGAGCGTATCGTTGCCGGCCGTGCCGGAGACCACATCGTCCGATTCGCTCGGCCCCGGCAGGCGCGAGAGCAACTGGGCTTCGTCCCAGACGGTGCCATCGGCGAAACGCACGCTGGCGATCTGGAAGCTGTCGTCCTGGTAATCGGCGAAATAGTTCTGGATCAGGACCGTATCGCTGCTGCCGGCCAGGCTCAGCAGCAGCCCCATGCCCTCGCGGCGCACGAGAAGGTCAGCCGCCTTGATCCCGGCGCCGAACTCGATCGTGTTTCGGGCGGTATCGAAGTATGTCCTTTCTTCTTGAAGGATGTCGTTGCCGAATCCTTTGTCGAAGCGATAGGTGTCGCTGCCGCCGCCGCCGTGCAAGTAGTCGTTGCCGGCGCCACCGTTCAGGCGGTCGTCGCTGTTGAGTCCGGCGTCGCTGCCGTCGTCGTTGGCTCCGTCCCACAGCATGTCGTCGCCGGCGCCGCCCTGCAGCAGATCGGCGCCTTTGCCGCCGTACAGGGTATCGTTGCCGTTGCCGCCGGCGAGGCTGTCGTCGCCGTCCTCGCCGACCAGCATGTCGTCGCCGGCGCCGCCGAGAACGATGTCGTCGCCGTCGCCGGCATAGACGATGTCGTTGCCTCCCAGCAGGTTGACGATGTCGCTGTCGGCGCCGAACGAAAGCCCGTCGTCCTGCTCGGTCGGGACGACGAGCATCGCGAGCAGGTCGGCCAACCGCCACACCGTACCGTCGGCGAAGCGGACTTCGTCGATCGGGAGGCCGTCCGCGGACGCGGGGTCGAGCGAAGGCGCGAAGTACCCGTCGATGCGGATCCGGTCGGTGCTGCCGGCGATCGTCAACGTCAGCCCGTAGTAGTCGCGTCTGACCTTGACGTCGGCGGCGGCGATGCCCGCGCCGAACTCGATCGCATCGACGCTGCCGGCGGTGCCGCGGCGGCGATTGACGATGGTGTCCTGGCCGAAGCCGGCCTCGAACCGGAAGACGTCGCTGGCGTCGTCGTCGCCGCCGTCCAGCGTATCGTTGCCGGTTCCGCCGATCAGGGTGTCGGCGCCGTCGCCGCCGAACAGGAAGTCCTGGCCGCCGAGTCCGTCGAGGACGTTGTCGCCGGCGTCGCCGTCGACGATGTCGTTGCCTTCGCCGGCGATCGCGCCGGCGAGCGGTGCGGCGACGGCTGCGGCGGGCGGAGCTGCGTGCAGGACGTCCTGTTCCGGCGTGTCGAGCAGCGCGTGGTGGTTCGCGTTCATGGCCTTCCTTTGGTCGTGGGCGGATGCGTGACGGCTCGGCCCGCGCCCACGCTGTCCGCCGGCGCGCATGCGGAGCCGCAGCGAGTAATAGTGATATCGATCAGGCAATGCAAACCGCGCTGGGGCCGGTTTGCGGCGATTGCATCGATCGATCACACGCGTTCGTCATCGAGTATGTTTTTAATGTGCGAACAAGCGCGATCGAATGCGTGCGCGCTGCGTGATCCGACGGACGGCATCGATGCGGTCGCTGCCGCATCAGCGCAATGCGCACGAAGTGCGCCTTTCGAAGCGGTGGAGCGTGGTGGCGGAACGCAAAGCGACGACTCCTCCGGCGCCATGCGGAAGCCGCTTCCGCCGCACGCGTCGGGCGCGGCAGCGGCTGGTGCCGCAACGCGGTTCGATCCCGGGCGCCGCATCGCTCCTGGTCGGGAAGATCCAGGTTCGGCCGCCGCTGGACGAGCGCGAGGCGCGCCGTTTCCAGTCGCGAAACTCCGGAGAGTTCGGGATCTTCGACTGCCAAACAGCGTCGGGAAGAACGGCGAGAGCGTTTGCTGAGCGGTCGCATGATCCCCGCCACGAACGCAAACGTTCCTTGATTATTTAAGCGTGTCCATTTGCTGCGCGACCTCGCGCTCAAGACGATATTCCCGGCCGCCGAGCCTGTATGGCCGCGTCGAGCGATGGTGGTATCGCTCGGCCAAGGCAAACCGCCGCGATGCGGTGGTGCCGAGGCAGCGCTGGCTTGCTGCCGGTTGTACGAAAAACGATGTCGCAGCGCGCGTGCATGGTGCATCGCGCTCCAGCGCAGCGACGCCGCGGCGCGAAGCCGCGGCGTCTCGCGTTGCGTTCCCGGGTCGCCGACCCGGCCCAGCGTCAGGCCAGCGGAATCGCCAGCGCGCAGCTGTCGAACGACGCCTGCGAGTGCAGCGGCATCGGCTCCGTACCGCCGAAGTCGGCCATCGTCTGGATCAGGCCCGCCAGTTCGCCGTTGCCACCGGGTGCGACGAGCCGCGCGTAGACGTCGGCGCGGTTCCAGACCGTGCCGTCGCCGAAGCGGATCGTGTCGACGCCGTAGACGCCGCTTTGGAGGCCGCCGTTCCATCGGCTGAACTGTTCCACCACCGTCACCGTGTCGGTGCTGCCGACCCTCGCCAGTACTAGATCGTTACCTGCTTGCCGCACCTCGATATCGGCCGCGGCGATGCCGGCGCCGAATTCGATCGTGCTGGTCTCGCCGTCGCGGTCAGAAAGTATGTACTGGTCGTAGAGGATGTCTTGGCCGAACCCCAAGTCGAAACGATAAGTGTCCTTGCCCGCATAGCCGTACAGCAAGTCGTTGCCCGCGCCGCCGTTGAGGATGTCGTCTCCCGACCCTCCCTCAAGTCGATCATTGTCGGCGCCGCCGTCCAGCTGATTGTTGCCCTCTCCGCCGATCAGGAAGTCGTCGCCGGCGCCGCCGCGCAGGATGTCGTCGCCCTCCCGGCCGTAGACCGTGTCGTTGCCGCCGAGGGCATCGATCGTGTCCCGGCCGCCGGCGCCGTAAAGCAGGTCGTCGCCTGCGCTTGGGGCGGGCAGACGCGCCAGCAGCTCGGATTCGTACCAAGTGGTGCCGTCGGCGAAGCGGACGCGGCCGTACTGCTTGTCGGGGTTGGGGTGCCGGGTGAAGAAACGCTCGATCGTCACGGTGTCGGTGCTGCCCGCCAACGCGAACACGAGCGCATCGTCGCGACGCTGCACCGCGATGTCGGCGGCCTTGATGCCGGTGCCGAATTCGATCGTGTCCATCATGCCGAAGGTGCCGTCGTTGAAGTCGACGATCGTATCGTTGCCGAAGCCTCGGTCGAAACGGTAGATGTCGGCGCCGGCGTATCCGCTCAGCACGTCGTTGCCGGCGCCGCCGTTGAGGCGGTCGTCGCCCATGCCGCCCTGCAAGGCATCGTTGCCGGCGCCGCCGAGCAGAGTGTCGTTGCCGTCGCCGCCGTCGAGCGTGTCGTTGCCGAGGCCGCCGGCGAGGTTGTCGTAGCCGCTGCCGCCGTGCAGGACGTCGTCGCCGGCGCCGCCGAGCACGATGTCGTCGCCGCCGTGCGCGTACACATGGTCGTTGCCGGCCATCGCATCGACCACGTCGTCGTCGTCGCCGAGCGACAGGCCGTCGTCCTGGGCGCTGGCGACCTGCAGCATGTCGGCCAGGTCCGTCAGGCTCCACACGGTACCGTCGGCGAAGCGGACTTCGTCGATGCGCTGGCCGTCGCTGGGCGCCTGGCCCTCGCCGAACTGCCCATGCACCGTGATCGTGTCGCCGGTCGCCCGCGCCGTCAGCACCAGCGAATCGCCCTTGCGCATCGCCTTGACGTCGGCCGCCGCGATGCCGGCGGCGAACTCGATCGCGTCCACGCTGTTCGCCGTGCCCGACCGCGCGTTGACGATCTCGCTCTGGCCGAAGCGCGGCCCGAACCGGAACGCGTCGCTGTCGTCGTCGTAGCCGCCTTCCATGCGGTCGTCGCCGTCGCCGCCGATCAACAGGTCGGCGCCCGCGCCCGCGCGCAGCACGTCGCCGCCCGCGCCGCCTTCGAGCCGGTCGTTGCCGTCGCCGCCCCACAGCACGTCGCCGCCGTTGCCGCCGCGCAAGGTGTCGTCGCCGGCCTGGCCGAGCAGCAGGTCGTCGCCGTCGAGGCCATCGATCGTGTCGTTGCCGGACGCGCCGGACAGCACGTCGTCGCCGGCGCTCGCGCCCGGCAGGCGCGACAGCAGGTCGGATTCGTTCCAGACGGTGCCGTCGGCGAAGCGCACGCTGGCGATCTGGAAGGTCTCGTCGAACGTATCGATGAAGTAGTTCTGGAACCGCACCGTATCGCTGGCGCCGGCCAGACTCAGGGTCAGGCCCTCGCCGTCGCGCCGCACGATGATGTCGGCGGGCTTGATGCCGACGCCGAATTCGACGCTGTTGCGCGCTTGACTGCCGGCGTGCCGCCATTCGTAGACGGTGTCGCTGCCGAAGCTCTTGTCGAAACGATAGGTATCGTTGCCGTCTCCGCCTTGCATGTAGTCGTTGCCGGTTCCGCCGTTCAAGCGGTCGTCGCCGTTGTCGTAGTCCGTCAGGCTGTCGTTGCCGGCGCCGCCCTGCAGGTGGTCGTTGCCCGCGCCGCCGTTGAGGCCGTCGTCGCCGTTGCCGCCGGCGAGCGTGTCATCGCCGGCCCCGCCGTCGACAAAGTCGTTGCCGTCGCCGCCGAGCACGGTGTCGTTGCCGTCGCCCGCGAGCACTTCGTCGTTGCCTGCGAGCGCGCTGATGGCATCGTCGCCGTCGCCGAGCGTGATGATGTCCCGCTGCTCGGACGGACCCGGCATCCGTTCGATCAGATCCGCTGCGGTCCACACGGTGCCGTCGGCGAAGCGGACTTCGTCGATCTGAAAGTTGTAGTCCATCGTGGTGACGAAGTGGTCCTCGATCGTTATCGAGTCCGCGGTGCCGGCCACCGTGAGGATCAGCGCGCTGCCCATCCGGGCGACCTGGATGTCGGCGGTCGAAATCCCCGCGCCGAACTCGATCGCTTCCACGCCATTGGCGGGGTCTTTCCAACGTCGATTGCGGATGATGTCCTGTCCGAATCCGGCTTCGAACCGGAACGTGTCGCCGTCGGTGTCGTAGCCGCCGTCCAACACATCGTTGCCGGTTCCGCCGACGAGGATGTCGGCGCCGATGCCGCCTACGAGCCAGTCCCGGCCGTCGCCGCCTTCGAGCGTGTCGCTGCCGGCGCCGGCGTCGAGAATGTCGTCGCCCTGCGAACCGACGACGGTGTCGTCGCCGCCGGTTCCGCGCACATGGTTCTGGCCCGGTACGCCCGGCGCCTGGTCTTGCATCGTGTCCATAGCAGTCCTTTGATCCAGAGGGGATGCCCGATGTCGCTGCGGCCCCGCGCTCAAGACAGGCGCTACGCTGTCGAGCCTGCAGGGCCGCGGCGAGTAATAAGGCTATCGCGCGGCTAAATCAAACCGCCGCGAACCGGTTGTGCCGAGGTTGCGCGCGGCGGCGGCGAATTGGCTGATACATGGTGATTCGAGCGCGCAAAAGCGCTTCATCTGCGCTTGCAGGCTGAACGAATCGCTTCGGCATCGACGCGGTGCGGCTGTCCGGGTGCGCGCCGTCGGGCTCGAACAGCCTCCGGCAGAGCGTCGTCGCGCGAACCGGACGCCAGCGTGTGGATGTCGGCCCCGACGCTTCTACGTTCGCACCGAAACTCGTCTTCCATCAACAACCGGCGGCGCTTGCCGACCGATCGATGCGCGCGCAGACATGCCGTTTCCATTCGCGAAACTCCGAAAATTTCCGGCCTTTTCGTGGCTGAGAGCCCGCGAACGAACACCGTAAGCGTTTACTGCGCGGTTGCATGATCCAAGTCACGAACGCGAATGTGCGCTCGCTTCGCTTGTCGCTTGTCCGTCGTGCGGAGCGCATTTAGCGTCGAATCCCGGCGCATCGGTTCGTTCTCCCCCGTACGGCTCGACGGCGCTTTCATGCGCAGCAAGTCATCGCGACGTGCGCCACGCGCACGCCGTTCCGTCCATTGCGTCCGCGCGCCGATGCCGGAGCATCCGCCGCCGACGCCCGTTACCTGGAGCGCTTTCCGATGAATCCGCAATCCGCTTCCCCGCACGCCCGGTCCCGACGCCTCATCGCCGCCTCGCTGTCGCTCGCGCTCGCCGCGGCGCTCGCGCCCGCGTACGCGCAGAACCACGATCACGCCCATGCGCTCGCCGCCGGCGAGGATCCGTTCAAGCCGGTCTACATCGTCACCTCGCGCGAAACCTTCGACGCCGGCGCCAAGACCCTGGCCAAGAACTCCACCGGCTTGAGCAACGCGGTCGGCAAGCCGCTGGTGATCGCCGAGCTCAAGACCCATCAGCTGCCGGACCTGATCCGCCACGTCCACGAAAACGAGAAGCGCTGCGGCGGCTACTTCGCCTTCGACAGCCGCCAGGAAGCCGAGGCCTTCGTCAAGGCCGACCGCAGCCGGGAGGCCATCGACAGCAAGTTCGCGACCTACACCGTCGACAACCAGGCCACGGTCAATCCGTGGCTGAGCCAGGTCAGCGAAGCCAACATCCGCGGCACCATCAGCCATCTGTCGACCCAGTACCCGAACCGCTACTACTCCTCGACCCACGGCCGCACCTCGGCGACCTGGATCAAGGACACCTGGCTGGCGCTCGGCAACGGCCGCAGCGACGTCAGCGCCGAGCTGTTCACCGGTTGCAGCACCTGTTCGACCCAGCCGTCGGCGATCCTCACCATCCAGGGCAGCGAGCTGCCGAACGAAGTGGTGGTGCTCGGCGCGCACCTGGACTCGATCTCCAGCAGCGGCAGCGGCGATGCGATGAATGCGCCGGGCGCCGACGACGACGCGTCCGGCATCGCCACCCTGACCGAAGTGCTGCGCGTGGCCCTGGCCAGCGGCTACAAGCCCAAGCGCACGATCAAGTTCATGGGCTACGCCGCCGAGGAAGTCGGCCTGCGCGGCTCCAAGGCCATCGCCACCGACTTCCAGAACCGCGGCGTCAACGTGGTCGGCGTGCTGCAGCTCGACATGACCAACTACCGCAACGGCGGCGCCAACCCGGTGCGTTTGGTCACCGACTACTCCAACTCGTCGTTGCAGCAGTTCCTGCGCGATCTGCATGCGACGTATCTGGGCGGCACGCTCGGCAGCTACACCTGCGGTTACGGTTGTTCCGACCACGCCTCGTGGACCTCGGCGGGTTTCCCGGCGGCGATCTACTTCGAGAGCGGCACCTCCAGCGGCGGCTATTCGCCGTACATCCACTCGCCGTCGGACACGCTGGCGAACATGGGCAATTCGGCGACCAACAGCGTGCCGTTCGCCAAGCTCGGCCTGGCCTTCCTCGGCGAACTCGGCAAGACCGCCGGCAGCGGCCCGGGGCCGGGTCCGGGCACCCAGACCTACAGCAACGAGACCGACTACGCGATCAACGACAACGCCACGGTCGACAGCCCGATCAGCGTTTCCGGCCGCACCGGCAACGCGCCGAGCAACGCGCAGGTCAGCGTCAACATCCTGCACACCTACCGCGGCGACCTGAAGGTCGACTTGGTCGCGCCGGACGGTTCGCTCTACAACATCAGCAACTACGCCGGCGGCAGCGCCGACAACCTCAGCGGCACCTTCACCTTCAACCTGTCCAGCGAAGCGCTCAACGGCACCTGGAAGCTGCGGGTCAACGACAACGCCAACGGCGACACCGGCCGCATCGACAAGTGGAGCATCACCTTCTGAGGTCCGGGCCGCGGCTGCGGCCCGGATGACGGTTTCCGCCTTGGCGAAAACGTTCGCGCCCCGGCTTCGGCCGGGGTTTCTTTTTGCCCGGCGCGCCGCTCAGCGCGTGCAGCTTTCCTCGTGCGCCATCGCGTCCTTGACCGCGATGCGCCAGTTGGTGACGTTGCCGAGCGCGTCGGTCTCGAAGGTCAGCTGGCTGTTCTTGCCGTCCGGCGCGGGCACTTCGAGGAACGCGGCGCCTTCGAAGGTCGGGTTCGGCACCTGCTTGATCTTGCCGGCGTAGGCGCGGTTGATCTCGTCGATGCTCATGCCGATGCGGCCGCCGCCGGGCGCCTGCGCCTTGGGATCGTAGACGTCGATGCCGGCCAGGCCGTTCTTGCCCATCAGGAAGCCGTACTGGTGGGTGATCGCGCCGCGCACCGGATACAGCAGGAAGCAGTCCGCGCCGGGGCGCTGGCCGCCGTTGTCCTTCATTTCGCCGCCCCAGGCGCCGCGCACGCTGGCGGCGTCGGCGCCGAAGCGGGCGTCGGCCGGGCTGCCGGGTTCGGCGCCGCCGCTGAAGCCGTCGTAGCCGACCGCATCGCTGCGCACCGCGCGCGCCGGCGGTTCCAGCGGGTTGGCGGGGCTGGCGGCGGCTGCGGGCGCCTTGCCGGCGTCGGCCGGCGCGGCCGCGGACGGGGCGGCGGGGTCGGCGGGTTTCTGGCAGGCGGTCAGGACGAGGACTGCCAGCGCGGAAGCCGCCAGGGCCGGAACGGATCGACGCATCTTGGATCACCGCTGTCATGGAACGAAGCGCCGATGCTAATCGATCGCGCGGCGCCGCAAAGGCGGATTGCACAGCTTGTGTGGATCGAAAACCGGACCGGCTTCGCGAACGCGATCACAGGCGGGTTGCGGCGGCGCTCACGCCGCGGCGGTTCGCGGGGCGGCGAGGGCAGGGCGAGGGCGCGCGACGGCGCGCAAAAAACGACGGGGCCCGGTCCGCACCGCGAACCGGGCCCCGCGCTGTCGTACGGCGATGCCGGCGCCGCCGCGGACGCGCCGCGGCGCGGCGTTCAGATCGCTTCGAAGCGGTTGGCCTCGACGTTCTTGCGGACCTTGGCCGGATCCCAGATTCGCCCGTTCATGGCGATGTACACGCCCGGCGGCAGCGACTGCACCGCGCCGACCGCGGTGCCGATGTTGAATTCGGCGTCCGAGCCGCGGAACCGCGCCGGGTTCAGCGCGCCGGTCAGGACGATGGTCTTGTCGGCGATCGTCGCCAGCACCTTGGCGGTCTCGACCATGCTGTCGGTGCCGTGGGTGACCAGCACGTGGCGCGCGTCCTGCGCGGCGATGGTCGCGCGGATCAGCTCGCGGTCGCCCTGGGTGATGTGCAGCGAATCCTTGCGGATGATCGGGATGACGCTGTAGCGGAAGCCGACGCCGAGCTCCTCGAGGATGTGGCCGATCTGCGGTTCGCCGATCTGGTAGTCCGACTTGTCGTCGAAGTAGATCTTGTCGATCGTGCCGCCGGTGGTGACGATGCAGAGCTTGTCCATCTCGGGTGGGTGCGTGGTCGCGGAGGAGGGGCGTCGATTATAGGACCCCGCGGCCGGCGAGTTCTTTGCGCGCCCTTTCTGCTGCGCGGTCCGGTCGCCGCAGCCTGCGGGGCCGGATCTTTAACGGGCGGGCCTTCGGGCCCGATGCGCTCCATTCGGATCGCCGGGCGCCGGCGCGCAAGCGTCGGGGCTGAAGCCCCAGGGCTGCGCCGCGCGGCCGGAACAGCGCCTCAGCCGCGCTTGCGCCCGAGCCGCGCCTTCATCCCGGCCAGATTCGCCGAGAAGATCACCGCCAGGGCCAGGATCAGCTCGATCCAGGCGTACAGCCGTTCGTCCGGCGACGACCAGGCCAGCATGACCCCGTGGCAGAACCAGAACAGCGCCAGCACCCCGGCCCAATAGGCCGCGAGCCGGCTGCGCAGGGCCACGCCGACGGCCAGCAGCGCCGGCGGCAGCACGAACACGGTCAGCCCGGCGATCCAGTGCTGGCCCGGCAGCAGGTACCACAGCGCGAACAGGGCGCTCAGGGCGACCAGGCAGCCCAGCAGGACCCACTGCGGGCGCGGCCGCGGCGCGGGCGGCGTCGGGGCGGCGCCCGCGCCAGAACCGGAGCCCGCCGCGCTCACCGGCTCACCTTCGCGGTCAGCGCCGCGACCCGGCGGCCGAGCGCGCGCGCCAGCGCGGCCTCGTCGTCGCTGAGGGTCGGGTCGTCCTGGGCGCCGGCGACGTGGCTGGCGCCGTAGGGCGTGCCGCCGCCGCGGGTGTGGCTCAGCGCCGGCTCGGTGTAGGGGATGCCGAGGAGGACGCAGCCGTGGTGCAGCAGCGGCACCATCATGCTCAGCAGGGTCGATTCCTGGCCGCCGTGCTGGGTCGCGGTCGAGGTGAACACCGCCGCCGGCTTGCCGACCAGGGTGCCGCTGGCCCATTGCGCGCCGAGGCCGTCGAGCCAGTGCTTGACCGGCGCGGCCATGTTGCCGAAGCGGGTCGGGCTGCCGAGCACCAGGCCGGCGCATTCCTCCAGGTCGCGCGCCTCGACGTACGGCGCGCCGTCCTCGGGCACCGGCGGCGCGGCGGTCTGGGTGACGGCGGCGACCGGCGGCACCGTGCGCAGGCGCGCGCTCACGCCCTCGACTTCGCCGATGCCGCGCGCGATCTGGCGGGCGAGGCGGGCGACGGAACCGCCGCGGCTGTAGTAGAGCACCAACACTTCGGTCATCGGGGTCTCCTTTGCGCCGGACAGGATAGAGGAATGCGTGCGGCGCGGCCCTCACCCCAACCCCTCTCCCGCAAGCGGGAGAGGGGCTAAAGCATTACGCAGCGGCATGCTGTTCCTTCTCCCGCTTGCGGGAGAAGGTGCCCGAAGGGCGGATGAGGGCCGCCCGACCCCGTGCATCCCTCCCCAACGCCCCATCGGTTACCCTCCCTGCGATGGAGCCATTGGATTCGATCTACCGCTGGAGCGACCGCGTGCGCGACCGCGCGCGCGTTGACACGTTCTTCCGCTTTCTCGCCCGCCGCTTCCTCGACGACAACCTGTTCCAGGCCGCCGGCGCGCTGTCCTACACCACCGTGTTCGCGCTGGTGCCGCTGTCGATGGTGGTGTTCGGCGTGCTGTCCGCGTTCCCGATGTTCGGCGAATGGAGCGACAAGCTCAGCGACTACATCTTCTCCAACTTCGTGCCGTCGGCGGCGCGCTCGGTGGAGTCCTACCTCAAGCAGTTCTCGGCCAACGCCGGCCAGCTCACCGCCGCCGGCGTGATCGCCCTGGTGGTGTCGCTGCTGATCACACTCAACGGCGTGGAAGCGGCGTTCAACCGGATCTGGCGCGTGCATTCCGCGCGCCCGCGCATCGGCCGCTTCCTGATCTACTGGACCGTGCTGACCCTCGGCGCGCTGCTGGCCGCGGCCAGCCTGGCGACCTCGGCGCGGTTCTTCGCCCTGGGCGTGTTCGCCACCGAGCCCGGCCGCTGGCTCGAAAGCCTGCTGCTGCGCGGCGCGCCGATGGCGCTGGAGTGGCTGGCGTTCGCGGCGATTTATGTCGTCGTGCCGCACCGCACGGTGAAGTGGCGCCACGCCGTAGCCGGCGCGTTCCTGGCGATGGTGCTGTTCGAACTGGTCAAGGGCGGCATCGGCCTGTACCTGGGCAGCTTCGGCTCGTATTCGAAGATCTACGGCACCCTGGCGTTCGTGCCGATCTTCCTGCTGTGGATCTACCTGAGCTGGATCGCGGTGCTGCTGGGCGCCTCGCTGGCGTCCTCGATCGCCGCGTTCCGCTACCAGCCGGCCGCGATGCGGCTGCCGCTGGGCTTCGAAATGTACGGCCTGCTGCGCCTGCTGGCCCGCTTCGCCGAGGCGCGCAAGCGCGGCAGCGGGCTGCACATCGACGACATCCAGCAGCTCGAGCCGATGCTGACCGATTCGCTGGTCCAGCAGATGCTGGAACAGCTCGGCGACATCAGCGTGGTGCGGCGCGCCGAGAGCGGCGAATGGCTGCTGGCGCGCGATCTCGACGACCTGTCGCTGGGCGAACTGTACGAAGCCTGCAACCTGCGCATTCCCATCGCCGAAGCGATGCTGCCCTGCCGCGACGACTCGCTCGGCCAGTCGGCGGTGGCGGCGATGGACGAACTGCGCGTACCGCTGCGCGCGCTGATGAAGCGGCGCGTGTCCAGCATCCATGCCGAGGAGGACGCACCATGATTTCCACCGCCCGCCCCCGCCGCGCGCTGCCGCTGCTCGCCGTCGCGATCGCCGCGACGCTGCTCGGCGCCTGCCAGAAATCCGACGACCCCCGGACGGTCGACCGGACCGACGAGATCAAGCGCGCCGACGCCGAGCGCATCGCCGCGCAAGCCGCCGCGCCGGCGCCCGCCGACAAGCCGGCCGACACGCCCGCCGCGTCCGATGTTCCCGAACTGCGCATCGCCACCCTCGACGGCAAGACCTACGACCTGGCCGAACACCGCGGCAAATGGGTGGTGGTGAACTTCTGGGCCACCTGGTGCGCGCCGTGCATCAAGGAAATGCCCGAGCTGTCGGCGCTCGACGCGATGCGCGAGCACATCGAGGTGATCGGCCTGGCCTACGAGGAAATCGACAAGGCCGACATGGAGGCCTTCCTCAAGCAGCATCCGGTGTCGTATCCGATCGCGGTGGTCGACGTGGCCGATCCGCCGAAGTCGTTCGACACGCCGAAGGGGCTGCCGATGACGTATCTGATCGCGCCCGACGGCAAGGTCGCGGAGAAATTCCTCGGGCCAATCGATGCGAAGAAGCTTGAGGAGGCCATCGCCAAGGCTGGCGGGCCGAAGCCGGGCGAGAAGGCGCCGCCGGTTGAGGCAAGCAAGGGTGGAGCGAGCGCAGGCCACACCTGATGGCCGCAGCGCGCTTCTACGTCGCCGGCAAGGTACAGGGCGTGTGGTTCCGTGCAAGTACCCGCGAGCAGGCCGTGGCGCTGGAGCTGCGCGGTTACGCCAACAACCTGCGCGACGGCCGGGTCGAAGTGTTGGCGGTCGGCGACGAGGCGGCGGTCGAGCGTCTGGCCGAGTGGCTGCGGCAGGGGCCGCCGAATTCGCGGGTGGATCGGGTCGAACGCGAGCCGGCCGGCGAAGGCGAGGCGGGGGACGGCTTCGTCTGCGGCTGAACGGGCGCGTCGGCTGTTTATGTAGGAGCGGCGCGAGCCGCGACCGCGACAACGCAACCACCGCGAAACTTGCGGCGTAGTTGCGTTGTCGCGGTCGCGGCTCGCGCCGCTCCTACAAAAGGCAGCGGGTGAGGCCTAGGGCTTCGGAGAGGGGCGCTTGCGTACGGCGCTTCGGTTGGTCGCGGCTCGCGCCGCTCCTACAAAGGGCCGAAGCGCCAGCATCCTAGGGCCACCCCTAGCTCGGGCCAGCCCCGATTGGCGCGCGCCCGGCGCGGGAGTGCAATGGCGGCAGTCCCCCGCGGAAAAGGAGTTCTCCCCCATGCTGCCCATCGACGCCTACCGCCCCGCCAACTTCCCCGTCTGCCCGCCGACGCCGCCGCCGGCCGACCCGCGCGCGCCCGGGCTCAATCCGGTCAAGGCCGACGCCGGCCCGAACCAGTTCGAAATCGGCGTGCAGGGCCCCGATCCCGACCTCGCCGTCGGCGGCAGCCACGACCAGCAGGAACACCAGCGCGACGCGCTGCTGGCGCTGGCCACGCGCGGCTTCGCCAGCTATCTGACCGGCCACACGCCGGGCACGCCGCGCTATCCCAGCGACGGCGACGTCAGCAACATCCTGCGCGACCTGCAGCCGAACCCGCCGATCGGCGAGGTCGGCCGCGAAGTGACCCGCGCGGTGTACCAGAGCGATATCCCCAACGCCACGCCGCAGGAAGCCTACGACCACTTCGTGCAGAACCCCGACCAGGTGTTCGGCGCCGGCGGCATGGAAATCCGCCCGCCGGCGCAGCGCCTGGAAGACGGCGGCCGCTACATGCTCGAAACCGGCGGCCCGCCGCCGACCTGGCTGCCGGTCGAGATCCGCCTCGACGACAGCGCCCACGCCATCACCATCAACACCCTCGACGGCCACGTGCTGCGCGGCACCCAGACCTTCACCTTCACCGAGAACTGCAACGGCGGAACCACCCTGACCCAGGACGCCAGCTTCCAGGCCAGCACCCCGCTGGTCGGCGACATCCAGGAACTGGCTTCGGTCTCCGGCGGCCAGCACAACGCGTGGGAGAACGCCCACCGCGAGATCTACGGCCAGTTCAACGGCGACCAGGGCTACACCGGCATCGGCACCTCGGCGGTGAGCCCGGACCTGATCAAGGGCTGGGGCCAGATGCTGCTCACCATCGCCTCCGACCCCGGCAACTTCACCGATGTGCTGATCGACAGCGGCGGCGAACTCGCCAACGAGACCATCGACCAGTGGGGCGGCTGGGCCGGCGACGCCATGGACTGGGCCGGCATCCCCGGCGGCGGCGTGGTGCGCGACGTCACCGACACCATCGGCGACGGCCTCAGCGCCGGCGCCGACAAGGCCGGCGACTTCGTCGAGGGCGTGGTCGACTTCGTGTTCTGAGCCCGCGCCGGACGCTCGCGGCGGGTTCGCCCGACCGCCGCGACATCCGGTCGCTGCCTGACCTGTAGGAGCGGCGCGAGCCGCGACCGCGACAACGCAACTACGGCGAAACTGGCGGCGTAGCTGCGTTGTCGCGGTCGCGGCTCGCGCCGCTCCTACGCAAAAGCCAAAGCCCCGCTACAACGCGCCCAAGGTCTCCATCGCCCGCCCGTTGCGCCATTCCCGCTGCGCCTGCACGTGGCCGCTGCGGTCGAGGTAGTCGACGATCGAACGCACCGTCACCACCGGATAGTCGCCGCCGAGCCGGGTGCCGACCGGGTGGTCGGTGAACGCGACATTGGCGCTGAACAAGCCGCCGAGCACGCGCTTGGAATAGGGGATGCGCACGCGGTCGGCGCGGAAGCCGTCGCGCTGCGCCGCGGCGAACGCGGCAATGCGGTCGGCCGCCGGCGTCTGCGCCAGCGCCGCGCCGACGGTTTCCAGCACCCACGCGGTCGAGTTCTGGTAATCGGCGCTGCCGGGCCGCGCGATCAGGTTGTAGTGCGGCTGATGCAGCGCGCCCTGCGGCAACGCGCGCAGGCGGTCGGCCAGACGTTGCGCCAGCGCCGGCTCCAGCCAGACGATGCGCGCGTCCTGGTTGACCAGATCGTCGGCGAAGAAATTGACCAGGCCCTGTGCGTACAGATTGGAACGGTCGCTGCCGCATTCGTTGAGCAGATGCACCGCGGTCCAGCGCCCGGCCGGATGGTCGCGCACGACGAAGCCGACGTGGCTGTAGACCAGGCCTTGCGCCGACAGGTCGGTGCCGACCCGCGCCACCAGCGCCAGCGGCGCATCGCGCCGGTCCAGCGCATCGGCCACGGTCAGCGCGGTCTGCGCGGCGTCGGCGAGCTTGCGCGGCGCCATCGGCTCGTCGCTGCAAGCGGTGCCCGCACGTCCTTGTGCGGGCAGCAGCGCCAGCGCCGCCGCCAGCATCGTCGCGGTCATCAGCGTCCTGCCGGGCGCGCGCGATGCTGCGGCGGTGTTGCGCCGGCGCTGTCCCTGCACCGGGTCCCGCTCCCTGCCCAACTGTCCTGTGATGAGGTCCATCTCAGCTCAGCCGGCGGCTGTGCAGATGGCGGCGCGCCCGCTGATCGGGCACGAAACAGAACACGTGGCCGGCCGCGTCGCTGAGCAGCCAGCCGGCGGCGACCGCGGTGACGACTACCGACGCGCCGACCGCCAGACTGAGGTTGCGCGCCTGTTCGGCCGAGAGCTTGACCAGCACCGAAGTGCCCGCGCCGGCCGCGGACACGGTGACCGCGACGGCGTTGCCGCTGGCCTGGATCGTCGCGACCGAAAATTCCGCGCCGTTCGACAGCGCATGCGCGGCGTCGGTGGACGCGTCGGTCGATGCGTCGAACGCCAGCGCGCCCAGCGACAGGCTCAGATAACCGGCGTCCTTGAGATTCTTCGACGCGGCCTGCGCCGGCACCCCCGCCGGCAGCGCAACGACGGCGATCAACGCCATCGCAAGGGGAAACAGGCGTTCGGCGATCCTTGGCATTCGTGCCACCTCGTTGCGGGCTGCGGCCTAACTTCCGCGGCGGCCGTGCGGCTGGCAACGTGGATCGGCAAGGTCGCTCGGCTTTCCCTGCGAGGTAGCGTATTTTGCTACCCATGGCCCTCTCAATCGAACTCGTCGACGCCCTCAAGCGTTTTTTGCGCGCCCAGGACCTCACCTACCGCGACCTCGCCGGCCGGCTCAAGCTCAGCGAGGCGGCGGTCAAGCGCATGTTCTCGCGGCGGGCGATGAGCCTGGCGCGGCTGGAGGAGATCTGCGACGTGCTGGACATCGGCCTGGCCGAACTCAGCGCCGAAGCCGGGCGCGGGCGCGCGCCGATGGCCACGCTCAGCGAGGCGCAGGAGCAGGCGCTGGTCGACGAGCCGGCGCTGTTGCTGGCGCTGTTTTTGACCTTGAACCGCTGGAAGCAGTCCGACGCGCAAGCGCACTTCAACTTCGACGACGCGCGCTGGACCCAGTTGCTGGTGCGGCTGGACCGGCTCGGCATCATCGAGCTGATGCCCGGCAACCGCGGCCGCCCGCTGACCGCGCGCAACTTCCGCTGGCGCGCCGACGGGCCGATGGAGCGCTATTTCCGCCTCAAGCTGCTGCACGACTACTTCGCCGACCCGTTCGACGGCGAGCAGGACGTGCTGCTGCTGCTCAGCGGCGCGCTGAGCCCGGCCGGCATCCGTCAGCTCAAGCTAAGGCTCGGCGAGGTCGCGCGCGAGTTCGATGCGTTGCTGGCGCGCGATGCGGCCTTGAGCGCGCAGGAGCGGGTGGGGGTGAGCCTGGTGCTGGCGCAGAAGCCGTGGCTGTTGCAGCTGTTTCAGCCGTATCGGCGCTCGCAGGGCTGAGGTTTTGGCTTTTTGTAGGAGCGACGCGAGTCGCGACTGCGACAACGCAACTACGCCGAACCTTGCGTCATGGTTGCGTTGTCGCAGTCGCGACTCGCGTCGCTCCTACAGGGGGCGGCCGATCGGCGCGCTCAGTCGAACTCGGCGCTCGGCGGCACCGCCTTGCGCGCGAACATCGCCTCGGGGACCTCGACGAATTCCATCCGGTACGGCCCGCCGAGTTCCTCGGGCTTGAGCTGCGGGAATTGCTGGTAAAGCGGCGCGGTCACGCTCAGCAGCTCGCCGCTGACCCGGCCGATGTCCTCGCACAAGGCGCGGAACTCGTCGTGCGGCAACTGCGGCTGCAAATGCAGCAAATACCGGTTGAGCGTGGCGTTCATGCTCGCCAACAACAGGCTGGTGCGCTCGGCCTGTTCGCGGTCCATATCGCCTCCGGTGACGTGGTCAGTCCTTCTTGCCGCCCGTTTTTCCGATCGGCTTCAACACCCCGAACTTCTCCTTCGCCGGTTTGCCCTTGAGCGGCGGGAAGTCGAGCTTGGCCGGCGCCACGTCGGTGTCGGGCAGGCGCGAGAGCAGGTCGCGGATCAGGGTCAGCCGGCCCTGGCGCTGGTCGTTGAAGTCCACCAGCGTCCACGGCGCGTGCTTGCTGTGGGTGGCCTCGAGCATCGCTTCGCGGGCGCGGGTGTAGTCGTCGTAGTGGGCGCGCGCCTGCAGGTCGATCGGCGACAGCTTCCAGCGCTTGAGCGGGTCGTTGAGGCGCTCGGCGAAGCGCTCCTCCTGCATGTCCTGGTCGCAGCACAGCCAGTACTTGAACAAGAGGATGCCGTCGTCGACGAGCAGCTTCTCGAACACCGGCGCCTGCTTGAGGAAGGCCTTGACCTGCTCGGGCTTGGCGAAGCCCATGACTTGCTCGACGCCGGCGCGGTTGTACCAGCTGCGGTCGAACAGCGCGATCTCGCCGGCCGCCGGCAGATGCGGCACGTAGCGCTGGAAATACCACTGCCCGGATTCGCGTTCGCTCGGCTTGGACAAGGCCACGATGTGGCATTGGCGCGGGTTGAGGTTTTCCGAGATCGAACCGATCGCGCCGCCCTTGCCGGCGGTGTCGCGGCCTTCGAACAGCACCACCACGCGCTTGCCGCTGTGCTGCAGCCAGCGTCCCAGCGCCGCCAGTTCCAGTTGCAGCGGTTCCAGCTGCGCTTCGTAGTCCTTGCGCTTGAGCTTGCTCATCGGGCGGCCTTGTTGCGGACGGAAGCCTTCTTCTTCGCCGGCGTCTTGCGCGCGGCGCGCGGCGCGGCGGCGCGGCGGGTGCCGGCCATGCTCGCGGCGACTTCGAGCAAGGCGCCTTGCTGGCGGGTGTCGAGCGCGCGGTAGGCGGCGAGCAGGTCGTGTTCGCCCTGGGTGCGGGCCGGATCGAGCGTGCTCGCCAGCTCGGCCAGCAGCGCGCCGGCGGGAACGCCGAACGCGCGCGCCAGCGCATCGAGCTGGTCGCGGCCGGGCAGCTTCTCGCCGCGCAGCCAGGCGCTGACGGTGTTGGCGCCGGCGCGCGGGATCGCGGTGGCCAGGTCGGTCACGCTCAGGCCGCTGGCCTTGGCCAGCAAACGCAAGGTGGTGTCCAGCGACATGCGCATCACTCCTTGAGGCGGGGACGCAGAGTGGCGAGATTGCACGGGCGGGTGCGCGCGTCGAGCTGCGCGCCGACGATCTTTTCCCAGGCGGTGCGGCAGGCCGAGGTCGAGCCCGGCAGGCAGAACACGAAGGTGGCGTTGGCGAGCCCGGCGAACGCGCGCGACTGCAGGGTCGAGGTGCCGATCTCGTCGTAGCTGATCGCGCGGAACAGTTCGCCGAAGCCCGGCATTTCCTTGTCCAGCAGCGGCAGCAGCGCCTCGGGCGTGGAGTCGCGGCCGGTGAAGCCGGTGCCGCCGGTGACCAGGATGCCGTCGACGCCGGCATCGGCGATCCATTGCGACACCGCGGCGCGCAGCTGGTAGCGGTCGTCCGGCAGCAGCTTGCGTTCGACCAGGCGGTGGCCGGCGTCGGTCAGCGACTGGATCAGGTAATCGCCGGAGCTGTCGTTGGCGAGGGTGCGGCTGTCGGAAACGGTCAGCACGCACAGGTTCAGGGGGATGAAATCGCGTTCGGCGGTCATGCCGCCGAGACTAGCGCAAACCGGCCGCGGGCGGGGTTGCGGCGCAGCGAAGGCGTGCGCGCGCGCACCGGTCGGTTGCGCGGCCGGCCGGCTCAGCCGGCGGCGCGGCGATCCGCGCCGGTGGGCAGCGCCAGCGCGGCTTCCATGCTCGCGATCGCCTCGTCCAGTTGGGTGCGCTGCGATGGGTCCAGGTGCTCGGCCGCATCGGCCAGCAGGTTGGCCAGACGCAGCAGGCGGCGGCGGTGGCCGTGCGCGTCCAGGCGCACCAGGCGTCCGCCCATGTCGTCGTGCGCGGCGCCGCCGTGGGCGTTGGCGTGCAGGTAGCGCGACAGCAACAGGCGCAGGCGCTCGGCGCCTTCGGCGTCTTCCTCCGACCACGGCTCGGCGGTGCCGCGCACGGTTTCGTTCCATTCGGCGAAGCTGGTGCGCGGGCCGATGGTCAGGCGGCCGGCGTCGAGCTGATAGGCGTCGACCGGCGAACCGGCCCAGCGCACGTGCTCGACCTGTTCGTTGCGCAACAGCAGCAGCCAGCCGCTGGCGCCGTCGTCGAGCGGCGCTGCGAACAGGCCGGCCGGCCCGTGCTCGCCCGGGTTCCAGTCGGCGCGCGCGGCGGTGCCGGCGGCGGCGTGACGGGCGTGGCTGCGCGCCCAGGCCAGGGCCGGCGCCAGCACCTCCCGATCCGGCTGCGCGCCGACCAGCACTGCGTCGTCGCCGGCGACCACCGCCGCGGCATCGGCGGCCAGCGCGCCGAGCAGCGCGTCGGGCTGTTCGCGCAGGGCCGCGAACAGCGAAGACGATTGCGCCAGCGCCTGTTCCAGACGGTCGCGGTGCAGGCGCGCTTGGGCTTCGGCCGCGGCGCTGCGCTTGAGGTCGCCGGTGCTCAGCAGCAGCGACACGTAACGGCCGAACACGTCCGCGGCGATGCGCTCGCGCGGCCCGACCAGACGCGGCTGCGGATGGTGGCAGGCGATCAGCCCCCACAAGCGGCCGTCGACGATCAGCGAGATCGACATCGACGCGCGCACGCCCATGTTGCGCAGGTACTCCAGATGGATCGGCGACACGCTGCGCAGCATGTCGAAGCTCATGTCCAGCGGCGCGGCCTGCGCGGTCGTGCGCACCGGCACCGGGACGTAGCCGGCGTCCGGGATCACCCGCACCCGGTTCGCGAGGTACAGCGCGCGCGCTTGCGGCGGAATGTCGGACGCGGGAAAGCGCAGGCCCGCGTAGGAGCTGAGTTCGCCGCCGAGAGATTCGGCCACGACTTCGCCGGAGTGGTCGTGGCGGAACGCGTAGACCATGACCCGGTCGTAGCCGGTCAGCGTGCGCACCTGTTCGGCCACGGCCTGGAAGAACGCCGCCGCCTGCGCGCCGGCGTCGAGCCCGGCGATCATCGCGTGCGCTTCCAGCGGCTCGGCGCCGCCGCGCGCGGCGGGCTCCAGTTCGACGTGGATCAGGTCCGCGCGCACATGCACCGACAGGTGATGCAGCCCGCCCCAGACGCCGGCGTTGACCAGGCCGGCCAGACGCGGGAAATCGCCTGGGCGCGAGGCGGCGGCGGTGGCGCGGATCAACTCCAGCACGTGCCCGTCGAACAGTTCGTCGATGGGGTGGCCGAGCAAGGCGGCCGCGTCGGTGCCGAACAGTTCGCCGGCGTTGTCGGACGCTGCCGCGATCGCGCCGGTGCGCGGCGCGAACGCGAGCAAGGCGCCGTGCGGCTGGATCGCGCCGCTTAGATGGATCGGTTCGCGCGCGCAGGCGTCGTAGGCGGCCTGCAACTGGGGATCGGTCACGCAGATTCCTTTTGGATCAACCCGTCGGCGACCACGCCGAAGGCATGGCGCGCGCCGCGCACCGCGTCATCGCGCAGGCGGCCGTCGAGCATTTGCAGTTCGTCGAGAAAACGCGGCCAGCGATCGTCGCGGCGCGCGTGGTGCTGCAGGAACGCCAGCGGCAGGCCGGGCTCGCGCAGGCGCAGGCGTTCGGCGGCGCGCAGCAGCACGCGCGCGCCGAGCGCAGAACCTTCCAGCACATAGTTCGCGCCCATCCAGCACGAGGCCGGCAGCGGCGCCAGGCCGTGCGCCAGCGGCAGCAGGCCGAGGGCGCGCAGGTCCTGGCGCAGCAACTCGCCGCGGCGCGGGTCGAACCATTGCGTCCAAGCCGAACGCGCGTCCACCGCGGCCGGCGGCGTCGCCAACAATTCGACCAGGGCGAGCATGCCGAGCAGGTAGCGGACGTAGCCGTCGCGGTCGTCGAGACCGCCGGCGAGCGCTGCATCGAGATCTTGGTGTTGGCGCGCGGTAGCGGTGCGCAATTCCAGGTGCAGCGTGTTCACGGGCGATTCGGCGAACGGCGAAAAGACGGCCAGTCTACGCATTGAATTCCTCCGCGTCAGGACGCGTCTGCGGCGTCTGAATCGTTCATTTCCATGCTGCGACCGTAGCCGCGCTCGCGAACGTTCGACGTGAAAAACGGATCGACGCGATGTTAACCACCGACGCGCGCGCAGGCTGCGACAGCCGCGAATGCGCGCTTACCCGCGCACCGGCCCCTGCAGCGGCGCCGGCGCTTCGCCCTTGCGCTGGCGCCGCGCCATCGCCAGGGTCATCGCGGCGAAGTCGACCGCGAAGCCGTCCATGTCGAACAAGCCGCTGTCGCTGCGGCGCGCGGCCAGTTCCGCGCGCAGCGCCGCCAGCGCGGCGGGATCGTTGCCGAGCGCGACCGCACGGGCGACGAAGGCTTCGTCGTCGGCGACGTTCATGTAGCCCAGGCCGAGATGGTGGTTGAGGCTGCCGGCCACGCGCGCGGCGAAGGTCGCGCCGGGCGCGGTCAGCACCGGGCAGCCGGCCCACAGCGCGTCGGACGCGGTGGTGTGGGCGTTGTAGGGATGGGTGTCGAGGAACAGATCGGCGTGGCGCAGCCGGGCCAGATAGTCGGCATGCGGCTGCTTGCGCATGAACACCAGCCGCGCCGGGTCGAGGCCGCGCTGGGCGGCGGACTCGCGCAGCCTCGCGTCGGCGTTGCCGGGCCCCGACAGCAGCCACAGCACGCTGCCGGGCACGCCGCGCAGCACCTCCAGCGCGCGGGTCATGCTGCGCGGGTTGAGCTTGTAGCTGTTGTTGAAGCAGCAGAACACCACGCCCTGCGCGGGCAGGCCGCAGGCGGCGCGGTCCGGCGGTTCGGCGACGGTGCGGGCGGTGTCGGACGGCTGAAAGCAGCGCGGCAGCCAGGCCACGGTTTCGCTGAAGTCCGCGGCCATCGCCTCGGGCAGGACGAAGCGGTCGGCGAGCACGTAATGGATCCACGGCGCGGCGCTGGTGCCCGGATAGGCCAGCCAGTTCACCTGCACCGGCGCCGGCCGCATCGCCAGCACTTCCGGGGTGCCGCCGCCGCCCCAGCCGCGCAGGTCGAACAGCACGTCGATGCCGGCGCCGCGGATGGCGTCGGCGATGCGCGCGTGCGGCTGCTGGGCGACGTCGTGGAGTTCGTCGGCGGCCTCGCGCAGGCGCCGGCGCAGCTGGCTGCCGTCGTCGCGGTTCAGCGCGAACAGATGCACCTGCAAGCCGCCGCGGCGCTTGAGCGCTTCGAACAAGGCCACGGTCAGCAGACCGGTCGGGTGATTGCCGAAGCCGTTGGAGAGGAAGCCGGCGCGCACCGGCGCGTGCGCGTCCTTGCGCGGCGCCGGCGCCAGCGTGCGCACCGCGCGCGCGATCGTCGAGGCGCGCAGGCCGGCGCAGCGGCGCTGTTCGGCGGCGCTGGCGTCTTCGCTGAGGAAGCCGAACGGTTCGACCGAGGCTTGCGCGCGCGCGACCGCGTCGCGCACCTGGCGCGAGAGCCGGTCGAGGTCGCGCCAATCGCACAGCTTGCGTCGCCATGCCAGCAGGTACGCGGCGATCTGCGGTTCCTGCGGCGCCAGCGCATAGGCGTGGGCGTAGGCGGCCAGCGCGCCTTCGCCGTCGCCGACGTCTTCCAGCGCGTGGCCCAGCCACACCGCCATGCCGGGATGGTTCGGCGCCGCGCGCGCGGCCGCGCGCAGGCTGTGTACCGCCTCGTCGCGCCGGCCGAGCATCCACTGCGCGCGGCCCAGCCGCGCCAGCGCTTCGGGATGGCCGGGGCGCAGTTCCAGCGCGCGCCGCGCGGCGAGTTCGCCGGATGCGGCGTCGCCGGCGTCGAGTTCGTGTTCGGCCAGCATCACCCAGCCCATCGCATCGCTGGGGTTGGCGCGCAGGGACTGGCGCAGCGCGGCGCGCGGATCGGTCATGGCGCGGCCCGCGGCGCTCAGGCTTGCGCCGGCGGCAAGCCAGCCTGCGCCAGCGGCAGGTGATACCGCTGAGTGCCGTCGAAGCGCAGCCAGCCGGCGCCGTCGTACAGCGCCTGGGCCTGGGCGTTGTCGTGGTTGGTTTCCAGCTCCAGCCGCGCGGCGCCGTCGGCGCGGGCGAAGCCGGCGGCGGCGTCGAGCAGGGCGCGGGCGACGCCGCGGCGGCGCGCGTGCGCTTCCACGTACAGATCGTTGAGCACCCACACCCGCGCCGCGCGCACCGACGAGAAGGTCGGGTAGAGCTGGACGAAGCCGGCGCCGTCGGCGCCGTCCAGGCTCGCCAGCAGCAGCGCCGAATCGCCGCGTTGCAGACGCTCGCCGATGAAGGCGCGCGAGACCGCCTCGTCGTTGCGCTGGGTGTAGAAGTGGCGGTAGCGGTCGAACAGCGGCGCGACGAGGTCGAGGTCGGCGGCGCTGGCGCGGCGGATGGCGAGGCTCATGCGGAAGTCGGCGCGGCGGGGGAGGGCCGATTATGGCCGCAGGCCGGGGGCGGCGTCATGACTGCCGACGGGCAATCGAAGCCGCGCGATCCCCCTGTAGGAGCGGCGCGAGCCGCGACCGCGACAACGCGGCTGCGGCGCAAGGTTCGGCGTAGTTGCGTTGTCGCGGTCGCGGCTCGCGCCGCTCCTACAAAAAAACCTCAGCCCGCCGACAACTGCGCCAATTCGTCGGCCTGATGCTCATGCAGCAACCGCCCGATCAACCCGTCCAGTTCCCCCGCGATCACGTTCGGCAGGTCGTACAGGGTCAGCCCCTCGACCCGGTGATCGGTGATCCGCCCCTGCGGGAAGTTGTAGGTGCGGATGCGCTGGCTGCGGTCGCCGCTGCCGACCTGCAGGCGCCGGTCCTGCGCCTGCGCCGCGGCGGCCTTGGCCGCGGCGGCGTCGGCCAGCATCGCCTGCAGGCGCTTGAGCGCCTTGTCGCGGTTGGCGTGCTGGCTGCGCTCGGTCTGGTTCTCGACCACGGTGCCGGTGGGGACGTGGGTGATGCGGATCGCCGACTCGGTCTTGTTGACGTGCTGGCCGCCGGCGCCGGAGGAGCGGAAGGTGTCGATCTTCAGGTCGGCCGGATTGATCTCGATCGGCTCGCCTTCCGGCTCCACCGCGATGATCGCCACGGTCGCCGCCGAGGTGTGGATGCGGCCCTGCGATTCGGTCTCCGGCACCCGCTGCACGCGGTGGGTGCCGGACTCGAACTTGAGCTTCGAATACGCGCCGCGGCCTTCGACCCGGGCGATGATTTCCTTGTAGCCGCCGTGCTCGCCGGCGTTGGCCGACTCGACCTCGACCTTCCAGCCTTGCCGCTCGGCGTAGCGCGAATACATCCGGAACAGGTCGCCGGCGAAGATCGCCGCCTCGTCGCCGCCGGTGCCGGCGCGCACTTCCAGGTACAGGTCGCCTTCGTCGCGCGGGTCTTTCGGGATCAGGTGCGCCATCAGCTCGACGTCGAGCCGCTGCAGGCGTTCCTGCGCGGAGGCGATCTCCTCCTCGGCCAGCTCGCGCAGCTCCGGATCCGCGCGCATCGCTTCGGCCGCGGCGAGGTCGGCCTTGGCCTGGGTTTCCGCGGCCAGCGCCAGGGTCACCGGTTCGAGCTGGGCGAACTCGCGCGAGCATTTGCGGAAGCGCTCGTTGTCGCCGATCACGCCGGGGTCGGCGAGCAGGCGTTCGAGTTCTTCGCGGCGTTCGGCCAGGGCTTCGAGTTTGCGGCGCAGGCTGGGGGTCATGGAGCCGGGATTCGGGATTGGGGATTCGGGATTGGTTGCGGCGCGGCGAAGCAGCGGCGGCGTTCGCTAGCGCTCGTCCGCCTCGTTCGCCTCGACCGCCGGCGAATCGGCTTTTGCCAATCCCGAATCTCCAATCCCGAATCCCGGCGCGGCCGGGAACAGCTTGTCCGCCGCCCGCGCCAGCTCCGGATTGCCGGTCAGCGCCGCTTCGCGCAAGGCGACGGTCGGCGCGTGCAGCAGGCGGTTGGTCAGGGTGTGGGCGAGGAAGTTCAGCACTTCGGCCGGATCCTGCCCGGCGGCCAGCTGTGCGCGCGCCTTGGCCAGGGTTTCCTCGCGCGCGGCCTCGCCGTGGTCGCGCAGGCGCTTGATCGGCGCGGTGCGGGTGCTCGCGGCCAGGGTTTCGACGAAGCGCGCCACCTGCAGCTCGACGATGGCTTCGGCCTCGGTCGCGGCCTCGCGGCGGCTGCGGCGGTTGTCTTCGATGGCGCGTTCCAGATCGTCCACGGTGTACAGGAATACGTCCTTCAGTTCGGCCACGTCGGCGGCGATGTCGCGCGGCACGGCCAGGTCGAGCAGCAGCATCGGCCGGTGCCTGCGCGTCGCCAGCGCCGCGGCGACCTGCGGCTTGCGCAGGATCGGTTCGCGGCTGGCGGTGGCGCTGAGCACGATGTCGGCCTCGGCCAGATGGCGGTCGAGTTCGCTCAGCGGCAGCGCCACGCCGCCGTGGCGGGTGGCCAGGTCCTGGGCGTGGGCGAGGGTGCGGTTGGCGATCAGCAGGCGCTTGGCGCGGGCCTGGACCAGATGCCGCGCGGCCAGCTCGACGGTTTCGCCGGCGCCGACCAGCAGCACGCTGGAGTCCTCGAGCCGGGCGAACGACTCCTGCGCCAGGCGCACCGCGGCCGAGGCCACCGACACCGGATTGGCGCCGATGCGGGTGTCGGTGCGCGCGCGCTTGGCGGTCGAGAACGCCTGCTGGAACAGCCGGTCGAGCTGGCCGCCGAGGGTGCCGGCGCCGCGCGCCGCGGCCCAGGCGTCTTTGACTTGCCCGAGGATCTGCGGCTCGCCGAGCACCAGCGAATCCAGGCCGGTCGCGACCCGGAACAGATGCCGCACCGCCTCGGCGTCGCGATGGCGGTACAGATAACCGTGCAGGTCGCCGCTGTCGTCGGGATGGGTCGCCAGCCATTCGGCCAGGGCGCGGCCGTCGTCTTCGGCGACCGCGTAGATCTCGGTGCGGTTGCAGGTCGACAGCAGCGCCACCTCGCGCACCGGCGCCAGCGCGCGCAGCGAGGCCAGCGCGGCCGGCACCGCGTCGCCGGCGAACGCCACCCGTTCGCGCAGGCTGACCGGCGCGGTCTGGTGGTTGAGGCCGAGGACGAACAAGCTCATGGGGTTAGGCGCCGCCCCGCGTTTCGCGCGCGCGCCGCGACCGTCCCGGGCGAGCGGGAAAGTTCCATCGAACGGCGGCGGGCGCGGGACATCGGTTCAGGCGCTTGCGATAAGCTGCGGGCTGCTGAAGGCCGCCATTCTACCGGCCCACTGGTCCCCCCGTGGCTTCTCACGATTCGATTTGCTCGATCGGTCCAATAGACAGCGCCGAACACAAGCCCGAAACCCCCGTCCGCCGGCGCGCGCCGCTGGCTGCCGCGCTGTTGCTGGCGGCTGTGGGCTGGAGCGCCGGCGCCGTCGCCAGCGCTCCGGTCCCGACGGCCGGCGCGGTCGCCGAACCCAGCGCCGCCGCGCTCGCCGCGGCCCGCGCCGCGATCCAGGCCGGCGCCGCCAAGGACCCGACCGGGGCCTCGCTTGAATCGCTGCTGGTCGGCGAGTTCGCGCTGCAGTCCGGCAAGCTCAACGAAGCCTCCACGGCCTATCTCAAGGCCGCGCGCGCCGCCGCCGACCCGGTGCTCGCCGAGCGCGCCACCAGCATCGCCCTGGTCGCGCGCGAAGACGCCACCGCCGCCGAGGCCTTGGCGCTGTGGCGCAAGCTCGGCGCCCAGGGCAGCTCGCTGGCCGCGGCCGAGGCGACCTTGTCGCTGCGCCGCGGCGACGAACGCGCCGCGCTGCGCCAGTTGCAGGCGCTGATGACCGCCGCGCCCGACACCGGCTGGCGCCAGGCGCTCGGCGTGCTGACCGCCGGTTCCAAGGACCCCAAGCAGACCGCGCGCATGGTCGAGAAGCTGGTCGACGGCGGCCACCTGCCCAAGCGCAACCTGATGGCCTGGGTCGCCTTCGGCGGCCTCGCCCAGCGCCTGGACCAGCCGCAGCTGACCGAACGCATCATCGACGAGGTGGTGCGCCGCTTCCCCGGCGAGCCGCGGGTCGGCCTGCTGCGGGTCAGCCAGCTGCGCGACGAAGGCAAGACCGAGGAGGCCACCCGCCTGCTCGCGACCCTGGAGCCGCTGGCCGACACCGACAACAACCTGCGCGCGCTGGTCGCCGAACAGTACGAAGGCCTCAGCGATTTCCAGAAAGTCGCCGCGGTGCTCGCGCGCGGCCCGCAGGACGACCAGACCTACGCCCTGCGCGCGTCGTACCTCGCCCGCGCCGACGACAAGCCGACCCTGACCGCGCTCTACGACGAGCTCAGCGCCAGCGCGGCCAAGCCCGATCCGGCGCGGCGCCTGCTGCTGGGCCAGTTGGCCGAATACCTGCAACGCTTCGACCAGGCCCTGAGCTGGTATCAGGGCGTGCCCGGCGGCCCGCAGCGCGAAATCGCGCGGCTGCGCGCGGCCAACGTGCTGCACAAGCTCAAGCGCGGCGACGAATCCTTCGCCGCATTGCGCGCGATCCAGTCCGACGCCTCGGCCGAGGACGACACCCGCCGCGACGCCTACATCCTGGAAGCCAACCTGCGCGCCGAGGACAAGAACGTCGCCGGCGAGAACGAGGCCTTCGCGCGCGGCCTGGCCGCGTTCCCGGACGAACCCGAGATCCTCTACGCGCGCGCCCTGAGCTGGGAACGCCGCGACGACGTGGCCCGCGCCGAAGCCGACTTCCGCCGAATCCTGGTCGCCGAACCCGACAGCGTGGCCGCGCTCAACGCGCTCGGCTACACCCTGGCCGACCGCACCACGCGTTATCAAGAAGCGCTGGAGCTGATCGAGCGCGCGCGCACTGCCGAGCCGGACAACGCCGCCATCGTCGACAGCTACGGCTGGGTGCTGTACCGCCTGGGCCGGGTCAAGGAGGCCGAGGTCGAGCTGCGCCGCGCCCTGACCATGCAGAAGGACGCCGAAATCGCCGCGCATCTGGCCGAACTGCTGTGGGAAACCGGCCGTCGCGACGAAGCGCGCAAGTACTTCGAGCAAGGGCGCAAGATCGATGCCGACAACCGCTCGTTGCAGCGCGCGCTGAAGAAGTACGGCTTGTGAGCGCGGCGGTCGCGAATGCGGACGGTGTCGTCGACGCCGTCGCCGGGAATGCCGGACGGGCGGCCTCGAACGAGGCGGTCGCGTTCGCGGGCGCTGCCCGCGCCAGCGCGGCTGCGCGCGTCCGCTTCGGCGCGGTGGCGATTCTGGCCGCGTTGCTGAGCGCTTGCGCCGGCCCGGGCGTGCGTCCCGGCGCGCCGGCCGGGCATGTGCTGCCGGCCGCGGACGCGGCCGCGCGCGAAGCCGCCCGCGCCGCGCGCGTGCGCGCCGCGGCGCAGTGGTCGCTGAGCGGCCGCATCGCCGTGTCCAATGCCGGCAAGGGCGGCAGCGGCCGGATCGAATGGAGCCAGCGCGGCGCCAATTACCAGGTGGCGCTGAGCGCGCCGGTGACCCGGCAGAGCTGGCGCCTCAGCGGCGGCGCCGACGGCGCCCGCCTGGAAGGCCTGGACGGCGGTCCGCGCGAAGGCGCGGACGCGGCCGAACTGCTGTTCCAGGCCACCGGCTGGGACATCCCGGTGGCCGCGCTCAGCGACTGGCTGCGCGGCCTGCCGGCCGGCGCCGGCCGCGACGCGCGCATCGTCCCCGGCCCCGACGGCCGCCCGCAGTCGATCGCCCAGGGCGGCTGGACCATCGCCTACGAATGGCCGGCCAGCGGCGACCTGCCGTCGCGGCTAGACGCGCGCCGCGATTCGGCGCGGGTGCGGCTGATCGTGGACCAGTGGCAGGACGGGGCGACGGCCCCGGCCCGCTGAACCGACCGAGCCGTAGCGATGTCCGACGCCCCGAACGACCCCGCCTGGTCGGCCTGGCCCGCCCCGGCCAAGCTGAACCTGTTCCTGCGCATCGTCGGCCGCCGCGCCGACGGCTACCACCTGTTGCAGACCGTGTTCCGTCTCCTCGACTGGGGCGACAGCATCCGCTTGCGCCCGCGCGCCGACGGCCGCATCGTCCGCCACGGCGGCTCGGTGGCCGGCGTGGCCGAGGCCGACGATCTCACGGTGCGGGCCGCGCTAGCCCTGCAAAAAGCATCTAGTTGCAGCCAAGGTGCAGACATCGTCATCGAAAAGCGCATTCCAGCCGGTGGCGGCTTCGGCGGCGGCTCGTCCGACGCGGCGACCGTGCTGGTCGCCCTGGATGCGCTCTGGGGCACCGGTCTGGGCGTCGACGCCCTGGCCGAACTGGGCCTCGGTCTCGGCGCCGACGTGCCGGTGTTCGTGCGCGGCGACAACGCCTGGGCCGAGGGCGTCGGCGAGGACCTGCGCCCGCTGGAACTGCCGCCCGCCTGGTACGTGTTGGCCGATCCGGGCGTGCACGCCCCGACCGCGGCGCTTTTTCGTTCCCCCGAATTGACGCGGGATGCCGCGCCCGCGACAATGGCGGACTTCGTTTCGGGTAAACCGCTCGGGAATGCGTTCGAGCCGGTGCTGCGTCAGCGCGAGGCCGCCGTCGAGGCCGCCTTCGCCGCCTTGGCGCGGATCGGATCGCCACGCCTGACCGGGTCCGGCAGCGGGTGTTTCGTCGAGTTCGCCGCGCGCGAATCCGCTGAAGCCGCATTGGCGGAACTGCCGCCGGGCCTGCGCGCCTGGACGGCGGCCGGAGCGCAACGTTCGCCGTTGCGCGCCGCGCTCGAAACCAACCGGCGCGGTTGAGCCTTCCGGCTTCGCCGCGCCGCGCAGCAAGTTCGGTTCCACCTCGCGTTCTACAAGGTTTCCGCAGGGGCGTCGCCAAGTGGCCCAAGGCACCGGGTTTTGATCCCGGCATTCGTAGGTTCGAATCCTACCGCCCCTGCCATTTCGTTCCAGGGATTGGAGATTTGGGATTCGCGATTCGCAAGCCGCGCTTGCCGAATCGCGAATCCCAAATCCCGAATCCCGGCAACAGCCGCCCGGTCAGAGCGAAGCGGAGTAAATGACAGTGCAAAACGATCGCAACCTGCTGGTTTTCAGCGGCAACGCCAACCGGCCGCTGGCCGAGGCCGTGTGCAAGGAGCTCGGCATCCGGCTCGGCAAGGCCCTGGTGGGCCGCTTCTCCGACGGCGAAGTGCAGGTCGAGATCGAGGAGAACGTGCGCCGTCAGGAAGTGTTCGTGATCCAGCCGACGAACGCGCCGACGGCCGAGAATTTCATGGAGCTGCTGGTCCTGATCGACGCGCTCAAGCGCGCATCGGTGGCCAACGTGACCGCGGTGGTGCCGTACTTCGGCTACGCCCGCCAGGATCGCCGTCCGCGCTCCTCGCGCGTGCCGATCACCGCCAAGGTCGCGGCCAAGATGTTCGGCGCGGTCGGCGCCGACCGGGTGCTCACGGTCGATCTGCATGCGGATCAGATCCAGGGCTTCTTCGACATCCCGGTCGACAACGTCTACGCCTCGCCGCTGCTGCTCGCCGACATCTGGCGCGCGCACGGCACCGACAACATGGTCGTGGTGTCCCCGGACGTCGGCGGCGTGGTGCGCGCGCGAGCGATCGCCAAGCGCCTGGACGACGCGGACCTGGCGATCATCGACAAGCGCCGTCCGCGCGCCAACGTCGCCACGGTGATGAACATCATCGGCGACGTGTCGGGCAAGACCTGCGTGCTGGTCGACGACATCGTCGACACCGCCGGCACCCTGTGCGCGGCCGCGGCCGCGCTGAAGGGGCAGGGTGCGCTCAAGGTCGTCGCCTACTGCACCCATCCGGTGCTGTCGGGCGCGGCGATCGACAACGTGATGAAGTCGCAGCTCGACGAGCTGGTGGTGACCGACACCATCCCGCTCACCGCCGCGGCCCGCGCCACCGGCCGCATCCGCCAGCTCAGCGTGGCGGAACTGCTGGCCGAGACGATCCGGCGCATCGCGTTCGGCGAATCGGTCAGCTCGCTCTACGTCGACTGACCCAACGGATAAGTTTCAGGGCTCATCTGGTCGCGGATGAGCCTCCCCGCCGCCGCGAGGCGGTTCCAACGCTGTAAATACCGAGTAAACACCAATGTCCGAACACATCATCAAGGCCACTGGCCGCAACGTCGAGGGGAAGGGTGCGAGCCGCCGCCTGCGTCGTGCCGCCAGCATCCCGGCCATCATCTACGGCGGCGCCGCCGCGCCGCAGCCGATCCAGCTCGAGCACGAGAAGATCTGGCTGGCCAGCCAGAACGAGTGGTTCTACTCCTCGATCCTGAGCCTGGACGTCGACGGCAAGGTCGAGCAGGTCCTCCTGCGCGACATGCAGCGCCACCCGTTCAAGCAGATCATCATGCATCTGGACTTCCAGCGCGTCGACGCCAACCAGGCGCTGCGCGTGGCCGTGCCGCTGCACTTCCTCAACGAAGACAAGTCGCCGGCCGGCAAGTCGGCCGACGTCGTGGTCACCCACGAGCTCAACGAAGTCGAAGTGTCCTGCCTGCCGAAGGACCTGCCGGAGTTCATCGAGATCGATCTGTCGGAGCTGAAGGTCGGCGACATCGTCCACCTGTCGGAGCTCAAGCTGCCCAAGGGCGTCGAGATCCCCGAGCTGAAGCTGGGCAAGGAACACGACGTCGCCGTCGTGATCGCCAAGCACGGCAAGGAAGAGGCCGAGTCGACCGAAGACGCGCCGGCCGCGGACGTGCCGGCCGCCAAGGTCGCCAAGAAGGACGAAGACAAGAAGTGATCGCCGGCCGGCGCGCCATCGTCGGCGCGCCGGTCCGCGTTTGCGGACTGTCCTGAGTTCATGGCGGGATTGCGCCTGATCGTCGGCCTGGGCAACCCCGGCGCCGAATACACCCGGACCCGGCACAACGCCGGGTTCTGGTTTGTGGACGCCTTGAACGAAAAGTTCGGCGGCCGTTTCGGCCTGGAATCCAAGCTGTTCGGCGAAACCTCGAAGATCGAGATCGCAGGCAAGCCGGTGTGGCTGCTGAAGCCGGCCACCTTCATGAACCTCTCCGGCAAGTCGGTGACCGCCGCGCTGCGCTACTGGAAGATCGAGCCCGAGGAGGCGCTGCTGGCGCACGACGAGCTCGACCTCGCGCCCGGCACCGTGCGGCTCAAGTTCGACGGCGGCCACGGCGGCCAGAACGGCCTGCGCGACACCATGCAACTGCTCGGCCACGGCAAGTTCCACCGCCTGCGCGTGGGCATCGGCCATCCTGGCCACAAGGACAAGGTCACCCCGTGGGTGCTCGGCCGTCCCGGCAAGGACGACGAGGCCACGATCCTGCGCGCCATCGACGAGGCCATCGACGTGATGCCGCTGGCGGTGCAGGGCAATTTCATGGATGCGATGACGCGGTTGCATACCGCGAAGTGAAGCGGGATTCGGGATTGGGGGTTGGGGAACTGGAGTTTCCCGGCGCTTGGTTCTCGGCCTTCTTCTGAGAATTTTCGATGGGGTTGCGGGCTCGCAGCGAAACGCGCGGTCCAGCGCGCGACTCCGGTTCCCCAACCCCTAACCCCGCTTTTCCAGCTCGAAGTTCGCCTGCCCGCAGCGAAGCGCGCGACCCGGCAAGCGACTCCAGCTCCCCGATTCCTAACCCCTATTCCCGGACTCAGCACCCATGGGCATCAAATGCGGCATCGTCGGCCTGCCTAACGTCGGCAAGTCGACCCTGTTCAACGCGCTGACCAAGGCGGGCATCGCCGCGGCCAACTTCCCGTTCTGCACGATCGAGCCGAACGTCGGCGCGGTGCCGGTGCCGGATCCGCGCCTCAACGCGCTGGCCGAGATCGTCAAGCCGCAGAAGCTGATCCCGACCGCGGTCGAGTTCGTCGACATCGCCGGCCTGGTCGCCGGCGCGGCCAGCGGGCAGGGGCTGGGCAACAAGTTCCTGGCGCATATCCGCGAGGTCGACGCGATCACCCATGTGGTGCGCTGCTTCGAGCACCCGGACGTGATCCACGTCAACAACAAGGTCGATCCGATCGCCGATATCGAGACCATCGATACCGAGCTGGCGCTGGCCGACCTTGAGAGCGTCGAGAAGGCCTACCAGCGCGCCGAGCGCTCGGCCAAGACCGGCGACAAGGAAGCGATCGTGCGCAAGGAGGTCCTCGACCGCGTGCGCAAGGGGCTCGACGCCGGCACTCCGGCGCGCGCGCTGAACCTGTCGGACGACGACAAGGCGGCGCTGCGCGACCTGTTCCTGCTGACCCTCAAGCCGGTCATGTACGTGGCCAACGTGCTCGAGGACGGGTTCGAGAACAATCCGCACCTCGACGCCGTGCGCGCCCGCGCGGTCGCCGAAGGCGCCCAGGTGGTGCCGGTCTCGGCCGCGATCGAGGAAGAGCTCAGCCAGCTCGACGACGCCGACCGCGACACCTTCCTGGCCGACCTCGGCCTGGCCGAGCCGGGCCTGAACCGCCTGATCCGCGCCGGCTACGCCCTGCTGGGCCTGCAGACCTACTTCACCGCCGGGGTCAAGGAAGTGCGCGCCTGGACGGTCAAGGCCGGCTCGACCGCGCCGCAGGCCGCCGCGGTGATCCACACCGACTTCGAGAAGGGCTTCATCCGGGCCGAAACCATCGCCTACGACGACTTCATCAAGTACAAGGGCGAGTCCGGCGCCCGCGACGCCGGCCGTCTGCGCCTGGAAGGCAAGGAATATCGCGTCCAGGAAGGCGATGTATTGCACTTCCGGTTCAATGTTTGAGTAAACTACGCGGCCCCGCTTCCGACGGCTGCACGCGCCGGCGGCGGGGGCGAAAAAATCCCGCAAGATTTCGTGAAAGTGCGTTGACAAGCTGAAGATCGCACTTCAAAATTACGGGCTCTTCGGAGGGATACCCAAGCGGCCAACGGGGGCAGACTGTAAATCTGCTGGCTTACGCCTTCGGTGGTTCGAATCCACCTCCCTCCACCAGGTTGGCCGGTGCGACGATCGGTTTCATCGATGCGGCGCTCAGGCAAAGCGGTAAAGGTTTAGTTGCAAGTTCCAACGCTGTAGCAGCTGTACGCGGCGCGGGAGTAGTTCAATGGTAGAACCTCAGCCTTCCAAGCTGATGGTGCGGGTTCGATCCCCGTCTCCCGCTCCATTGAATCGACGCCGTCCAGCGCAGCAAAAAGTTTCGCTCACGTAGCTCAGTCGGTAGAGCACCTCCTTGGTAAGGAGGAGGTCGAAGGTTCGATTCCTTTCGTGAGCACCATCTTCAAGGCAGTACCGGCTGAGTTACCGACAGCCAACGCGACACACAGACCAAACACGAGAAGCGATAGCCATGGCCAAGGGTAAATTCGAGCGCACCAAGCCGCACGTGAACGTCGGCACGATCGGTCACGTCGACCACGGCAAGACCACGCTGACGGCCGCTCTGACCAAGGTCGGCGCCGAGCGTTTCGGTGGCGAATTCAAGGCGTACGACGCGATCGACGCGGCGCCGGAAGAAAAGGCTCGCGGCATCACGATCTCGACCGCGCACGTCGAGTACGAAAGCCCGAACCGCCACTATGCCCACGTGGACTGCCCGGGCCACGCCGACTACGTGAAGAACATGATCACGGGTGCGGCGCAGATGGACGGCGCGATCCTGGTGTGCTCGGCCGCTGACGGCCCGATGCCGCAGACCCGCGAGCACATCCTGCTGTCGCGTCAGGTCGGCGTGCCGTACATCGTCGTGTTCCTGAACAAGGCCGACATGGTCGACGACGCCGAGCTGCTCGAGCTGGTCGAGATGGAAGTGCGCGAGCTGCTGTCGAAGTACGAGTTCCCGGGCGACGACACCCCGATCATCCACGGTTCGGCCCGTCTGGCGCTGGAAGGCGACCAGAGCGACATCGGCGTGCCGGCGATCATCAAGCTGGTCGAGGCGCTGGACAGCTTCATTCCGGAGCCGGAGCGCGCGATCGACAAGCCGTTCCTGATGCCGGTGGAAGACGTGTTCTCGATCTCGGGCCGCGGCACCGTGGTGACCGGTCGTATCGAGCGCGGCATCATCAAGGTGGGCGACGAAATCGAAATCGTCGGCATCCGTCCGACCCAGAAGACCACGGTCACCGGCGTTGAAATGTTCCGCAAGCTGCTGGACCAGGGCCAGGCGGGCGACAACGCGGGCCTGCTGCTGCGCGGCACCAAGCGCGACGACGTGGAGCGCGGCCAGGTGCTGGCCAAGCCGGGTTCGATCACCCCGCACACCGAGTTCGAAGGCGAAGTGTACGTGCTGTCGAAGGACGAAGGCGGCCGTCACACCCCGTTCTTCAAGGGCTACCGCCCGCAGTTCTACTTCCGCACCACCGACATCACCGGCGCGTGCCAGCTGCCGGAAGGCGTCGAGATGGTGATGCCGGGCGACAACGTGAAGATGGTGGTCACGCTGATCAACCCGGTGGCGATGGACGAAGGCCTGCGCTTCGCGATCCGCGAAGGCGGCCGCACCGTCGGCGCCGGCGTGGTGTCGAAGATCGTCAAGTAATCGTTGTACCTCGCGGCGGCCCCCGGGTCGCCGCCTGGCCGCGAACGGCGGGCCGGCAACCCGGTCCGCCTTCGTTGTTTAGGGCGCCCGGCGCGATAAGTGTTTCGCGGCGACCGGTTTTCGAAGACAATGGCCGGCCGGTAGTCCCAGTCCTTCACGGGCGCGGACTTGAAAGTATCCTTCCGGACCCGAGATTTCAGACGTACGCCAGTAGCTCAATTGGCAGAGCAGCGGTCTCCAAAACCGCAGGTTGGGGGTTCGAGTCCCTCCTGGCGTGCCACTTACACCGAGCCGGCTCGGACGACCCGGCGACTGGCAAGCCATTGAAAGGGCCGCGCAGGGATGGGCGGGCTTTCGCGAGGGAATCGCCCCGAGAATGAACAGCAAGGCCGAACACCACAAATCCAGCGGCGGCAGCGCCGGCGATCTCGTCAAGTACGTCGTGGCCCTGTTGTTGGCCGCCGGCGGTGTGTTCGCCTACATCTGGTTCGAGAATTGGAGCGGCCCGCTGCGTGCGGGCGTCGTCGTTGCCGGCCTGGTCGCCGGCGCGGCCGTGTTCCTGCTCTCGGCCAAGGGCATCCAGACCCGCGAATTCCTGTCCGAGTCGCGCTTCGAGCTGCGCAAAGTAGTCTGGCCGACCCGCGAAGAAGCCCTCAAGACCACCTGGGTGGTCATGATCGCGGTGTTGATCCTGAGCCTGATCCTGTCCGGTTTCGACTGGGTGATCCAGGCGGCGGTCAAGTTCCTGCTGGCGCGCTGAGGAGACGACCGAGTTGAGTACCCCCGAATTGAACACGCAAGAAAACAAGCGCTGGTATGTCGTCCACGCCTACTCGGGCTTCGAGAAGTCCGTGGCCCAGGCGCTGCGCGACCGTATCGTCCGCTTCGAGATGACCGACCGCTTCGGCGAGGTCCTGGTCCCGACCGAAGAGGTCGTGGAAATGCGTTCCGGCCAGAAGCGCCGTTCCGAGCGCAAGTTCTTCCCGGGCTACGTCCTGGTCCAGATCGCCACCCACGACGAGGCGGGCATTCCCCGCATCGACAGCGAGAGCTGGCACCTGATCAAGGAAACCCCGAAGGTGATGGGCTTCATCGGCGGCACCGCCGACCGCCCGTTGCCGATCCAGGACGCCGAGGCCGACCGTATCCTGCAGCGCGTTCAGGAAGGCGTCGAGAAGCCGCGTCCGAAGGTGCTGTTCGAGCCGGGCGAGATGGTCCGGGTCGTCGACGGCCCGTTCGTCGACTTCAACGGCGTGGTCGAGGAAATCAACTACGAAAAGAGCCGCCTGCGCGTCGCGGTGCTCATTTTCGGCCGCTCGACCCCGGTCGAGCTGGAATTCGGGCAGGTCGAAAAGGCCACCTGAGCCGGGCAGGGCGCCCGCGCCGGCCCGCAGGCCGGCGTCCGGGGCCGCCTTCCGCACCAGCCCAAAAATCTGATATAGTGCGCGGCTCGCTGCCCGGCAGGGCGGCAGCCATCACCGACCAGCCGCCCCGGAGCAGTCCCCGGGCGGCTGTTCGCGCGAGAGACAACGCGATGCCGGAACGCGCGATTTTCCGGCCCGATGGGGAGCCTGGGGTCTTTAGGCGCTAGCACCCGGAGAGCACAGCAATGGCAAAGAAAGTAGTCGGCTACATCAAGCTGCAGGTCAAGGCCGGTCAGGCCAACCCCTCGCCGCCGGTCGGTCCCGCGCTGGGTCAGCGCGGCCTGAACATCATGGAGTTCTGCAAAGCGTTCAACGCCGCGACCTCCAAGCTCGAGCCGGGTCTGCCGACCCCGGTCATCATCACGGCCTACTCGGACCGTACCTTCACCTTCGTCACCAAGTCGACCCCGGCTTCGGTGCTGCTGAAGAAGGCCGCCGGCATCACCTCCGGCTCCAAGCGCCCGAACACCGACAAGGTGGGCAAGGTCACCCGCGCCCAGCTCGAAGCCATCGCCAAGCAGAAGGAAGCCGACCTGACGGCGGCCGACCTGGATGCGGCGGTGAAGACGATTGCGGGCTCCGCCCGCAGCATGGGCCTTGTGGTGGAGGGTTAAGAACATGGCAATGAACAAGCGCGAAAAGGCCATCAAGGCCGCCGTGGTTCCGGGCAAGGCCTACGCCTTCGACGAAGCCGTGAAGATCGTCAAGACCGCCACCAAGGCCAAGTTCGTCGAGTCCGTCGACGTCTCCGTGCGCCTGGGCGTGGACGCCAAGAAGTCCGACCAGCAGGTGCGCGGTTCGACCGTGCTGCCGGCCGGCACCGGCAAGACCGTGCGCGTGGCGGTGTTCGCCCCCGCCGGCGCCAAGGCCGACGAGGCCCTGGCCGCGGGCGCCGAAGCCGTCGGTATGGACGACCTGGCCGAGAAGATGCAGGCCGGCGATCTGAACTACGACGTGGTCATCGCCACCCCGGACGCGATGCGCGTGGTCGGCAAGCTCGGCCAGGTGCTCGGCCCGCGCGGCCTGATGCCGAACCCGAAAGTCGGCACCGTCTCGCCGAACCCGGCCGAAGCGGTCAAGAACGCCAAGGGCGGCCAAGTGCGTTACCGCACCGACAAGGCCGGCATCATCCACTGCACCATCGGCAAGGTCTCGTTCGAAGACGGCTCGCTGAAGGACAACCTGCAGGCGCTGCTGCTCGACCTGATCAAGGCCAAGCCGGCCACCGCCAAGGGCCAGTACCTGCAGAAGATCTCGATCAGCTCGACCATGGGTCCGGGCGTGATCGTCGATCAGGCTTCGCTGACCCTGAAGTGACGCAATGGCGCGCTCGCGCATAGCGCGAGCGCCTTTGCCATTGCGTCATCCCCGCGAAAGCGGGGATCCAGAGCCGCCGAACTCTGGCCGCAAGCGACGAATACCCGGGACACGCCTCACCGCGGACCCCAAACGAAACACAGGCGACCGGCCGAACACCGCCGCAAGCCGAAATTTTGAGGGCATCGCCCAGGGGCAACCCGAAGCGATAGCCGTCAAAGACCGCAGGCGCGGTCAGCGCATACCGACGACGGGCACGGAAGCTCGACACGGCAAGGAGTCGCCGTCGGTAAAGCGGGATCGCTTAATTCGGACTCCTCGGAGCCGGGCCGGCGTAGATGGTGCCCCTGACTGAATTTTTTCAGGAAAGGCCACCACCCGGGATGCCTGCGGGCATCCCCGGCGACAAGGACCGTCGCCGCCCAGGACCGCAAGCGGCAGGAGCCGCGAGCGGAGTCAATAAAGGCTGGGATGGGTCGTTCGGGATCAGGGATTGGCGGAGCGAAGGCGAAAGCCCCGCTCGGCGAATCCCGATTCCCAAATCCCGAATCCCGGCTTTTCGGAGGAGTGCAATGGCTCTCAATCTGTCTCAGAAGCAAGAAGTAGTCGCCGAGCTGGCAGAAGTCGCCGCGAAGGCCCACTCCTTGATTGCAGCCGAGTACGCGGGCATCACGGTCGGCCAGCTGACCGCGATGCGCAAGAAGGCTCGCGAAACCGGTGTGTACTTGCGTGTCGTCAAGAACACCCTGGCCTCGCGCGCCGTCGCCGGTACCGAATTCGAGTGCGTCCAGGACAAGCTCGTCGGTCCGCTGCTGTATGCGTTCTCGGTGGACGAACCCGGCGCCGCCGGTCGTCTGATCAAGGAATTCGCCAAGGGCAACGACAAGCTCAAGGCTCAGGTCGTCGCCGTGGGCGGTCAGGTCTATCCGGCCAGCCACGTCGAAGTCCTGGCCTCGCTGCCGACCCTGGAGCAGGCGCTGGCGATGCTCGCCCGCGTGCTGTCCGAGCCCGCCTCGATGTTCGCCCGCGCCGTCAAGGCCGTGGCCGACAAGCAGGGCGGCGGCGAAGTCGCAGCCGAAGCTCCGGCCGAAGCGGAACCGGCGTAATCGCCGCACCGTCTTCGCGACCGCTTCACTGAACCCGATTCGTAAGATCAAATTTTCCTGAGGTTAAACACAATGTCCCTGTCCAACGAACAGATCGTCGACGCCATCGCCGAAAAGAGCCTGATGGAAGTCATGGAACTCGTCCGCGCGATCGAAGAGAAGTTCGGCGTCACCGCCGCTGCTCCGGTCGTCGTCGCCGGCGGCGGCGCTGCCGATGCCGCTCCGGTCGAAGAGCAGACCGAGTTCACCGTCGTGCTGAAGGCCGCCGGCGAGAAGAAGGTCGAAGTCATCAAGGCCGTCCGCGCCATCACCGGCCTGGGCCTGAAGGAAGCCAAGGACCTGGTCGAAGGCGCTCCGCAGAACGTCAAGGAAGCCGTCTCCAAGGACGACGCTGCCAAGATGAAGAAGGACCTCGAAGCCGCTGGTGCGACCGTCGAAGTCAAGTAAGCCGTACTTGCGTCGCCGGCTGGTATTGGCGACCAACCGAAGGCTGGGGGCGAAAGCCCCCGGCCTTTGGCCGTTGTAGCGGGATCGCGCATTCCGGACCGGTTCGAGGTTTTTTTCGGTCCGCGTTCCCGTCGTGAGTTGTCAGTCGGAAGTAGCGGGAGAAGGCGTGCTGGTGCCGGCAATACCAGCGACTTCCCACTGGCAATTTTTGCATTCAGTCATTAGTCCCCCGAACCGCGGACGCGCGGTTCGCCCGGAAGGTGCCGGCACGCGGCTTTCCCGGCCCATTAGCTAATCGAGGCGGTAGCTCACCATGACCACAGCTTCCCAGAACTATTCGTTCACCGAAAAGAAGCGCATCCGCAAGGACTTCGGCAAGCGCAAGTCCATCCTCGAAGTTCCCTTCCTGCTCGCGATCCAGGTCGACTCCTATCGCGAATTCCTGCAAGAGCACACCGACCCGGCCAAGCGCGCCGACCGCGGCCTGCACGCCGCGCTGAAGTCGGTGTTCCCGATCTCCAGCTACAGCGGCAACGCCGCGCTCGAGTACGTGGGCTACAAGCTCGGCGACCCGGTGTTCGACGAGCGCGAATGCCGCAACCGCGGCCTGTCCTACGGCGCTCCGCTGCGCGTGACCGTGCGCCTGGTGATCTACGACCGCGAGTCCTCGACCAAGGCGATCAAGTACGTCAAGGAGCAAGAGGTCTACATGGGCGAAATCCCGCTCATGACCGACAACGGCACCTTCATCGTCAACGGCACCGAGCGCGTCATCGTCTCGCAGCTGCACCGCTCGCCGGGCGTGTTCTTCGACCACGACCGCGGCAAGACCCACAGCTCGGGCAAGCTGCTGTACAGCGCCCGCATCATCCCCTACCGCGGCTCCTGGCTGGACTTCGAGTTCGACCCGAAGGACGCGGTGTTCACCCGTATCGACCGCCGCCGCAAGCTGCCGGTCACCGTGCTGCTGCGCGCGCTCGGCTACGGCAACGAGGAGATGCTCAACAAGTTCTTCGAGATCAACACCTTCCACATCATGCCCGAGGGCGTGCAGTGGGAGCTGGTCTCCGAGCGCCTGCGCGGCGAAACCCTGGACTTCGATCTGGCTGACGGCGACCGCGTGATCGTCGAAGCCGGCAAGCGCGTGACCGCGCGCCACGTCAAGCAGATGGAACAGTCGGGCATCTCCGCCCTGGCCGTGCCGGACAGCTACCTGATGGGCCGCATCCTCTCGCACGACGTCGTCGACACCCGCACCGGCGAGCCGCTGGCCTCGGCCAACGACGAGATCAACGAAGACCACCTGCAGGCCTTCCGCAAGGCCGGCATCGACCAGATCGGCACGATCTGGGTCAACGACCTCGACCGCGGTCCGTACATCTCCAACACCCTGCGCATCGACCCGACCAAGACCCAGCTCGAGGCCCTGGTCGAGATCTACCGCATGATGCGTCCCGGCGAGCCGCCGACCAAGGACGCCGCGCAGAACCTGTTCCACAACCTGTTCTTCACCTTCGAGCGCTACGACCTGTCGGGCGTGGGCCGGATGAAGTTCAACCGCCGCATCGGCCGCAAGGAAACCACCGGCGCCTCGGTGCTGTACGACGCGAAGTACTTCGCCGAGCGCAAGGACGACGAGTCCACGCGCCTGCGCAACGAGCTGGGCGACACCTCGGACATCCTCGACGTCATCCGCACCCTGACCGAGATCCGCAACGGTCGCGGCGTGGTCGACGACATCGACCACCTCGGCAACCGCCGCGTGCGTTCGGTCGGCGAAATGGCCGAGAACACCTTCCGCGTCGGCCTGGTCCGCGTCGAGCGCGCGGTCAAGGAGCGCCTGTCGATGGCCGAATCCGAAGGCCTGACCCCGCAGGAGCTGATCAACGCCAAGCCGGTGGCCGCCGCGATCAAGGAGTTCTTCGGCTCCTCGCAGCTGTCGCAGTTCATGGACCAGAACAACCCGCTGTCGGAAGTCACCCACAAGCGCCGCGTCTCGGCGCTGGGCCCGGGCGGCCTGACCCGCGAGCGCGCCGGCTTCGAAGTGCGCGACGTGCACCCGACCCATTACGGCCGCGTCTGCACCATCGAAACGCCTGAAGGCCCCAACATCGGCCTGATCAACTCGCTGGCGGTGTTCGCCCGCACCAACAAGTACGGCTTCCTCGAGACGCCGTACCGCAAGGTCGTGGACGGCAAGGTCACCGAGGACGTCGAGTTCCTGTCGGCGATCGAGGAGAACGAGTACGTCATCGCCCAGGCCAACGCGCCGCAGGACGACAAGGGCATGATCACCGCCCAGTTCGTCGCCTGCCGCTTCCAGGGCGAAACCCTGCTCAAGCCGCCGAGCGAGATCCACTTCATGGACGTCTCGCCGATGCAGACCGTGTCGGTCGCGGCCGCGCTGGTTCCGTTCCTGGAGCACGACGACGCCAACCGCGCGCTGATGGGCGCGAACATGCAGCGCCAGGCCGTTCCGACCCTGCGTTCGCAGAAGCCGCTGGTCGGCACCGGCATCGAGCGCGCCGTGGCGCGCGACTCGGGCGTGACCGTCAACGCGCTGCGCGGCGGCGTGATCGAGCAGGTCGACGCGGGCCGCATCGTGGTCAAGGTCAACGAGGAGGAAATCTCCGCGGTGACCGACGCCGGCGTGGACATCTACAACCTCATCAAGTACACCCGCTCGAACCAGAACACCTGCATCAACCAGCGTCCGCTGGTGAAGGTGGGCGACGTGATCGCGCGCGGCGACGTGCTGGCCGACGGTCCCTCGACCGACATCGGCGAGCTCGCGCTCGGCCAGAACATGCTGGTCGCGTTCATGCCGTGGAACGGCTACAACTTCGAAGACTCGATCCTGCTCTCCGAGCGCGTGGTCGAGGAGGATCGCTACACCACGATCCACATCGAGGAGCTGACCTGTTCGGCGCGCGACACCAAGCTGGGGCCGGAGGAAATCTCCGCCGACATCCCGAACGTCTCCGAGCAGGCGCTGAACCGCCTCGACGAGTCGGGCGTGGTGTACATCGGCGCCGAAGTCCGCGCCGGCGACATCCTGGTCGGCAAGGTCACACCGAAGGGCGAATCGCAGCTGACTCCGGAAGAGAAGCTGCTGCGCGCGATCTTCGGCGAGAAGGCCTCCGACGTTAAGGACAGCTCGCTGCGCGTGCCGCCGGGCATGGACGGCACCGTCATCGACGTGCAGGTCTTCACCCGCGACGGCATCGAGAAGGACAAGCGCGCCCGCCAGATCGAAGAGTCGGAAATCCGCCGGGTCAAGAAGGACTTCGACGACCAGTTCCGCATCCTCGAAGCGGCGATCTACGACCGCCTGCGTTCGCAGCTGATCGGCAAGGTCGCCAACGGCGGCGCCAGCCTGAAGAAGGGCGACACCGTCACCTCGCTGGTGCTCGACGGCCTCAAGCGCACCGACTGGTTCACCCTGCGCATGAAGGACGAGGAAGCGATCGAGGCGATCGAGCGCGCGCAGAAGCAGATCGACGTTCACGCCAAGGAATTCGAACGCCGTTTCGCCGACAAGCGCGCCAAGATCACCCAGGGCGACGACCTGGCTCCGGGCATCCTCAAGACGGTCAAGGTGTTCCTGGCGGTCAAGCGCCGCATCCAGCCGGGCGACAAGATGGCCGGCCGTCACGGCAACAAGGGCGTGGTCTCGACCATCGTTCCGGTCGAGGACATGCCGTACGCGGCCGACGGCCAGACCGTCGACATCGTGCTGAACCCGCTCGGCGTGCCGTCGCGTATGAACATCGGCCAGATCCTCGAAGTGCATCTGGGCTGGGCCGCCAAGGGCCTGGGCCAGAAGATCCAGCGCATGCTGGAGGCGCAGCAGAAGATCGCCGACCTGCGCAAATTCCTCGACGACGTCTACAACCACGACACCAAGGTGCACGGCCAGCGCGTCGACCTGAAGCAGTTCACCGATGAGGAACTGCTGCGTCTGGCCCGCAATCTGACCGACGGCGTGCCGATGGCGACGCCGGTGTTCGACGGCGCGGCCGAGTCGGAGATCAAGCGCATGCTCGAACTCGCCGACCTGCCGAGCAGCGGCCAGACCGTGCTGCACGACGGCCGTACCGGCGAGGCGTTCGAGCGTCCGGTGACCATCGGCTACATGCACATGCTGAAGCTGAACCACCTGGTCGACGACAAGATGCACGCGCGCTCGACCGGTCCGTACTCGCTCGTCACCCAGCAGCCGCTGGGCGGCAAGGCGCAGTTCGGCGGCCAGCGTTTCGGCGAAATGGAAGTCTGGGCGCTGGAAGCCTACGGCGCGGCCTACACCCTGCAGGAAATGCTGACGGTGAAGTCCGACGACGTGCAGGGCCGCAACCAGATGTACAAGAACATCGTCGACGGCGAGTACGAAATGGTCGCCGGCATGCCGGAATCGTTCAACGTGTTGGTCAAGGAAATCCGTTCGCTGGCTATCAACATGGAGCTGGAAGAGAACTAAGAGCGGGATTAGGGATCGGGGTTAGGGGACTGAGGGAATCCGGCGCCTGGCGCTACCCGCAGTTCCCCATCCCCCATCCCCGCTTCTTTCCCCGCTGTTGCTCCCCGCCTGCCGAATTCCTCCGATTGGAGTAAAGAAATGAAAGACTTGCTCAATCTCTTCAACCAGCAGCGTCCCGCGCTGGACTTCGACGCGATCAAGATCGCCCTGGCCTCCCCGGACCTGGTGCGTTCGTGGTCGTTCGGCGAAGTGAAGAAGCCGGAAACCATCAACTACCGTACCTTCAAGCCCGAGCGCGACGGCCTGTTCTGCGCCGCGATCTTCGGGCCGATCAAGGACTACGAGTGCCTGTGCGGCAAGTACAAGCGCATGAAGCACCGCGGCGTGGTGTGCGAGAAGTGCGGCACCGAGGTCACCCTGGCCAAGGTCCGCCGCGAGCGCATGGGCCACATCGACCTGGCGTCGCCGGTCGCGCACATCTGGTTCCTCAAGTCGCTGCCCTCGCGCATCGGCCTGATGCTGGACATGACCCTGCGCGACATCGAGCGCATCCTGTACTTCGAAGCGTACGTGGTCACCGAGCCGGGCCTGACCCCGATGGAACGCGGCAACCTGCTCACCGAGGAGCAGTACCTGCAGGCGCGCCAGGAACACGGCGACGACTTCGAAGCCGCGATGGGCGCCGAGGCGGTCTACGACCTGCTGCGCACCATCGACCTGCAGGCCGAAATGCTGCAGCTGCGCGAGGAGATCGCCTCGACCAACAGCGAGACCAAGCTCAAGCGCCTGACCAAGCGGATCAAGCTGGTCGAAGCCTTCCTCGAGTCCGGCAACCGTCCGGAGTGGATGGTCATGACCGTGCTGCCGGTGCTGCCGCCGGATCTGCGCCCGCTGGTGCCGCTGGAAGGCGGCCGCTTCGCGACCTCGGATCTGAACGACCTGTACCGCCGCGTCATCAACCGCAACAACCGCCTGCGCCGCCTGCTCGAACTCAATGCGCCCGACATCATCGTGCGCAACGAGAAGCGCATGCTGCAGGAATCGGTCGACGCCCTGATGGACAACGGCCGCCGCGGCCGCGCCATCACCGGCACCAACAAGCGCCCGCTCAAGTCGCTCGCCGACATGATCAAGGGCAAGCAGGGCCGGTTCCGCCAGAACCTGCTCGGCAAGCGCGTGGACTACTCGGGCCGTTCGGTCATCGTGGTCGGCCCGACCCTGCGCCTGCACGAGTGCGGCCTGCCGAAGAAGATGGCGCTGGAGCTGTTCAAGCCCTTCATCTTCGCCAAGCTGCAGCGCCGCGGCCTGGCCACCACGATCAAGGCCGCCAAGAAGCTGGTCGAGCGCGAAGAAGCGGAAGTCTGGGACATCCTCGAAGAGGTGATCCGCGAGCATCCGGTGCTGCTGAACCGCGCGCCGACCCTGCACCGCCTGGGCATCCAGGCGTTCGAGCCGGTGCTGATCGAAGGCAAGGCGATCCAGCTGCACCCGCTGGTCTGCACCGCGTTCAACGCCGACTTCGACGGCGACCAGATGGCCGTGCACGTCCCGCTGAGCCTCGAGGCCCAGCTGGAAGCGCGCGCGCTGATGATGGCGTCGAACAACATCCTGTCGCCGGCCAACGGCGAGCCGATCATCGTGCCGTCGCAGGACGTCGTGCTCGGCCTGTACTACATGACCCGCGCCCTGGAGAACAAGGCGGGCGAGGGCATGGCGTTCGCCAACGTGGCCGAAGTCAAGCGCGCCTACGACAACCGAGTCGTGCAGCTGCACGCCAAGGTGAAGGTCCGCATCACCGAGACCGTGATCGCCGAAGACGGCACCCGCTCGCAGAAGACCTCGGTCGTCGACACCACCGTCGGCCGCGCGCTGCTGCGCGAGATCCTGCCGGACGGCCTGCCGTACGCGCTGGCCAACACCGAGCTGACCAAGAAGAACATCAGCCGCCTGATCAACTCCTGCTACCGCATGCTGGGGCTGAAGGACACGGTCGTGTTCGCCGACCGCCTGATGTACACCGGCTTCGGTTACGCGACCCGCGCCGGCGTGTCGATCGGCATCGACGACATGATCATCCCGGGCGAGAAGAAGGGCATCCTGGCCGAGGCCGAATCGGAAGTGCTGGAAATCCAGCAGCAGTACCAGTCCGGTCTGGTCACCGCGGGCGAGCGCTACAACAAGGTCGTCGACATCTGGTCGCGCACCAACGAGCGCGTGGCCAAGGCGATGATGGACGCGATCGGCACCGACACCGTGGCCAACGCCAAGGGCGAGATGGTCCCGCAGAAGTCGATGAACTCGATCTACATCATGGCCGACTCCGGCGCGCGCGGTTCGCAGGCGCAGATCCGTCAGCTCGCCGGCATGCGCGGCCTGATGGCGCGTCCGGACGGCTCGATCATCGAGACGCCGATCACCGCGAACTTCCGCGAAGGCCTGAACGTTCTGCAGTACTTCATCTCGACCCACGGCGCCCGTAAGGGCCTGGCGGATACCGCGCTGAAGACCGCGAACTCGGGTTACCTGACCCGCCGTCTGGTCGACGTCGCCCAGGACGTGGTCATCACCGAAACCGACTGCGGCACCGTCGAGGGTCTGACCATGACCCCGATCGTCGAAGGCGGCGACGTGGTCGAACCGCTGCGCGACCGCGTGCTGGGCCGCGTCGTGGCCGAGGACGTGTTCCTGCCGGGCAACGACGAGGAACCGATCGTCACCCGCAACACCCTGCTCGACGAAGCCTGGGTGCAGAAGCTCGAGGACGCCAGCGTCCAGTCGATCAAGGTGCGCTCGACCATCACCTGCGAAAGCAGCTTCGGCGTGTGCGCGCGCTGCTACGGCCGCGACCTCGGCCGCGGCCACCTGGTCAACCACGGCGAAGCGGTCGGCGTCGTCGCCGCGCAGTCGATCGGCGAGCCGGGCACCCAGCTGACCATGCGTACCTTCCACATCGGCGGCGCGGCGTCGCGAGCGGCGGCGATCGACAACGTCACCGTCAAGACCACCGGTTCGCTGAAGTTCAACAACCTCAAGCACGTCGCCCACGCCGGCGGCCACCTGGTCGCGGTGTCGCGTTCGGGCGAACTGTCGGTGCTCGACCCGCACGGCCGCGAGCGCGAGCGCTACAAGATCCCGTACGGCGCGACCATCAACTTCCGCGATGGCGCCGAGATCAAGGCCGGCAACACGGTCGCGAACTGGGATCCGCACAACCACCCGATCGTTTCGGAAGTCGCCGGTTTCGTGCGCTTCATCGACTTCGTCGATGGCGTGACCGTGATCGAGAAGACCGACGAACTGACCGGCCTGGCCTCGCGCGAGATCACCGATCCCAAGCGTCGCGGCTCGCAGGGCAAGGACCTGCGTCCGATCGTGCGCATCGTCGACAAGAACGGCAAGGACCTGTCGATCCCGGGTACCGACCTGCCGGCGCAGTACCTGCTGCCGCCGCGCTCGATCGTCAACCTGCAGGACGGCGCGCCGGTCGGCGTCGGCGACGTGGTCGCCAAGATCCCGCAGGAAGCGTCCAAGACCCGCGACATCACCGGCGGTCTGCCGCGCGTGGCCGACTTGTTCGAAGCGCGCAAGCCGAAGGATCCGGCGATCCTGGCCGAAGTCTCGGGCATCGTCAGCTTCGGCAAGGACACCAAGGGCAAGCAGCGCCTGATCATCAAGCAGGCGGACGGCGAGGAGCACGAAGAGCTGATCCCGAAGTACCGCCAGATCATCGTGTTCGAAGGCGAGCACGTGGAGAAGGGCGAGACGGTCGTGGACGGCGAGCCGAGCCCGCAGGACATCCTGCGCCTGCTGGGCGTGGAGCCGCTGGCGGTCTACCTGACCAAGGAAATCCAGGACGTCTACCGCCTGCAGGGCGTGAAGATCAACGACAAGCACATCGAGGTGATCGTTCGCCAGATGCTGCGCAAGGTCGAGATCGTCGACGGCGGCGACAGCAAGTTCCTCAACGGCGAACAGGTCGAGCGTCAGCGCCTGATCGAGGAGAACGTGCGTCTGCAGGCCCGCAGCGAGATCCTGGCCAAGTACGACCCGGTCCTGCTCGGCATCACCAAGGCCTCGCTGGCGACCGAGTCGTTCATCTCGGCGGCTTCGTTCCAGGAGACCACCCGCGTGTTGACCGAGGCGGCCGTGCGCGGCACCCGCGACAACCTGCGCGGCCTCAAGGAGAACGTGATCGTCGGTCGCCTGATCCCGGCCGGTACCGGCCTGGCGTACCACAGCCAGCGCCGCAAGAACGCGTCGGGCCTGACCGACTCGGAGATGGAAGCGCTGGCCGGTCCGGTGAGCGCGGCGGTCGAGGCTCCGGCTCCGGTCGAGACGGTCGCCGGCGACGACGCCGAGTAAGCGATTCGCGCTCCGGTCCGGCCGTCAGGCCGGGCCGGCGCCGAAGCGGCACTACCGAGGCGGGCAGCGATGCCCGCCTCTTTTTTGCTCCATCCGTTGCCGCGGACCCGCATGAACGGGGACGGCGGGTCGCTGTGGGGCTGGCAAGTCTGGCAAAACGTGCTAGACTCGCCGACCGGATTGGACCCTATGGGTCGAAATCCCAGATCACGAAATTAGGCACAGGGAGTGCCTAGTGTTCGGCCCAGGGCAGGGCGGGATCATCGAATAAGGAAACGAAACTGCCGCCTCCGGGTGTCGGTTTCGCCTGTTCGCGCTGCCTGCGTTGACGGAAACGTTAAGCGCGGGCTATACTTTTTCGTCTCGGCAGGTCGGGTGGTTTCGGCTTGCCGTTCGTTTCTCACGAAGCGGCCGCCCGGCCCTTAAACAAGAGTTCCAGATGGCAACCATCAATCAGCTCGTCCGCAAGCCGCGGCAGGCGACCACGTACAAGAGCACCTCGCCGGCGCTCGCCAACTGCCCGCAGCGTCGCGGCGTCTGCACCCGCGTGTACACCACCACCCCGAAGAAGCCGAACTCGGCTCTGCGCAAGGTCGCCAAGGTGCGCCTGACCAACGGGTACGAAATCATTTCGTACATCGGCGGCGAAGGCCACAACCTGCAGGAGCACTCGGTCGTGCTGATCCGCGGCGGCCGCGTGAAGGACCTGCCGGGCGTGCGCTACCACACCGTGCGCGGCTCGCTCGACGCCGCCGGCGTCGCCAAGCGCCGCCAGGGCCGTTCCAAGTACGGCGCCAAGCGTCCGAAGTCCTAATCGCGTCGATGCCCGGCGCGCCGCAGGCGCCGCCACCCGCAATCACGCACGTTCAAGAATCACGAGAATAGGTACGCACCATGTCGCGTAAAGGCTCCGCCCCGCAGCGTTCGATCCTGCCCGATCCCAAGCACGGCAGCGAAACGATCGCGCGTTTCATCAATATGGTCATGCAGAGCGGCAAGAAGTCGGTCGCCGAGAAGATCGTCTACGGCGCGATGGACGTCATCGGCGAGAAGAATCCGAACGCCCTCGAGCTGGTCGAAAAGGCGCTGACCAACGTTTCCCCGTCGGTCGAAGTGAAGTCCCGCCGCGTCGGCGGCGCCACCTACCAGGTGCCGGTCGAAGTGCGCTCCTCGCGCCGCATGGCCCTGGCGATGCGCTGGCTGATCGACTCCGCGCGCAAGCGCGGCGAAAGCTCGATGCCGCGCAAGCTGGCCGCCGAGCTGCTCGACGCTTCCGAGAACCGCGGCGCGGCGATCAAGAAGCGCGAAGAAACCCACCGCATGGCGGAAGCGAACCGCGCGTTCGCTCACTACCGCTGGTGATCGCAAGCCCTGGCGACAGGGCTTCCGCAACATCCGCATGAGATGTTGCCGCGGCGGCTGACGGCCGCCTAGCGAACCGGAGGCCGCCCACGAGGCGGCGTCCGGCCATCTGGAATTCGAAAACTTACGAGAGGGTCCCGTGGCTCGCACCACTCCCATCGAGCGTTACCGCAACTTCGGCATCATGGCCCACATCGATGCCGGCAAGACCACCACGTCCGAACGCATCCTGTTCTACACCGGCGTCAGCCACAAGATCGGCGAAGTGCACGAAGGTGCCGCGACGATGGACTGGATGGAGCAGGAGCAGGAACGCGGCATCACCATCACTTCCGCCGCGACCACCGCGTTCTGGAAGGGCATGGACAAGTCGCTGCCCGAGCACCGCTTCAACATCATCGATACCCCCGGACACGTCGACTTCACCATCGAAGTCGAGCGCTCGCTGCGCGTGCTCGACGGCGCGGTGTTCGTGCTGTGCGCCGTCGGCGGCGTGCAGCCGCAGTCCGAGACCGTTTGGCGCCAGGCCAACAAGTACTCGGTGCCGCGCATGGCGTTCGTCAACAAGATGGACCGCACCGGCGCCAACTTCGACAAGGTCGTCGAACAGCTGAAGGCGCGCCTGGGCGCGTACGCCGTTCCGATGCAGGTGCCGATCGGCGCCGAAGACGGCTTCGAGGGCGTGGTCGACCTGCTGAAGATGAAGGCGATCCATTGGGACGTCGCCTCGCAGGGCACCAAGTTCGAATACCGCGACATCCCGGCCGAACTCCAGGCCAAGGCCGAGGAAGCCCGCGGCTTCATGATCGAAGCCGCGGCGGAAGCCTCGGAAGAGTTCATGGAGAAGTACCTGGGCGGCGAAGAGCTGACCGAAGCCGAGATCATCGCCGGTCTGCGCGAGCGCACCCTGAAGGTCGAGATCGTGCCGGTGTTCTGCGGCTCGGCGTTCAAGAACAAGGGCGTGCAGGCCATGCTCGACGGCGTGATCAACCTGCTGCCGTCGCCGTCGGATCGTCCGCCGGTGCAGGGCATCGACGAGAACGAAAAGGAAGACAGCCGCAAGGCCTCGGATTCCGAGCCGTTCTCGGCGCTGGCGTTCAAGATCATGACCGACCCGTTCGTGGGTTCGCTGACCTTCTTCCGCGTCTACTCGGGCGTGCTGAACTCGGGCGACCAGGTGTACAACCCGGTCAAGTCGCGCAAGGAGCGCGTCGGCCGCATCCTGCAGATGCACGCCAACCAGCGCGACGAAATCAAGGAAGTCCGCGCTGGCGACATCGCCGCGGCCGTGGGCCTGAAGGACGTGACCACCGGCGACACGCTGTGCGCGCAGGATCACATCATCACCCTGGAACGCATGATCTTCCCGGAGCCCGTCATCTCGATGGCGGTCGAACCGAAGACCAAGTCGGACCAGGAAAAGATGGGCATCGCCCTGGGCCGCCTGGCGCAGGAAGATCCTTCGTTCCGCGTGCGCACCGACGAAGAATCGGGCCAGACCATCATCGCCGGCATGGGCGAGTTGCACCTGGACATCCTCGTCGACCGCATGAAGCGCGAGTTCAACGTCGAAGCCAACGTCGGCAAGCCGCAGGTGGCGTACCGCGAGACGATCCGCAAGTCGGACGTCAAGTCGGACTACAAGCACGCCAAGCAGTCCGGCGGTAAGGGCCAGTACGGTCACGTCGTGATCGAGCTGTCGCCGATGAACGAGAAGGACAAGGCCAACGAGGACGTCGAGAACGATTTCCTGTTCGTCAACGACATCACCGGCGGCGTGATTCCGAAGGAATTCATCCCGGCGGTCGAGAAGGGCCTGCGCGAGACCATCACCAGCGGTCCGCTGGCCGGCTTCCCGGTCGTGGGCGTGAAGGTCAAGCTCGTGTTCGGTTCGTACCACGACGTCGACTCGTCGGAAATGGCGTTCAAGCTCGCCGCGTCGATGGCCTTCAAGGAAGGCTTCCGCAAGGCCGATCCGGTCCTGCTGGAGCCGATGATGAAGGTCGAAGTGGTGACTCCGGAGGAGTACGTCGGCGACGTGATGGGCGACTTGAGCCGTCGTCGCGGCCTGCTGCAGGGCCAGGACGACACGCCGTCGGGCAAGACCATCAACGCGATGGTGCCGTTGGGCGAGATGTTCGGTTACGCGACCACGATCCGTTCGCTGACCCAGGGCCGCGCGACCTTCACGATGGAATTCGACCATTACGCCGAAGCGCCGACCAACATCGCCGAAACGGTCATCAAGAAGGGCGGCTGATCGGGCAGGGATTCGGGAGTTGGGATTCGGGATTCGCAACAGCGGATCCGACCCGCTCCCGAAATCCGCGCCGAAGCCGGTCAATAACGGATCGATGAGGGGTGGCGGCCTTTGACCGCCAATCCCGAATCCCGAATCACGAATCACAGAAATTAAGAGAGACAATCATGGCTAAGGGTAAATTCGAGCGCACCAAGCCGCACGTGAACGTCGGCACGATCGGTCACGTCGACCACGGCAAGACCACGCTGACGGCCGCTCTGACCAAGGTCGGCGCCGAGCGTTTCGGTGGCGAATTCAAGGCGTACGACGCGATCGACGCGGCGCCGGAAGAGAAGGCTCGCGGCATCACGATCTCGACCGCGCACGTCGAGTACGAAAGCCCGAACCGTCACTACGCCCACGTGGACTGCCCGGGCCACGCCGACTACGTGAAGAACATGATCACGGGTGCGGCGCAGATGGACGGCGCGATCCTGGTGTGCTCGGCCGCTGACGGCCCGATGCCGCAGACCCGCGAGCACATCCTGCTGTCGCGTCAGGTCGGCGTGCCGTACATCGTCGTTTTCCTGAACAAGGCCGACATGGTCGACGACGCCGAGCTGCTCGAGCTGGTCGAGATGGAAGTGCGCGAGCTGCTGAGCAAGTACGAGTTCCCGGGCGACGACACCCCGATCATCCACGGTTCGGCCCGTCTGGCGCTGGAAGGCGACCAGAGCGACATCGGCGTGCCGGCGATCATCAAGCTGGTCGAGGCGCTGGACAGCTTCATTCCGGAGCCGGAGCGCGCGATCGACAAGCCGTTCCTGATGCCGGTGGAAGACGTGTTCTCGATCTCGGGCCGCGGCACCGTGGTGACCGGCCGTATCGAGCGCGGCATCATCAAGGTGGGCGACGAAATCGAAATCGTCGGCATCCGTCCGACCCAGAAGACCACGGTCACCGGCGTTGAAATGTTCCGCAAGCTGCTGGACCAGGGCCAGGCGGGCGACAACGCGGGCCTGCTGCTGCGCGGCACCAAGCGCGACGACGTGGAGCGCGGCCAGGTGCTGGCCAAGCCGGGTTCGATCACCCCGCACACCGAGTTCGAAGGCGAAGTGTACGTGCTGTCGAAGGACGAGGGCGGCCGTCACACCCCGTTCTTCAAGGGCTACCGTCCGCAGTTCTACTTCCGCACCACCGACATCACCGGCGCGTGCCAGCTGCCGGAGGGCGTCGAGATGGTGATGCCGGGCGACAACGTGAAGATGGTGGTCACGCTGATCAACCCGGTGGCGATGGACGAAGGCCTGCGCTTCGCGATCCGCGAAGGCGGCCGCACCGTCGGCGCCGGCGTGGTGTCGAAGATCGTCAAGTGACGATTCGGCCCGTGCGCGCATAGCGCGCACGGCTTTGCCGAATCGTCATCCCCGCGCAAGCGGGGACCCAGAGACGAGGACTCCGCTCCGAAGTCTCAGGCGAAAAGATCCCGCGGCGGCCATCTGGCCGCCGCGGCTTTTTTCAGGCTCCTCAGCTCCATGAACGGCGCCGAGAGCCGGTCCGCGATCCCGCAGGGCAGGGGTGTTGCATCTCCCCCGCTAATGCCGCTAGAATGCGCGACCACCGTGCCAGCCCTGTTTTTTCCGGGCCGGCACAACCAGCGAAATGAGGAACAGGACGTCCCTCGTATTCGCCAGACAGGGATATGTCGCACGGCAGCTCCGTACGTTCCGGGCCTTCTGGCAACCAAGGAACAGTAACGGGGCCTTTCGTGCGTTCTGCTCAGTCTGGGCGGGCCGGGAAACCGGGCCGCCTTAGCTTTTCCAGGCAAGGAAGCTCCGGGGCGAGGGTGTTGCCCTGGAGTGTTTGCGTTTTCGTGGGGCCGGCGCACCCAGAAGCCGTCCCGTCGCTCTTTCAACCAAGGAATTCCGTTCATGGCGGACCAAAAGATCCGGATCCGGCTCAAAGCGTACGATCATCGTCTGATCGACCGCTCGGCCAGCGAGATCGTCGAAACGGCCAAGCGGACCGGCGCGCAAGTGCGCGGCCCGATCCCGCTGCCGACCAAGATCGAGCGCTACACCGTTCTCGTCTCCCCGCACGTCGACAAGGACGCGCGCGACCAGTACGAGACCCGCACGCACAAGCGCGTGCTCGACATCGTCGACCCCAACGACAAGACCGTGGACGCGCTGATGAAGCTCGAACTCGCGGCTGGCGTTGATGTCCAGATCAAGCTGACCTGAGGCAACCACTATGACCGCGAAGAAGTATTCGTTGGGCATCGTCGGTCGCAAGGCCGGCATGAGCCGTTTCTTCACCGAAGACGGCAAGTCGGTTCCGGTGACCCTCATCGAGGCCACTCCGAACCGCATTACCCAGATCAAGACCGAAGACACCGACGGCTACAGCGCCGTGCAGGTGACGGTCGGCGTGCGCCGCGCCGCGCTCGTCAACAAGCCCGAAGCCGGTCACCTCGCCAAGGCGAAGGTCGAAGCCGGTCGCGGCCTGTGGGAGCTGCGCGTGGAAGCCGACCAGATCGGCGCGTTCGAAGTCGGCGGCGAAATCAAGGCCGACATCTTCAGCGCCGGCCAGCTGGTCGACGTCCAGGGCGTCACCAAGGGCAAGGGCTTCCAGGGCACGATCAAGCGCTGGAACTTCCGCATGGGCGACGCGACGCACGGTAACTCGCTGTCGCACCGTTCGCCGGGCTCCATCGGCCAGCGCCAGACGCCGGGCCGAGTTTTCCCGGGCAAGAAGATGTCCGGCCACATGGGCGCCGTCCAGCAGAGCACCCAGCGTCTTGAAGTGGTCAAGGTCGACGCCGAGCGCGGCCTGATCGCGATCAAGGGCGCGGTGCCGGGCGCGCCGGGTGGCGACGTGATCGTCCGTCCCTCGAGCAAGGCATAAGGAGAGATGACGATGGAACTCGCCATCAACAACAGCACCAAGACTCTGTCGGTCTCCGACGAGATCTTCGGCCGCGAATTCAGCGAAGATCTGGTCCACCAGGTCGTCGTCGCCTATCGCAACGCCGGTCGTTCGGGCACCAAGGCCCAGAAGACCCGCTCCGAAGTCAACGGCACCACCAAGAAGTCGAAGAAGCAGAAGGGCGGCGGCGCCCGTCACGGCGCTCTGACCGCTCCGATCTTCGTCGGCGGCGGCGTGACCTTCGCGGCCAAGCCGCGCAGCTTCGCGCAGAAGGTCAACCGCAAGATGTACCGCGCCGCGATCGCCGCGATCCTGTCCGAGCTGAACCGCCAGGGCCGCATCAAGGTCGTCGAGAGCTTCGACATCGACGCGCCGAAGACCAAGGGCCTGATCGAAAAGCTCAAGAGCCTGGAAGTCGGCCGCCGTCCGCTGATCGTCACCGAAGAGGCCACCGAGAACCTGTACCTCTCGGCCCGCAACCTGCCGTACGTCGAAGTGCGTGATGTCCAGGGCCTGGATCCGGTCGCCCTCGTCGGCGCCGACTCGGTCGTGCTCACCAGCGATGCGGTCAAGAAGATCGAGGAGTGGCTGGCATGAACGACGCCAAGCTCTACAGCATCATCCGCGCGCCGCGCGTGTCCGAAAAGACCGCCCGTCTGCAGGAAGTTTCCAACCAATACGTCTTCGAAGTCTCGAACGAAGCCACCAAGGCCGACATCAAGGTCGCCGTGGAAAAGCTGTTCGACGTCAAGGTCGAGGCCGTCAATGTGGTCAACGTGAAGGGCAAGAACAAGGCCTTCCGTAACCGCATGGGCCGCCGCGGCGACTGGCGCAAGGCGTACGTGAAGCTGGCCGACGGCCAGTCGATCGACGTGATGGCCAAGGCCTGAGGAAAGACCCATGGCATTGATGACTTTCAAGCCCACTTCCGCCGGCCGCCGCAATGCGGTCCGCGTCGTGACCCCGGGCCTGCACAAGGGCGCGCCGCACGCGGCCCTGATCGAAAAGCAGAGCAAGACCGGCGGTCGTAACCACCATGGCCGCATCACCACCCGCCACATCGGCGGCGGTCACAAGCAGCACTACCGCATCATCGACTTCAAGCGCGACAAGGAAGGCATTCCGGCGCGCGTGGAGCGGATCGAATACGATCCCAACCGCACCGCGCACATCGCGCTGCTGTGCTACGTCGATGGCGAGCGCCGTTACATCATCGCCCCGAAGGGCCTGAAGGACGGCGATCAGGTCATCGCCGGCCGCGACGCGCCCATCAAGGTGGGCAACACGCTGCCGCTGAGCAACGTGCCGGTCGGTTCGACCGTGTGCTGCGTCGAGATGAAGCCGGGCAAGGGCGCCCAGCTGGCCCGTGCGGCCGGCGCCAGCGCCTACCTGGTCGCTCGCGAGCAGGGCTACGCCACGCTGCGTCTTCGCTCCGGCGAAATGCGCAAGGTGCCGGTCGAGTGCCGCGCCACCATTGGCGAAGTCGGCAACGACGAGCACAGCCTCGAGAAGCTCGGCAAGGCCGGCGCCAAGCGTTGGCGCGGCATCAAGCCGACCGTCCGCGGCGCCGCCATGAACCCCGTCGATCACCCGCACGGTGGCGGCGAGGCGAAGGCTGGCCAGGGCAACCCGCATCCGGTCACCCCGTGGGGTGTTCCGACCAAGGGTTACAAGACGCGCAAGAACAAGCGCACCACGCAATTCATCGTGCGCGATCGCAGGGGTTAATCGGCCATGGCACGTTCACTCAAAAAGGGTCCGTTCGTCGACCACCATCTCGCGAAGAAGGTGGAGACCGCGGGCAACAACAAGAAGCCGATCAAGACTTGGTCGCGCCGTTCCATGATCCTCCCCGAGATGATCGGTTTCACCATTGCCGTGCACAACGGCAAGAACCACATCCCGGTGCTGGTCAACGAGAACATGGTCGGCCACAAGCTTGGCGAATTCGCTCTGACCCGGACGTTCAAGGGTCATGGCGGCGACAAGAAGTCGGGCAAGTAAGGAGATGACCATGGAAGCGAAAGCAATCCTGCGCACCGCGCGCATCTCCCCGCAGAAGGCCCGCCTGGTCGCCGACCAGGTGCGCGGTCTGTCCGCCGAGCGCGCCGTCAACCTGCTGAAGTTCTCGGACAAGAAGGCTGCTGCACTGATCCGCAAGGTCGTGGAGTCCGCCATCGCCAACGCCGAGAACAACCAGGGCGCCGACGTCGACGATCTCAAGGTCAAGACCATCATGGTTGACGAGGGTCCCGCACTTAAGCGCTTCATGGCGCGTGCGAAGGGCCGCGGCACCCGCATCCTCAAGCGCACCAGCCACATCACTGTGGTTGTGGGCGCCGGCAAGTAAGGCGGAGTAGACAATGGGTCATAAAGTTCATCCGACCGGAATCCGCCTGGGCATCGCCAAGGATTGGAATTCCAAGTGGTTCGCCAACAAGAAGCAGTACGCCGAGTACCTGGCGGCTGACCTGAAGGTTCGCGACATGCTGCGCAAGAAGCTGGCTCAGGCCGGCATCTCGAAGATCTTCATCGAGCGTCCGGCGAACAACGCCCGCGTGACGATCCACACCGCCCGTCCGGGCGTGGTGATCGGCAAGCGCGGCGAGGACATCGAGAAGCTGCGCAAGGAAGTCAGCAACCTGATGGGCGTTCCGGCGCACATCAACGTGACCGAGGTCCGCAAGCCGGAACTCGACGCGCAGCTGGTCGCCGAATCGATCGCGCAGCAGCTCGAGCGCCGCATCATGTTCCGCCGCGCGATGAAGCGCGCGGTCGGCAACGCGATGCGCCTCGGCGCGCTGGGCATCAAGGTCAACGTCGCCGGCCGTCTGAACGGCGCCGAGATCGCGCGTTCGGAGTGGTACCGCGAAGGCCGCGTGCCGCTGCACACCCTGCGCGCCGACATCGACTACGGCTTCGCCGAAGCCAAGACGACCTACGGCATCATCGGCATCAAGACCTGGATCTACAAGGGCGAAGTGTTCGATTTCGCTCAGGTCGGCCAGGAGAAGCAGGACGATTCGCCGCGCAACGAGCGTGGTGACCGTGGCGACCGCGGCGATCGCGGCGACCGCGGCGATCGCAACGACCGCTCGGGCCGTCCTGCCCGCGAACAGAGGTAATCCGCCATGCTGCAACCCAAGCGAACCAAGTACCGCAAGGTACACAAGGGCCGTAACGAGGGCCTGAGCTGGAGCGGCAACGCTGTCAGCTTCGGCGAGTACGGCCTCAAGGCGACCGCCCACGGCCAGCTCACCGCTCGCCAGATCGAAGCGGCCCGCCGCTCGATCAGCCGCTACGTCAAGCGCGGCGGCAAGATGTGGATCCGCGTGTTCCCGGACAAGCCGATCACCAAGAAGCCGATCGAAGTCCGAATGGGCTCCGGTAAGGGCAACGTCGAGTACTGGGTCGCGCAGATCCAGCCCGGTCGCATGATTTACGAGATCGAAGGTGTGGCCGAAGACGTGGCGCGCGAAGCGTTCCGCCTGGCCGCCGCCAAGCTCTCGGTGACCACCACTTTCGTTACCCGGACGGTGCGCTAATGGAACTCAAGCAACTGCGCGGGAAGTCCGCCGACGAGCTGAAGGCTCATCTGGCCGAGCTGCACAAGGAGGGCTTCGCCCTGCGCATGCAGAAGGCCACGGGCCAGCTCGCCAAGACCCATGAAGCCCGCCGCGTGCGTCGCGAGATCGCTCGCGTCAACATGCTGCTGGGCGAGAAGAAGTAAGGACCCGCCATGACCGACAACAACACAGAGAAGGCTGTCCGCACGGTTGAAGGCCGGGTCGTCAGCAACAAGATGGACAAGACCGTCACCGTGCTCGTCGAGCGCCAGGTCAAGCACGCGCTGTACGGCAAGTACATCCGTCGCTCGACCAAGCTCCACGCCCACGACGCCGACAACGCCTGCAAGGAAGGCGACATCGTGCGCGTGAAGGAGATCGCTCCCCTGTCCAAGACCAAGAACTGGAGCGTGGTTGAGATCGTCAGCCGCGTGGCCGAATAAGAGGAGGCTGAACCATGATCCAGATGCAAAGCTACCTCGGCGTGGCCGACAACTCCGGTGCTAAAGAAGTGATGTGCATCAAGGTGCTCGGCGGCTCCAAGCGCCGTTACGCGCACATTGGCGACATCATCAAGGTCACCGTGAAGGATGCGATTCCGCGCGGCAAGGTCAAGAAGGGCGACGTCTACGACGCCGTCGTGGTCCGCACCCGCAAGGGCGTGCGCCGTCCGGACGGTTCGCTGATCCGCTTCGATGGCAACGCTGCGGTGTTGCTCAACAACAAGCATGAGCCGATCGGCACCCGTATCTTCGGACCCGTGACTCGCGAGCTGCGCTCGGAGAAGTTCATGAAGATCGTCTCGCTCGCGCCTGAAGTGCTCTGAGCGGAGGAACTAGACCATGAACCGTATCAAGAAGGGCGATCAGGTGATCGTCACCGCCGGCAAGGACAAGGGCAAGAAGGGCGATGTGGTGCGCGTGCTCGGCGACAAGGTCGTCGTGTCGAACATCAACATCGTCAAGCGCCACACCAAGCCGAATCCGCAGGCCAACCAGCCGGGCGGCGTGGTGGAGCGCGAAGCGCCGATCCACATTTCCAACGTCATGCTGTTCAACCCGGCCACCGGCAAGGGCGAACGCATCGGTTTCAAGGTGCTGGAGGATGGACGCAAACTGCGTGTGTTCCGCTCCAGCGGTGAGGCGGTTGACGCCTGAGGAATGCTGAGATGACCACCCGGCTCGAAGAGTTTTACAAGAAAGAAGTGGTTCCCGCGCTGACCGAAAAGTTCGGCTACAAGAACCCGATGGAAGTGCCGCGCCTCGTCAAGATCACGCTGAACATGGGCGTGGGCGAAGCCGCCACCAACAAGAAGATCCTGGAAAATGCCGTTGCGGACATGACCAAGATCGCCGGCCAGAAGCCGATCGTGACCAAGTCCCGCGTGTCGGTGGCTTCGTTCAAGATCCGCGACGGCTGGCCGATCGGCGCCAAGGTCACCCTGCGCCGCGCCAAGATGTTCGAGTTCCTGGACCGCCTGATCAACATCTCGCTGCCGCGCGTCCGCGACTTCCGCGGCGTGTCGGGCCGTTCGTTCGACGGCCGCGGCAACTACAACATGGGCGTCAAGGAACAGATCATCTTCCCGGAAATCGACTTCGATCAGGTCGACGCCCTGCGCGGCATGGACATCGCGATCACCACGACCGCGAAGACCGATGCCGAGGCCAAGGCCCTGCTCGAAGCCTTCCGCTTCCCGTTCCGTAACTGAGGCTAGGATTGAACAATGGCTAAGACCTCCATGGTCAACCGCGACCTCAAGCGGGCCAAGCTGGCGAAGAAGTTCGCGGCCAAGCGCGACTCGCTGAAGAAGATCATCGCCAGCGACGCGTCTTCGTACGAAGACAAGATGGACGCGGTGGTCAAGCTGCAGAAGCTGCCGCGCGACTCCTCGCCGAGCCGTCAGCGCAACCGTTGCGCCCTGACCGGCCGTTCGCGCGGCGTCTACCAGAAGTTCGGCCTCGGCCGCAACAAGCTGCGCGAAGCCACCATGCGCGGCGATGTGCCGGGCCTGCGCAAGGCCAGCTGGTAAGCGATCCAGCGCCGGCAGCCGGCCAGGCCCAAAAAGTCTGGTATAGTTGCCGGCTCCCCGGGCTTCGGCCCGTGTCCCCAGCGCGGCCTTCGGGCCGCGCTGGCGTTGTTGTAAGGCTGCAAAGACAACTGAAATTCGCAATCCCGCGGATATCGGTGCTACTCATAGGTGATATTCAATGAGCATGACTGATCCCATCGCCGACATGCTGGTCCGCATCAAGAATGCGGCCGCTGTGCGCAAGCAGACGGTGAAGATGCCGTCTTCCAAGGTGAAGGTGGCCATCGCCGCCGTGCTGAAGGAAGAGGGTTACATCCTGGACTCCCGCGTGACCGAGGTCGCCCCGGGCAAGTCCGAACTCGAAATCTCGCTGAAGTACTACGAAGGCAAGCCGGTGATCGAGCGCCTCCAGCGCTACTCCCGCTCGGGCCTGCGCCAGTACCGCGGCAAGGCCGATCTGCCCAAGGTCCTCGGCGGCCTGGGCGTCGCCATCATCTCCACCTCCAAGGGCATCATGACCGATGCGCAGGCGCGCCAGCAGGGCGTCGGCGGTGAAGTCCTGTGCTTCGTGGCCTAAGGGAGTAACGAAACCATGTCCCGAGTTGCCAAGAAGCCGATCGCCCTGCCGAAGGGCGTCGAAGTCAACGTGCAGGCCGAGTCGATCGTCGCCAAGGGCCCGAAGGGCTCGCTGACCATCGCCAAGCCCGCCGCGATCAACCTCAAGATCGAGAACAACGAAGCGGTCTTCGCCGTCGAAGACGCCGCGCTGATCCCGCTGACCGGCACCCTGCGCGCGATCCTGGCCAACATGGTCAAGGGCGTGTCGGAAGGTTTCGAGCGCAAGCTCGAGCTGGTCGGCGTCGGTTACCGCGCCGCGATGCAGGGCAAGGACCTCAGCCTGTCGCTGGGTTTCTCGCACCCGGTCGTGTTCCAGGCCCCGGAAGGCATCACTCTCGCCGCTCCGACCCAGACCGAAATCCTGGTCCAGGGCGCGGACAAGCAGCGCGTGGGCGAAGTCGCCGCCAAGATTCGCGGTTTCCGTCCGCCGGAGCCCTATAAGGGCAAGGGTGTGAAGTACGCCGGCGAAGTCATCATCCGCAAGGAAGCCAAGAAGGCTTAACGGGTAGGGCGCCGGTCCCCGGGCCGGCCCCGACATTCCAAGTCTTCAGCTTTCGGAGATCAGAACATGAACAAGAACACCGCTCGCCTGCGTCGCGCCAAGTCGACCCGCTCGCACATCCGCAACCTCGGCGTCGCCCGCCTGACCGTGCTGCGCACCGGTCAGCACCTGTACGCCCAGGTCTTCACCGCCGACGGCTCCAAGGTCCTGGCCACCGCCTCGACCGTGCAGGCCGACGTCAAGGAAGGCCTGAAGAACGGCAAGAACGCCGATGCCGCCGTCAAGGTCGGCAAGATGATCGCCGAGCGCGCCAAGGCCGCCGGCATCGAAAAGGTCGCGTTCGACCGTTCGGGCTACCGCTACCACGGCCGCATCAAGGCGCTGGCCGACGCCGCGCGCGAAGGCGGTCTGCAGTTCTGATCCGGCGCGCGCTGTTTCGCAGCGCGGCCGCATCCGGACTTGAAAGCGTGGGGATCCGTCTCCACGCCTTCGGACACGAACAGTTTCATCCGCCGACGCGGATCGCGTCGGGCCCGGTCGCGGGTTGCCACGGCCGGCGCTGCACCCGAAGTACTTCACAACCATAAGCGGCGACGCCGCAAATTCCTTCAATCAACGAGATTATCGAAATGGCAGACGACAGAGCCCCGCGGGGCCGCGATCGCGATCGCAACCGCGAAGAAATCGACGACGGCATGATCGAGAAGCTGATCGCGGTCAACCGCGTCAGCAAGACCGTCAAGGGCGGTCGCCAGTTCACCTTCACCGCGCTGACGGTGGTGGGCGACGGCAACGGCAAGGTCGGCTTCGGCTACGGCAAGGCGCGCGAAGTGCCGGTCGCGATCCAGAAGTCGATGGAATACGCGCGCAAGGCGATGAACAACGTCGAGCTCAACAACGGCACCTTGTGGCACGCGGTCAAGTCGGGCCACGGCGCGGCGCATGTCTACATGCAGCCGGCGTCGGAAGGTACCGGCGTGATCGCCGGCGGCGCGATGCGCGCCGTGCTGGAAGCGGTCGGCGTCAAGAACGTGCTGGCCAAGGCCACCGGTTCGCGCAACCCGATCAACCTGGTCCGCGCCACGCTGAAGGGCCTCACCGACATGCATTCGCCGGCCAAGATCGCCGCGAAGCGCGGCAAGAAGGTGGAGGATCTCCTCAATGGCTAAGAACGAAGCCGGTACCGGCACCGTCAAGGTGCGTCTGGTCAAGGGTCTGCGTGGCACCCAGTCGCGTCACCGCCTGTCGGTGCGTGCGCTGGGCCTGAACAAGCTCAACGATGTGCGTGAACTGAAGGACAGCCCGCAGGTTCGCGGCCTGATCAACAAGGTTCACTACCTCGTCCAGGTCGAGGAGTAATCACCATGCGTCTCAACACTCTCAAGCCCGCCGACGGCGCCCGTCAGGAACGTACCCGCGTCGGTCGCGGCATCGGTTCCGGCCTGGGCAAGACCGCCGGTCGCGGCCACAAGGGCTCGTTCGCGCGCTCGGGCAAGGGCAAGATCAAGGCCGGTTTCGAAGGCGGCCAGATGCCCATGCAGCGTCGTCTGCCGAAGATCGGCTTCCGCTCCAAGCTGAAGAACGACACGGCCGAAGTGCTGCTGTACCAGCTGGACAAGCTGGAAGCCGGCGAGATCGATTTCGCCGCGCTGAAGGCCGCCAAGCTCGTCCCGAGCACGGCCAAGCAGGCCAAGATCGTGAAGAAGGGCGAGCTGACCAAGAAGTTCGTGCTCAAGGGCGTGCTGGCTACCGCCGGCGCCAAGGCCGCTGTCGAAGCGGCCGGCGGCAAGATCGAGGAGTAACTGACGAATGGCGCGCAGCGGCAACGCAATGGCTGGTATCGGCGGCGGGCTCGGTAAGTTCACCGAGTTGCGTCAGCGTCTGCTGTTCGTCATCGGCGCGTTGATCGTCTATCGCATCGGCAGCTACATCCCGGTGCCGGGTATCAACCCGGAAGCGATGGTCAAGTTCATGGAGACCAAGCAGGGCACCATCGTGGACATGTTCAACATGTTCACCGGCGGCGCCCTGCATCGCTTCAGTCTGTTCGCCCTCAATGTCATGCCGTACATCTCGGCATCGATCATCGTGCAGTTGCTGGTGCAGATCGTGCCCAGCCTGAAGGCCATCCAGAAGGAAGGCGAGTCGGGCCGGCGCAAGATCAACCAGTGGTCGCGCATGGGCGCCATTCCGCTGGCGGTGTTCCAGGCCTGGGGCATCGCCGCCGGCCTGCAGTCCAGCGTGGCGCCCGATGGCGTGCCGGTGGTGTACGCGCCGGGCATGGGCTTCATCCTGACCGCGGTGATCGCGTTGACCGCGGGCACCATGTTCCTGATGTGGCTGGGCGAACAGATCACCGAGCGTGGCGTCGGCAACGGCGTATCGCTGATCATCTTCGCCGGCATCGTCGCCGGCTTGCCGGCCGCGGTCCTGCACATGTTCGAGCAGATCCGCAACGGCGATATGAGCGCGATCGCGGCGATCGTGGTGATCCTGCTGGTGTTCGGCTTCACCTATCTGGTGGTCTTCGTCGAACGCGGCCAGCGCCGGATCACGGTCAACTACGCGCGCCGTCAGGGCGGTCGCAACGCCTATATGAACCAGGCGTCGTTCCTGCCCCTGAAGCTCAACATGTCGGGCGTGATCCCGGCGATCTTCGCGTCGAGCATCGTGATGTTCCCCGCCACCGCCGCCACCTGGTTCGCCCAGAGCAACAGCGGTTCGGGTCTTTCCGGTTTCCTCTCGCGGCTCAGCCAGTGGCTGGCCCCGGGCGAGCCGGTGCACATGATCCTGTATGCTGGTCTGATCATCGGCTTCGCGTTCTTCTACACGGCGCTGGTGTTCAACTCGCAGGAAACCGCCGACAACCTCAAGAAGTCGGGTGCGCTGATTCCGGGCATCCGTCCGGGCAAGGCGACGGCGGATTATGTGGACGGCGTGCTGACCCGCTTGACCGCGGCCGGCGCGATTTATTTGGTCATCGTCTGCCTCCTCCCGGAGGTCATGCGTACCCAACTGGGCACCTCGTTCTACTTCGGCGGCACTTCGCTGCTGATCGTCGTGGTCGTGGTGATGGATTTCATCGCTCAAATCCAGGCTCATCTGATGTCGCATCAGTACGAAAGCCTGTTGAAGAAAGCGAACCTGAAGGGCGGCTCGCGCGGCGGTCTCGCGCGCGGGTGAGTCAGAGCCAGTACGCGCGCCAGAGTAGCGCGCGGGGCTGAGGGGCAGGGCATCGCCTGTTCAGCCAGTTCCGACTCGTCGCCGGAGCATGGGCACACTCCCCATGCCGGAGCGCCGTGGCACCTTCGGGTGCCGCGGGGCTTCCTATTAACCCGAGACCTAGATACAATTTCCAGTTCACTCCGCCGGGATTAATCCGTCTCGGCCGCCAAACCAGTTGGAGATCGCGTTATGGCGCGTATTGCGGGCGTCAATCTGCCTGCCCAGAAGCATGTCTGGGTTGGGCTCCAGAGCATCTACGGCATCGGCCGTACCCGTTCGAAGCAAATCTGCGAAACCGCAGGCGTGACTTCGAGCACCAAGATCCGTGACCTGTCGGAACCCGAAGTCGAGCGCCTGCGCGCCGAAGTCGGCAAGTTCGTGGTCGAAGGCGATCTGCGCCGCGAAATCGGCATCGCCATCAAGCGTCTGATGGACCTGGGCTGCTACCGCGGCCTGCGTCACCGTCGCGGCCTGCCGCTGCGTGGTCAGCGTACCCGGACCAATGCTCGTACCCGCAAGGGTCCGCGCAAGGCCATCAAGAAGTAAGGGGACCTAGACCATGGCCAAGCCGGCAGCAGTCAAGACCAAGAAGAAGATCAAGCGCGTCGTCACCGACGGCATCGCCCACGTCCACGCTTCTTTCAACAACACCATCATCACGATCACCGACCGTCAGGGCAACGCGCTGTCGTGGGCGACTTCGGGTGGCGCGGGTTTCCGCGGCTCGCGCAAGTCCACCCCGTTCGCCGCCCAGGTCGCCGCCGAAAAGGCCGGCCGTGCTGCGCTCGACTACGGCGTCAAGTCGCTGGAAGTGCGCATCAAGGGTCCGGGTCCGGGCCGTGAATCCGCCGTTCGTTCGCTGAACAACGTCGGTTACAAGATCATCAACATCATCGACGTGACGCCTATCCCGCACAACGGGTGCCGTCCGCCGAAGAAGCGTCGCGTCTGAGGAGCTGAAAGAACATGGCTCGTTATATCGGTCCCACCTGTAAGCTCGCCCGTCGCGAAGGCGCCGACCTCGGCCTGAAGTCGTCGGCTCGCGCCCTCGACTCCAAGTGCAAGCTCGAGCAGAAGCCCGGCCAGCACGGCCCGACCGCCCGCAAGGGCAAGCTGTCGGACTATGCGACCCAGCTGCGCGAGAAGCAGAAGGTCAAGCGCATCTACGGTCTGCTGGAACGTCAGTTCCGCAACTACTACAAGAAGGCCTCGACCAAGAAGGGCAACACCGGTGAAAACCTGTTGCAGTTCCTGGAAACCCGCCTCGACAACGTCGTCTACCGCATGGGCTTCGCGGTGACCCGCCCGGCCGCGCGCCAGCTGGTCTCGCACCGCGGCGTCACCGTCAACGGCAAGTCGGTCAACCTGCCGTCGTACCAGGTCAAGGCCGGCGACATCATCGCCCTGTCCGAACGCGCCCAGAAGCAGCTGCGCGTGCAGGAATCGCTGACCGTCTCCTCGCAGATGGATCTGTCGCCGTCGTGGGTCGAAGTCGACAGCAAGAAGTTCAGCGGCGTGTTCAAGGCGGTTCCGGATCGCGCGGATCTGCCGGCCGACATCAACGAAGCGCTGATCGTCGAGTTGTACAGCAAGTAATAGTGCAAGCCCTGCGCCGGGTCCCCGCGGATCCGGCGCGCTGTGCACCCCAGGCCGCCGTGGCGCAAGCTGCGGCGGCCGCTCCCTCGATTCGAGGGGGCTCCAAGAGCTAAAGCCTTCCGTCGCCCCCCGGCGAAGGTCATTGGAGACACCGAAACATGACGGTTACCGCCAACCAGGTACTGCGCCCGCGTGGCCCGCAGATCGAACGCCTCGCCGGCAATCGCGCCAAAGTCGTGATCGAGCCGTTGGAGCGCGGTTACGGCCACACGCTCGGCAACGCGTTGCGCCGCGTGCTGCTGTCGTCGATCCCGGGTTTCGCCATCACCGAAGTCGAAATCGACGGCGTGCTGCACGAGTACACCACGGTCGAAGGTCTGGAAGAGGACGTGCTGGAAGTCCTGCTGAACCTGAAGGACGTGGCCATCCGCATGCACACCGGCGAGTCCTCGACGCTGTCGCTGGCCAAGCAGGGCCCCGGCATCGTCACCGCCGGCGACATCAAGACCGACCACAACGTCGAAATCCTCAACACCGACCATGTGATCTGCCACCTGACCAAGGACACGGCGATCAACATGCGTCTGAAGATCGAGCGCGGCTTCGGCTACCAGCCGGCGGCCTCGCGCCGTCGTCCGGACGAAGAAACCCGCGCCATCGGCCGCCTGATGCTGGACGCCAGCTTCTCGCCGGTCCGTCGCGTCGCTTACGCCGTGGAAGCCGCGCGCGTCGAGCAGCGCACCGACCTGGACAAGCTGGTCCTGGACATCGAAACCAACGGCACGATCGACGCCGAGGAAGCCGTGCGCACCGCCGCCGACATCCTCACCGATCAGCTGTCGGTGTTCGGCGACTTCACCCACCGCGACCGCGGCGCGCAGAAGCCGGCCACCAGCGGCATCGATCCGATCCTGCTGCGCCCGATCGACGATCTGGAGCTGACCGTGCGTTCGGCCAACTGCCTCAAGGCCGAGAGCATCTACTACGTCGGCGATCTGATCCAGAAGACCGAAGTCGAGCTGCTCAAGACCCCGAACCTGGGCAAGAAGTCGCTCACCGAGATCAAGGAAGTGCTGGCTCAGCGCGGCCTGTCCCTCGGCATGAAGCTGGAAAACTGGCCGCCGGCAGGCATCGCCTCGCACGGCATGATGGGCTGATAAGGCCATCGACCGGGCCGCGCCGCGAGGCGCGGCCCGCGTCTGTCAGAGCAGCAAACGCGTCAACGCAACACCCGCCGACGGACCACGAAGTCCGCGGCCAGCCGGTCAGGGAAGGCCGGTTCGGACCATCCGCAGTCCAATGCTCCAACGCCTGGATGGCGACAGCGAAATCCAACCGTCCCAACATTCACAGGAATCACCGTCATGCGTCACCAGAAAGCCGGTCGTAAGTTCAGCCGTACCAGCGCCCACCGCGATGCCATGTTCACCAACATGGCCGCCTCGCTGATCAAGCACGGCCTCATCCGCACCACCCTGCCCAAGGCCAAGGAACTGCGCCGCGTCGCCGAGCCGCTGATCACCCTGGCCAAGCAGGACGGCGTCGCCAACCGCCGCCTCGCCTTCTCGCGCCTGCGCGACAAGGAAGCCGTCGGCACCCTGTTCACCACCCTGGGCCCGCGCTACGCGAGCCGTCCGGGCGGCTACCTGCGCATCCTCAAGTGCGGTTTCCGCGCTGGCGACAATGCGCCGATGGCCTATGTCGAGCTGGTCGATCGTCCGGAAGCGGCGACCGAGTAATTCCCGTCCGCGCCGCAACCGGCGCGACGGACCGCCAGCACATCGGGTCTCGGCCGCGCAGCGGTCGGGCCCCAGGCGAGCGAAAACCCCGGCCGAGAGGTCGGGGTTTTTGTTTTCCGGCGACGGTTACTGCGGCAACGGTTACCCCGGTAAATGTTGCAGTGCGGTAGGCTCGACGGACGGATACGGGGGGACTCGGGCAGGCAGGAATCGGAGCGCCATCGGCATGAGGACGAATCGTCGCAGCGCGGCAACTTTCGCGCCGCCGACGCAGTCCATGTGGGGCTGCGATGCGACGCAGCGTTGCCTCATCACATGCCGATAGGACATTGGCACCACCCGACCCCGACCCGTATGGTGTGTACATGAACCCTTTCAAAGCCTCCTTCCGGATCCAGTTCCTGCTCGGCTTCCTGGCCTGCGCGGGCTTGCTCGCGTACGCCGTGTACCTGCAGTTCTACCAACATCTCGAGCCGTGCCCGTTGTGCATCTTCCAGCGCGTGGCGTTCGCCGCGCTCGGGTTGATGTTCCTGCTCGGCGCGATCCACGGGCCGGGCAAGCCGCTGGGCCGCAAGGTCTGGGGCGTGCTCGCCCTGATCGCCGCCGGCGCCGGCATCGCCGTGGCCGGCAACCACGTGCGTCTGCAGCACCTGCCGCCGGATCAGGTGCCGGCCTGCGGCCCGGGCCTGGACTACATGCTCGGGGCGATGCCGATCAGCGGCGTGATCCGCAAGGTCATGACCGGTTCGGGCGAATGCGCCAACGTCGACTGGACCTTCCTCGGCCTGGCGATGCCGGCCTGGAGCCTGATCTGCTTCGTCGTGCTGGCGCTGTGGGCGGCCTACGCCGCATTCCGGCCGCGTTCGAGCAAGTAACCGCAACACCGCAAGCTTCGCCACCCATCCCTTCCACCCCAACCTCCCACACACCGCGACACCCAACGGAACCAAGCAAATGAGCGCCTCCGATCGCAGCAACCTCCGTGCCGTCAATCTTCCCGCCGACTGGAGCCCGACCTCCTGGCGCGAGCGCACCGCACTGCAGCTGCCGAATTATCCGGACCAGGCCGAACTCGAGAGCGCGCTGGCGGAACTGCGCCACCTGCCGCCGTTGGTGACTTCGTGGGAGATCCTTTCGCTCAAGCAGCAACTGGCCGAAGCGCAGGAAGGCAAGCGATTTTTGCTGCAGGGCGGCGATTGCGCGGAGAGCTTCGACTCGTGCACCTCCGACGTCATCTCCAACCGGCTCAAGGTGCTGCTGCAGATGAGCCTGGTGCTGGTGCACGGCATGCGCAAGCCGGTGGTGCGGGTCGGCCGTTTCGCGGGGCAGTACGCCAAGCCGCGTTCGGCCGATACCGAGACCATCGACGGCGTGACCTTGCCGAGCTACCGCGGCGACATGGTCAACGGCCCGGCCTTCACCGAGCTCGCGCGCAAGCCCGATCCGCGCCGCATGATCAAGGCGCACGCGCGTTCGTCGATGACGATGAACTTCGTGCGCGCGCTGATCGACGGCGGTTTCGCCGACCTGCACCATCCCGAGTACTGGAACCTCAGCTGGGTCGGCCACTCGCCGCTGGCCGACGAGTACCGGCGCATGGTCAACGCGATCGGCGACGCGGTGCGCTTCATGGAGACGCTGTCGGGCTCGGAAGTGCACAACCTCAACCGGGTCGACTTCTACACCTCGCACGAAGCGCTGCTGCTGCCGTACGAGGAATCGCTGACCCGGCAGGTGCCGCGCCATTGGGGCCACTTCAACCTCAGCACGCATTACCCGTGGATCGGCATGCGCACCGCGGCGGTCGACGGCGCCCACGCCGAGTACTTCCGCGGCATCCGCAATCCGATCGCGCTGAAGGTCGGCCCGTCGGTGACGCCGGACCAGCTGCTGCGCACGATCGACCTGCTCAATCCGGAAGACGAGCCGGGCCGTCTGACCTTCATCCACCGCATGGGCGCGAGCACGGTCGCCGACAAGCTGCCGCCGCTGCTCGACGCGATGCGCCGCGACGGCCGCCGCGTGCTGTGGGTGTGCGACCCGATGCACGGCAACACCGAGAGCACCAGCAACGGCTACAAGACCCGCCGCTTCCGCAACATCCGCGCCGAGATCGAGCAGAGCTTCGAGCTGCACGCCGCGGCCGGCACCCGCCTCGGCGGCGTGCACCTGGAGCTGACCGGCGAGGACGTGACCGAGTGCCTCGGCGGCGCGCGCGAGCTGACCGAGAGCGATCTGGAACGCGCCTACCGCTCGACGGTCGATCCGCGCCTGAACTACGAGCAGGCGCTGGAAGTGGCGATGCTGATCGTGCGCAAGCAGGCGCAGATCGCGGCGCCGGCCTGAGCGGATGCGCCGCACGGACGCGGCCGCGCCGGAACCCCGGCGCGTCGATCGGACCTTGATCGCGGCGGGCGCGCTCAGCGCGCTCGCCGCGTTCGCGCATCTGGGCTGCATCGCGTTCGGCGCGCCGTGGTATCGCGCGCTCGGCGCCGGCGAGCCGATGGCGCGCGCGGCCGCGGCCGGCCATCTTTATCCGACGTTGCTGACGCTGGCCATCGCGGCGGTGCTGGCGGTTTGGTCGCTGTACGCGTTCTCCGCGGCCGGCGCGGTGCGGCGCTTGCCGCTGCTGCGCACGGCGTTGTGCGCGATCACCGCGGTGTATCTGGCCCGCGGGCTGGCCGTGGCGCCGGTGATGGCGGCGTTTCCCGGACGCAGCGCGACGTTCTGGTGGTGGAGTTCGGGAATCTGTCTGGCGATCGGGCTGATCCATCTGGCCGGCCTGATCCAGGCCTGGCCCTCGCTGCGCCGCCGCTGAGCGCGGGAGACGGCGCAGATCTTCGCGGCGCAATCGCCGCGCGCGCCTACGGACTCAAGGTCACCCGATACTTCGGCGCCGTGCGCGCTTGGGTGATCTGCTCGTACGCGAACCCGAGCGAAAGCAGCTTGGCGTCGTCCCAGCGCCGGCCCATGAACACCAGGCCGACCGGCAAGCCCTGCGCTTCGCCCATCGGCACGGTCAGGCTCGGATAGCCGGCGACCGCGGCCGCGCCCCAGCTGGCGCCGCCGAAGGCGTCGCCGTTGACCGGGTCGACCATGAACGCCGGCGCGGTCGCCGGGGCGATCAGCGCGTCGAGCTTGTGCTTCTTCATCAGCGCGTCGATGCCCTGCGCGCCGGCCAGCGCGCGCGCCTGCGCGGCGGCCTTGCGATAGGCGGCGTCGGTCAGCGGCCCTTTTTTGGCGGCGCGTTCGAACAGCTCCTGGCCGAAGAACGGCATCTCGCGCGCGGCGTTGGCGCGGTTGAACGCGATCAGCTCGTCCAGCGTCTTCACCGGCGCGTCGCTGTCGCGCAGGTAGCGCTGCAGGCCGTCCTTGAACTCGTACAGCATGACCTCGAACTCGGCCTCGCCCCACTTCTGCGGCAGGCGCACCTCGACCACGGTGGCGCCGGCGTCGCGCACGGCCTTGAGCGTGCGTTGCAGCGCCGCGTCCTGGTCGGGATGGGTCTTGATCCCGGTGTCGCGCAGCAGGCCCAGGCGCGCGCCGTGCAGGGCGTCGGGGTCGAGCGCGGCGACGTAGTCCTGGACGTGCTTGCCGGCCGCGGCCTGGGCGGCGTCGTCGTTGCCGGCTTCGGCCGCGGCGAGAACGTTGAGCAACTGCGCCGCGTCGGCGACGCTGCGCGCCATCGGGCCGGCGGTGTCCTGGCTGTGCGAAATCGGAATGATGCCGGCGCGGCTGACCAGGCCGACGCTGGGCTTGAACCCGACCAGCCCGTTCATCGCCGCCGGACACAGGATGCTGCCGTCGGTTTCGGTGCCCACGCCGACCGCGGCCAGGCTGGCGGCGACGGCGGCGCCGGTGCCGCTGCTGGAACCGCAGGCGCTGCGGTCGAGCGCGTAGGGATTGCGGGTGAGGCCGCCGCGGCCGCTCCAACCGGAGATCGAGCGGGTGGAGCGGAAGTTGGCCCACTCGCTGAGGTTGGTCTTGCCGAGGATCACCGCGCCGGCCTTGCGCAGCGCCGCGACCAGCGGCGCGTCCTGTTTCGGCCGGTGCGCGGCCAGCGCCAGCGAGCCGGCCGAATTGACCATCGGCACCGCGTCGATGTTGTCCTTGATGAGTACCGGAATGCCGTGCAGCGGCCCGCGCGCGTGGCCGGCCTTGCGCTCCTCGTCGAGCGCGCGCGCCTCGGCCAGGGCGTTGGGATTGAGCTCGATCACCGCGTTGAGCTGCGGGCCGGCGTCGTCGAGCGCGGCGATGCGGTCGAGGTAGGCCTGGGTCAGGCGCGCGCTGCTGAGTTCGCCGCCGGCCATGCGCGCGGCGAGGGTGGCGGTGTCGGTCTCGGCGATGCGCAGCGGGTCGCGCGGCAGGAAGTCGCGCGGCGCCTGCGCGGTGGCCGCGGCGATGGGTTGCGGCGCGCGCGGAGCGGCGCCGCCGGCGCAACCGGCGAGCGCGCCGCAGGCCAGGGCGAGGACGCAGGCGAGCGCGGTCGGGCGCGGCGCGAAGGGATGAGCGGGCATGGCCGGTTCCGGGACGAGGTCAGGGGCGAGGCGAGTATGCCTGCGGCGCCCGCGCGCGGAAGCGCGGCGCGGCGCGGACGGAGGATTGCGCGGCATCGGCGGTCGCGGGTTGCGATGGGTGCGCAGTGCGGGTGTGGCGGGCGGCACGGTGGGTGAGGGGCGGTGAGTTCGCACGGGCTCACTGGCCATCTGTAGGAGCGGCGCGAGCCGCGACTGCGCAGCCGCACCGACGTCGCAAGCTGCGATTCGACGACGCGTGCGGCAGGGTGGGCGAGGACGGCGAGTCTGCATGGCCTACCTGTAGGAGCGGCGCGAGCCGCGACAAGCGCAGCATCCGAAGCTACCGATGCTCAATCGCTTTTCCGGAGCCAACGCTTGTCGCCTCGGTCTTCGGAAAGAGACGCTCGCGTACGCCGCTGCGGTTGGTCGCGGCTCGCGCCGCTCCTACAGGGAGGCCATGCGGGATCAGCGGCCCGGACGGCGGTACACGAACTCCGGCGCCGGCGCCTGCGATTCGCGCTCGGTCAGCGCGCGCAGGCCGGCGTGGTCCGGCGATTTCTCGCACACGGGGTCGAGCGTGTCGGCGCGTCCGCTCAGCGCCAGCGCCTGGCAGCGGCAGCCGCCCCAGTCGCGCTCGCGGTGCTCGCAGCCGCGGCAGGGCTCCGGCATCCAGCCGGTGCCGCGGTAGCGGTTGAACGCTTCCGAATCGCGCCAGATCTCGCCGAGGCCGCGTTCCATCACGTTGTCGAACTGCAACCCTTCGATGGTCTCGGCCGCGTGGCAGGGCAGCACCTTGCCTTCGGGGGTGATGTTGAGGAAGCGCTGCGCCCAGCCGCCCATGCACGGCTTCGGCCGGCGCGCGTAGTAATCGGGGGTGACGTAGTCGATGGTCAGTTGCCCGCGCAGCCGCGCGCGCGCGGCCTCGACCACGGCGCTGACCGCGTCGAACTGTTCGCGCGTCGGCAGCAGCGCGGCGCGGTTCTTCAGGCCCCAGCCGTAGTACTGGGTGTGCGCGACTTCGAGCCGGCCGGCGCCGAGCTCCAGCGCCAGCTCGATCATTTCGCCGACGCGTTCGGCGTTGTGGCGGTGGATCACCGCATTGAGGGTCAGCGGCAGCTCGAGTTCGGCGCACCAGCGCGCCAGGGTCAGCTTGCGCGCGTGCGCGCCCGCGTAGCCGGCGATGCGGTCGGCGCCGTCGGCGCGGCTGTCCTGCAGGCTCAGTTGCAGGTGGTCGAGGCCCGCCTGTTGCAGTTCGACCAGCCGCTCGCGGCTGAGGCCGACGCCGGAGGTGATGAGGTTGCAGTACAGGCCGTGGGCGCGGGCGTGGCGCAGCAGTTCGGCCAGATCGCGGCGCAAGGTCGGCTCGCCGCCGGAGAAATGCGCTTGCAGCACGCCGAGTTCGGCCGCCTGTTCGAGCACGCGCAGCCACTGCGCGGTGTCCAGTTCCTGGCGCATGCCGACCAACTGCAGCGGGTTTGAGCAGTACGGGCAGGCCAGCGGGCAGCGATGGGTCAGTTCCAGCAGCACCGCCAGCGGCGGCGCGGGCGCGGCGGCGAACTCGGACGGACGCGCGTTCACGACAGTTGCGGCGCGAACGCCAGCATGCGTTTCTCCAGCAGCGTGGAGAACAGGTCGATGACGTCGCCGTAGATCTCGCCGGCGTCGGCGCCGTACTCGCGCGCCAGCGCGGCCACGATCGCTTCCACGTCGGAGCGGCCGTCGACGTGGGTCAGCACCGAGTGCGCGATCTCGTCGAGCTCCAGCACCCGCTCCGGCGCCAGCAACACCCAGCGCTCGCGCGCGCGGTCGTGCTGCAGGCGCACGCCGACCGGAAAGCGCATCACGCTGCCCGAATCGATGACCGCGGCGGTCATGGCCGCGGCTCCTGCGGGCGGAACGTGCCCGGCGGCGGCAGGCGCGGTTCGACATAGGCCAGATGCAGCGCGTCGAGCATCGACCACAGCACGTCGCACTTGAAGCGCAGCGCGGCCAGCACCGCTTCCTGCTGCGCGCGGGCCGCGGCGTGGCGCTTGACGTAGTCGAGGGCGAAGTTCGCGTCCTGCGGCGCCTGGTGGAGGCGCGAGTCGAAGTAGGACAGCGCGTCCTTGGACACGAAGTCGTAGTTGGCCAGCATGCCGGCGACGCGCTGGCCGATGATGGTCGGCGCGAACAGCTCGGTCAGCGACGAGGCGATGGCCTCGAGCAGGCTGCGTTCGCGCACGAAGTGGATGTAGGCCTGGACCGCGAAGCGCGTCGCCGGCAGCAGCGCGCGCCCGGATTCGACCAGTTCGCGATCCAGCCCGAGCGCGTCGGTCAGGCGCAGCCAGCGGGCGATGCCGCCGTCGCCTTCGCGTTCGCCGTCGTGGTCGACGATGCGCTGGCGCCAGACCCGGCGCAGCTGCGGGTCCTCGATGCGCGCGAGCAGGGCGGCGTCCTTGAGCGGGATGCAGCGCTGGTACTCGAACCGGTTCAGCGCCCAGGCCTGGACCTGGCCGCGGTCGAGCCGGCCGCTGTGCAGCAGCACATGAAAGGGGTGCTTGTCGTGGTAGCGCTCGGCGCCGATCGCGCGCAGGCGCGCTTCGAGTTCGTCGGGCGACAGCGCGGCCTCGCGCGCGGGCGGCGCGGGCGTTGCCGCGGGGGCGGCTGCGGCGTTCATAACGTCAGTTCCATGCCGTCCTCGGCGACGTCCCAGCCGAGCGCGCGCACCTGCGCGCGCTCGGGCGAGGCTTCGTCGAGGACCGGGTTGGTGGTGTTGAGATGGATGAACAGCTTGCGCCGCACGTCGAGGCCGGCGAACGCGGCCAGGGTGCCGGCGTCGTCGTCGCCGTTGCCGCCGGCGATGCTCATATGGCCCATGCGCGCGCCGGTCTTGCTGCCGACGCCGGCGCGCTGCATTTCGTCGTCGCGCCACAAGGTGCCGTCGAAGAACACCAGCGCGGCGCCGCGCAGGCGCTCGCGCAAGGCCGGGGTCAGCGCGGCGCAGCCGGGGATGTAGTAGAAGCGTTCGCGGCCGTCGCTGACTTCCAGGCCAAGCGTGTCTTCGTCGCCGCCGCGCAGGCTTTCGCTGCGCGACTCCATGAACAGCGGCACCTTGCCGGGCACCGCGAACGCGGTGACGCGCAGTCCGAGCGGCGCGTCCACGCCGTCGATGTCGACCGGCGCATCGAGCGCCAGCGCCTTGCGCGTCACGTAATCGGGATGCAGCGCATCGAAGATCGGATTCAGCGCCAGCACCTCGTGCACGCGCGCGCTGGCCCACAGGTCGAAGCGCTGGCGTTCGCGCATCGACAGCAGGCCGGCGATGTGGTCGATCTCGCCGCTGCTGAGCAGCACCGCCTCGATCGGCGAATGGCGCAGGCCGCGCTGCGGCCACAGCGGAGGCAGCGCCAGCACCTGCTGGCGGAAATCGGGCGAGGCGTTGATCAGCAGCCAGCGTTCGCCGTCGGCGCTGACCGCGATGCTGGCCTGGCTGCGGCGCTTGGCGCCGTCCTGTTGACGCCACGCCCGGCGGCTGCCGGGCGTGTTGCAGTTCCACTGCGGAAAGCCGCCTCCGGCCGCCGCTCCGAGCACGAGGATGCGCATCACCGGCCGTCCGAAGGACGCGGTGCGGGGCGCGGCCGCGCGCGCGTGGCGACGGCGGAAGCGGGCATGCTCAGAACAGGTCGCCGGAGGAGTACGAGTTGATTTCGCAGCCGCACGGGATTTCGACGATCTGAGGCTTGGACCAGGTCTTCATGAGCGTTCCTCTTGCTGGGGATGGAACTCGTCGGAGTCGGATCGAGTCGCGGAGCGCGCAGGCGCCGCCGCGACCGATCCACGATACACCCGGGCGCGCCGCGACGCCTGTGATTGGAGGCCGCTACGGACGCGAAGCGCGCCACGAATGCGCGCGCTTTGCGCAAGCGTTCCGTTAAAGCGCGAAGCCGGTGCGGGATGGTTCGCGCGCGCCGCGCGACGGCGGCGGCCGCGCCGTTGCGCATCGCTCGAGGGCGACAGGCGCGCTCCGCCGCGTCGATCAATGGCGACAGGCGTGCTCCGACACGTCGCTCAATGGCGACGCTTGAGAATGTCGCGGGCGAGAACCCAAACCACGATCACGTTGATTATGAGAACGGCGCTGGCGAGCCAGCCCGGGTGCCGGACCATCGCGAAAATATCGAACGGCAGGTACAGCGCGGCGCCGACGCAACCCAGCCACGAGGCCCAGGCCTTGGCCTTCCACAGGCCCCAGGCTTCGAACAGGTGCAAGGCGGCGTAAGCGAACACGATGCCGGCGGCCAGATGCACCGAGCCCGGGCTGATGCTGTGCGCGAGCCAGGCCATCGAGCCGTGCTCGGGGTCGAGGTGGAAGCGGCGGATCAGTTCTTCGATCCAGCGTTGCAGCGGGGCCGGGCCGAGCAGTTCCAGGCCGCTGGCGGCGGACAGGGCGAGCAGGCCCTTGACCAACTCGACCATCGCGATGACGTGCAGGCCCGGATGGGCCTTGGGGTCGGCGTTGTAGTGCGGATCGGCCGGATTCATCGCGGACCGGCGCCGGGCGCGGACGCGGCGCCGCGCGATCGGGACGTTGCGGCAGCGGGCAGACGGAGCGGGGGAAGCGGACGCATGCGGCTTGGATCCTCATCGGGCGCCGGGGATTCCGGCCGTGCCGTGCGGGAGCGGCGGGCCTGCGCCGGACGCGGTGCGCCGGGCGGAGGCAGTGTCCGCGATCCCGCGCCGCGCCGGAAGCGCGGCGGCGGAATCGCAAGACTTGGGGCGGCGGCGGCGCGGTTCAAGCCGGCGCGGCGTCGGCGCGGCCGATGAAGCGGGCAGGGCGTTCAGGCGCTTGCTGCGGCGGGCGCTTCGCGTCGGCCGGCGATCGGCGCCGGGCCATGCGCCGGCCGAGTCCGGCGGCATACCCCGCAAAACAAACAGGGCGCCTCGCGGCGCCCTGTTTGGTTTCGGCTTGCCCGATTGGTTCCGGCTTACGCGGCGCGCGAGGCGCGCTTGCGGTCGCTTTCGGTCAGGAACTTCTTGCGCAGGCGGATTTCCTTCGGCGTCACTTCGACCAGCTCGTCGTCCTCGATGAAGTCCAGCGCCTGCTCCAGCGTGTACTTGATCGCCGGGCTCAGCTGGATCGCATCGTCCTTGCCCGAAGCGCGCATGTTGGTCAGCGGCTTGGTCTTGATCGCGTTGACGGTGAGGTCGTTGTCCTTCGAGTGGATGCCGACCAGCTGGCCTTCATACACGTTGTCGCCTTCGGCGGCGAACAGCCGGCCGCGCTCCTGCAGCGGGCCGAGCGAATAGGCCGGCGTGGTGCCCGGCGCATTGGCGATCATCACGCCGTTGATGCGCTTGGCGATCGCGCCCTGTTCCTTCGGACCGTAGTGGTCGAACACGTGGAACAGCAGGCCCGAACCCTGGGTCAGGGTGCGGAACTCGTTCTGGAAGCCGATCAGGCCGCGCGCCGGGATCATGTAGTCCAGGCGCACGCGGCCCTTGCCGTCGGACACCATGTCCTTCAACTGGGCCTTGCGCGTGCCGAGCTTCTCCATGACGCCGCCCTGGTGCTGCTCCTCGATGTCGACCACCAGCTGCTCGACCGGCTCCATCAGCTTGCCGTCGATTTCCTTGACGATGACTTCCGGACGCGACACGGCCAGCTCGAAACCTTCGCGGCGCATGTTCTCGATCAGCACCGACAGGTGCAGTTCGCCGCGGCCCGAGACCAGGAACTTGTCCGGGTCGGAGCCTTCTTCGACCTTCAGCGCGACGTTGTGCAGGGTCTCGCGGACCAGGCGCTCGCGCAGCTGGCGGCTGGTCAGGAACTTGCCGCCGCTGAGGTCCTTGTTGCCGGCGAACGGCGAGTTGTTGACCTGGAAGGTCATGCTGATGGTCGGCTCGTCGACGGTCAGCGCCGGCAGCGCTTCCGGCGCGTCGAGCGCGCATACGGTGTCGGAGATCGACAGGTCGGCGACGCCGGAGATGGCGATGATGTCGCCGGCCTCGGCTTCCTCGGCCTCGATGCGCTCCAGGCCCATGAAGCCGAGCACCTGCAGCACCTTGCCCTGGCGCTTCTTGCCTTCGCGGTCGACCACGCTGACCGGCATGTTGCGGCGGACCTTGCCGCGCTGGATGCGGCCGATGCCGATCAGGCCGACGAAGTTGCTGTAGTCGAGCTGGCTGATGCGCATCTGGAACGGGCCGTCGAGATCGACTTCCGGCGGCGGCACGTGCTTCATGATCGCTTCGTACAGCGGGGTCATGTCGCCCGAGCGCGCGGCGTCGTCGAGGCTGGCGTAGCCGTGCAGGGCCGAGGCGTAGACGATCGGGAAGTCGAGCTGCTCGTTGGTCGCGCCGAGCTTGTCGAACAGGTCGAACACCTGGTCGATGACCCAGTCAGGACGCGCGCCGGGGCGGTCGATCTTGTTGACCACCACGATCGGCTTGAAGCCCATCGCGAAGGCCTTCTGGGTGACGAAGCGGGTCTGCGGCATCGGGCCGTCCATCGCGTCGACCAGGATCAGCACCGAGTCGACCATCGACAGCACGCGCTCGACCTCGCCGCCGAAGTCGGCGTGTCCCGGGGTGTCGACGATGTTGATGCGGTTGCCCTGCCAGGTGATGGCGGTGTTCTTGGCCAGGATGGTGATGCCGCGTTCCTTTTCCTGGTCGTTGCTGTCCATCGCGCGCTCGGCCAGCACCGTGCGCTCGGACAGGGTGCCCGACTGCTTCAGCAGGCAGTCGACGAGGGTGGTCTTGCCGTGGTCGACGTGAGCGACGATGGCGATATTGCGCAGGCGTTCGATGGACATGCGGGAGGACGCCGTAAGGCGCCTAGACGTTGGAAGGAAGCCGGCCATTATACGGGGCAAATGCGGCAAGCGCCTGTGCGGGCGGGGATTTTTGTTCGAACGCTCAGGAGCCTGAACGGGGAGGGCGCGGTTTCGGGCTCGCCATGCACGGGCGGCGCGGGCCGCGAGCCCGCGAAGCCGACAGAATCCAGCGTAAAACGCGGTCTTTCCGGCGCGCCGGTGCGGCTGGCGCGGCCTGGAATCTCGCCAGCCGGCGCGAAAATCGGGTGCCGGCAGGGGCCCGGAGCCTCGATGCGGTTGGAGCGGTCGGCTGGGCCGGGCTTCGGGCAGGGCGGCCGGTTTTGCCGGGCTTCGGGGGGCGGCGCGTGGACCGTCGCTTCGGTACCCTTGTGGATTGCCCCCGCCGTCGCCATCTCGGCCGGCGACGCCTTACCTATCCCCATCGCACCATCTGGAGCACGTTGCATGAGCCTGATCGCCACCTTCGACACCTCGCGCGGCCCGATCCGCGTCGAACTCAACGCCGAGAAGGCGCCGCTGACCGTCGCCAACTTCGTCAACCTGGCCCAGCGCGGCTTCTACGACGGCCTGAACTTCCACCGCGTGATCCCGAACTTCATGATCCAGGGCGGCTGCCCGCAGGGCACCGGCACCGGCGGCCCGGGCTACCGCTTCGAAGACGAGACCCGCAACGGCCTGGGCCACGAGCGCGGCGTGCTGTCGATGGCCAACGCCGGCCCGGGCACCAACGGCAGCCAGTTCTTCATCACCCACATCGTCTGCGACTGGCTCGACGGCAAGCACACCGTGTTCGGCAAGGTGCTGGAAGGCCAGCAGATCGTCGACACCGTGCAGCAGGGCGACAAGCTCAACTCGGTCAAGATCGAAGGCGACACCGCCGCGGTGCTGGCCGCCAAGGCCGAGCGCGTGGCCGAGTGGAACAAGGTGCTGGACGCGAACGCGCGTCCGTAAGCATCCGCGGTCGCCGCGCTTGCGCGGCGGGCGAACGAAAAAGACGGCCGCGAGGCCGTCTTTTTTTTGGGCGTGGCTCGTGGATCGCGCCGGGGGCGTGGCGGCCCGAGTCGAGAGCTTCGGGCCCGAAGGCCTTCGCGCAGATCGTCGGGCCGCAAGGCCCGACCGGTCTTCGGGCGGGGGCAGCGCGCCTCAGCGCACGAACTGCATCGTGTCGAGCATGCGCCCGACCGCGTCGGCGTCGCGGCGGTAGTAGTGCTCGCTCGGCGCCATCCACACCAGCGAGGTCAGCTTGCCCTCGCGCTCCACCGCCGCGACGGTGCCTTTGTAGTTCAGGCCGTCGGCGTTGCTCATCGCGAAGTCGAAGCGCAGGCCGTCGACGGCGCCGAAGCGGTGCGGGCGCAGTTCGCCGCTGTCGAGGTTGACCGCGCCTTCCTCGCGCAGGCCGTCGAGCACCAGGTCGCGCAGTTCGTCCGGGCGCATGCCGCTGCGGAACCACGGGCCGTCGGGCTTGGACGCCTTTTCCTTGCGCGCCATGAACACATGCTCGCCGGGCTTGATGTTGGAGTAGATGCGCAACTGGTTGAGGCGGGTGCCGTCGATGGTCCAGGTTTCCTGGCGCGCGCCCTTGATCCGGGCCCAGTCGAGGGTGCTGTCCAGGCGCAGGTCGAACACGGTCGAGGCGCCGGCGCGCTGCAGGGTGTTGGCGGCGCAGCCGGCCAGGGCGAGGACCGCCAGGGCCGCGGCGAAAGTCTTGAGGCGCAAAGTCACGGGGCGGTCTCCAGTTCGGCGATGGTTTTTTCGATGAAGGGGCGTTCTTCGGCGTCGGGCGCGGCGGCGAGATAACGGCGGAACGCGTCGATCGCCGCGGCCGCGTCCTTGCGTTCGCGCAGCGCGTAGGCCTGTTCGCGCCAGGCCGCGGGCGGCGCGTCGGCGTGGGCGACGGCCTCGCTCAGCAGTTGCGCGCTGCGCTGGCGGTCGTCGTTCTTGCCGCGGCGACGGTAGGCTTCGGCGAGGTAGTAGCCGTACAGGCCCTGGTTGCCTTGGTCGCCGGCGCGCTGTGCTTCCTCGCGCAGGTCGGCGATGACCTGGATCGAGGTGTCGTAGGTGCGCCGCGACAGCTCCGCGGCCAGCCAGCGGTCCAGCCACGGCCGCATCGCCGCCTGGTACGGCGCGCGGCCGACGTCGCCGGGCGCGCCGGCGTGGGCCTTGGCCGCGGCGGCGGTGTCTTCCAGGCGTTCGGCGGTGTTGGGGTGGCTGGCGAACACCGGCCACGGCTTGGAGCGCTTGCTGGATTTTTCCTCGCGCAGCATCCGCCCCCACACCTGCGCGCCGGCCTGCGGGTCGTAGCCCAGGCCGACCACGCGGTCGAAACCGATCCGGTCGGCCTCGCGCTCCATGTCGCGCGAGAACTTGCTGACGCTGGCCAGCCCGCCGAGCGAGGCGGCCAGCGCGACCACGCTGGGGATGATCGCGATCGACGCCATCACCGCGGTGGTGCTCTTGGCCTTGGTCCAGCCTTGCAGGCCGTGGCGCTGGCGGTAGTGGGCGAACTCGTGGCCCAGCACCAGCGCCAGTTCGGATTCGTCCTGCATCCGCAGCAGCGCGCCGGTGAACACCAGCATCGCGCCGTTGGGCGCCATCGAGGCGTTGAAGACCGGCACGTCGACGATATAGACGCGCAGGTCGGCGCAATGCTCGCCGGCGACCTTGCAGGCTACGCCGTGCACGTAGGCGTTGAGGGCGGGGTCGCGCACCAGCGCCGGCGCGGTCTTGATGTCGCGCTCGGCCTGCTCCATGCCGTACCACAGCTCGGCCTCGGTGCTGCCGGCGGCGGGGCGTTCGCCGGGCCGGATCGGCTCGACCGGCGCGGCGGCGCAGGCCAGCGCCGGCGCGGCGAGCGCGCAGGCGAGCGCCAGGCGCAGGCAGGCCAGGCGCGGCGGGACGAAGCGGAGCAGGGCGGGGGCGGACCGGCGCGGCGGACGCAGCGCCGCGCGGCTCACAGCGGAATGCCCTTGAGCATGCTGGCGACGGTGCCCTTGGCGCCTTTTTCGTCGCGCAGGTCGCCGCTGCCCTTGACCATCTGGTTGAACCACACCACCTGGCCGGTGCGCAGGTCCACCAGCGTGGCCACGCCGACCTGCGAGCCGCCGCCGACGTCGATGTAGGCGCCGAGCGCCGCGCCGGCGAGCAGGGTCAGGACCCGCACCGCGGTGCGACCGCCGGTGGCGTAGGAGTCGCGGATGTAGGTGAACAGGGCGTAGTCGGCGCCGGTGGCCTCGCGCAGTCCGGCCACGCCGGGGCCGAGGCTCCAGTCCATGCGCGGCTTGCCGGTGTGGGCGTCCTTCTTGGTCGCCAGCGCGCCGCCGAGGTTGTACTGGGAAATGCTCAGCGCCACCGCCTGGTTCAGGCGCACGATCTGGCCCATTTGCGAATTCGGGTCGAGGTCGTCGGGCACGTCGTAATCGTCGCGGCGCTCGGCCTTGGAGCCGGCCAGCAGTTCGCGCACGGCCTGCGGGTACAGCTTGCGCGCGGCCTCGGACCACTCCTTGCGCGGCTCGGCGAGCCCGCCGGCCGAGACCAGGCTCAGCTCGATGTCCGGTTCGATCAGCACCACGCTGCCCTGGACCTTGAGCGCTTGGCCCTGGGCGTCGGTGGCGGTGCGGTTCTGGGCGTAGGCGGCCGACAGCGGCGCGCACGCGATCGCCAGCGCCACGACGGCGCCGGCCAGCTTGCTGGCGAATGGTTTCATCGAATCGGCCCCCTGATGCCGATGTCCCTGACGAAAGTTGGAATCCTTGAGTGGCCCGAGCGGCGGCGGCCGCGTCCCCCGCGTCCGCTGCTTGCCTGCGTCCGCGGGCGATTCGAGCCGGCACACTAAACCCGAACGCCGTCGCGTTTTCAAGAGCCGAATCGCGCAAAGCCGACCGTCCGTCCGGGCACGGCCGGCGGCGCCCGCGCGGTCGCTCCGCGGCCGCGCGCGGGCCGGTCCGCGGCGACCGCTGTGATACCATTCTGCGGCTCGAACCAGCGGTAATCGCGGCGCTTTACGCAAGCCGCCGCGCGGCGCGCCCGCGCGCCGCGCCGCTGCTTCCGGCGCCGTCCATCCTCGCTCTGCCGTACATCACCCCACGAGGTTTACACGATGCCCCAGCTCGCCCGGCGCATCGGTCGCGCCAAGCCCAGCGCGATCATGCAGGTTGCCGAAAAGGCCAAGCGGCTCAAGGCCGAAGGCCGCGACATCATCAGCTTCTCCATCGGCGTCCCCAACTTCCTGCCCGGCGAGCACGTCTACGCCGCCGTGCGCGAAGCGCTGGCCAAAGACAGCGGCCAGTACGGCAGCAACCGCGGCGCCGACGCGCTGCTGGACGCGTTCATCGAGCACATGGGCAAGATCGGCCTGACCGGCTACGGCCGGGTCAACTGCGCCACCGGCATCGGCGCCAAGCACGTCATCTACAACATCGCCGAGGCGCTGCTCGACGAAGGCGACACCATCGTCTTCCCGACCCCGTACTGGACCAGCTATCTCGACATCGCCGAGATCGTCAACGCCAAGATCGACCTGCTGCCGTGCCCGGCCTCGCAGGACTACAAGCTCACCCCGCAGCAGCTCGACGCCGCGCTGGCGAAGAAGCCCAAGGTGTTCTTGTTCAACAACCCCTCGAATCCGACCGGCATGGTCTATTCGAAGGAGGAGATCGACGCGCTCGCCGATGTGGTCGCCAAGTACCCGGACACCTGGGTCATCACCGACGACATCTACAACCGCATGGTGTTCGACGGCCTGGGCTACCACAACTTCGTGCACGCGCGGCCCGAACTGCGCGACCGGGTGATCTTCCTGGACTCGCTGTCCAAGACCTACGGCATGCCGGGTTGGCGCGTGGGCTTCATGGCCGGGCCGGAATCGGTCGCCCAGGCCCTGACCACGATGAACTCGAACCACATCACCAACATTCCGGAAATCGTCACCGCCGCCGCGGTCGCCGCGCTGTCGGGCCCGCAGGACGTGCCGACCCAGAAGTGCGCCGAATTCCAGGCCAAGCGCGACCAGGTCATGGCGGTGATGGAGGCGATTCCGGGGGTGATCTGCCCGCGTCCGCAGGGCGCGTTCTACGTCTTCCCCGACATCAGCGTCGCCTACGGCAAGACCCATCAGCCCAGCGGCACCAAGATCGGCAACGACATGGACTTCTGCAACGCCCTGTTGGAAACCAAGGGCGTGGCCTGCGTGCCGGGCTCGGCGTTCGGCGAGCCGCGTTCGCTGCGCATCAGCTACACCTGCCCGACCCCGCAGCTGGCCCCGGGCCTGCAGCGGTTCCAGGAGTTCTTCGCCGAGCTCGGCTGAGCCCGGCGAAGCCGCCCGCCCGCGTCCAGGAGCGATGTCATGCGCGTAAGCACCGTGTTGTGCGTCGTGGCCGCGCTCGCCGTGGGCGCGGTCGGGGCCAAGTTCGCGATGTCCGGCGGCTGGGCGCAGTACGCGTCCGCTCCGCGTCCGCCGCAGCTCGCGCCGGACGATCCGCGCCACAGCACCGGCGACAAACGCATCGTCATGCTCGCGGCGCAGTGGTGCGGCTATTGCGAAAAGCTGCGCAAGGACTTCGAACTGGCCGACGTGCGCTACACCCTGATCGACGTCGACACCGAACAGGGCCAGCGCGCGATGGCCGCGGTCGGCGCGCGCGGCGTGCCGGTCACCATCGTCGGCCAGGACATCGTCTACGGCTACAACCCCGATCAGATCAAGGACAAGCTCGCGCCGCTCGGCTACCGGCTGTGACCGCGCGCGTCCTGTTTACCTACTCGCGGGCCCGCGCCCGCCCCAACGTTCACTAGCGAAGGAAACACCTCGATGAAGACTCCCGTCCGCGTTGCCGTCACCGGCGCAGCCGGCCAGATCGGCTACTCGCTGCTGTTCCGCATCGCCTCCGGCGAAATGCTCGGCAAGGACCAGCCGGTGATCCTGCAGCTGCTGGAACTGCCGCTGGAGAAGGCCCAGGCCGCGCTCAAGGGCGTGATCATGGAACTGGAAGACTGCGCGTTCCCGCTGCTGGCCGGCATCGTCGGCACCGACGACGCGGAAGTCGCGTTCAAGGACGCCGACATCGCCCTGCTGGTCGGCGCGCGTCCGCGCGGCCCGGGCATGGAGCGCAAGGACCTGCTGCTGGAGAACGCCAAGATCTTCACCGCCCAGGGCGCCGCGCTGAACAAGGTCGCCTCGCGCAACGTCAAGGTGCTGGTGGTCGGCAACCCGGCCAACACCAACGCCTACATCGCGATGAAGTCGGCGCCGGACCTGCCGGCGAAGAACTTCACCGCGATGCTGCGCCTGGACCACAACCGCGCGCTGAGCCAGCTCGCCGCCAAGGCCGGCGTGGCCGTGGGCGACATCGAGAACCTGATCGTGTGGGGCAACCACAGCCCGACCATGTATCCGGACTACCGCTTCGCCAAGGCCGGCGGCGCTTCGTTGAAGGACAAGATCAACGACGCCGACTGGAACGCCAACACCTTCATCCCGCAGGTCGGCAAGCGCGGCGCGGCGATCATCGAAGCGCGCGGCCTGTCCTCGGCCGCTTCGGCCGCCAACGCCGCGATCGACCACATCCGCGACTGGGTGCTCGGCAGCGACGGCAAGTGGGTGACGATGGGCGTGCCGTCCGACGGCAGCTACGGCATTCCCGAAGGCGTGATGTACGGCGTGCCGGTGATCACCGCGAACGGCGAATACACCCGCGTGGAAGGCCTGGACGTCGACGAGTTCAGCCGTAAGGCGATGGACAAGACCCTGGCCGAGCTCGAAGAAGAGCGCGCCGGCGTCGCCCACCTGCTGGGCTGAGCGGCTCGCGCCAGCGATGCATGAACGGGGCGGCTTCGGCCGCCCCGTTCGTTTTTGCGGTGCCGCGGGTTGCGCGGCGAGGGCCGCCCGCCCGCGCAGCCGCCGCCCCGGCCCGCGGCGGAGCGTGTAGGATCGGACCCGCTTTCCACAGGGACCCCTCATGGCCGACCCCGCCTTGCGCATCCTGATCGCCGACGACCACCCGATGTTCCGGGCGGCGCTGCGTTATGCGTTGGGCGAGATCGCGCCGGACGCGCACGTGGTCGAAGTCGCCAGCCAAAGCGCGTTGGAAGCCGCGATCGGCAGCGACGCGTTCGACCTGGCCATGCTCGACCTGATGATGCCCGGCGCGATGGGCTTCTCCTCGCTGGTGTACGCGCGCGGCGAGCGGCCCGAGTTGCCGGTGGTGATCATCTCCTCCAACGAACACCCGCGCACGATCCGCCGCGCGCAGCAGTTCGGCGCGTCCGGCTTCGTGCCCAAGTCGGCGCCGGCGGCGGTGCTCGGCGAAGCGCTCGGCGCGGTGCTCGCCGGCAACGTATGGTTCCCCCCGCAGCAGGCCGAACGCGACGAAGGCGACGCGCAACTGGCCGACCGGCTGGCGCAGCTGACGCCGCAGCAGATGCGGGTGTTGCTGCGTCTGGCCGATGGGTTGCTCAACAAGCAGATCGCTTACGAACTGTCGCTGGCGGAGAACACGGTGAAGATCCATGTCACCGCGATCCTGCGCAAGCTCGGCTGCCATTCGCGCACGCAGGCGGCGGTGTTGGTGAAGGGGCTGGCGTTGGACGACGAAGGCGGCGATCTGCACGACGGCGTCGGCGGATTGGCGTAGCGGCGTCGATGCCTGCGTCGTCGTTGCGTTGGCGCGGTCGCGGCTCGCGCCGCTCCTACAGTCGCCACGCCGCGGCATCGAACCCCCTGTAGGAGCGGCGCAAGCCGCGACCGCGTCAACGCACCCACCGCGCCGCCCCAACGCAGCGACTGTAGGAGCGGCGCAAGCCGCGACCGCGCAGCCTCAGATCGCGCCGCAACCCCGCCTCATTCGCCATGCGCCAACAACCGCGACGCCAGCGCGCGCAGCGCCGCCGGTTTCAGCGGCTTGGGCAGGAAATGCCAGTCGCGTTCGGCCGCGCGCGGCCGCAGGGTCGGGTCGGCGTCGGCCGACATCAGCACCACCGGCGGCAGCCGTTTCCACTTCGCTTCCAGCTGCGTGCCGAGCTCGAAGCCGGTGCTTTCGCCGAGGCGGTAATCCAGCAGCAGCAAATCCGGCGGCGCCTGCGCATCGGCGCGGGTCAGCGCTTCGGCCGCACTGGCGGCGCCGTCGGCCTGGCAGCCCCAGTCGCCGAGCAGGTGCAGCGCGGCCTGGCGCGAATGCAGGTCGTCGTCGATGACCCACACGCTGCGGCCGCGCAGCGGCGAATCCGGATCGGCGGTCGCGCTCGCGCGGCTCGCCGCCGGCGGCGCGGACGGCGCCGGTTCGGCCGTCGCGGGCGTCGCAGTCGCATACGGCAACTCGACCGAAAACACGCTGCCGTGCCCCGGCCACGAGCGCACCGCGACGCGATGGCCGAGCAGGCGCGCCACCCGCCGCACGATCGCCAGGCCCAGGCCGGCGCCGCGCTGCGGCGCGTCGATGCCGGTGTCCAGGCGCTGGAATTCTTCGAAGATCAGTTCGCGCTTGTTCTCGGGAATGCCCGGACCGCTGTCCCACACCTCGATCCGCACGCCGTCGCGCAAGCGCCGCGCGCCGAGCACGATGCGGCCCTCGCGCGGCGCGAACTGCATCGCGTTGGAAACGAAGTTCTGCACGATCCGCCGCAGCAGCACCTCGTCGCTGTCGACCACCGCGCGGGTCGCGATCACGTGCAGGCGCAGCCCGCGCGCCTGGGCGAGGATGCGGAACTGGCTGTCGATCGCGGCGAACACCCGCGCCAGCGGCAGCGCCGCGCGCCGCACTTCCAGCGCGCCCGATTCCAGGCGCGAGATGTCGAGCAGGCTCGACAGGATGTCGTCCTGCGCCGCCAGCGCCGCCTCGATGTGATCGGCCAGCTCGCGCCCTTCGTTGTCGTCGACGCGCCGGCGCAGCGACGACAGGTACATGCGCGCGGCGTTGAGCGGTTGCAGCAGGTCGTGCACCGCGGCGGCGACGAAGCGGGTCTTGGAGCGATTCGCGCGCTCGGCCTCGCCCTTGGCGGCTTGCAGGTCGCTGGTGCGCTGCTCGATCCCGCGCTCCAGGCTGTCGGCCAGCGTGCGCAGGTCGCGCGCGGCCTGTTTGTACGCGGTGATGTCGGCGTAGCTGGTGACGAAGCCGCCGTCGGGCATCGGGTTGCCGCGGATCTCGATCACCGTGCCGTCGGGCCGCTCGCGTTCGTGCAGGTACGGCTGGCCGCGCAGCAGATGGTCGAGGCGGCGCTTGATCGCGTCTTCCGGGTCGGCGCCGAGCAGGCCGCGCTTGGCGTTGAAGCGGATCAGGTCTTCGATCGGCCGGCCGACCTGCAACAGCTCCGGTGGATATCGGAACAACTCGCCGTAGCGCTGGTTCCAGGCGACCAAGCGCAGCTGCGAATCCACCACGCTGACGCCTTGGGGCAGATGTTCGAGGCTCTGCCCTTCGCCCATGCTCGCCTGCCGCGCCGCGTGCACCAGCCCGTCCTGCGCGTTGCGCAGCGCTTCGGCGTGGTGTTCGACCATCTTCTCCAGCTCTTGCCGGCTGCGCAGGCGCAGCGCGGCGATGCGGCCGCGCTGGATCAGCAGCAGCGCCACCGCGACCGCGAGCAGCCACGCGCCGGCGGCGACCGCGCGCGCGATCCAGGCGGTGCGGATGCTCGGGGTGACGTCGCGCAGCAGGTGCAAGGTCCAGTCCTCGCGCGCCAGATGCAGCGACTGCCACAGCATCGGTTCGCGCAGGCGCGGCTCGCGCAGACGCACCACGCGCGCGCCGCCGGCGACTTCGCGCTGCACGTCGAACGCGACCGGGCGCAGGCGCTGGCTCTGGTACTGGCGGGTGTCGCGCAGCTCGCGCTGCCACGCCGGCGACAGCGGATGCAGCATGCGGTAGCGCCACAGCGGCTGCGCCGACAGGAACACCACGCCGTGGTTGTCGCTGAGCAGGACCAGGTCGCCGCGTTCGCTCCAGTCCGAGCGGATGTCTTCGAGTTCGACCTTGACCGCGACCGCGCCGATCGCGCCGCCGCGTTCGTCGCGCACCGCGCGGGCGATGAAATGGCCGGGCACGCCGGTGGTGACGCCGATCGCGTAGAACTCGCCGGCGCCGGCCGCCATCGCCAGCTGGAAGTAGGGGCGGAACGCGTAGGAATAGCCGACGTTGCTGTTGGGCTGGTCCCAGTTGCTGGCGGCCAGCCCGGTGCCGTTGCGGTCGATCAGGGTCAGGGTGCTGGTGCGGTTGGCGAAGTTGAGCTGGACCAGCCGCTCGTTGGCGCGCTGGCGCTGCACGGTGTCGCCGGGATTGGCGAGGGTCGCGCGCAGTTGCGGGTCCAGCGACAGCACCGCCGGCATGATCCGGTAGCGGTCGATGTGCTGCTCGATCACCTGCGCGCGCTGCGCCAACAGCGCGCTGGCCTCGCCGGCCTGACGTTGCAGCGCCTGCGAATAGGCGATGCGTCCCGCGACCAGCGCCGACAGTAGCATGCCGGCCAGGATCAGGGCGATCCAGGCGGCGGTTTGCAGTTGGCGGCGGGGGGGATGCATGGGGCGTTGAAGCGGGATTTGGGGGTTAGGGGTTGGGGAACTGGGGAGGCGCGGGGGTTTGGGGAGACTAGCGGGACTGGGGTGAGATGGCGGTCAAGCGAACGAGCGCCGATCGCGATGATCGTGATGCGCGCCGCGCTTCGGCACTCCAGACGCTTCTCCAGTTCCCCAACCCCCAACCCCGCTCCACTCAAAACTGCACCTGCGCCCGCACCTCGACCAGATCCGGATCCGCCGCCAACAGCCCCTTGTCCGCCTTCACATGCGCATAGTTCGCCTGGAACTTGAAGTGGGTGGTGAGGTACCAGTTCGCGCCGACGGTCCAGTCGCGCTGCTTGCCGCCGGCGATGCCGCCGTCGTCGAGGTCGAGCTGGCCGTAGCGCGCCAGCAGTTCGACCGCGCCGTAGCCGTGCGCGGGCTTGATGTTGGCGACGTTGTTGCCGCTGTACGGGCGGGTTTCGCCGGTGACGACCCAACTGCCGGTGACGTAGTAGCCGGCGGCGGTGAAATCGCGCTGGCCGTTGTCGCGTTCGGCGGTGGCGCGCAGGTATTCGGCCTGGACCGACCACGGGCCGTCGATCCACAGCGCTTCCAGGCCGTTGCGCACGATCTTGTCGGTCTCGCGCAGGCTGCCCGAATCGACCAGGCGCACGCCGGTCAGGCCGTTGAGCGGACGCGCGCGGAAGCGCGCGGCCGGGCCGAAGTAGGCGCCGCGGCCGTCGCGGAAGCCGTGCGGATTCTCGACCGAGCCGGTCAGGCCCAGGTGCAGCACGCGGTCCTTGTCCTTGACCGGCGTCCACACCGCGCGCCCGGCGGCGGTGGTGCCGGGGTTGTCGCCCTGCAGGTCGTGGCCGAAGAAGTAGCCTGCGTTCAACGCATAGCGCGGCCGTTCGATCGACCACTCCACGCCGGTGCGGCGGCCTTCGAAGATCGCCTGCGAGGCGGCGGACAGTTCCATCATGCTGGCGGTGCGCGAAGCGGCGACGCTCTCCATGCTGACCGGCGTCTTGAAGTAACCGACCCGGACCTTGCCGTAGTCGGCGCCGAACCAGGCCTTGGTTTCCATGCGCAGCGCCACGTCGAGCCACAGCTTGGATTCGAAGTCGAACACCGCGGTGAAGTCGTAGACGTCCTTCTTCTTGAGATTCACGCCGAACTCGCGGCGGCGGTAATGGCCGTCGTCCTTGAGCCGGGTCGCGGCGGTGCCGTAGCCGTCGCCGTCGAAGTCGACCACGTCGTAGGCCCAGTTGGCGGTCGCGGAAATTTCGGTGCCGTCGGCGAAGGCGTACTTGGTCGGCCAGTCGTCGAAGCTGGCGGCGGCCGCGGCCGGCGACAGCGCGTACAGGGCGAGGGCGAGCGGGGAGGCGGCGAAGGCGGAGAAGGCGAAGCGGGCGTTGCGCATGGTTGGGGCTCCAGGTTCGTCGGCGCCGTCCTGGCAGCAGGGCTCCGTGCCGGGCGCGCGTGGCGTCCGGCCGAGGGAAGGGTCGGCTGGCGGCCCGAGGGGCCGCCTCAATGGATCAGTTGAAGCGGATCAGTCGCAGCGGCTCGTTCGAAACCTCTGGTGCGCGACGGCTCAGGCCTTTTCGCCGAGCGGACCGTGATGGTCGGAAGGCAGGTCGACGTCGAGATCGGTCGCGCTCGGCGGATTCAGCAGCTCGCGGTTGAGCTGTTCGCGGTCGAGCTCGTTCTCCCAACGCGCGACCACCACCGTGGCCACGCCGTTGCCGATGATGTTGGTCAGCGCGCGCGCTTCGCTCATGAAGCGGTCGATGCCGAGGATCAGCGCCAGACCCGCGACCGGCACCGCCGGGACCACGTGCAGGGTCGCGGCGAGGGTGATGAAGCCGGCGCCGGTGACGCCCGAGGCGCCCTTCGAGGTCAGCATCGCCACCGCCAGCAAGGTGATTTCCTGGGTCAGGGTCAGCTCCACGCCGAGCGCCTGGGCGACGAAGATCGCCGCCATCGTCAGGTAAATGTTGGTGCCGTCGAGGTTGAACGAATAACCGCTGGGCACGACCAGGCCGACCACCGGCTTGGAGCAGCCGAGCCGCTCGAGCTTGCGCATCAGCGGCACCAGCGCCGATTCCGACGACGAGGTGCCCAGCACCAGCAGCAGTTCGTCGCGGATGTAGTAGATGAAGCGGACGATGCTGAAGCCGGTGAAGCGCGCGATCAGGCCGAGCACGATCAGCACGAACAGCGCGCAGGTCAGGTAGAAGCTGCCCATCAGCTTCATCAGCGGGCCGAGCGCGCCGACGCCGAATTCGCCGATGGTGAACGCCATCGCCGCGCCGGCGCCGATCGGAGCCAGCTTCATGATCATGCTCATGATCCCGAAGAACGCCTTCGACAGCGGCTCCAGCAGGTCCATGACCTTCTCGCCGGTCTTGCCCATGTGCAGCAAAGAGAAGCCGAACAGCACCGCCAGCAGCAGCACCTGCAGCAGGCTGCCATCGCCGGTGAAGGCGTCGGTGAAGGTCTTGGGGATGATGTGCAGCAGGAAGTCGACCGTGCTCTGCTGCTCGGCCTTGTGCGCGTAGTCGGTGGCCTTGGCCACCAGCGCCGGGTCGAGCTTGGCCGGATCGGCGTTGAAGCCGGCGCCCGGCTTGAGCGTGTTGACCACCACCAGGCCGATCACCAGGGCGATGGTCGAAACGATTTCGAAGTACAGGATCGCCTTGACCCCGACGCGTCCGACCTTCTTGACGTCGGCGACGCCGGCGATGCCGAGCACCACGGTCAGGAAGATGATCGGGCCGATCAGCATCTTGATCAGCGCGATGAAACCGTCGCCGAGCGGCTTGAGCTTGACTCCGAACTCGGGGAAGAAATGCCCGATCAGGCCGCCGAGAATGATGGCGCCGACCACCCAGAGGTAGAAGTACGAGCCGGACTTTTTCATGGAGTGCACCGGAGCGAGGAGTGAGCGAAAGGAAGGGGATGCGCGCGACCGGGCTCAGTCGCGGTCGATCGCCGAATGCTTGCGGGTGTCGGGCATCAGCGCGTAGACCAGCAGCGAGCACAGGATGCAGGCGCTGACGTACCAGAAGAATCCGGTTTCCATGCCGATCTTCTTGAACCACAGCGCCACCGGCTCGGCGGTGCCGCCGAACAGGGCGACGGTCAGCGCGTACGGCAGGCCGACGCCGAGCGCGCGGATCTCGACCGGGAACAGTTCGGCCTTCACCACCGCGTTGATCGCGGTGTAGCCGCTGACCGCGCTGAGCAGGATCATGATCAGCCAGAACGCTTCCATCGGCGTCTGCGCGCCGCGGATCCAGTGCATCACCGGCACGGTCAGCACGGTGCCGAGCACGCCGAACGCGATCAGGATCGGGCGCCGGCCGATGCGGTCGGACAGCGCGCCGACCAGCGGCTGCATCAGCATGTAGACGAACAAGGTGCCGGCGTTGATCAGCGAGGCGGTTTCCTTGTCGAAGCCGGTGCTGATGGTGAGGAACTTCAGCATGTAGTTGGTGTAGGTGTAGAACGCCAGCGTCCCGCCCATGGTCAGGCCGACCACGGTCAGCACCGCGCGCGGGTGCTGCATCAGCGTCTTCAGCGAGCCTTCGCGTTTGGCCGGCGTATCGCTGTTCTTGAGCTTGGTGAACGACTCGGTTTCCTGCATGTTGCGGCGCAGGTACAGCGCGGTGATCGCGGCGATCGCGCCGATCGCGAACGGGATGCGCCAGCCCCAGGCCTTGAGCTGGTCTTCGCTGAGCACGAACTGCTGCAGCACGATCAGCACCGTCAGCGCCAGCAACTGGCCCAGGATCAGGGTCACGTACAGGAAGCTCGACCAGAAGCCGCGGTTCTCGCGCGAGGACATCTCGCTCAGATACGTCGCCGAGCTGCCGTATTCGCCGCCGACGCTGAGGCCCTGCATCAGCCGCGCCAGCACCAGCAGCACCGGCGCGAACACGCCGATGGTGTCGTAGCCGGGAGTGAAGGTGATGATCAGCGAGCCGGCGCACATCAGCAGCACCGACAGCATCAGCGCGGCGCGGCGGCCGTGGCGGTCGGCGTAGCGGCCGAACACCCAGCCGCCGAGCGGGCGCATCAGGAAACCGACGGCGAAGATCGCGCCGGCGTTGAGCGCCTGCGAGATGCGGTCGCCGGACGGGAAGAACACATGGGCGAAGTACAGCGAGAACGCGCTGTAGACGTACCAGTCGTAGTACTCGACCAGATTGCCGACGGAGCCGGAGAAGATCGACTTCAGGCGCTGGCCCGGGGTCATGACGGGCGCCGTGGCGGGGGCTGGGTCGGACGTAATGGCGCTCACATCGGCTCCTGTCGCGAAGATCGGGGTGGGTAGGCGGCGCGCGCCGCGTCGTCGATGGCGCGCAAGGGCGTCCCCACACCCGGCGCCGATGGTGGGCGGCGGGGCGGGGAGGGCCAATAGCACCTTAGGGTTAGGGCCGGCCGCGGGCACGCCGCGCTGCCGCGAAATCGCCGGTTCATGCCGCAAAACAAGGGTTTTCGGCCGGTCCGTGCGGGCCGCGGCGGCTTAGCCAATTGGTCGTAGCCGCGCCGCGCGCGGCCGCCGCGGCGGGCCCGCCGCCATCAGCGCGTCATCTGCGTTGCCCATGCTTGCGCGGATTTTTGCCCTGCTCCCCCGGAGATCGACCATGAAGTCCCCTTGCACCCTCGCCGCGCTGACGCTGGCGATCGCCGCCGCGCTGGCCGCCGCGCCCGCCCATGCCGCCAACGAAGCGGCCGACGTCGCCGCCGATGCCGCCGCCGCCGGCGAGGCCCGCGACGCCACCACGCTCGATGCGGTTTCGGTCATCGGCCTGGGCGAAACCCGCCAGGTGCAGCGGGTCAAGCTCGCCGACATCGAGAAGACCGTCGCCGGCACCAGCCCGCAGAAGATCCTCAACAAGCTGCCCGGCATCTCGGTGCAGTCCAACGACGCCTACGGCGCCAACGAGGAATCGCAGACCATCAGCCTGCGCGGCTTCAACCAGCGTCTGCTCGGCTACACCCTCGACGGCATTCCGCTCGGCGACAACAGCTACGGCAACTACAACGGCCTGGGCATCAGCCGCGCGCTGATCGGCGAGAACCTCGCCGGCGCCGAACTGGCCGCGGGCATCGGCTCGCTCGGCACCGCCTCGACCAGCAACCTCGGCGGCACCCTACAGTACTTCTCGGCCGATCCGGAAGCCGAATTCGGCCTGCGCGTGGCCCAGACCTTCGGCAGCGACAACACCCGCCGCACCTACGCGCGCCTGGACACCGGCGACCACGGCGGCTTCTCGATGTATTTGTCCGGTTCGCTGCTCAACGCCGACATGTGGTCGCGTCCGCACGACAACCAGGACCAGAGCCAGGTCAACCTCAAGGCGGTCTACAACTTCGGCGACGGCAACCGCCTCAGCGCGTTCGTCTCCAGCGCCGAAACCAGCCAGGCCAACTATGCGTACCTGTCCAAGGCCCTGCTCGCGCGCGGCGCGGACTGGGACTGGAACCTGTACAAGCCGGACTGGCAGCGCGCGCTCAACGCCGCGTACTGCGCGCCGAAGCCGTGGCCGGCGAACAAGGTCGGCGACCGGCGCTGCAAGTTCGAATCGCCGGCGGCGACCATCGACGACGCCTACTACGCCAGCCGCGCGCTGCGCACCGACCATCTGGCCGCGCTGGCCGGCGAGTTCAACCTCGGCGAAGGCCTGCGCCTGAACGCGCAGACCTATTACCACGACGACCGCGGCCAGGGCCATTGGTGGTCGCCGGGCAACTGGTCGTACCCGAACACGGCCAAGGAAATCCCGATCTCGATCCGCAGCACCAACTACGGCATCAACCGCGCCGGCGCGATGGCCTCGTTGAACTGGGAACTCGGCATCCACCGCATCCAGGGCGGGTTCTGGTACGAGCGCAACCACCACGACGTGCAGCGCAATTTCTATTTCATCGACGGACCGGTCGACGACGACCGCTTCCTCAACGATCCCGACCGCCGCCTGTTCTTCCAGAAGTACGTCATCACCACCCGCCAGTTCTATCTGCAGGACACGATGAGCCTGCTCGACGGCCGCATGACTTTGGACGTCGGCGCCAAGAGCACCCAGGTCGACATGCGCGCGACCCAGGTGCCGTCGAAGATGATGGAAGTGCCCAACGCGACCGGCCGCCTGGAAACCAAGGACCATTTCCTGCCGCAGCTGGGCCTGGGCTACAAGCTCGGCGAAGGCCGCGAGCTGTTCGCCGCCTACACCGAGAACGTCGCCGCCTTCGTCGGCGGCGGCGCCGGCGGCCCGCTGGCGATCGGCCAGGCCGCGTTCGATGCGCAGAAGGCCGACCTCAAGCCGGAATCGTCGAAGACGCTGGAAGCCGGCTACCGTCAGGTCGGCGAGACCTATCAGGCGTCGCTGAGCGTGTACAAGGTGCGCTTCGACAACCGCCTGCTGTCGCTGAACCCGTGTTCTAGCATCGAGGCCGGCACGCGTCCGGAGTGCATCACCAAGTTCTTTAACGTCGGTTCGGTCGACAGCTACGGCAGCGAACTGGTCTTCATCTGGAAGCCCGTCGACGGCCTGCAGTGGTACAACGCGCTGTCGTGGAACAAGTCGACCTACGAGGACAACTACATCGACGGCGGCAAGACCGTGCCGACCAGCGGCAAGCGCGTGGTCGACGTGCCCGACACCATGTTCTCCAGCGAAGTCAGCTACAGCCGCGGCGCGTGGCTGGCCAGCGTCAGCGGCAAGTACACCGGCAAGCGGTACTACACCTACCTCAACGACAACGGCTTCGGCGGCTACACCACCTTCGACGCGGCGCTGCGCTACACCTTCGAACCGGTCGGCCCGCTGCGGCAGTGGTCGGTTTCGCTCAACGCGACCAACCTGAGCGACAAGCGCACCGCCAGCAACCTGACCGCGTTCAGCGCGTCGGATCCGCAGGGCAAGACGTATGCGTTCCATGCCAATGCGCCGCGACAGGTGTTTTTAACGATCGACGCGCGGTTCTGATCGGGCGCGCAGCGGGGGGCGGCCGCGAACCACGCTTGCGTCGTCGGCGTGGTTTCGCGGTCGCGACTCGCGTCGCTCCTACAGGGAGCGAGCGGCTGCGAGTTTCGTTCAATCCGCCGCGCCCTGCGACCAACGCGCCACCGCGCGTTCCAGCGCGCCGGCGTCGCGCACCGCGACGTGCCGGTATCGCAGCGCGATCCAGCCGCGCTGTTCCCAGGATTTGAGCTGCTTGCTGACGCTCTGCCGGGTCGCGCCAAGCATGTTGGCGAGGTCGTCCTGCGGCAGTGGCAGGTCGATCAGGCGGCCTTCGGCGCGGTCGACGCCGTAGACTCGGGCCAGTTCCAGCAGACGCTTGCCGAGCCGCGCGGCCAGCGGCAGGGTCAGCGCGTCCTCGACGTATTCCAGCGCGGTGCGCAGCTTGCGGCACAGCAGCCGGGTGAAACCGCGGTACAGCTCGGGATGCTGGTCCAGCAACGCCAGGAAACGCGCGCGCGGCAGCAGCAGGATCTCGCTGTCGCCGGACGCGCGCGCGTCCTGCGGGCGCGGCTGGCCGTCGAAGATCGACACCTCGCCGAACCAGCTGCCGGGTTCGAACTGCACGATCAGCATCTCGCGCCCGCCCGCGGTCGGCACGCTCAGGCGGATGCGTCCGGACACCACGCCGTACAGCCCTTCGGCAGCGTCGCCGCGCGCGTACAGCAATTCGCCGTCGCGCAGCCGGCGCCGCACCGACATGGCCTGCAAGTGCGCGACCAGCTTCGGCGAGAGGTCGCGCAGCCACGGATCGGCGGGCAGGGGGAGGGGCTCGGTCATGCGGACGGTGACGGCGGCAGCGGCGGCGGGCCGGGTTCGGCCGATTGTGGCCCAGGTCGCGGCCGCTGTCCGCTCGTTCGGGCGCGGCCGCGCGGCAGCGGCTAGGATCGGACCGAACCGCCGCCGGCAAGGAGACGTTCGTGCAGGACAGCCTGTTGCTCAAGATCGGCCTGCCGCTGGCCATCGCCATCATCATGTGCGGGATCGGCCTGACCCTGCGCGGCGAGGACTTCCGCCGCATCGCGCGCGAGCCGCGCCCGGTCGCGGTCGGCCTGCTCGGCCATTACCTGCTGCTGCCTTCGCTCGGCTTCGCCACCGCCTGGCTGGTGGCGCGCTCGGGCGGGCCGCATGCGCTGGAATTCGCGGTTGGCTTCGTGCTGGTCGCCGCCTGCCCCAGCGGCAGCAGCTCCAATGCGCTGACGTATCTGGCCCGCGGCAACGTCGCGCTGGCGGTCACGCTGACGGTCATCAGCGCGCTGGTCACCTTCCTCAGCGTGCCTTTGCTGGTCGAACTGGCCTTGCGCGCGTTCGGCGGCGAAGCGCGCAGCATCCGCCTGCCGTTCGCGCAGACCGTGCTGCATCTGGCCGCGCTGGTGCTGGCGCCGGTGTTGATCGGCATGGCGGTGCGGCGCTACGCCGCCGCCTTCGCTTTGCGCATCGAGCCGTGGGTGAGCCGGTTCGCGCTGGGCCTGCTGTTGTTGCTGATCGTGGCGATCTGCATCACCCAGCGCACGGTGTTGACGCAGAGCCTCGGCGAACTCGGCCCGGCTGCGCTGGCGATGGGCGCGGCGGCCATCGGCGGCGGCTTCGCGCTCGCGCGCGCCAGCCGGCTCGGGCTGCGCGATGCGATCACGGTCGGCATGGAAGTCGGGGTGCAGAACAGCACCCTGGCGATCGTGATCGCGCTGACCTTGTTGAATTCGCCGGCGATCGCGGTGCCGGCGGCGATCTATGGGCTGTTGATGTATGTCCCGGCGTTCGTCGCGGCGTGGCTGGGGCGGCGCGCGGTGGCGCGGGCCGCAGCGGCCTGAGCGAGGCGCCGCGAGTGGAGCGGTGCGGTCGAAGCGCCGTGGCAGACGCAGCGCAGCGACAGCCGCATCGGCGCGGGCGACGGCGGCGTTGGCCGCCGCAGCCCGCGCGGCGCGCTCAGCGCCAGTCGATCTGCCCGCGCACCACGTTGCTGACCCGCCCGCCGGACCAGACCTCGCCGTCGCCGTCCACGCGCAGCTCCAGGCGCGCGTCGAAGCCGACTTCGCGGCCCTGGCTGACGGTGTAGCGGCCGTCGCGGCCGGGCAGGGCGTCGTTGTGCTTGAGCCACGCGGCCAGGGTGGCGTTGGCGGCGCCGGAGGCGGCGTCCTCGAACTGCGCCGGCGCGCCGACGAAGGCGCGCACGACCAGGTCGTAGTCCTGGCCGGCGTCCGCGCGCGCGAACGCGCACAGGCCCATCGTTTCGGTGCTTTCGGCCAGACGGCCGATCGCCGCCCAGTCGGGCTGGGCCGCGCGCAGCGCGGCTTCGTCGCGCAGCTGCGCCAGCCACCAGCGGCGGCCGCCGTCCATCAGCGCCGGCGGCAGCGCGCCCAACGGCAGATCGCGCAACGCCGCGCTCAGGCGCGGGTCGTCGGCGCGTGCGGTTTCGACCACGCGCGCGCGCGGCGTGCGCACCGCGATCGTGCGCGCCTCGCCGTCGCCGGACACCGCCAGCGGCAGCAGCCCGGCCACGCCTTCTTGCACCAGCACGCCGTCGACCGGCGCGGCCAGTCCGGCTTCGAGCACCACGCAGGCGGTGCCGACGCTGGGATGGCCGGCGAACGGCACTTCGCGGCGCGGGCTGAACATGCGGATGCGGTAGCTGGCGCCGGGCTGGCTCGGCGGAAATACGAAGGTGGTTTCCGGCAGCCGGGTCCAGCGGGCGATGGCCTGCATGGCGGCATCGTCGAGGCCTTCGGCGTCGAGCACCACGGCCAGCGGGTTGCCGGCGCCGGGGCGGTCGGCGAATACGTCCAGTTGCAGATAGCGGCGTTGCGTCATTTCCAGGGGAGTTCCATGAGGCCCGTGCAGGTGGCGTACAAGGGCGGGGCCAAAGGCGGGAGCGGGGCGGTGCGCGGGCGCGGTTTCGACAGGGTGGCGACAGACTTGCGCGCCAGTGGTTCGGCGACGCTCGGGTTGGACTAGAATCGCTGATTCGTGCCCGGCTGCCGGGCCGGCGCCGGCGTTGCCGGCGGCGGTTTCGACCGGCAGCCCGATTCGAAGGACGTGATTTTAGGCACGCAAGACTCGCAAGTGTGGAATCCCGCCGCGTCCGTTCATCGGCCGCAGCGGGCGGATCGACCTGCCCCGGCCGCGCGCCGGGCCCATCAAGTGGAATCGACAACCGAGGAAGACGTGGAGACGCAACAGACAGGCTGGGTGGTGCTCAAGTTCGGCGGTACTTCGGTATCCCGCCGCAACCGTTGGGACACGATCGGACGTCTGGCTGGAAAACGTCTGCGCGAAGACGGCCGCCGCGTGCTGGTGGTGGTCTCCGCGCTGTCGGGCGTCACCAACGAGCTGCAGGCCATCGCCTACGCGCCGGCCGGCGAGGACGGCGGCCTTCCGGCGCGTTTCGCCGGGTTGGTCGAACGCCACCGCGGTTTCTGCGCCGAGCTCGGCCTGGATCCCGACAGCGTGCTCGGCGAGCGCCTGGCGAAACTGGTTGCGCTGGAAACCGATCCGCGCGCGGCGAGCCGCGCGCTGGACTGGCAGGCCGAAGTGCTGGGGCAGGGCGAACTGTTGTCGTCGACCTTGGGCGCCGCTTACCTGCGCTCGCAGGGGCTCGACTTCGGTTGGTGCGACGCGCGCGAATGGCTCGACGCGGTGTCGCTGCCGAACGCCAGCGAGTGGGCGCAGCGCCTGTCGGTGAACTGCCGCCACCACGCCGAACCCGGCTTCGTCGAGCGCTTCAGCGCGCAGCCGACGCAGATGCTGCTGACCCAGGGCTTCATCGCCCGCCACGGCGACGGCGGCACCGCGATTCTCGGCCGCGGCGGCTCCGACACCTCGGCCGCCTACTTCGGCGCGCTGCTGAAGGCGCAGCGGGTCGAAATCTGGACCGACGTGCCCGGCATGTTCAGCGCCAACCCGCGCGAAGTGCCCGATGCGCGCCTGCTGGCGCGGCTGGACTACGCCGAAGCGCAGGAAATCGCCACCACCGGCGCCAAGGTCCTGCACCCGCGCTCGATCGCGCCGTGCCGCGACGCCGGCGTGCCGATGGCGATCCTCGACACCGAGCGCTTCGACCTGCCCGGCACCCGCATCGACGCCAGCGCCGCCACGGTGCCCGGGGTCAAGGCGATCAGCCGCCGCAACGGCATCGTGCTGGTGTCGATGGAAAGCATCGGCATGTGGCAGCAGGTCGGCTTCCTCGCCGACGTGTTCGAGCGGTTCAAGCGGCATGGGCTTTCCATCGACTTGATCGGTTCGTCGGAAACCAACGTCACCGTGTCGCTGGATCCGAGCGAGAATTTGGTCAACAGCAACGTGCTCGAAGCGCTGTCGGCCGATCTGGCCGAGGTGTGCCGGGTCAAGGTCATCGCGCCGTGCGCGGCGATCACCCTGGTCGGCCGCGGCATGCGCTCGCTGCTGCACCGGCTGTCCGACATCTGGGCGGCGTTCGGGCGCGAGCGCGTGCACCTGATCTCGCAGTCGTCCAACGACCTGAACCTGACCTTCGTCATCGACGAAGCCGACGCCGACGGCTTGCTCCCGCACCTGCACCACGAACTGATCCGCGGCGGCGCCATGCCGGTGCGCGACGACAGCGTGTTCGGCCCGAGCTGGCGCGAGATTTCCGAAGGCAAGCCGCAGCGCAGCGCGCCGTGGTGGCAGGCGCAGCGTTCGCGCCTGCTGGCGACGGCCGCAGCCGGCACCCCGCGCTACGTCTACGATCTGGCCACGGTGCGCGAACGCGCCCGCGCCCTGATCGGCACCGCCGCGGTCGACCGCTGCTTCTACGCGATGAAGGCCAATTCGCACCCGGCGGTGCTGCGCGCCATCGTCGGCGAAGGCTTCGGCCTGGAATGCGTGTCGCTGGCCGAAATCGAGCGGGTGTTCCAGGCCGTGCCGCACATGGCGCCCGAACGCGTGCTGTTCACCCCGAGCTTCGCCCCGCGCCACGAGTACGAAGCGGCGCTGGCGCGCGGGGTGATCGTCACCGTCGACAACGTCGAAGCGCTCAAGCGTTGGCCCGAAGTGTTCCGCGGCCGCACCCTGTGGCTGCGCCTGGATCTCGGCCACGGCGAAGGCCATCACGAGAAAGTCCGCACCGGCGGCGTCGCGGCCAAGTTCGGCCTGCCGCTGGCGCGCTTCGACGCCTTCGTCGAGGAGTCGCGCAAGCTCGGCATCCGCATCAGCGGCCTGCACGCGCACCTGGGCAGCGGCATCGACGATCCGCAGCACTGGCGCGGCGTCTACGCCAGCCTCGCCGGCCTGGCCGACAGCGTCGGCACCATCGAGACCATCGACATCGGCGGCGGCCTGCCGGTGGCGTACACGCCGGAAGCGCGCGAGTTCGACCTCAACGCCTGGCGCGCCGGCCTCGACGAGATCAAGGCCGCGTACCCGCGCTACGGCCTCATCATCGAGCCCGGCCGCTATCTGGTCGCCGAATGCGGCGTGCTGCTGCTGTCGGTCACTCAAGTGGTCGAGAAGGACGGCGTGCGCCGGATCGGCTGCGATGCGGGCATGAACGCGTTGATGCGTCCGGCCATGTACGAGGCCTACCACGGCATCCACAACCTCAGCCGCTTCGGCGACGCCGACACCGCCGCGTTCGACGTGGTCGGGCCGGTGTGCGAGAGCAGCGACGTGCTCGGCCGCGCGCGCTTGCTGCCGAAGGCGACCGAAGAAGGCGACGTCGTCTTGGTCGCCGACGCCGGCGCCTACGGCATGGCGATGGCCAACACCTACAACCTGCGCGCGCTGCCGGTCGAGGAGGTGCTCGGATGAGCGCCGTCCCGAACTCCGCGGCGCTCAAACGCCCGCCGCGCGCGACCGTTTCGATTTCGAGAGTGAACCCGTGAGCGATCAATTCCAACGCGACGCCGTGCGCGCCTTCCGTTTCGTGCGCTGCGGCCTGGACGCCGCCAGCGGCGTGGCCGAACTGGTCTACGCCTTCGACGACGGTGCGGAACTGGTCGAAACCGTCACCGTGCCCGGCGCGCCGTTCGCGCTGGACGCTCAGCGCGCCGGCGCGGTCGAACGCATGCTGCGGCTGCTGCATTTGATCGCCGGCGTCAGCTATTACAAGGCGGCGGTGCCGGAACAGATCCGCATCGACTCGTACGCCATCGACGCCGACACTGCGTCCTTGCTGGAGCTGATCTACGTCAACGGCCTGGGCGAGTTCGCTTATCGCAACGGCTTGAACCTGCACGGCAAGATCAAGTTCCCGGTAGCGGCCGCGGCCGATCCGGCGGCGCCGGCGCTGGGCTTGAGCGAACACGCGCTCGTCGCCATCGGCGGCGGCAAGGACTCGCTGGTCAGCATCGAAGCGCTGCGCGCGCTCGAAGTCGAGCAGACCGTGACCTGGATCGGCGGCTCGCAACTGATCGCCGCCTGCGCCGCGCGCACCGGCCTGCCCACGCTGAACCTCGGCCGCGCGCTGGCGCCGCAGTTGTTCGAGTACAACCGCCAGGGCGCGTACAACGGCCACATCCCGGTGACGGTGGTGAACTCGGCGATCATGGCCCTGGCCGCGCTGCTGCGCGGCGTCGACCAGGTGGTGTTCTCCAACGAGCGCTCGGCCAGCTACGGCAGCATGATCGAGGGCACCGGCGAGGTGAACCACCAGTGGTCGAAGGGCTGGGATTGCGAGCGCGCGTTCGGCGAGTACCTGCAGAAGCACGTGGCCGCGGACCTGCGCTATTACTCGCTGCTGCGGCCGTTGAGCGAGCTGGCGGTGGCGCGGCAGTTCGCGCGCGGGGATCGCTACGACGCGCATTTCAGCAGCTGCAATCGCAATTTCCATATTCTCGGCGAGCGGCCGGCGAGTCGGTGGTGCGGGGTGTGTCCTAAATGCCACTTCGTGTTCCTGGCGTTGGCGCCGTTCATGACGAAGCCTCGGTTGGTGTCGATCTTCGGCCGCAACCTGCTCGACGATCCGGCCCAGACCGACGGCTTCGACGCGCTGCTGGAGTACCGCAACCACAAGCCGTTCGAATGCGTCGGCGAAGGCCGCGAATCGCGCGCGGCGATGGCGGCGCTGGCCGAGCGCGCCGAGTGGCGCGAGGACGCGCTGGTCGAGCGCTTCGCCCGCGAGATCCGTCCGCAGCTGAGCGGCGAGGAACTGCGCATCGAGCCGCTGTTGGCGCTGGAAGGCGAACACCGCGTGCCGCCCGCGCTGTGGGAGCGTCTGCGTGCGTATCTCGCAGCTTGACGGCAAGCGCGTCGCGCTGTGGGGCTGGGGCCGCGAAGGCCGCGCCGCCTACCACGCGATCCGCGCGCGCCTGCCGCAGCTCGAACTGACCCTGTTCTGTTCGCCCGACGAGGCCGCCGACGCGCGCGGCCTGCACGATGCGCGCCTGCTGGTGGAAACCGCCGCGACCGCCGAGCGCCTGGGCGGGTTCGAATGGATCGTCAAATCGCCCGGCATCAGCCCGTACCGCGCCGAAGCGCTGGCCGCGGCGGAGCAGGGCGCGCGCCTGATCGGCGGCACCGCGCTGTGGTTCGGCGAGCAGGCCGCAACGCGCGCCGGCGGCCGCACCGTCTGCGTCACCGGCACCAAGGGCAAGAGCACCACCACCTCGCTGCTGGCGCATCTGCTGCGCGCCGGCGGCCACCGCACCGCGTTGGCCGGCAACATCGGCCTGCCGTTGCTGGAAGCGCTGGACGCGCTGGAATCGCCGCAGCCGCCGCAGTTCTGGGCGATCGAGCTGTCGAGCTACCAGACCGGCGACGTCGGCGTCAGCGGCGCGCGGCCCGACGTGGCGGTGGCGCTGAACCTCTATCCCGAACATCTGGACTGGCACGGCTCGCAGGCGCGCTACGTCGAAGACAAGCTGCGCCTGCTGACCCAGGCGCGGCCGCGCATCGCCGTGCTCAACGCGGCCGATCCGGTGCTGTCGGCGCTGCGCCTGCCCGACAGCGAGATCCGCTGGTTCGGCGACGCCGCCGGCTGGCATCTGCGCGGCGACGCGCTGTGGCGCGGCGAGCGCGAAGTCATGGACACCGCGTCGCTGCCGCTGCCGGGCCGGCACAACCGCGGCAATCTGTGCGCGGTGCTGACCGCGATCGAAGCGCTCGGCCTCGACGCCGCGCCGCTGGCGCCGGCGGCGGCGAGCTTCCGGCCGCTGCCGAACCGCTTGCAGCCGATCGGCGAGAACGACGGCGTCGCCTACGTCAACGATTCGATCAGCACCACCCCGCACGCCACGCTGGCGGCGCTGGATTGCTATGCCGGGCGGCGCATCGCGCTGTTGGTCGGCGGCCACGACCGCGGCATCGACTGGCAGGGCTTCGCCGAGGCGATGCGCACGCGCGCGCCGCTGGCGATCGTGACGATGGGCGAGAACGGGCCGCGCATCCACGCCTTGCTCGAAGCGGTGGCGGGCGAGGGCGGTTTCGCCCTGAGCGCGGCGCGCGATCTCGCCGACGCCATGCAGCAGGCGCGCGCCGCGCTCGGCGCTCAGGGCGGCGTGGTGCTGCTGTCGCCGGGCGCGCCGAGTTTCGGCCCGTATCGCGATTACGTCGCCCGCGGCCGGCATTTCGCCGAGCTGGCGGGGTTCGACCCGGAAGCGATCAGCGCGATCGCCGGCATCGGCATCGCTTGACCCTGCAGGAGCGGCGCGAGCCGCGACTGCGACAACGCAACTACGACGAAACTTGCGCCGCAGTTGCATTGTCGCAGTCGCGGCTCGCGCCGCTCCTACAGGAAGCCCATCGCGCCGACGCAGCGGCCGTCACACCGGTTTGCCCAGGCCGCGCTACCCTGCGCCGACACCCTTCCGGAGCCCCGCCATGCGCCGTCCCGCCGCCGTCCTGCTGCTCGCCCTGTGCGCCTCGCCCGCCTTCGCCGCGATCAAGACCCGGCCGGTGGAATGGAAAGTCGGCGACGACAATTTCAGCGGCGTGCTGGTCTACGACGATGTCAACGCGATCAAGCGCCCGGGCCTGCTGATGGTGCCGAACTGGGTGGGCGTGACCGACACCGCGATCAAGCGCGCCGGCGAAATCGCCGGCGACGATTACGTGGTGCTGGTCGCCGACATGTACGGCAAGGACGTGCGGCCGAAGAACAAGGACGAAGCCAAGGCCGCGGTCGGCAAGGTCTACGCCGACGGCGGCGTGAGCCTGCGCCAGCGCGCCAGCGCGGCACTGGCGGCGTTGAAGGCACAGGACAAGACCGCGCCGCTCGACGCTGCTCGCATCGGCGCGCTGGGCTTTTGTTTCGGCGGCTCCAGCGTTCTGGAACTGGCGCGCACCGGCGCCAACCTCGCCGGCGTGGTCAGCTTCCACGGCGGGCTCAAGGCGCGCTTGCCGGCCAATGGGGTCAAGGTCAACGCGCCGGTGCTGGTGCTCAACGGCGCCGCCGACAAGTCGGTGCCGAACGAGGACGTGGTCGCGTTCGAAAAGGAAATGGACGAGGCCGGCGCCGACTGGCAGCTGGTGAACTACAGCGGCGCGCGCCATTGCTTCGCCGAGTCGGAGAACGCCGGCAACGCGCCCGAAGACAACTGCCGCTACGACGCTCGCGCGGCCAAGCGCTCGTTCGCGGCGATGCGCGGGTTCTTCGTCGAACGTTTCGGCGCCCGCGACTGACGCATGCGGGCGATCTTCCTGTAGGAGCGGCGCGAGCCGCGACTGCGGCAACGCAGCTAGTGCGAGAGTTTCGGCGTAGTTGCCTTGTCGCGGTCGCGGCTCGCGCCGCTCCTGCAGGCAGCGATCGCGACAACGCGGCGATACAAACGAATCGGGGCCGGAACCTCCCGCGACTGCGCAGGAAACGTTCCGGCCCCGATGCTTTCGCGCGATCCGCGCGCAATCCTCAGTGATCGCGGCTCACCGCATACCGCGCCAACCCGCGCAGCGCCGCCACGTAATCGTTGTCGTCCAACCCGTCCAGCGCCGCCTCGGCCGCGTCGGCGTAGTCCTGCGCGCGCCGGCGGCTGTAGGCCAGGCCGCCGGTGGCGTGGATCGCGGCCAGCACCTCGGGCATCGCATCGCTGTCGCCGTGCTCGACCGCGGCGCGCAGGCGCGCGCGCACGGCGTCGTCGCTGTGGGCGATGGCGTGGATCAGCGGCAGCGTCGCCTTGCCCTCGGCCAGGTCGTCGCCGAGATTCTTGCCCAGCGTCTGCGCGTCGGAGGCGTAGTCGAGCACGTCGTCGGCGATCTGGAACGCGTAGCCCAGCGCCATGCCGTAATCGTGCAGGCGCTGCTGCATCCGCTCGTCGCCGCCGGCCAGCAGCGCGCCCAGACGCGTCGCGGCGGCGAACAGCACCGCGGTCTTGCGCTCGATCACGCGCAGGTAGGCCGGCTCGTCGGTGTCGGGGTTGCGCACGTGCAGCAGCTGCAGCACTTCGCCCTCGGCGATGCGGTTGGTGGTGTCGGCGAGGATCTTCATGACCTCCAACCGTTCCAGTTCGACCATCAGCTGGAAGCTGCGCGAATACAGGAAGTCGCCGACCAGCACGCTGGCGGCGTTGCCCCACACCGCGTTGGCGGTCTTGCGGCCGCGGCGCAGGTCGGATTCGTCGACCACGTCGTCGTGCAGCAGGGTGGCGGTGTGGATGAACTCGATCACCGCGGCGAGCTGGTGCGCCTGCGGGCCGCGGTGGCCGAGCGCGCCGGCCGCCAGCAGCAACAGCATCGGCCGCAGGCGCTTGCCGCCGGCGCCGACGATGTACTCGGCCACCTGATTGATCAGCACCACGTCCGAAGCCAGGCGGCGGCGGATCAGGGCGTCGACCGCCGCCATGTCGTCGCGGGCCAGGGATTGGATGTTCGCCAGGTCGGGGACGGACAAGGTCGTAGCGCTCGGAGGCATGGGCGGTCGGTTTTGGAAAACGGAAATTATAGGGCTTGGGCGGTGGGCATCTCAGCCCGCCGCGAGCAGCGGCGCAGCCGGACGCCCCTCGCCTGTGAAGGGCTTTTAGCTGAACAGGCTGAACTAAAAACGCTCTGAACAGGATTTTTACGCTTTTTTATTGATTTTTTGCGATCAAGTTCGCATCGAGCTTTCACAAGACTTCTGCGTCCAACTCGCTAATTTCGACCCGAAAAACCACTTTTAGTTCGTTCTTTCGACTTGCTTTGCATGCGGTTCGGGCGGTTCGGCATGGCCGCAGGACGCGGGTCAAAAACTGTCGCGAGGCGTCAGTTTCAGGTCCAAAAGGGCGCAATTTGTGCTTCTTCCATCTCGTAGTTGCTGTGATCTACATTGCAATAACAATGTGACGAGTGGCACAATATTTGCGGTCCTGTCCTGTAAGGCAGTACGAATCACGTATTGGCGGTAGGGGTTCCACTCAGGGGTGCGCAAAAGGCGGGTCTCACAGACGCGTCCGATCGCACAGGGGGGTGGAAGCAAGGGGGGCACGTATGACGTGTCAGAGATCCAACATCGGTGTCCGTCCGGATATCGCTGCTTCTGCCGTCTATTGGACGGTTTCCTTCCGAGCGTCGCGCAGTGGCCCGAACGGGGCGTGCGGCGAACGGCTCCTGCCGTAAGCAAATCGACAGCCGAGCGGTACCGGCTGGCGCGTAGACGCATGCGTCCGACGCGCCGGCAGGCAACGCCCGACTGACTTCGACGCACACGCGCGGCTTGCCGCGGCGTTGCGTCGGGGGCAGGGCCGCCAAGGCTCGAGCGCGCTCGCGTTCGCCGCGGCATTCGCATTCGTCGTAACGCACGACCCGCATTTGCAAGGCAAAAACCCGCAGTAAGCACGTCGACCAGCCGGAAGACGCACGCAGACGCAGCGCCGCGAGGCGGCGTCGGCGCGTCCTGGCGCTTACCGAACTCCTGTTTGGGCTACCGCATGAAAATCGCCAACATCCTTTTCCCGTCCAGTCAGCCGCCGCGCACTCGCGTTCCCGATGCCGGCCCGCGCAAAACTCGCAATGGGATGAGGATGTGGTTCGCCGCCGCGCTGGCCTTGGCGCAGTTGCCGGCGTTCGCGCAGACCTTCCCGGCGCAGCTGGACAACACCGCCACGATCGCGCCGCCGAGCGGCGTGACCAACGTCGATACGGCGTGCACCAGCAACGGCGGCGTGTTCAACGGTGGCACCGGCACGTGTTCGTCGACCGACCGCAACACGCTGGCCGCGGTGTCGGATCTGGCCGTGACCAAGACGGTTTCGAACGCGACTCCGACCGTGGGCACCAACGTCACCTTCACCGTGACCGTGACCAACAACGGCCCGTCGGCGGCGATCAGCACCGTGGTCAGCGATGCGTTGCCGGCCGGCTACACCTTCGTTTCCGCCACGCCCAGTGTGGGCACGTACAACAACGGCACCGGCGCCTGGGCGGTCGGCACCCTGGCTACCGGCGCCAACGCCACGCTGCAGATCGTGGCCACGGTGCGCCCGACTGGGCCTTACGCCAACACCGCGACCGCCACCTCGTCCTCGACCGACTCCAACCCGGCCAACAACAGCGCTACCAGCACCCCGGTGCCGGTGGCCTCGGCCGACCTGGCGGTGACCAAGACGGTGTCCAACGCGACGCCGACGGTCGGCACCAACGTCACCTTCACCGTGACGGTGGCGAACAACGGCCCGTCCGCGGCCGCGGGCGTGAACGTCAACGACCAACTGCCGGCGGGCTACACCTTCGTCTCGGCGACGCCGAGCGTGGGCACGTACAACAACGGTACCGGCGTGTGGGCGGTGGGTGCGCTGGCTTCCGGCGCCAACGCGACCCTGCAGATCGTCGCCACCGTGCGTCCGACCGGCCCGTACGCGAACACCGCGACGGCGACCTCGACCACGAGCGACCCGACCCCGGGCAACAACACCGCGACCAGCACGCCAGTGCCGGTGGCCTCGGCCGATCTGGCCGTGGTCAAGACCGCCTCGAGCGCGACGCCGGCGATCGGCACCAATGTGACCTTCACCATCACGCTGACCAACAACGGCCCGTCCGCTGCGGCCGGCGTGAACGTCAACGATCAGCTGCCGGCCGGTTACACCTTCGTCTCGGCGACGCCGAGCGTGGGCACGTACAACAACGGCACCGGCGTGTGGGCGGTGGGCGCGCTGGCCAACGGCGCGAGCGAGACGTTGCAGATCGTCGCGACCGTGCTGCCGACCGGCCCGTACGCGAACACTGCGACGGCGACCTCGACCACCAGCGATCCGACCCCGGGCAACAACACCTCGACCAGCACGCCGGTGCCGGTGGCCTCGGCCGATCTGGCCGTGACCAAGACCGCGTCGAGCGCGACGCCGACGGTCGGCACCAACGTCACCTTCACCGTGACGGTGGCGAACAACGGTCCGTCTGCGGCTGCGGCGGTCGTCGTCAACGATCCGCTGCCGGCGGGCTATACCTTCGTTTCGGCGACGCCGAGCGTGGGCACCTACAACGCCGGAACCGGCGCCTGGGCGGTCGGCGCGCTGGCCAACGGCGCCAACGCGACCTTGCAGATCGTCGCGACCGTGCGTCCGACCGGCCCGTACGCGAACACCGCGACGGCGACCTCGCCGACCAGCGACCCGACCCCGGGCAACAACACCGCGACCAACACGCCGGTGCCGGTGGCCTCGGCCGATCTGGCCGTGGTCAAGACCGCGTCGAGCGCGACGCCGACGGTCGGCACCAACGTCACCTTCACCATCACGCTGACCAACAACGGCCCGTCCGCTGCGGCCGGTGTGAACGTCAACGATCAGCTGCCGGCCGGCTACACCTTCGTCTCGGCGACGCCGAGCGTGGGCACGTACAACAACGGCACCGGCGTGTGGGCGGTGGGCGCGCTGGCCAACGGTGCGAGCGAGACGCTGCAGATCGTCGCGACCGTGCTGCCGACCGGCCCGTACGCGAACACCGCGACGGCGACCTCGACCACGAGCGACCCGACCCCGGGCAACAACACGTCGACCAGCACGCCGACGCCGGTGGCCTCGGCCGATCTGGCCGTGACCAAGACCGCATCGAGCGCGACGCCGACGGTCGGCACCAACGTCACCTTCACCATCACCGTCGCCAACAACGGCCCGTCTGCGGCGGCCGGCGTCAACGTCAACGATCAGCTGCCGAGCGGCTACACCTTCGTTTCGGCGAACCCGAGCACCGGTACCTACAACGCCGGCACCGGCGTGTGGGCGGTCGGTGCGCTGGCCAACGGCGCCAGCGCGACCCTGACGGTCACTGCGACCGTGCTGGCGACGGGCAACTACGCGAACACTGCGACGGCGACTTCGACCACGAGCGACCCGACCCCGGGCAACAACACCGCGACCAACACGCCGGTGCCGGTGGCTTCGGCCGATCTGGCGGTGGTCAAGACCGCCTCGAGCGCGACGCCGGCGATCGGCACCAATGTGACCTTCACCATCACGCTGACCAACAACGGCCCGTCCGCTGCGGCCGGCGTGAACGTCAACGATCAGCTGCCGGCCGGTTACACCTTCGTCTCGGCGACGCCGAGCGTGGGCACGTACAACAACGGCACCGGCGTGTGGGCGGTGGGCGCGCTGGCCAACGGCGCGAGCGAGACGTTGCAGATCGTCGCGACCGTGCTGCCGACCGGCCCGTACGCGAACACTGCGACGGCGACCTCGACCACCAGCGATCCGACCCCGGGCAACAACACCTCGACCAGCACGCCGGTGCCGGTGGCCTCGGCCGATCTGGCCGTGACCAAGACCGCGTCGAGCGCGACGCCGACGGTCGGCACCAACGTCACCTTCACCGTGACGGTGGCGAACAACGGTCCGTCTGCGGCTGCGGCGGTCGTCGTCAACGATCCGCTGCCGGCGGGCTATACCTTCGTTTCGGCGACGCCGAGCGTGGGCACCTACAACGCCGGAACCGGCGCCTGGGCGGTCGGCGCGCTGGCCAACGGCGCCAACGCGACCTTGCAGATCGTCGCGACCGTGCGTCCGACCGGCCCGTACGCGAACACCGCGACGGCGACCTCGCCGACCAGCGACCCGACCCCGGGCAACAACACCGCGACCAACACGCCGGTGCCGGTGGCCTCGGCCGATCTGGCCGTGGTCAAGACCGCGTCGAGCGCGACGCCGACGGTCGGCACCAACGTCACCTTCACCATCACGCTGACCAACAACGGCCCGTCCGCTGCGGCCGGTGTGAACGTCAACGATCAGCTGCCGGCCGGCTACACCTTCGTCTCGGCGACGCCGAGCGTGGGCACGTACAACAACGGCACCGGCGTGTGGGCGGTGGGCGCGCTGGCCAACGGTGCGAGCGAGACGCTGCAGATCGTCGCGACCGTGCTGCCGACCGGCCCGTACGCGAACACCGCGACGGCGACCTCGACCACGAGCGACCCGACCCCGGGCAACAACACGTCGACCAGCACGCCGACGCCGGTGGCCTCGGCCGATCTGGCCGTGACCAAGACCGCATCGAGCGCGACGCCGACGGTCGGCACCAACGTCACCTTCACCGTCACCGTCGCCAACAACGGCCCGTCTGCGGCGGCCGGCGTCAACGTCAACGATCAGCTGCCGAGCGGCTACACCTTCGTTTCGGCGAACCCGAGCACCGGTACCTACAACGCCGGCACCGGCGTGTGGGCGGTCGGTGCGCTGGCCAACGGCGCCAGCGCGACCCTGACGGTCACTGCGACCGTGCTGGCGACGGGCAACTACGCGAACACTGCGACGGCGACTTCGACCACCAGCGACCCGACCCCGGGCAACAACACCGCGACCAACACGCCGGTGCCGGTGGCTTCGGCCGATCTGGCGGTGGTCAAGACCGCGTCGAGCGCGACGCCGACCGTCGGCACCAACGTCACCTTCACCATCACGCTGACCAACAACGGCCCGTCCGCCGCGGCCGGCGTGAACGTCAACGACCAACTGCCGGCGGGCTACACCTTCGTTTCGGCGACGCCGAGCGTGGGTACGTACAACAACGGCACCGGCGTGTGGGCGGTGGGCGCGCTGGCCAACGGCGCGAGCGAGACGCTGCAGATCGTCGCGACCGTGCTGCCGACCGGCCCGTACGCGAACACCGCGACGGCGACCTCGACCACGAGCGATCCGACCCCGGGCAACAACACGTCGACCAGCACGCCGACGCCGGTGGCCTCGGCCGATCTGGCCGTGACCAAGACCGCATCGAGCGCGACGCCGACGGTGGGTACCAACGTCACCTTCACCGTCACCGTCGCCAACAACGGTCCGTCGACTGCGGTCGGCGTCAACGTCAACGATCAGCTGCCGAGCGGCTACACCTTCGTTTCGGCCAACCCGAGCACCGGCACGTACAACGCCGGCACCGGCGTGTGGGCGGTCGGCGACATGACCAACGGTGCCAACGCGACCCTGACCATCGTCGCCACCGTGCGGGCGACGGGCAGCTATGCCAACACCGCCACGGCGACCTCGACCACCAGCGACCCGACCCCGGGCAACAACACCGCGACCAGCACGCCGTCGCCGACCGCCTCGGCCGATCTGGCCGTGGTCAAGACCGCGTCGAGCGCGACGCCGACCGTCGGCACCAACGTCACCTTCACCATCGCGCTGCGCAACAACGGCCCGTCCGACGCCGCCGCGGTGGTGGTCAACGATCCGTTGCCGAGCGGCTACACCTTCGTCTCGGCGACTGCCAGCGTCGGCACCTACGACAACGGCACCGGCGCCTGGACCGTCGGCGCGCTGGCCAACGGCGCCAACGCCACGCTCGACATCGTCGCCACCGTGCGCGCGACCGGCAGCTACGCCAACACCGCCACGGCGACCTCCGCCACGGGCGACCCGGACAGCTCCAACAACAGCTCGACCAATACGCCGACGCCGGTGGCTTCGGCCGACCTGGCCGTGGTCAAGACCGCGTCCAATCCGAACCCGGTGGTCGGCACCAACGTCACCTTCACCATCGCGGTCAGCAACAACGGCCCGTCCGACGCCGCTGCGGTGGTGGTCAACGACCCGTTGCCGAGCGGCTACGCCTTCGTTTCGGCCAACCCGGGCATCGGCGCCTACAACAGCGGCACCGGCGCGTGGACCGTCGGCACGCTGGCCAACGGCGCCAACGCCACGCTCGACATCACGGCGACCGTGCTGGCGACGGGCAATTACGCCAACACCGCGACGGCGACCTCGACCACGGGCGATCCGACCCCGGGCAACAACACGTCGACCAATACGCCGACGCCGGTGGCCTCGGCCGATCTGGCCGTGACCAAGACCGCGTCGAGCGCGACGCCGACGGTCGGCACCAACGTCACCTTCACCGTCACCGTCGCCAACAACGGTCCGTCCGCGGCCGCGGCCGTGGTCGTCAACGATCTGCTGCCGAGCGGCTACACCTTCGTCTCGGCGACGCCGAGCGTGGGCGCCTACAACAGCGGCACCGGCGCCTGGACCGTCGGCGCGCTGGCCAACGGCGCCAGCGAAACCCTGGCCGTCACCGCGACCGTACTGGCGACGGGCAACTACGCCAACACCGCCACGGCGACCTCGGCCACCAGCGATCCGACTCCGGGCAACAACACCGCGACCAACACGCCGGTGCCGGTGGCCTCGGCCGACCTGGCCGTGGTCAAGACCGCCTCGACCGCGACGCCGACGGTCGGCACCAACATCACCTTCACCATCGTGGTCAACAACAACGGCCCGTCCGACGCCGCTGCGGTGGTCGTCAACGATCCGTTGCCGACGGGCTACGCCTTCGTCTCGGCCACGACCAGCACCGGCGCCTACAACAACGGCACCGGCGCCTGGACCGTCGGCGCGCTGGCCAACGGCGCAAGCGAGACTCTGACCATCACCGCGACCGTGCTGGCGACGGGCAACTACGCCAACACCGCCACGGCGACCTCGACCACGGGCGATCCGACCCCGGGCAACAACACGTCGACCAATACGCCGACGCCGGTGGCCTCGGCCGACCTGGCCGTGACCAAGACCGCATCCACCCCGAACCCGGTGGTCGGCACCAACGTCACCTTCACCGTTACCGTCGCCAACAACGGCCCGTCCGCGGCCGCGGCCGTGGTCGTCAACGATCTGCTGCCGAGCGGCTACACCTTCGTCTCGGCGACGCCGAGCGTGGGCGCCTACAACAACGGCACCGGCGCCTGGACCGTCGGCGCGCTGGCCAACGGCGCCAGCGAAACCCTGACCGTCACCGCGACCGTGCTGGCGACGGGCAACTACGCCAACACCGCGACGGCGACCTCGGCCACCAGCGACCCGAACACCAGCAACAACACCGCGACCAACACGCCGACGCCGGTGGCCTCGGCCGACCTGGCCGTGGTCAAGACCGCGTCCACCCCGAACCCGGTGGTCGGCACCAATGTCACCTTCACCATCGTGGTCAGCAACAACGGTCCGTCCGACGCCGCGGCCGTGGTGGTCAACGACGCGTTGCCGAGCGGCTACACCTTCGTCTCGGCCAACCCCAGCACCGGTACCTACAACGGCACCGCCTGGACCGTCGGCACCTTGGCCAACGGCGCCAGCGCCACGCTGACCGTTACTGCGACCGTGCTGGCGACGGGCAACTACGCCAACACCGCGACGGCGACGTCGAGCACCGGCGATCCGACCCCGGGCAACAACACCTCGACCAGCACGCCGACCCCGGTGGCTTCGGCCGACCTGGCCGTGGTCAAGACCGCCTCGACCGCGACGCCGACGGTGGGCACCGACATCACCTTCACCATCGTGGTGAACAACAACGGTCCGTCCGACGCCGCCGCGGTGGTCGTCAACGACCCGTTGCCGACGGGCTACACCTTCGTCTCGGCCAACGCCAGCACCGGTACCTACAACAACGGCACCGGTGCCTGGGCCGTCGGCACGCTCGCCAACGGCGCCAGCGCTACCTTGACCGTCACCGCGACGGTGCTGGCGACCGGCAACTACGCCAACACCGCGACGGCGACGTCGAGCACCGGCGATCCGACCCCGGGCAACAACACCTCGACCAGCACGCCGACGCCGGTGGCCTCGGCCGACCTGGCCGTGGTCAAGACCGCGTCCACCCCGAACCCGGTGGTCGGCACCAACGTCACCTTCACCATCGTGGTCAGCAACAACGGCCCGTCCGACGCCGCCGCCGTGGTGGTCAACGACGCGTTGCCGAGCGGCTACACCTTCGTCTCGGCCAACCCCAGCACCGGTACCTACAACGGCACCGCCTGGACCGTCGGCACCTTGGCCAACGGCGCCAGCGCCACGCTGACCGTTACTGCGACCGTGCTGGCGACCGGCAACTACGCCAACACCGCGACGGCGACCTCGACCACGGGCGATCCGACGCCGGGCAACAACAGTTCCACCAGCACCCCGTCGCCGGTGGCTTCGGCCGATCTGGCCGTGACCAAGACCGTCGACAACGCCGCACCGCCGGTGGGCAGCAACGTGACCTTCACCATCGAAGTCAGCAACGCCGGCCCGTCCGCGGCCGACGCGGTGGTGGTCAACGATCCGCTGCCCAACGGCTACGCGCTGGTGTCGTCGACGCCGAGCGTGGGCACCTACAACGGCACCGCCTGGACTGTGGGCAACCTCGCCGCGGGCGCCAACGCGACCCTGACCGTGGTGGCGCGCGTGCTCGAAACCGGCAGCTACGCCAACACCGCGACCGCGACCTCGCCGACCTCGGACCCGAACAGCGGCAACAACACCGCCACTTCGACGCCGGTGCCGACCCGCAATCCGCAGATGACCCTGGCCAAGGCCCAGACCAGCTACGCCGACAACGATTCCAGCGGCAACATCACCATCGGCGACGTGCTGACCTACACCTTGACCGCCACCAACACCGGCAACGTCACCTTGCACAACGTGGTCATCGCCGACAGCAAGACCACGCCGGCGAGCTGGACCTGCCCGGACATGGCGCCGACCGGCCCGAGCGCGGTGTGCACCGTGACCGGCACCTACACCGTGGTTCAGGCCGATGCCGTCAGCGGCAGCGTGGTCAACAACGCCAGCGTGACCTCGGCCGAGATCACCACGCCGGTGACCGCGACCACCACCACCGCGGTGCAGCGCCGTCCGATCGTGGCGACCAACGACGCCGGCACCATCGCCAACGGCGCCGCCGGCGGCGTGGCCGTGCCGAACGTGCTCGGCAACGACACCCTCAACGGCCAGCCCGCGACCACCACGACCGTGACCCTGACCCAGGTCTCCACCTCCGATCCGAAGGTGACCCTGGATCCGGCCACCGGCGCGGTCAACGTCGCGCCGGGCACGCCGAAGGGCAGCTACACGGTCGAGTACCGCATCTGCGAAACCGCCGACCCGAGCAACTGCACCACCGCCAGCGTCGCGGTGACGGTCGACGCCGCGCCGATCGACGCAGTCGACGACGTCGTCGCCACGCCGGTCAACGGCAACACCGGCGGCAGCAACGTGGTCAACGTGCTCGGCAACGACACCTTGGGCGGCAGCGCGGTCAATCCGGCCGACGTCACCGTCAAGCCGAACAGCAACGGCCCGCTGACGGTCAAGGCCGACGGCAATGTGGACGTCGCGCCGAACACCCCGGCCGGCACCTACACCGTCACCTACCAGCTGTGCGAAGTGCTGAACCCGAGCAACTGCGACACCGCGACGGTCACCATCACCGTGTCGGCGCCGGCGATCACCGCCACCGACGACCCGGCCGGCGGCAGCGGCGTGACTCCGCAGAACACTCCGGTCAGCACCAACGTGATCGCCAACGACACGCTCAACGGCGCGCCGATCGATCCGAACCTGGTGACCATCACCGTCAGCACCGACGCCAACAACGGCACCACGGTGGTCAACAGCGACGGCACCATCACCTACACGCCGCGTCCGAACTTCAGCGGCGACGACGTCTACACCTACACGATCTGCGAGAAGCTCAACCCGACCAACTGCGCGACCGCCAAGGTCAGCGTGACCGTGCAACCGAACAAGGTCACCGCCAACCCCGACACCGCGCAGACCAACCAGCAGACCCCGGTGACCATCAACGTGATCGGCAACGACACGGTCACCAGCGCGCCGCTGGATCCGGCCTCGGTGACCATCGTCGGCCAGCCGGCCAACGGCACCGTGACCTGCACGGCGGGTTCGTGCACCTACACGCCGAAGCAGTTCTTCGCCGGCACCGACAGCTTCACCTACCGCGTCTGCGACACCTCGTCGCCGACCCCGGTGTGCGCGACCGCGACGGTCAGCATCAAGGTGATCGCCAACGCGCCGGTGCTGCGACTGGTCAAGACCTCGGCGGTGCGCGAGGTCAAGATCGGCGACCTGGTCCGCTACAGCGTGCTGGTCGAGAACGTCGGCGACTCGCCGGCGGTCAACGCCACCCTGGTCGACATCCCGCCGGCCGGCTTCACCTTCGTCGACAACTCGCTGACCGTGGACGACGACAACAAGAGCGGCGTGGTCATGAGCGCCAACCCGCTGCGCATCGGCGGCATCGACGTGGCGATCGGCGGCAAGGCCACCGTGACCTACTTCCTGCGCGTCGGCGCCGGCGTCGGCAAGGGCACGCACAAGAACCAGGTCGCCGGCTACGACGAGCAGGGCACCAAGATCTCCAACGACGCCACCGCCGAAGTCACCATGGCCGGCGACCCGCTGCTGGAAGACAGCCTGCTGGTCGGCAGCGTGTTCGACGACCGCGACGGCGACGGCTGGCAGGATCCGGCCAAGGCCACCGGCGTGCGCGTGCAGGGCGGCTTCGCCCCGAGCGCCTACGTCGCCGGCTCGACCACGGTCGACCGCGGCGACGGCCCGGTCGCCGAGCCCGACGCCAGCGCGCCGATGCTGCACGGCATCGCCCTGGGCCGCATCGACGGCCGCGGTTCGGCGGCGGCGCCGGCGCGCGAAGTGACGGTGCGCCAGACCCTGAGCGAACTGGCCTTCAGCGACGACTTCGTGCTGACCACCGACGAAGGCACCACCGTGCGCATGGGCGCCGACGGCCGCACCACGGTCGAACGCACCCGCGGCGACGCGGCCAAGGGCCTGACCGGTCAGGACCTGCAAGTGGTCCGCAACGTCAGCCAGGGCGCGAACGGTTACGTCGTCTCCTACACGATCCGCAACAACGGCATCGAGGAGCGCGGCATTCCGGGCGTGCGCATCGCGTCGGTCGAAGGCCTGATCATGGAAACCGACTCGTACGGCCGTTACCACCTGGAAGGCATCGACGGCGGCAACGCCGCGCGCGGCCGCAACTTCATCCTCAAGGTCGATCCGGCCACGTTGCCGCCGGGTTCGGTGTTCACCACCGAGAACCCGCGCGTGCGCCGCATCACCCAGGGCATCCCGACCCGCTTCGACTTCGGCGTCAAGCTGCCGCCGGGCGAAGTGTCCGGAACGAAGTCCGAGACCGACGTGGAGCTGGGCGAGGTGATGTTCGAGTCCGGCAGCGCCACGGTGAAGCCGAGCTACGCGCCGATGTTCGAGCAGATCGCAGCGCGCCTGCGCGATGCCGGCGGCGGCAGCGTCACCGTCGCGGCGCAGGCCGAGGAGGAGGCGCTCGCCTTCGCCCGCGCCCGCGCCGTGCAGGCCGCGCTGCTCAAGCAGATCGAGGGCGACCCGGCGCTGGCGAGCAAGGTCAAGGTCGACGTGGTCGCCGGGACCGACGCCACGCTGGTCAGCCTGGATCCGGCGATCCGCCTGGGCGAAGTGCTGTTCGACACCGACCAGTCGACGATCAAGCCGCAGTACCGCGCGCTGATCGGCGAAATCGCCAAGACGCTCAACCAGCAGGGCAGCGGCGCGATCGGCATCGTCGGCCGCGCCGACAAGCGCGGCGCAGCCGCCTACAACGTGCAGCTGGGACTGCGTCGCGCCAAGGCCGTGTTCGAAGCGATCTCGGCCGAACTCAAGCCCGAGGTGAGGCAGAAAGTGCGAGTGGATATCACAGACGACACCCAGGCGCCGGTCGGCGTGGGCAACCGCTGAGGACATGGCCATGAAGATCAAGATGAAGCTTCTGGACATGACTCTTAAGTCCTTCTTGTACGGCGGCCTGCTGACGAGCGGCGTCATCGCCGCCGGCGCCGCCGCCCCCGCGTACGCGCAGAAGGGCGGCCAAGCGACCTTGCCGCAGCGGCAAGCCGACGGCGGCCGCAGCGGCTCCGTGCCGGTCGACCTGAGCTCGCTCGACAAGCCGGCCCCGGCGCGCGAAGGCGCGCCGGAGGTTCCGACCCAGTGCGTCGGCGACGAATGCCGCAGCGACGAAGGCCTGCTGTTCCGCGTCCGCACCCGCGGCGAGGACAAGCCGGTCGCGCAAGGCGACGACCCAGCCGCATTGCAGGCCAACCGCCGCGTCGACGTAGTGCGCGAGAACGTCGCGCCGGGCGCGGCCAAGATCGCCGGCAAGTTCCAGATCGACCTGCCCAACGGCGGCGTGATCTGGGCGACCGAAGATCCGACCCTCGGCCCGCCGGTGCTCAACGTGCAGACCGGTTCGACCGCGCCGTTCGAGAACGGCCGCATCACCAAGCCGGTGCGCTTCCACGGCTACACCAACTACGCCTCGTTCATCGAGAAGCTGCAGGTCACCGTCTACCGCGGCAGCGACACCGACCTGGTGACGCCGCTGGCGACGATCGACCTGCCGGTCGAGAACGTCGCCGAGCAGGAGTGGGACGGCACCCTGCCGGCCGGCTTGAACCTGCTCGCCGGCGACGAGCTGATCTACATCGCCCGCGCCTACGGCAAGAGCGGCGTGTTCGACGAAATCCAGCCGCAGCGCATCCAGCTGCTGAAGCCGGAGGAGTACGAGCGCGGCGTGCAGATCCAGCGCGACCAGGTGCAAAAGTCGCTCGGCCAGCCGATCGACGAGCGCAACGCCCAGGACCTGGCGATCACCAGCTCGATCTACGGCACCAACGCGATCCGCCTGCAGAACATCCCGGTGTACGGCTCGCGCGTGCGCATCTACGGCCGCGACATCCCGCGCGACAGCCAGATCACCATCAACGACCAGACCTTCCCGATCGACCTGGAACGCAAGTTCGCGGCCGAATTCCTGGAACCGATCGGGCCGCACACCTACGCGGTCAAGATCAAGAACCAGGGCGGGGCGGAGCTGACCAAGAGCCTCGACGTCAACGTCACCGGCAAGTACAGCTTCCTGGTCGCGCTGGCCGACGTCACCCTGTCCAAGAACAGCGTCAGCGGCAACATCGAGCCGCTGGCCGCGGGCGACCGCGGGCGCTACGACGACAGCTTCATCAGCGAAGGCCGCCTGGCGTTCTATCTGAAGGGCAAGGTGCAGGGCAAATACCTGATCACCGCCCAGGCCGACACCCGCGAAAACGAAATCAAGCGCCTGTTCAACGGCTTCTTCGACGCCGACGCGCAGGACATCTTCCGCCGCCTCGACCCGAACCTGTACTACCCGGTCTACGGCGACGACTCCAACACCTACCGCGACGTCGACACCCAGGGCAAGCTGTACCTGCGCGTGGACTGGGACCAGAACCAGGCGGTGTGGGGCAACTTCAACACCGGCCTGACCGGCACCGAATACGCCCAATACAACCGCTCGCTGTACGGCGCGGCGCTGGCGTGGCGCAGCCGCAACACCACCGTGCTCGGCGACCCGCGCAGCGAACTGCGCGTGTTCGGCTCCGAAGCGCAGAGCGCGCTCGGCCACACCGAATTCCTCGGCACCGGCAACAGCCTGTACATGCTGCGCCACACCGACATCCTGCCGGGTTCGGAAAAGATCACCGTCGAAATCCGCGACGTCAGCACCGGCCGGGTGGAATCGCGCGTCGACCTCAAGCGCGGCGCCGATTACGAAATCAACAACATGCAGGGCCGCATCCTGCTGACCCGCCCGCTGTCGCAGATCACCCGCGAGAACGTGCGCACGCTGACCCGCGACACCCCGCTGGACGGCTACACCCAGCGCCTGCTGGTCGACTACGAATACGTCCCGGCCGGCTTCCAGACCGACGACGTCAGCGCCGGCTTCCGCGGCAAGCAGTGGATCGGCGATCACTTCGCCGTCGGCGGCACCTACGTCGACGAAAACCGCAGCGGCGACGACTACACCCTCAAGGGCGTGGACCTGACCCTGCAGGCCGGCCGCGGCACCTACCTCAAGGTCGAGAAGACCCGCAGCGAATCGACCGCGGCGCCGCTGTGGTACTCGACCAACGGCGGTATCGACTTCACCCGCGTCAACCCGATCGCCGGCGCGCGCAAGGGCGACGCCGACAAGGTCGAAGCGCGCGCCAACTTCAAGGAACTCGGCTGGACCGAGCTCGACTGGAGCGCCGGCGCGTGGTGGCGCGACGTCGACCCGGGCTTCTCGATCTCGCGTTACGACCAGGGCCAGGCGGTGCGCGAATACGGCGCCGAGTTCCTGGGTTACTTCACCGAGACCCTGAGCCTGTTCGGCCGCCACACCCGCCGCGAACGCGGCGACGAGGCGCTGGAACAGAGCCAGCTGACGATGGACTGGCGCATCACCAACGACGACCAGCTCGGCGCCGAACTGCGCCGCATCCGCGAAGAGCGCGGCGCCGGCGCGACCACGCCGGACCTCGACGCGATGCTGTTCGCGATGCGCTACACCCACCGCTTCGGCTCCAGCCTCGAGGTCTACGTCGCCGGCCAGTACACCGTCGACGACGACAGCGGCCGCTACGAACGCAACGACCTGGGCACCATCGGCGCGCGCTACCTGTTCGGCGACCGCTCCAGCGTCGGCGGCGAATACAGCAGCGGCAGCCGCGGCAACGCCGGCAAGCTCGACGCCGAATACCGCCTGAGCCCCGACCACACGATCTACGGCGGCTACACCTTCAGCACCGACAGCACCGAACGCGACCCGCTGTTCGACAACGTGCTGCAGACCGGCTGGACCATCGGCCAGCGCTGGCGCCTCAACAACCAGACCAACCTGTACAACGAAAGCCAGTTCCTGAAAGACCCGCGCGATTCCAGCGAAGGCATCGCCCACACCTTCGGCATGGATTTCTATCCCGCCGAAGGCTGGAACCTGGGCTTCAGCGTGATGGACGGCGACCTCGACGCGGCCAGCGGCCACATCGACCGCCGCGCCTACAGCCTCAGCGGCGGCCGCACCGACCAACGCACCGACTGGTCGAGCAAGATCGAATACCGCAAGGACAGCGGCGCCGAACGCCGCGAAGCCTGGACCACCGCGAACCGCCTGTTCTACAAGATCAACGAAGACTGGCGCATCGCCGCGCGCTTCCTGTACTCCGACATCAAGGACCAGATCGACGCCAGCCGCGGCGCCAAGACCGTTGAAGGCAACCTCGGCTTCGCCTACCGCCCGCACGACAACTCGCGCTGGGCCGCGTTCGGCAAGTACATCTACTTGTACGACCTGGCCACCATCGGCCAGGAAGGCGGCAACCAGTACGACCAACGCTCGCAGGTGCTGTCGTTCGAAGGCATCTACCGCCTCGACGACAAGTGGGAACTGGCCGGCAAGGCCGCCAGCCGCTGGGGCGACTACCGCATGGGCCGCGGCAGCGGCTTGTGGCTCGACAGCCGCGCGGACCTGGTGGCGGGGCAGGTGCGGTATCACCTGATCGCGAAGTGGGATGCGATGGCGGAGTATCGCTGGCTGTCGGTGAAGGACGGCGGCGATCGGCGCGGTTGGTTGGTTGGGGTGGATCGCCAATTGAGTCAGAACTTCAAGGTGGGGATTGGGTACAACTTCACTGACTTCAGCGATGACTTGACGGATTTGGAGTACGACAACAAGGGGTGGTTCCTTAACCTTGCCGGGTACTACTGATCGGCTGACGAAGGATTTGCTCGAAGAAAAAAGGCGCCCGAGAGGGCGCCTTTTTTTGTCAGCAGGGCGTCAATTCGCATGCAGCCTCGCTATGTCTGGATATGGCGAAATCGTTTGCCGAACTTCCGTCAGGCGAGTGATCTTTTGCTCACGTATCAGAAAGAACCAAGCAGTGCGGTAGTTCAATGCGGTGACGGGATCTATACCATCGAACAGCAGCACGGTAGACGTTCCGCTTACTATCGTGTCGATGAGTACAGGGTTCTCAAGCGGGAGCTCCACTTCGTCGTTCATCATCCATACGCTTGCATCTACCTTCGGCACTGAGCAGAGGAAGATGAAATCTTCGGAAAAGAACTGGGCGTCGACCTTTCCAGTCGCCAGCCAGTGGTCGAAGAAATCCAGAGCGACGTTTCGATCACCTCAACGCTTCAAGATTTGGTGGCTGCCAGCGGACTGCGTCATTTCTTCGTGGGCGCCGGAAGAACAGTGCAAGCCGTGCCTCCCTGTAGGAGCGGCGCAAGCCGCGACCGCGAAGCCGCACATGCGACGAAGCCCTCAGGGATTCGTCCTCTGCCAAGCGCTACATCCACTCCACCAGCCCATACCGGCTGAAATCGAACTGCGCGAAATCCGCACATTCCCCCAGCCGCATCTCGCGCGTATTCGCATCCAGCGTAATGCTGAAAACCACCTCGCCGCGCGCATCGTCCCCGCTGGACAGGATGACCTGAGGCTGGCCGCTCTTAGGATCGTCGAGCATCCTGACCTTTCGGCCAGCGCTGATTCCGACGTATTCGCCCTCGCGCAGTTGCGGCGTTGGATAGACCAGGAACTCGATTGTCCACACGCCCTTGACCGGCTGGTTTCCAGCGGCCGTCGCGTGTTTCGATAGCCACGCTTGCAGCTCCCGGTCGGGGTACAGGCGGCAGAATTCTGCGAAGGCGACGCTTTGGGCTGCGGCGAAATCGAACTTTTCCATTGCGGTCACTCGATTCGGAACCGGTCAGCCTTTGAAGTAAGCAAAGAATAGCCGAGAAAACAGGGGGCAGAGTGCATTTTCCCAAGGTGTGTCCAATGAGGATAGGGTGGGAAGCACACTCTGATCTTTGTTTTCTTTCCCTGCTTTATGTTTCTCCCCGTTTTTCGCATTTGATTTATCGATAACTCAAATGCATCGTGCCTCAGAGTTGTGCTGATTTACTGAGGAGGCCGCCGGGGCGCTGTAGCTTGCATATAGTATTCAGAGGGAGATTGAAGGCGTAATGCTCATTTTCGGAAATTTCGGGGGTGAGCAAAAATTCCCACCAGGCCATAAAAGCCCATTTAAATTCTGGGTATTCGAACGAGCTATCTTCTCTGTTGTTGATCTCTTCAAAGTCGTCATTTTCGAATCTAACTCTGTCTCTTGTGACGTGAAGTGCCCATCCGTAGTCGCCAAAAATATACTCCGATGCAATGCCTTCCTCTACTTGGTGGATGTTTATCCAGAGGTCCTCTATGTTGGTCGGCGTTGCGGATAAGGAAATTGCATGGAAGTACTTATTGTATCTTCCGCCCGGGGCGTCGGACGCGCTAAGCCCGAGTCCTATCCTGACTGCGTTGTCGAATTCGCTGGGAATTGCATAGGAATACAGATCCAAGGTTATATTTTGATTGTTCATTGGACTGGGCAGGCGATGAAGTTTTGAAAAACAGGGGTCAGAGTGCACGTCCCCAAAGTGTGTGCGTCCAATGAGGATGGGGCGGAAAGTACACTCTGATCCCTGTTTTCTCTTTTCCGGTCCGTAATGGCGATCCTTCATGCATAAAGCGAACTGGGCGACCGTGAGTAAACGGATCAGCTAGCGGTGCCAAGTGGTCGTCGTGTTTCTAGTGCTGGCCTTTGTTTGGCCCTTTCAATAATTCATCGGCTTCTGTGTTCTCGTAAGTGTGTACTTCCGGGAGATTTTCATCGCTTACAAAAATGAGCTCATGGTTTTCATGGATCTGAAGGAAGCTCTGAACGGCGATCCAGACTAGATCTCCGCTTAGCCATTTCAGCCCTTCTTCGGAGAAAAGCCCTTGCATGACCAGGGTGCCGTCCTTTTTTGCGATCTTCTTTCCGAGGTCTATAGCTGTTTCGCAGGTTTTGCAGCAGAGGAAGTAGTAGATGCCCATTTGAGGCGCTGCCGTTGAAGGTGGATGCCGATGATGCGATCTCTTGTTACGTAAACCTTTTTTGACGCGCGGTGCAAGCGCTGCTCAGTTCGTCGGGCCACTGGCCACAGGGTAGGCAGTACCGTCGTCCATCTCCTAAGGGCGCTCTTTTACATTGACGTACCTCACGCGCAGTGCGAGCCACAGTCAACTCCCTGTAGGAGCGGCGCAAGTCGCGACAACGCACCTTCCCGCCCGCATCGAACCGCTCACTTCATGCGTATGCCTCTGGCCACGACTCGCGCCGTTTCAGAGGGCGCGGATCGAACTTGCACAGCATTCGCGTGCACTCAATGCAGCAATACGCGGAGAGCTTAGGGTGAACAGCGAAAATCGGCGATTGTCCATTGACAGGGCAATAGCTTGAGTAGCAGTCTTGGCGCCGGAGCCTAGAAACTCCTTCACACAGCGGTACCCACCTCCGACAAGCCGGTGGGTTTTTTGTGCCCGAAGTTTGGGCGCAAGCTCGGCGCATGTCAGCGTCGGGAGGGCGGTGAATACAACACCCGAAAGGGGAATAAGCCCGCCGTCTGTGTGCGGTTTCTAGCCTCCCGACATCCCGCCTGCGCATCCGCGCAGCGCGGGCTACAGGCTCATGGAGAGGAGTACCGCATATGCCCCGAAGAACCACATCCGCGCCGCCCGCGGACTACGTCCTGCTGCCCGCCGACGCGTACCACGGCCTGCAAGCCTTCCGCGACGAACTGATCGGCATCGCCCAAACCATCGACCCAGCCACCCCATCGCCTGAAATCCGCAAACCCGAACAATCGCGCCGCCGCGCCCTGGCCCGCGTGTTCCGCCTCTGGGCCGACCAAGTCCACGGCAACCTCCAGACGATCCGCTCCGACTAAGCCCGTTCACCGCCCACCGGTCGCCGTCCGGCCGGCGGCGGCCTTTGGTTTCGGTGCGAACGTAGGCGCTTCGACCTTGCGCGCAAGTCTTCAAGCGTCGCGCGCGATCCGATTTATCCCGAACGCAAGGCGCCGAGTGTCGTCGCCGACCCGCGCCATGCCGGGCGCAAGCCCCAAACACCCGACCGCAAGCCGTCGAGCCTTGCGATTCCGAGTCTTTGTGCGTTGCGATCGGGGCGAATCGTCTTGCCCGCGAACCTTTAATAGCCGATTGCAAGGCATTTGGCCTTGCGCGCAACCCGCGGAACCTTGCGTTCGCAAGCCAAGGAACCTTGCGCGCAAGCCGGGCGGGTGGCGCGCGAGCCGCCGTGGCTTGCGCGCGAGGCTCAGGGCTTTGGACACGAGGCGAATCATGTTGCCATCGGGATTCGACCGCTTGCCAGCCTTTCTATCGATAGCGCTTCAATCACCCCAACTGAGTGAGGATCTCTTGAGCGTACTCGCCATTAAAGACAGATCTGTACTCTTCGACGGTTTTGCGCATGTATTCCGAAAAAGAATCAGAAACTGCCTCGACCGAGCCGTCATCAAACACCCGATATACGGGCGGATCGTCGTTCCCATCGCAAATGAAGTATTGAAACTGCGCGCCCTGATATGCACTGAAGACAAAGGCTTTGTCTGGCAACTGGAAGTCGACGCCTTCCTCTTCGATCAAATCCCCAAGATTTTGCTTCAGAACCTCAATGTCCGGGTAGAAGAAGTTGGCGTCATAGCATAATAGTCCTGCAGACCTGCCGCATTCGCGCAAGAACGTCTTGTAGGTCGACGGAAGCCTCACTCCCTGTGCGCCCTCAACTAGATTGACCTCGCGGTCATCCAGTCCGGAAATCGGAGTTTTCTGATCTAGTCCCGCGGACGCAATCCAATCTCTGAACATACTTAACCTCATTTCCTTTCTGCTGGACACGGCGCGCGAGGGCCTCGTTCTTGAGCGACCTCGATGTTGGGGGTATCGCCCTTGAACTAGTCAAAACAGGGGGCAGAGTGCACTTCCCCAAGGTGGGTGGGTCCTATGAGTACGGGGCGGAAAGTGCACTCTGCCTCGTGTTTTCCGCTAAAAAACTCTACGAAGCGTTTCAATCTTACGAGCAACGAGAGCGGAAGGGTTTTCAAGTCTGGCAATGAGTTCGGGGTGGGAGGCGGAAACTTCTGCAATAGCTTTTAGAATGCCTTCATAGGCTTCCAGCTCGGAGATGTTAACTTCTTCTTCTATGAATATTAATTGGACTCCTTCAAATTCCTCTTCAGGGTCTGCCTCTGAATCTCTTCCAAATATGCACGTGTAATCATTGTAGCCGAAGCCCTTTTTCTGAAGGGCTCTGTCAACGGCCACGAGAAATAGATCGGTTGGGAGCAGTTTGTATATTGCTTTTGCAGCATCTATGTTGGCAGCACTCATGGTATAGCTCAGAGAGTGAAGGAGGATGTTGTGGTGACGCGATTGTTAGTCCTCCCTTCGAATTGATTGGAGAGTCTATTGGGATGGGATTTCGGAAAGTGCACTTTGCCCCCTGTTTTCCTGGTCACCTCGCCGGCGATGGGCTTTTTATTCACCACCACCGGTCGAAGCATCCAGGGGGACCTTCACGGAATTCCTTCGGTCCGCCAGCCTCAGCCCAGATCGCCTCGAAATCCTCTTTGGTTATTGGCTTTTCTTCTTCTGCAGGGGCGTCAAAGTCGGGCGCTTCGGTAAACATGTAGTCAGCATGGGAGCTGCCTTGCCAGTCTGCCCAGCGATACGTGCCGCCAATGACGGTTACGTGCCGGACGATTTCCTGTCCTCTAACTTCAAAGTAAAACCATCCCCATTCTCCAGCATCTGAGAACGTTTCGGATTTGTAGTGTTCAATTCTTTCATCTGGAATGCCCATCAGGTTCTGGCCTTTTGCTCTATATGCCTTTTGGCTCTGACAGCGCGTTGCGGCTTCTAAGGTGCGTGCTGATGTTGCGTGCTATGGATATTGCTTGGTCAAAAGCAGGAGGCGGAGTGCACTTCCCCAAGCTGTGTGCGTCCAATCAGGAAGGGGTGGAAAGTGCGCTCTGACTCCTGTTTTCGTTGTGGATGCGGTGCTGCTAGAGCATCGGACGAATCACGCAGACGAGGTTGCCGCCATAAAGGCCCGGAGAGATGACGATCTCCGCGTCTGGACGTCTCCTAAGCGCTTCTTCGACAATCGAGGCGAAGCCGCGCGGGGTATAGAACGCGCGCATCGCTTGGCGGGTTGGCAAGATTACAACGCTGCGCCCTTCCGCAAAGGCTAGATCGATTACTTTCCGTAGCGCGTCCGTCGCAAGAAATCTACGTAGGCATAAAGCCCCGGACTCGATGGCTCGTTTTGCCACGAGGGTGGGGTCGGCCGGATCAGTTTTGTTCATGCCTTCACTTGCAAGCACTAACACCTCAGTATCGGTGGGGCTCTATATTCATGGTGCGCGGTCGAAACACCCAGGCGGGCCTTCACGGAATTCCTTTGGTCCACCGGCCTTGGCCCAGATCGACTCGAACTCCTCTTTGGTTACTGGCTTTTCTTCTTCTACAGGGGCCTCGAACTCGGGCGCTTCGGTAAACATGTAATCGTCATGGGAACTGCCTTGCCAGTCTGCCCAGCGATACGTGTCGCCGATGACGGTTACGTGCCGGACGATTTCCTGGCCTCTGACTTCAATGTAAAACCAGCCCCATTCTCTTTGATCAGAGAAAGTCTCAGATTTGTAGAATTCATTTTTCATAATGCTTCTCCGTGGCGAATAACTCTGCCTAAGGTGCTCATGTGTGAATCGTTAAGAATAAACTGTAAAAACAGGGGTCAGAGTGCACTTCCCCAAGGTGTGTGCGTCCAATGAGGATGTGGAGGAAAGTGCACTCTGACCGCTGTTTTCCTGAGTAGCGAGGGCCCCGCTCTCAACGGGATGGTCTCGATTTTCGAGGGTATCGCCTTGAACCGATAGATTAGCCGCTGCAGGAGTCGCAGATTTGGAATCCTGAGGTGACGCATACGCTTTCGCCCACTTTCGATGCGGTTTCCAGTCTCGCTGCGCCACAACTACCTGGGGTCGCAGGTATTCACCATATGGCGCCGAAACCAGTCAAAGCGGTCCGCCAGCCTTTCTCCAGATGAGTTCAAATTCTTCTTCGCTGATGGACTCATCGCCATTCATTGGTCCGTCGAAGCTTGGGTCGCAGGTGAACAAATAGTCGGGCGGGTAGCTGTTTTTTAGTCTTGCCCAGCTATATCCACTGCCGAAAACACTTGCGTGCCTGACGATTTCTCCGTCGAGCGCCTCGAAGTAGAAGAATCCTTTGCCCGAGCTGATTGAATGCATTTGGTGTCTGAAATATGAGCGCATTTCGAAGGGGCGGAGTAATAGGAATGGAGAGGGCGGGAAAAAACAGGGATCAGAGTGCACTTCCCTTAAGATGATATGCGGAAAATTCGGATCACGCTGGCGACCAATCATCCGCATAGTGCGTTCAATTCCCCCCCTGGAGGCGCGATATGCCTCGTCTGCCCCGGATCGATTTGCCCGGTATTCCCCGACATGTGATCCAACGTGGCAATGTTCGTCAGCCGTGTTTCTTCCAGGAGGTCGACTATGTCCGCTATCTGGGCGATTTGAAAGAACTCTCCGTCCGTAGCGGATGCGTTATCCACGCTTACGTGCTGATGACGAATCACGTGCATCTGCTCCTGACGCCGTCGTAAGTGGGGCAGGTGAGTACGTTGATGCAAGCGCTAGTACGTCGCTATGTGCGCTATGTAAATGACCGCTATGGTCGCACAGGCACGCTCTGGGACGGACGCTACAAATCTTGCCCGGTCGACAACGAAACGTACGTGCTGAGTTGCTATCGATACATCGAACTCAACCCGGTGCGTGCGGCGATGGTCACCGCACCAAGGGACTATCGATGGTCAAGCTTCAGATCGAATGCCGAAGGGGTGCATGACGCACTGATCAGGTCGCATCCGGCCTATCTGGGATTGAGTCTGGACGACGACTCTCGACGGAAGGTCTATCGCGAACTTGTAGGGAGTTCGATCACCGCGGAAGAACTGCGACTGGTTCGTCTACGGCTTCAGCGCCGGCATGCGTTGGGCTCCGATCGATTTCGCGAAATGTTTGAACGCCAGGTTGCAGCGGCGAGCGGGGCCGACGAAGATCGGCCGGCCGCGCATGGTGTGTGCGTCCACCGAGGATGGGGCGGAAAGTGCACTCTGACCCCTGTTTTCTCAAGCCAATATCCTAGTGCGATAGAAAATAGGGTGCTAGGCTCGTGCTTCATCGTGATGGAAAACGATTTCTATCCGATCTGCGTAGATGGTTATTTTCTCGTCGGACGGGCCTTCAGGTGTGTCCCAAAGAAACGAGGCGTCAAATTCAAATCCACAGGAATATATTTTTTTATCGATGAATGTTCCAGTGATTTCATAGGAATAGGTTTCGTCTATTTGCTTAATCTTGTCGCCTGTTTGCTCTGTGTGTCTTTGAAGGAAGTGGTCGTCAAAGGTTTGAATGTATAATTGCGCAAGATAGGTTTCTCCGATTTTTATGGGGCCGAGCCCATTTGACGAGGTGCAGATTAATTCTGCCTCGCCAGAACTGATCGTAACTTCGTCTTCCATTATTTCGTTAAGGCGAACAATGGTGATGTTTTTCATCGGGAAGGGTATCCTGTGTAGTCTGAGTTGCTTTGTAATTTGGTGTTGCTTTTATTGAAATGGGACTGCGATGTGTCACCGATCATTCTAAAAACTTCCGTCCGATTCTTTATATGTATAGTTGTAATTTTCCCATAATTGTTGGTGCCCACGAAAACAAAATAAGCTTGGCCGCTAGGTGAGCCTCCGTGCGGATCATTAGCCATCTTGGCAATTGTATTGTTCTTTCCGTTAGAGTTTCTTAAGAAGGCAATGTATCCAGTTCTTTTTTCTGCGGCATTGCCACTTGGGGGGTATTTGTATCTGATTTTATGCCCGCTCCGGATCGCGTATAAGCCCATTTCTAAATATTCGGCTTCGCTCGTTGCGCCCAGCCTTGCCCCGTGCTTCTCGAAATGTTCAGTGAGTTTAGTGGGATTGTCAAACTCCGGGAAGGCTCTGGAATTTATGCGGGAGTCTAATGCTTTGGCTGATTGATTGGCGTTGGCATCTTTAATTCGGGCAAGAGCTGCGGCTTCTTCCTGGACTTGATTTGAGCCAGTCAGTTGAGAGCGCCTTGATGGAGAGGCCAGTCTTCTTCTATTTGCACTGGCGGGGGCGAAGCTCATTACATTTTCTGTAACTAGCGACGCCATTTCACCACTTTGCCTCTCGTTCAGGCCCGCCACACGAGAAAGGCCGATTGCTGATCCAGCAAAAACTTGCCCGGCCATCATATTATTTGCTTCGCGTGCGTTCTCCTCTGCCTGAAAGACTACTTCCTCGGGAGTGACGCTAGATCCGGTACTCGATCCTCGTATATAGAACGACGCGATGTCATCAAGCTCTCCCCTGAGGCGCTGCATTTCTCTGAAGTCGTTCGGAGCTTTGTCATCCTTCTGTTCGAGGCTGTAGAGGCGCTGCGCGTAGTCCCTATGGATCTCGGCCGGCAAGTATGGGGCGGCCAAATCGTACCGCCGCTTTTGTTGCTCGGCAGACCACCTTTCTGAGTCTATCGACTCGGTGTTTCCTTGCAAATGACCGAGGTATCCAGCGCGCTCAGATGCGTATCTTGCGGCAGCAAGACGTGCGTTGACGTGCTCCGGGGTCTTTATCAGATCTCCAGGGCGATAAGGGCGCAAGAAGCCCTGGCGTATTTGGTCGATGGCTGACGCGACAGGGCTTGGGTGGCTTCGGAGTGACTCTGAATACTGCTCGACCCAGGGCGACGGGCGGAATTCAATTGATTCAGGCCCCGCGTTGTACATCGCGGAAACATCTCGCTCAAGCATTTCTCGAAGATCTGCAGAGTCGATCTGAAGGTCATCAACTCTAACTGCGGTCACGAGAACGGGGCGGTATTCCCGATCAACAACGTTATTGTTGATATTTAAAGGGCCTACGTCCCATCCGTTGTCGATTTTCGCCGCGCGGCCCTCACGTGTCGTGCTGTCGTCCAATACAACAGACGGGGCGATCCGGCCGGAGGCGGTTTGAATTTCCCCGCTATCCTCGACGCCGCCCATCGATCTTCTCGACTGGCCGGATTTGCTGCTCTGAGCGAAGTAGCCCCGACCAATCGCATTGCCCAGCGCATTGCCGAAAGCGTCCTGCGCTATCCGCTTGTAGTCGATATCGTCATTGAAGCCGAATGCTCGTCGGGTATGAAGGCTGACAACCCCGCCGATCATGCTGTCGGAGAAGTCGCCCAGCATCGAACCGGTACCACCGAACAATTGAGGTGCGGGCTGGCCAATCGCGGCACTGATGCCTGCGGAAATGTATTGAGACGCCGCATTCGCGGCGATCGCGCGCCAGCTGAAGCCTTGGTCGATTCCCGCAATCTTCTGACCGATATAGCTGGCCGCGGCACCTCCCAATGCCATCCCCGCTGCTTTCACCGGCGATTGCGCGAGAGCGGATTGAACGCCGCTCACTCCCATCAAGTTGCCCAAACCAGCGGTCAAGCCTCCGGTAACGCCAGCAGACAATGCATTACGCAAGCTAAAGCTGGTAACACCCATCATGCTGCCTACGGCTTGCCCGGCGATGCTGCCCGCGACGCCTGCGGTGGCTCCCGCTAGAACTGCGGTTCCTAAGCTTGGGGCTAGCGCCGCTGTGGCGGTGAGCGCCGCGCCCGAGCCAACCGCCCCAAGCGTCGACACGCTAACGGCCGTGGCGCTGGCGGCAGCCCCCATCGCACTGGCAGTGGGAGCAGTCATCGTGCCCCAGGTGGCGAACGAAACTGCGACGACTACGATCGCCATCATGATGATTCCAAACCCACCACAGCCATCCTTCGGCGGCGGCGCAATGTAAGGCAGTTCCGGCGACGTCGACCCAATCGCCTCGCCCGGGTTATACGGCTTGAACGTCGACGAATCGTTCCTGCTAACCACCGCCTTAGGCACCACCAACCCCAACCCCGGCACCAACTCCTTCGCCGGATCGCTCAACCCGTTCGCCTCCGCGATCAGGTACCACATCAACTCGCTGCCATAGACCCGCTGCGCCAAGCCGCGCAGGGTCTCGCCGGCCAGCGGCATCACCTTGCTGGCGGCGTCGCCGGCTTCGTAGCCGCCCAGGCCGTTGAGGCTGACGAACTGGTTGCTGTAGGCGTATTGGTTGCCTGTGGTCCGGTTGTAGCTGGTCTGGCGCAGTTCGGCCTGTTGCACGCCGCCGGCGTGGATCAGGCGGAAGTTGTCCGCGCCCATCGGGCCGTCCTGGACGAACTGGCCGCTGTCGTTGATGCGGCCTTCGCGCCGCTGCATCACCGCGCCGTCGCCGTTGTAGGCGTAGTAGCGCATGCGGTCGTCGATGCTGCCGTTGCGCAGGGTGGTGTGTTCGCGCTGGGACATCAGGCGGCCCAAGGCGTCGTAGCTGAGGGTGTTGGTGGTGGGCTTGAAGCTGTTGTGGTTGCTGGTGCCGGTGGTGGAGACGAGTTGGTAGCTCTCCCAGCCCTGGTAGGTGTTGGTGTAGGTGTGGATGTACTGGCGGTTGTCGGGCGCCATGCCGTAGACCATGTAGGTGGTCAGGCGGCCGAGGGCGTCGTAGCCGGTGGCTTTGGCGTCGCCGAGGGTGACGACGTAGTGGGTGCTGCCGCGCCAGCCGAGGACGCCGATGTCGGTGCTTTGGCGGTTGTTGACGTTGTCGTTGGATGCGGCGACCACCCAACTGCCGTCGCCGGTGACGCGCTCCCAGGCATGTTGCAGCTTCAGGCGGCCGTCGACGTCGTATTCGTAGTGTTCGGCCGCGTGCAGCCAGCCGCCGTATTCGTAGAAGCGCACTTCGCCATCGGGCAAGCGCTCCTGGTATTCCGCGCCGATGCCGTAATAGCTAAGCGAACCGGTGAGGCGGTTGTTGGCGTCGTAGGTCATGCGCTTGAACACGCCGCCGTTGCTGGCCATCTGGCCGCCGCGGATGACCTGAGTGTGGTACTCCACGGTGCGGTTGCCGCGCAGGTCGCAGTCGGAGCGGTCGATCCGGGTTTCCATCAGGCCGCTGCTGGGGGCCGTCTGGTCGGGCAAGATGCTGACGCGCGCCACGACGTTGCCGGCGGCGTCGTAGGTGTTCTGGTAGCCGCCGCCGGCCAGGGCGATGCCGTCGGCGGTCAGCGCGCCGTTGTTGATCTTGATGCGGTTTTCGGCGTCGTAGGTGTACCAGTAAGTCTTGCTCTGGGTCGGGCCGGGCGGTGTGGGCAGGGCGGCGGTTTGAGCGGGAGCCGCAAGGCTCTGCGGGGCGCCCATTTCGAACGACAGCACGCTGCCGCCTGGCAGGCTCAGCGGGTCGATCGGTCCGCCCGGGCTGCCGCCGTCCCAGACCGTGGTGACCTGGATGTCGAACGCCATGTCGACATACGCGCCCTTGCTGTCGGTGGCGCGGATGACGACGGGAAAGACGTCGATCCAGCCTTGTGTGCGCGCCGGCGGAACGTGCTGGATGACGTGCTGGCCGTAACCGTTGATGTAATAGGTCCAGCCGCTCGGACTGAGCAACTGGTACGACATGGCGTCGCCGTCCGGATCGCCGAAGGTGTCGGCCGGCAGGAACGCGTACTGCATCAGGTTGGGATTGCTGGTGCCGACGTTCCAGTACACCGTCGGCGATTGGCGGTTGACGTACGGCGCCAAGTTCTGCGGCGGCCGCGGCGCCACGGTGATGACGAACTGCGAGCTCGACGCCGCGCCGTATGGATCGCTGGAATACACGGTGACGGTGTAGGTGCCGGCTGTCGTCGGCACGCCGCCGACGGTGCGGGTCGACGCGTCGTAGCCCATGCCCGCAGGCAGGCCGCTGAAGGAGTACCTCACCTCGTCGTAGTCGGCGTCGTAGCGTTCGGGCAGCTGGTAGTACCAACCGACCGAAACCATCGCGTTCTGATTCGGAATGACCGTCGGGTCCGGCGTGCGGTTGTTGCGCACCCAGATCTGGATATTGGCCTGGCCGACACCGCCGAAGCCGTCGTCGGCGTAGACGACGAGGTTGTAGACGCCGGGCGTGGTCGGGTTGCCGCTGAGCACGCGGGTGGCGGGGTTGAAGTTGAGCCCGGGCGGGATCTCGCTCAGGCGGTAGCTGAGCGCGTCGCCGTCTGCGTCGGTGAAGGCGGGCAGTTGGTACCAGTAGCCGCCGCTGACGCCGATCACCGCGGTCGGCGGCGAGGGGATGGTCGAGGGCGGCTGCGGGCGGCTATTGGCCTGACGCGTGGTCATGGTCAACGTCGTCGTGCGGCTCGCCCCGCTGGTGTCGGTGGCGGTGAACACGATGTTGTAGACCTGACCCGACGGCGTACCGACAGGCGGGCGGCCCGACAGGCTCAGGTAGGTCTGGCCTTGCACGGTGGTGCGCTGGAAGCTCATCCATGCGGGCAGGCCGCTCGCGGACAGCGTCAACCGGTCGCCGTCGGCGTCGACGAAGGCCTGCGACAGCGGCACTTGCCAGGTCACGTCGCGATCGGTCACCACGTACGCCGCCGGCAGCGAGCCCGGACCGGTCGGCGCGTTGTTCGGCGCGACCACGATCTGGATGGTCTTGACCTCCGACTGTCCCTTGTCGTCGGTGGCGCGTACCTGCAGCGTGTAGGTGCCGGTCGGCGCGGTGCCGCGCAGGCGCACGACGGCTTGTGCGCTCTGGTCCCAGCTCAGCCACGACGGCAGTTGCGCGGGGTTGTCCAGGCTCAGGCGCAGGCGGTCGCCGACGTCGAGGTCGTAGAAGAAGTCGGTCGCCAGCAGGTCCTTGTTCCAGCTGTCGCCGGTCTTGACCTTGAGGGTCTCGACGCTGTCGTTGTAGCGCCGCGGCGCGACGTTCTCGCGCAGGTACAGGTTGAAGACGGTGAAGGCGCTCTGGCTCGGCGCGTTGGTTTCGTACGCGGCCAGCTTGATCCGCAGGTCCTGGTCGGCGGCGTTGGCCGGCGGGTTGGCGGTGAAGGTGATCCAGCCCGTGCTGGGGTCGCGCTGCACGCTCAGCCAGGACGGCAGCGGCTGGCCGTTTTCCAGCGAGATCTGCAGGGTCAGCGGGTCCTGTTCGGCGTCGCGGAACAGGTCGCTGAACAGCAGCGAGAACTGCGAGCTCAGGCTGCGGCGGATCGCGCGGTCGGCCGGAGTTTGCAGCGTCTGCGGGACGCTGTTGGAGACCGGAATGCCCGGCGCATCGGGGCCGTAGCTGGACGTGGCCGACACGCTGCGGCGGTTGCCGGCGGCGTCGTAGGCGTAGCTCAGGTCGAAGATGCGCTTGTTGACGACCAGATCGTCCTGGATGACGCGGGCGATGCGGTTGTTGCTGTCGTACCAGGTGCGGGTGACGGTGCGGACCGGTTGGCCGGCGCCGTCGGTGGTGTTGACCTCCTCCAGCGTGCGGTTGCCGGCGGCGTCGTATTCGTAGCGGTACGTCGGTGCGGAGCCGTTCTCGTGCAGCGCCTTGATCCGGCCGTTGGCGTAGTAGGTGGTGTAGCGGACGAAGTCGGCCGCGCCGCCGCCGCTCTGGGTTTCGGCGGTGATCTGCCCGGTGACGGCGTCGTAGTGATAGTCGAAATCGCGGCCGCCGAGGTTGTTGTGGTCAATCAGGCGGCCGTAGACGTCGTAGTCCCAGGTGAGCTGGTCCAGGTACACGGTTTCGCCGTCGCGGTCCTGAATCGCGGCGCCCAGCACGCCATAGTTTTCGGCGGTCTTGCGCCCCATCACGTCGTAACCGTAATGGGTCAACGAGCCGCCGGCGGTCTGCACGCGCGCGACTTGATGGGTGCTGCTGTAGTCGTAAAGCGTGGCGTTGCCGAGCGCGTCGGTGACCTTGGTGCGGTCGCCGTTCTGATTCAGCACGTAGCTTTGCAGCCGGTTGCGCGTGCGGTTGCCGACGCCGTTCGGAAGGAAGTCGCCGGTTTCGACCAGCCGCCCCAACTGGTCGTACTCGCTATAGGTCAGATAGCCCGCCGCATTCTGCACGATCCGCTGCTGGCCGAGCGCGTCGTAGGCATAGAGGGTGGCGGAACCCAGGCCATCGATGCTGCGGACCAACTGGCCCGCGGCGTCGAGTTCCTGGATGCGCAGGTTGCCGTTGGCGTCGCGGGTGCCGATCAGGCGGCCGAGCGCGTCGTAGAACCATTGGTTGACCGGACGCGTCCACGCACCGGCTCCGTTCTCGCCGACGGCCACGACCAGCGGACGCTCGTCGCGGGTGGTCTGGTTCAATTCGTTGTAGCGGTAGTTGGTGCGGTAGCCGCGCGCGTCGACCGCTTCGAGCACATTGCCCCAGCGGTCCCTGACCTGCTGCAGGGTCGAACTGAGGTTGGGGTCGGCGGTGTGCGAAGGCTGGCGGACGAGGACGGTGCGTCCCAGCCGGTCGACGACGGTAGTGGTGACGGCGTCGACGCGCTGGCCTTCGCTGGTGGCGACCACGTGCTGTTCGCGCACCTGATGTCCGGCGAGGTTGTAGCCGAAGTTGCGGATCCCGTAGTTTTCGTTGGAACTGGTCAGGCGGCCGGCGGCGTCGTAGACGTAGTTCAACGCGCCTTGCAGCGCGCCGTGGGTCTTGCGCACGATTTCGCCGAAGGCGTTGTACTCGACGCTCTGCTTGCTGTCGTCGGCATTCCAGTTCGGCAGGATCCGGAACTGGTGAAGCTGCGTCTGCCGTCCGGCCTTGTCGTAGACGTAGTCGATATTGACCGTGGCGTTCAAGGCGGCCTGGGTGCCCCAAAGCGCATACCACTGCCGCACCACATGATCGGCCGCATCGTACTCGCTGTAGCGCGTATCGCCGTTGGCCGCGCCGACCGCCACCGCGCGGCCCTGCCAGTCGTAGCGGATGTATTCGAGCTGATCCTTGGCGTGACCGGTCACGCTGCCGTCGCTGCGCTTGCCGGTAGCGTACTTGCGGGTCAGCAGCACGTTGCCGAACGCGTCGTAGCGCATTTCGGTGTACGGCGAGGAGTATTCGTACAGCCAGCTCAGGTTGAGATCGCGGGTGGCGTCGTCGAGCAGCGGCTGGATGCTGTTGTCGGTGATGACGCGCCGCACCGGCTCGGTGACGCTGATGGCGCGGCCCAGCGCGTCGTAGGTGGTGGCGAGGATGCCGGTGTCGTCGATGATCTGGGTGACGCGGTCTTCGCCGTCGTAGCGGAACTGGCGAAACACGTCGCGCACGCCGTCGCTGCCGTCGACGCCCTGGAAATGGCGCACGGCGGCCTCGCTGGTCTTGCGCCCGAGCGCGTCGTAGCCCCAACGGGTGACGCGGTCGTAGCCGCTGACCGCATCGCCGGCCGGCGGCTGCGCCGGCGGCGCGGCGGTGCTTAGGCCGCCGGTGTAGACCGCCTTGGCGTATTCGACGCTCTCCACGGCTTCGCCGTTGGCGTTGTAGCTGACCCGGGTGACGTAGCCTTCCGCGTCGACGCTGACGGTCTTGCGGCCAACGGCATCGTAATAGAGCCAGGCATCGGCCCAGCGCGCATCGGCGCCGCCGGCGTTGCCTTCCAGCAGGGTCGATTCCTTGACCTTCTGGCCGTAGGCGTCGTAGGTCGTGCGCACGGTCGGCGTGCCGGCCGCCGCGGCGCCGGACGAGGTGTAGTAGCTCACCTGCGACTGCTCGACCTGCACGGCCAGTCCGCGCTGGTCGTAGCGCGTGGTCAGGGTGCGGTCGGAAGCGGACGCGGCGACCGCGCCCTGCGCCTGCGCCAGCGAGATCGGCTGGCCTTCGCTCCAGCCCGTCAATGCGGCGGCGTTGATCCGCTGCGCATAGCGGCGCAGCTGGGTCTGCTGGCCGAAACCGTCGTAGGCGTAGCCGGTGACGTAGCCTTCCTGGTCGACTTCGTACGCCAGCTGGCCGAGCCCGTCGTAGACCTTGTAGCTGTAATAGCCGCGCGTGTCCTTCTGCACCACGGCGCGGCCGAGCGCGTCGTAGCCGACTTCGAGCGTCGGCTGGACGCCGGTGGCGAGCAACTGCCCGGTGCTTTGGTCGATGCGGCCGGCGTCCGGGAAGATCGTGCGGATCTGCTGGCCGCGGTTGTCGTAGACGTAACGGGTGGTGCGCGACTGCGCCGTGTCGGCGTTCTCGATGCGGCTGAGCACGTTGCCGAGCGCGTCGTAGGCGGTGCGGGTGACGATGCGGCCGTTGCGCACGCTCTGCACGCCGGCGGTGTCGGCGCTGCCGATGGCGACTTCGGGGCTGAACTCGGCGACGCGGCGGCCGGCGAGGTCGTAGTCGTAGTTCCAGGTGTGGCCGTTGGCGTTGGTGTAGCCGCGCAGTTGGCTGAGCGCGTCGTAGGCGTAGCGGCGGGTCTGGTTGAGCGCGTCGGTGACGCTGAGGGTATTGCCGTCGGCGTCGTAAGCGGTGACGGTCTTGCGGACGTCGGCGATGGCGGCGACGGCGGCGGCGACGGCCGCTTCGGTCATCGCGGTGCCGGCCGGTATGTAGCCGCCGTACTTCCGGGATTCGACCGCGCGCCCGGCGCCGTCGTAGCGCTGTTCGGCGACGGCGCCGAGGTGGTCGATGGTGAAGCGCATCCGGCCGTCGGCGTCGTAGACATAGCGGGTCTGGCGATAGCGGCCGTCCGCGCGGGAACCGGACAGGTTCAACGCGGCCTCCACCGTGGCGACGGTTGCCTCCGACCCGAGCGCGATCGCGCTGTCGTAGCGCAACGCAGCGATCAGGCGGCCGGCGCCGTCGTAACGGCGTTCCTCGACCGTATAGAGGCCGGCGGCGGTTTGAGTCAGCGCGTAACGCTCGCGGCCGGCGGCGTCGTAGACGCGCCGCGTCGCCGAATCCGCGCTGTCGTCGCGCGGTGCGACGGCGGCGAGTTCGCCCAGGCTGGCGGTGCCGGCGGCCAGTTTGGACCACAGCGCGGTGGAAAGCGCCGCGGCCCGGGCTTGGCGCCGCTCCTGGATGAGATTGCCGGCGGCATCGTAGTCGCGGGCCGCGACATAGCCCGCAGCGTCGACCGCCGCGGCGATGCGGCCGGCGCCGTCGTAGATGCGGTATTCGCGCGAATCGCGGGCGTTGTCGGCGGAAGCGGCGAGGCGATCGCGCAAGGCGGCGAAAGCGGCGCTGTCGCCGGCGACGAGTTGCGGCTTCAGGACGGCATCCAGCGCAACGGCGTTCGCATAGGCCCGGCTTCCGGCAACCCGGCCCGCAGCGTCGTACAAGGTTTCCACGACGCCGCCGTTGGCGTCGATGCTGTAGCGCGCGCGGCCTGCGCCGTCGTAACTGGTGTAGGCGACGCGGTCGGCGGCGTTGTCGACTGCGGTGACGTCGATCACGTCCTGCGGCGAAGCGGTGCCGGCGGTGAGCTTGGCGCGCAGGGTCGGATTGAACTGAGCGGCATGCGCATAACGCTTGTGCACCACCATGCGGCCGGCGCGGTCGTAAACGTAGGAGACCACCGTGCCGGAATTGTCGACCGTGGTGCGCAGTTCGCCGGCGGCGGTGTAGACGTTGTAGGTGATCTGGTCGAGCGCGTCGTTGCGCAGCAGCGCCAGCTCCGACTCGTCCGCAAGCATGTCGCCCCGATACAACTTGTCGAGTCGCGCGTTGCTGAAGTCCGGCCACAAGGCCGCATAGCGACGGGTCGCCACCACCCGGCCGGCCGCGTCGTAAATCAGCTCCTGCATCCGGGTCGATCCGCTGATGATCAGCCGGGGCCGCCCGTCGCGGTCGTAGACCGTGAAGGTGTGCGGATCGAATTGGTGCCAGGGGATGCGCGCATCGAGTTCGGCGATCGTGGTGCCGTCGCTCAGCGTGGATGCGTCGATGGGGAGGATCAGCGTGCGGTTGGCCACGACCCGGCTCGCCGGGTCGAACCAGTTGCGCGTCATTACGCCGAGCGGATCGATGGTGTAGATCAGCTGTCCGGCCTGATCGTAGTAAAAGCGGGTCACGTTGCCGTTCGCGTCGGTGCGCCGGATCAGATTGTCCTCGGCGTCGTAGGCGTAGGCGGTCAGCAGGTTCAAGCCGTCCGGGTCGATGCGTTCGGCCACGCGCCGCCCGAGCGCATCGTAGTCGTACTGCACCGTCCGCGCCGCCGCCGTCCCGGCGCCCTCGGTAACGCGGACCTGCCGCCCCTGCGCGTCGTAGCTGTACGTCGTGCGCAGGTTCAACCCGGCCGGATCCAGCGCAACCTGGGTCAGCCGGCCTTCGCGGTCGTAGGCGTAGGCGGTGACGCGGCCGCTGGCGTCGGTGGTTTCGACCTTGCGGCCTTGGCCGTCGTAGCGGTAGCTCGTGGTCAGCGCCAGTCCGGCGGGATCCTCGATCCGCCGCAACAGCCGGCCGACGGCGTCGTAGCGCAGTTCGATCCGGCGGCCGCTGCCGTCGACGGTTGCGGCGAGCAGGCCGCGCGCGTCGTACTCGCTGGTCGCGGTGCGGCCGACCGGGTCGGTGCTCGATACCAAGTGGCCGTCGCGGTCGTAGGCGTAAGTACTTTCGGCGACCGCGCCGCCCGGCAGCGGCGAGGTCACTTTGACCTGCTGGCCGTGGCGGTCGAAGAAGGTCTTGACCGCGACGCCTTCCGGCGTGGTCACCGTGGTGCTGCGGTTGGCGGTGTCGTAAACGCTGGTGGTGGTGCGGCCCAAGGCGTCGGTGACGCCGATCGTGCGGCCGAACGCGTCGTAGGCGGTGGCCACCACCTGCTCGCGATTGAGCACGGTGATGCGCGAACTGAGCTGGCGGCCGAGCCGGTCGTAGCGATAGGTCGTGGGCACGCCGCGCGCATCGGTCGCGCGGATGACCCGGCCGAAGGCGTCGTACGCGAGCGAGGTCGAGCGCGCCAGCGCGGTGCCGACGCCGTCGCGGCCGGCGATGGCGAGGCCGCGGCGGTCGTAGTCGGTTTCCATGGTCGAGGTCGCGCCGGCGTTGAGCACCGCTTCGCGGATGCGCTCGCCGAAGGCGTTGTAGGTGTACTGGCGCAGCTGGCCTTCCGCATCGGTGGCGGTGGCGAGCAGGCCGCGCGCGTCGTAGCCGAAGCTGCGCCGGCTGTCGCTGGCGGCGACATAGGCCAAGGTGGCGATCGCGGCGGCGGCGCTGTCGCGGCTGCCGGCCGTGGCCAGGACGATGCGGCCGCTGTACGCGGTGCGGTCGCGCACCTCGCCGAACGCGGTGTAGCGGGTCTCGCTGACCTCGCCGAGCGCGTTGGCTACGCCGTTGGCGTCGGCGACGCCGCGCACCGTGTAGGTCTCGCGGCCGGCGGCGTCGTAGAAGCTCCAGGTCTTGTGGCCGGCGGCATCGATGCTTTCGATGCGGCGGCCGAGGCTGTCGTAGCTGTGGCGCACGCCGTACTGGGCGAACAGCGCGTCGAGCTGTGCCTCGCTCATGCCGGGCAGCGCGCGCGCGGAACCTTCGCCGCCGAGTTCGCCGATCAGTTCGCCGAACACGTTGTAGCGCAGGCGGCTTTCGCGCACTTCGCTGGTGTCGGCGGCGCGCTCGACCCGGACCAGGTTGCCCTGGACGTCGTAGCTGTAGCGGGTCAGCGTGCCTTCGGCGTTGCGCTCGGCGCTGAGCCGGCCGAGCGCGTCGAAGCTGCGGCGGGTTTCGCGGATTTCGCCGGACGCCGCGGCGCTGCGCAGCGCGGACAGGGTTTCGTTGCCGGTCAAGCCGGTCAGGCGCAGCGCATACGCCTTGCTCGCGCGTTCGTTGCGCGCTTCGTCGAACACGGTTTCGGTCAGATAGCCTTCGGCGTCGAGCCGGCCGACGAGGTTGCCGCGGCCATCGAAGAACCAGCGCGTGCTCTGGTCGTTGTCGGCATCGGCCGCGGGGCGCAGCTGGGCCAGGGGGCCGGCGGCGCGCTGGGCGCCGTCGGTGACGTTCGCGTAGGCCTTGCTGCCGATGCGGCGGCCGCCGAGGTCGTAGCTGTATTCGACCAGATAGCCTTCCGCGTCGAGTTCGCCGCTGAGGCGCCCTGCGGCGTCGTAGAAGGAGCGCGACACCCGGCGATTGCCGGCGCCGTCCTTGTGTTCGACCTGCAACAGGCGGCCGGCGCCGTCGTAGCTGTAGGTCGCGATGGCGCCGTCGCCGCTGCGTTCGGTCAGCAGGCGGCCGAGCGCGTCGTAGCCGCGCGTGGCGCTGCGGTCGTCGGCGCTGGCGCTCGGGCGGATCGCCGACAGTGCGGCCGGCGCGACGGCGCCGGCGACGAGCCAGGCGCTGGTGTCGACGCGGTTGGCATAGCTCAGGGTCTGGCGGATCCGGCCCAGATCGTCGCGCAGGTATTCGACCACCGCGCCGGTGGCGTCGACGTCGCCGGCCAGCCGGCCTTGTTCGTCGTAGAAGAAATAGCGGCGCGCGCCGCCGGCGTCCTCGCTGGCGCGCAGGCGGCCGGCGCTGTCGTAGTAATGGCGGGCGAGGGTGCGGGCGTCGCCGCCGCCGACGGCCGATTCGGTGACGCGGATCAGCTGGCCGCTGGCGTCGCGCACTTCCAGCCGCACGCGGTCGTTGCCGGTAGCGCCGTCGCCGACGCTGCCGCCTTCGACCACGATGCGCACCGTGTTGGCCGAGGATTGATAGACCCACTGGCTGACGTTGCGCTTGACCTGCTCGGCGCCAGTGCCGGTCTTCTCGGTGACGATTTCCGACAGCAGCCGGTCCATGCCGTCGTAGACGTAGCTCGTGGTCTGGACCACATCGCGCGCGTCGTCGGCGAGCACGGTGGAACTGCGCAGGGTTTGCCGCTGGATCAGCAGCCCGCGCGCGTCGTAGCGGTACTGGACGATTTCGGCTGCGTCGTCGACGACGCCGTTGCCGGAGCCGTCGACCCGGGCGTACGCGGTCGTGCCCGCGAGCCGGCCCTTGAGGTCGTAGCTCGATTCGGCCAGCGTGCTTTGCGCGCGCTGCGCGGCGGTCGCCCAGGCGCTCAGCGCCGACAGCGTGGTTGCGCCGGTGTAGGCCGCGCCGAGGTAGCGGCGCGCCTTGGCCACCTGGCCCGCGCCGGCGCCGGTGCTGTGGTATTCGAATTCCTGCACTGCGCCGTCGGCGCCGACGGCGAAGCGCAGGCGGTCCTGGGCGTCGTAGACGTAGGTCGTGGTCAGTCCGCCGCCCGGCGCCTGCGCGCCGAGTTCGCGGTCCGCGTCGAGGCCGGTGTAGACGGTTTCCGAGGCGAGTTGGTTGTTCGCGGTCCAGGTGCGCTGGACCGCGGTCGCGGCGGTGCCGGTGACGGGATCGACGGTATCCCATTGCCACAGCGCGTTGCCGTTGGCGTCGTACTGGTAGACGGTCTCGGACAGCGTGGCGCTGCCGCGCAGGGTCTTGATGCGGGTGAGGTTGCCGGCCGCGTCGTAGCTGTACTGGACGACGTCGCGCAGGCCGCCCACTGCCGGCGCGCGCACTTCGGTCAGCTGGCCGGCGGCGTCGTAGACGTAGCCCCACGAGCGCCCGGTGGAGTCGGCGACTTCGGTGCTGCGGTTGGCGTCGTCGTAAGTGAAGGTCAGGGTCTGGCCGATGCCGTCGGCGTCGTTGGCGTTGCTGTCGCCGCGGGTCAGCGTGCGCACCCGGCCCTGGGCGTCGTAGGTGTAGCTGACGACGGTGCCGTCGCTCTGGCTGACTTGAGCGAGTTTCAGGCTGGTGGCGTCGGCGTAGGTGTAGACCGTGCGCAGCAGGTAGCCGTCGTTGTTGGCCGCATTGGCGGCGTCCCAGCTGTCGCGGTCGCCGGCCGGGTCGTCCGGGGTCAGGTCGACCAGCACCGAGCTGAGCCGGCCGGCGCTGTCGTAGGCATAGGTGACCTGCTCGCGGACCACGCCGTCGGTGCGGGTCGACAGCGCGATCAGCCGGCCGTTGCCGTCGTAGGTGTACAGCAACGCGTCGGCCGTGCCGCTTTCCGCCGCGGCCACTTCGCTGACCCGGCCGGCGGCGTCGTACAGCACGTTCCAGGTCGCCGGCGCGGTGCCGTCGGACTTGAGGTCGCGGATCCGGGTCAGGCGGCCCTTGAGCGCGGCGTCGGCGTGGTCGGCGTATTGCTCCTCGCGGCGGCTGCTGCCTTCGACCCAGGTCCAGCGCTTGCTGGCGGCGTCGCGGCTGAGGGTGTCGTGGGCGCCGTCGCCGGTGCTGGAGCGGTACAGGCCGGCCGAGACGTAGACGAAGTCCTGGTACGAACCGTCGCCGGTGTAGCGGCGCATGACGCTGCCGGCCGCGTCGAGGGCGCCGCTGAGCAGTTCGACCCGGCGCTCGAACCCGGTGATCCAGGCATCGGCGCCGCTGTCGGAGAGCTGGCCGCGGCTGTTGTAGGTGCGCACCGCGGCCAGGCCGAGGCCGCGTACGGTCAGGAATTCGTCCTGGCTGCGCAGCACCAGGTTGCCGGTGGCGATATTGACGTATTGCTCGTCCTTGCCCTGGCCCAGCCGGGCGCTGCCGCCGAGCCCCTTGCCGATCTGCCCCGCCGAGCCGTTGTACAAGCCCAGACCGATCCCCGAAACGATTGCCGACATGCGCCGCTCCCATTGGCGGCCGCCGCTGGGGGCGGCCTAATATGAGAACTTCTCGGCAGTTTTTCGGAAAAGTTTAGGGCGGCGTGTTGGTGGAGTTGGGGCAGGGGCCGTCTCTCGCAGGAGCCACCCCCGCTGCCGGGACGCCTCACCTGGGGCCGATTGATTGCGCCTATGGAGAGCGGCGGCCCGTGCCGGCGAATCCCGATCCGCGCCGAGGTTCATGCCGATCGGATCAACGCGTCCAGATACGCCGAACAACTGTCGTGCTGCCGCTCGGGCGCGCTGCCGACGATGCAGCGGTAAACCGCGGGGTCTTCGTCGCCTTCGCACAGGCAGAACGCAAACTGGTGACCCAGGTAGGCCGCCAGCACGAAGGCGTTGGCCGGCAGGTGGAAGTCGTAGAAATCGGTGTAGTAATGCGCTTCCTGCCGGGCTTCTTCGAGCATTTCCAGCGCGTCCTGCTTGAGTCCCTTCAAGGACGGATAAAAGAAATGACAGTCGCCGCACAGGCTGCCCGCCGCGCGGCCGCACTCGCTCAGGAACGCCGCGTAGGCGCGCGGCAGGACGACGCCCTGCGCGTGTTCGACCGCGGCGATCTGGCGCGGCGTCAGCCCGCCGATGTTGAAGCCGTCGGCGACGCCGGCGGCGAGCAACTGCCGGCGATAGCGGTAATCGTCGCCGGGCGGGCAGGTGTCCAGCGTCAGCGGCGTCCGCATCGGATGGATCACATAAATGCATTCGCCGCCGTAGTCGCCGGCCGGCATTGCGACCTGCGAGCCTGGGAAATACAGGTCCGCGTCTTCGACAGCGGCGGCGAAGCCGGCGCGTACGTCCGCGGCGCACGCCGATCCGCGCGTGGGCCACAGCACCACCGCGCGGCCCTTCAGCAACGCGCGATAGACGGTGCTGCGCAGGCGGTCGGCCGGCAACAGGCGCAGCAGCAACAGCGCGCCGGTTTCGATTTCGCGTTCGGCGATGGCGATCGGATCGGGGGCGGGCATTGCGCATCCGTGGTCGGGGACAGTCCAGGCTGCCGATCATGGCGCACTCTCCGCAGGCTGCGGCGGCGCAGCGGCCGAGGCGGCGCCCGCCCGCCGGGGGCCTCGGGGCGCGCTTGCCCGGATATCGGGACGAATCCAGCGGGTCGGACCGGCCCGACCCCGGGCCGCGCCCGCGCCGCGACGGCGAAAACCTTGCCCCACATGCGTTTCGGGCGTTTTCTGAAGGTCGCCCGGGCGGGCCGCCGACCCCGTTGCGGAGCACCGGCCGATACCGGGGCACCGGGCTATAATCCACCCTTAGGCCGTCCAAGAACGGCAGTCAGTAAGGAATCCCATGGCACGCGGCATCAATAAAGTCATCCTGGTCGGCAACCTCGGCAACGATCCGGAGACCAAGTACACCCAGGGCGGCATGGCCGTGACCACGATCAGCCTGGCCACCACCAGCGTCCGCAAGGACCGCGACGGCAACAACCAGGAACGCACCGAGTGGCACCGGGTCAAGCTGTTCGGCAAGCTCGGCGAAATCGCCGGCGAGTATCTGAAGAAGGGCCGCCAGGTCTATATCGAAGGCTCGATCCGCTACGACAAGTTCACCGGTCAGGACGGCGTCGAGAAGTACTTCACCGACATCATCGCCGACGAGATGCAGATGCTCGGCGGCGGCGAGGGCGGCGGCGGTGGCAACCGCTCGGAAGGCGGCGGCCGCGGCGAATACCGCAGCGGTGGCGGTGGCGGCGGTGGCGGCGAACGTTCGGCGCGTCCTTCGGGCGGCGGCGGCGGCGGTGGTGGTGGCGGGTATGGCGGCGGCCGCGACTCCGGCCAGCGCCGCGAGGCGCCGCCGGCCAAGTCGAACGACTTCGGCGACGATTTCGCCGACGACGACATCCCGTTCTGAGCCGCCTGCGCTTCCGGTCGCGCCCCACAGGCTGACGGGTTGCTGCTGACCAGCCAAAAACAAGCCGTTTCACGAAAGAGAAGCCGCTCCCGACGGCAACGTCGGGGGCGGCTTTTTTCATGCCCGGGACTCGCAAGAACGGCCCGATGCCCGCCGGAACGCTCAGCCCTCGCCCCGCGCATCCGCCGACTGACTGCGCGAGCGCGCCGCGAAATAGCGGGTCGGCGAAAGCCCGAGCGTCTTCTTGAACATGGTGATGAACGCCGTCACCGACTCGTAGCCGAGGCTTTCGGACACCCGCTGCACGGCGGCGCCCGCGGCCAGTTCGCGGATCGCGATCAGCAGATGCAGCTGCTGCCGCCAGCGGCCGAAGGACAGGCCGGTTTCGCGCGCGATCAGGCGCGTCAAGGTGCGCTCGCCGAGCGCCAGCCGCCGCGCCCAGTCGGCGATGGTGCCGCGGTCCGCGGGGTTCGCCGACAGCGCATCGGCCAGCGCGCGGATCTTCGGATGATCGCTGACCGGCAGGTACACGCGTTCGGCCGGCATCCGCGCCAGTTCGTCCAGCACGACGCGCGCGAGGCGAGCGGTGTGGCCCTCGCGCGGATAGTCCAGCGGGGCATCGGCCAGGTGCAGGATCATCTCGCGCAGCATCGGCGAGATCGACAGCGTCACGCAGTGCTGCGGCAGAGCCACGACGCCGGGTTCGACGAACAGATAGCACAGGCGCGCGTTGGCGGTGGCGCGGTTGCTGTGCGGCATGCCGCCGGGAATCCACACGCCGCATTGCGGCGGGACGATCCACAGCGCATTGGCGACTTCGCAGGTCACCGCCCCGTGCAGCGCCAGGATCAGCTGGCCCTTGCGGTGCTGGTGCACCGGAATCTCGGCATCGTAGTCGGCCACCTGCAGCCGGCTGGCGACTGCGGGCCGGTCGGTCTCGTCCGGGTCCAGGTCGTAGCCGGGGAGCGAAACGTGAGCCATCTGGGATTGACCGGTTTTAGCGATATGTTGTCATTCTAGCGAAATTCGGCGACCGGGACCGCTGCATACGATGGGCCCATGCAGACTTCGCCCACCCCTGCCGGCTCCCTGTTTTCGCGTCCGCTGGCGTTGCTGAAGACCCCGGCGTTGGCGGCCGACCGGGAGGCGGCGCTGTTCTCGCTCAAATGCCTGGTCGCCGCGATTCTGGGCCTGTACGTGTCGCTGCGGATCGGATTGACGCGCCCGTTCTGGGTGCTCGGCACCGTCTACCTGGTGTCGCAGCCGCTGTCCGGAGCGACGTTGAGCCGCGGCCTGTTCCGGCTGCTGGGAACGATCGGCGGCGCGGTCGCCACGGTGGCGCTGGTGCCGCGCTTGGCCAACGAGCCGCTGGCGTTGAGCGCCGCGCTGGCCGCGTGGATGGCGCTGTGCCTGTACCTAGCGATGCTCGACCGCACCCCGCGCGCCTACGCCTTCCTGCTGGCCGGATACACCACCAGCCTGATCGGGTTCCCCAGCGTCATGGCGCCCGGCGAGGTATTCGCCGTCGCGATCACCCGGGTGCAGGAAATCTGCATCGGCATCCTGGCCGCCACCTTGGTCCACGGGCTGGTGCTGCCGCGCAAGGTCGCGCACCGTGTGCAGGCGCGCGTCGCCGCGATCCTGGCCGATGCGGAGCGCTGGACGCGGGACATGCGGGCCGGTGCGAAGGATGCGGTGCTCGCGCAGGATCGCACCAAGGCGGCGATGGACCTGCTCGAACTGCACACGCTGTCGATCCACCTGCCGTTCGACAGCGCCGACGGCGCGGCCCAGGCGCAGATTCTGCGCGCGCTGCACGACCGGATGCTCGACGTGCTGATGCGGTCGAGCGCGGTCGACGATTCGATGGCCGCGTTGCGCGCGCCGGAGCGCGATGCGCCACCCCCGGGCGCTGCCGACGCCAACGCGTGGCGCGACCTGTCGCAGGCCAATCTGTCCTCGGCGCTGGCCGAGCTGGACAGCGCGCATCGCGATTGTCGCTTGCTCGAAGCGCAATTGCGCAGCGCCCGTCCCGACTGGCGCGTTCGGGTGCCCGCGCGTCTCGCGGAAAAGGCCAACGGCCACGTCCTGCACCGCGATCGCCGCGTCGCCCTGCGCAGCGCGCTCGGCGCCTTCGTCGGCATCGCGCTCGGCTGCGGCTTGTGGATCGCCACGGCGTGGTCCGACGGCGCGACGGCGGTCTCCATCATCGGTACGGCGTGCGTGCTGTTCGGAACCACCGAGGCTCCCGCCGGCCAGGTCGCGCGCTATCTGCTCGGATCCTCCATCGGCGTCGCCGTCGGCCTGGTCTACGGTTTCGCGATCTTTCCGGCCCTGTCCGATTTCGCCGGCCTCGCCGCTGCGCTCGCGCCGGTGTTGCTGCTGTGCGGCTCGTTCCTGGCGCGTCCGCCTTACCTCCTCGGCGCGTTGGGAGTGGTGCTGACGTTTCCGCTGATCGCCGGCCTGGGCGCAAGAAACGCTGCGAATTTCGCCGGCGCCATCAACAGCAGCGTCGCGCTGTTCGTGGGCACCGCGGCGGCGCTGTGCAGCATGCGGCTGTTCCAGACGCTGGACCCGAACCGCAGCCGGAAACAGCTGCAGGATTCGATCGCGCGGGACATCGCGCGTCGCGTTCGCGGACGTGTCCGCAATGCCGCCGGCTGGACCAGTCGTATGGTCGACCGGCTCGGGCAACTCGCGCCGCGCCTGCGCGGCCAGCCGCAAGCGGCGCATACGCTGCGGGCGATAGTCGCGGACATGCGCGCGGCAAGCGCCGTGGCCGAACTGCGCGCGTGGGGCAGGGGGCTGCAGGGACAGAACGCGCGTACCTGCCATGCCGAGTTGATCGACGCGGCGACCGCGCATTTCCGCACCCGTGCCGTCGTCCGCCACGAGCTGGACGCTCGCCTGCTGCAGTCGCTCGAACGCCTGCGCAGCGCGGTCGTCGCCGGCGACGAACCCGGGCGCGAACGCGCGCTGTCGCTGCTTTCGGATCTGCGCCGCGACCTGCTGTCGCCGCTGATCGCGCACGAGCGCTGATGCGATGTTCGCCGATCTTTGCATCGATGGCGTGTTCGTTCCCGGCCTGCTGGCCGTGGCCCTGGTCGCATTGGCGCTGTCGATGATCGCCTCGCGACTGCTGGCGGACCTTGGCGGGTATCGCTGGTTCGCCTATCGCCCGCTGGTCGGCCTGTCGCTGTTCGTAATCCTGGCCGAACTGCTGATCCGGCTCATGCCCCTGATCGAGAAATGAAATGAAGCACCTGCTGATCGTCATCGGCCGCTGGAGCGCCACGCTCGGCCTGTTCGCCGTCGCCGTCGTCGCCGCCCTGTCGCTGTGGAGCCGCTACGAAAAACGGCCGTGGACGCGCGACGGCCGGGTCCGCGCGGACGTGGTGCGGGTCGCCTCGGACATGGGCGGGCTGGTCACCCAGGTGCGGGTGCGCGACAACCAGCGCGTCGCCGCCGGCGACCTGCTGTTGGTGCTGGACCAACCGCGCCTCGCCGCCGCGCTGGAGAAAGCCGATGCGCAAGTGCGCAGCGCCCAGGCCGCGCTCGATCTGGCCCGCCGCGAATCGAAGCGGGACATCGCGCTGGGCGATCTGGTCGCCGCCGAGACGCGCGAGCGCAACGCCGCCAAGGTCGATACGGAACGGGCCAATCTGGCCGAGGCCCGCGCCGGCCAGCGGGTGGCGCAGTTGAACCTGCGGCGGACCGAAGTGCGCGCCAGCACCGACGGCATCGTGACCAATCTCGACCTGCATGCGGGCGATTTCCTGCAGCCGGGCGCGCAGGCCATGGCCCTGGTCGATACCCGCAGCCTCAGGATCGAGGGCTACTTCGAGGAAACCAAGCTCGGCTGCATCCACGAAGGCGACCCCGCGGTCGCCCGGCTGATGGGCGACGGGCGCGCGGTGCGCGGGCATGTGGAAAGCATCGCCGCCGGCATCGCCGACGATCAGCGCGCGAACACGCAAAACCTGCTGCCGGCCGTCGCGCCGACCTATTCGTGGGTGCGGCTGGCGCAACGCATTCCGGTGCGCATCCGCATCGACGACGCCTCGCCGCAAACCCGTCTGATCATCGGCAGGACCGCGAGCGTGACCATCGCCGCGGGCGCGGCGGGAGGCTGCGAATGATCGCCACGGCTGCGCGCATCGTCGCGATCGCACTGGCGCTGGCGCTGGCCGCTTGCGTGTCGGGTCCGGACTATCGCCTGCCGGCCGACGCGGTCGCGGCCTCGGCGCAGGCCGGGCGCGCTTTCGCATCGAGCCGGGATCCGGCCTACACATCGGCCGAGCCGGCGGACCGCTGGTGGCGGCTGTACGACGACCCGCGGCTCGACGCCTACGTCGCCGAAGCGCTGCGCGCCAACACCGATCTGCGCGCGGCCGACGCCAACCTGCGGCGCGCCTCGGCGGTCGTGCTCGAGTATCGCGCCCAAGGCTCGCTGCGCACCGACGCGACGGCGTCGGCCACGCTGAGTCATGCCGGAGGATACGTGCCCGCTTCGTCGCCGCAGGCGTACGCGCTGGGCATCAACTGGTCCTATCCGTTGGATCTGGCCGGCGGAATCCGTCGCGGCATCGAAGCGGCCGATGCGCAGGCGCAGGCGGTCGCGGCGGCGCGCGATCAGGTCCGGGTGGCCGTCGCCGCCGCGGTCGCGCGCGCTTATGTCGGCGCCTGCTCGGTCAATCGCACCCTGGCGGCGACGCAGCGGGTGCTGGACACGCAGCGCGCCACGCTGGACGCCACCCGCCGGCTCGCCGCGGGCGGACGCGGAACCCAGTTCGATGTCAGCCGGGCGCAGGCCGCGGCGAACCGCAGCGCGGCGGCGATTCCGCACCTGATCGCCGAGCGGCAGACCGCCTTGTTCGAACTGGCCGCGTTGATGGGGCGGCTGCCGGCGGATTACCCGCAGGAGGCCGCCGGCTGCCGACAGCCGCCGCGCTTGCCTCAGGCGATCCCGGTCGGCGATGGCTGGCATCTGATCCAGCGCCGTCCCGACGTCCGCGCGGCGGAGCGCAGCCTCGCCGCCGCGACCGCGACGATCGGCGTGGAAACCGCGAAGCTGTATCCGCAGGTCAGTATCGGCGCATCCGCCGGCGCGGCGGATGCGCTCAGGCGGGGGCTGTCCGCGGACAGTTTCGGCGCATCGTTGGGTCCGTTGCTGTCGTGGAACTGGCCGAACCGCAGCTCGACCCAGGCGCGCATCGCCGCCGCCGGCGCCGACGCCGATGCGGCCCTGGCATCGTTCGACGGCGCGGCATTGCAGGCCTTGCGGCAGACGGAAACCGCGCTTTCGGCCTATTCGCAGGAGATCGAGCGCGAGCGCAGCCTGGCCCTGGCCCGCGACGACGCCGCGCGCGCGAGCGATCAGGCGGGGCGGCTGTTTCGTTTCGGCCGGACCGGCTTCATCGATGTGCTGTCCGCCGAAGCCGCCCTGGCCGACGCCGAATCGGCGCTGGCCGCTTCGCGCGCGCAGTCGGCCGATCGTCAGGTGGATCTGTTCCTGGCGCTCGGCGGCGGCTGGGCGGAGGCGGATCCGGCGCCTGCCCGGCCGGCGGCGCGCGCGGCCGCCGACCCGCTGTCCCGCGCCGACGTTCGCTCTCGCTAATCCGGCGGCCGCCATCCGCCGGGCGCGACCACGAACGCCCGCAGCTCGGCCATCTTTCCCTCGCGGAAACGCCAGACATCGCAATAGGCGTGGGTGATCGTCTCTCCGCGGTCGCCGCGCAGGTCGATGCTGCCCGTCGCGACGACCCAATCGTTTTCGGCGATCAGTTCGGCGACGTCGAAACTCGGCGGCTCGGCGTAGGCCCGCTTCATCCATTCGCGCACCGCGTCTTTTCCGCGCAGGATCGGTTCGCCGATCGCATCCCACACGATATCGTCGGTGCAAAACGCCAGAAACGCCTCGTTGTCGCCGGCGCGGATCGCCTCGTTCGCCGTTTGCAGGACGGCTTTGTTGGTCGCTGACACGGAGTCCTCCGTCGTTGCGTTTTCCGATTCAGGGTTTTCACGGATGCTTGGAGAAGTATCGGCCGCAGCGTTAGACGCCCGTGAACGGCGACGGTCGAGGCGAGTGCGGTTGGCTTCGGCCGGTTGCGCACGACGCGCTCGCGCGTGCGAAAGGGGCCGCAGTCGGCAGTTGCAACGAGATCGCACGCTCGCGAGCGACGTCGCGTCGCAAATGCGCGCCGCGCGCCGCGGCAGTTCGCTTAAACGTGACGCGCGGCCGAGCGGGGCGTCAGGTGGTCGATGGCAGAATCCGCAGGCATCCGAGCCTGCCGCGTTTCATGTCGGTTCCTCGCACGCACCGGGCCATCGGGCGCATGCAACCGGTGACGATTCCACCTCTCCACGACCGGGCCGAAACGCAGTCGCGCATCAGCGCGCGGCGTTTCGGCGTGCGTCGCGGGCAGGTCTTCGCCGCAGCGGCCCGCACGACCGCTGCCGGCGCAGCGCATGCGCAACGCTGCGTCGTCCGTTCCATCCACCACTGGAGAATCTCAATGCTGAAAGGAAACTCGTCGATCAAGCTCGCCATCGTCGGCCTGGCGCTGTCCGGCTTCTGCACCGCGGCGAACGCGACGCTGGTGCAGAACATCCGCACCATCGCCTTCAACTATCCCGGCGGCAGCCAGCAGCAGTATTCGTCGATGTGCGAGCCCGGCGAGAAAGTCAGCGGCGGCGGCTATCAGATCCTGTCGGGCTACAGCATCTTCATCTTCGCCAACGCGCCGGTGATTTCGGCGAACGGCACCCACGGCTGGACCTTGCGCTTCACCGGCGTTCCCTCGGGCTCGCCGACCATCGCCGGCAACGTCTACGCGGTGTGCATCAAGGAACAGTGATTGCGGCGCGGGCCGGCAGGTGTGCGGGCGAGCCTTCGTGCCAGAGCCGAGGCCGAGCCGCACCCCTGTCGGCGGCGCGTCGCCCGAACGACAGCGTGCGACGGGAGCCGTCGCGCGATGCGGCCGCAACGATCGCGCCGCTCGCGGCGATTCAACCCGGCGCGCCGCGCGCCGCGGTATCCACCCGGAACCGCGCGCCTTCGCCGTCGGGCGACGGACTGAAACCGATGCGCCAACCGTGCGCCCGGCAGATTTCGGCGCAGATCGCCAAACCCAGTCCCGCACCGTCGCCGCCGGGTCCGTCCGCGCGCCAGAAGCGCTCGAACAGATGCGGCTCGTGCTCGGGCGCAACGCCGCGCCCTTGGTCCTGGATCCAGAGGCCATCGGCTTCGATGCGCACGCGCACGCTCGCGCCCGGCGGCGAATGGTGGATCGCGTTTTCCAGCAGATTCTTGACCAGGACGAACAAGGCGCCGCGATCGGCCTGGAGCGCGCCGCCGTCGGCCGCGACGTCCAGGCGCACCGCGACGCCGCGCTGCGCGGCGAGGGGTTGCAGGTAATCGACCGCGTCGCCGATCCCGTCGATCAGGTTTACCGCTTCGTAGCGGTAGTTGTGGCCTTCGCTGACCTCGGCCAGATGCAGCAACTGGTGCACGATGCGCGCCATCTGCGCGGTGTCGCGCAGCAACGCGGTCTTGTCGGCGGCGCCGCCGAGTTCGATCTCGGCCTGCAGCAAGGCCAGCGGCGTCTTGAGCTCGTGCGCGGCCGAGGCCAGGAATTCCTGCTGCACGCGAAAGCCGTGTTCGAGCCGGCCCAGCGCCGAGTTGAAGGCTTCGATCAGCGGCACGATCTCGTCGGGCAGGCCGGCGGTGCGCAGGCGTTCGGACATGTTGCCCGGCGCCAGCCGCGCCGCCACCGCCGACGCGCGCCGCAGCGGCCGGACCATGCGGCGTACGGTAACGAACACCACCAACGCGAAGCAGGCGATCGCCAGCGCGGCCGCGAGCGATGCGCCGCGCAGGAATTTCTCGCCGGCGTAGGCGCTGAGCGTGGCCACCAGCCGTTCGCTTCGGGCGATGCGGATGAGGTATCGCCGGCCGTCGCGGGACGCGCTCTTTTCGGCCACCCGCAGGCGCACCGGTTCGTCGCCGTTGGCGATCAGGACCGTGCGCGCGCCGGACGGCGCGGCGCGCAGGCCGGCCAGCGCGGGGCCGTCGATGCTGCGCGCGAGTTCGCGGCCCGCGCGGTCCAGCACCAGGTAGGCGGCGTCCTTGGGCATCGCGTCGTAAGTGGCCGCGTCGTAGCGGTCCAGCGCGACCGTGGCGCGGCCGTCGGCGGCGAGCCGCAGGCCGTCGTCGAGATCGTCGAGTTCGCCCTGCAATTGCGCGTGCAGCATCGCCGCCGGCGACGACGGCCAGAATTGCAGCCACACCAGCGCCGCGCCCGCCAGCGAAGCGGCCAGCAAGCCGCCGAGGGCGGCCAGCATCAGGCGCGCGGCCAGGCTACTGGGCAGCATCGGCGGCCTTCAACGCGTAACCGTAGCCGCGGACGTTGACCAGGGCCAGTTCCGAATCGATCGCGGCGAGCTTCTTGCGCAGCCGGTGCAGGGCGACGTCGAAGGCGTTCGGCGTGACCGCTTCGCCGACGCCCCAGGCCGCCGCTTCCAGCGTGGTCCGGCGCACCGCCTGTCCGCCCGCGCGCAGCAGGCAGATCGCGATCTGCAATTCGGCCGGCGCCAGAGTGACGTGTTGGTCGCCGCACAGCAGGTGGCCGTTTTCCGGATGCACGCTGACGCCGCCGTACGACGGCCGCGCCGGGTCGAGCCGCGCCGGCCGCCGCATCAGCGCGCGCACGCGCGCGGCGAGTTCTTCCAGCGCGAACGGCTTGGCCAGGTAATCGTCGGCGCCGGCGTCCAGTCCGTCGACGCGGTCGCGCAGCGCGTCGCGCGCGGTCAGCATCAGGCACGGCGTCGCGATCCGCGCTTCGCGCATGCGCCGCACCAGTTCGAGCCCATCGCCGTCGGGCATGCCGCGGTCGATCACCGCGACCGCGTAATCGCGTTCGGCGATGGCCAGCCACGCCGATTCGAGCGTGGCGAAGGCATCCACGGCGATGCCCGCGGCGGCCAGTCCGCGCGTCACCAGCGCGGCCAGCCGCGCGTGGTCTTCGACCAGCGCGATCCGGTGGTGCAGGGTGCGGATGCTTTCCGGCATGGGCATTGGCGTCGCGTGGAAGACGTGGCTCAAAAGCTGCGGCTGAAACCGAACTTGAGGTTGGCCTCGCCGTCGACGTCCGGGTCGATCAACGGGCTGCGCTTGATTTCGTTCGGCAGGAACTTGTATTCGACCGAGCCGAACAGACGCCATTTTTCGCCGAGCGGCCGCAGCCATCCCAGGCCGACCTGCGGCACCAGCGCCGAACCGGGCCGGTAGAGCTTTACCCCGCGCGCCACTTCGCTGTCGAGCGTGCCGTAGTAATAGTTCGCCAGATCCTTGGACAGCCAGCGCGCGCCGAGGCTGGGAACCAAGGTCGAGCGGCCGAGATGGACGGGGTAGGCGTAATCGGCGGAGAGCTCGTAACCGTCGTGGGTGCCGCTGGCGTCGGCGAGCGCGCGCAGCTTGAACTCGCCCGCGCGGCCTTTCCAACTGGCCGCCAGCCCGGCGTCGAAGGCATCGTCGCGGTCGTCGAGCCGGTCGGCGTCGAGGCCGTTCGCCGCCAGCTCGCGGCGACCGAGGTCGTCGATGTCGAAGCCGTCGAACCGGGCCGACACTATCACGTCGAGGGTAAAGCCGCCGCTGCGGATGGCGTGGACGCCGCCGGACAGGCCGCGCCAGAAGAAACGCTCGCCTTCGTAGCTGACCAGCGGAAACGGCCGCGGCCGCAGGTCCTCGCCCGCGTAGGCGCTGTCGCTGACCGACAGCGCCAAGCCGAGATTCCAGCGGTCGTCGGCTTCTTCGGCGAGCAGGTCGCCCGCGCTGGAAGGCGATTGCGCGAGCGCCATCGACGGAGCCGCGAACAGCAGGGCGAGCGGGAAGAACTTGAGCATGGGCCGGACTCGGGCAGAGGGGCCGGCAGTGTCGTGGCGCGGTTCTTACTGCGGACTTACGGCGGCCGCGGCGGAAGGCGGCGCGGGCGTGCGTTCAGCGGCGATTGGGCCGCCGGACGCCGCTCGCGCCGATCCGCGAGGTCGCTACCGCGGCGAAGGCGGCCCGAACCACGTCGACAGCGCATCGGACAGACCCTGCGCCGTGCCGTCGCCGACCCAGGCCACGTAGCCGTCCGGCCGCACCAGCGCGGCGGCGGGCGCGGCGACCGTGCCGAGCAGCGGCAGCTCCCACGCGCCGGCGTACTGCGCTTCGATCTTGCGCACGCGCTCGGCCCACGGCGCGATGTCGAGCCCGCCCGGCGTGGCGAAATCGATCAGCAGCGGCCGCGCATCGTGCAGGAACGCGAACAGCCGGCGCGGGCCTTCGCGCGTGGCCAGATCCAGGTCGGGCATGCGCCGGCCCAGCAGCGGGTGGCCTTCGCCGAAGTCGTAGCGCAGTTCCAGGCCGGACATCCGCGCCGCGACGCGCTTGCGCGGTTCCTCCATCGCCAGCAGTTCGGACATCGCATCGCGCAAGGCGTCGACGCGGTCGTCGGCGCGCATCAGCGCCACTTGCGCCAGGGTGTCGCGCAGCACCCGCGCGGCGACCGGGTGGCGCTCGGCGTGATAGGTGTCGAGCAAGCGTTCGGGCGAAATGCCCTTGACCACCTGGGCCAGCTTCCAGCCCAGATTCATCGCGTCCTGCACGCCGATGTTGAGGCCCTGCCCGCCGACCGGCGCGTGCACGTGCGCCGCGTCGCCGGCCAGCAGCACGCGCCCGGCGCGGTACGCCGCGGCTTGCCGGGCCGTGTCGGTGAAGCGCGAAATCCAGCTCGGGCTGTGCGCGCCGTAATCGGTGCCGTAGACGGCGACGAGCCCGGCGCGGATGTCGTCCAGCGTGGGCTCGCCGCTGCCGATCCGCGATTCGGTCAGCACCACGCCGACCGTTCCGCCCGCTGCGTAAACCACGCGCCCGTCCTCGATGGTGTAGTCGACCTTGCCGAGCGCGTTGATGCCGGCGGCGGTGCGGCGGATGCCCAGTTCCGGTTCTTCGCGCATCTCGACCTGGGCGATCAGGCTGCTGACGCTCGCATCCCAGCCGGGGAACGCGATGCCGGCGGCCTTGCGGACCAAGCTGCGGCCGCCGTCGCAACCGACCAGATAGCGCGCGCGCAGGCGGCGGCCGTCGGCCAGCGCAAGCTCGACGCCGGTCGCGTCCTGGGCCAGGGCGACCGCTTCGCTAGCGCGGTAGAACGTCACCGGCAACGCATCGACCCAATCGGCGAGGATGCGTTCGATGCGGTTCTGCCACAGCCCGAGGCCGTAGGGATGACGGCTCGGGAAATCGCCGATGTCCAGGCGGATGCCGGCGAATCCGGCGACCTGCGCGATCTGCCCTTGGGCGAGAAAGCGCTCGGCGAGGCCGCGCTGGTCGAATACCTCCAGCGTGCGCGCATGCAGGCCGCCGGCGCGCGAGCCGGCCAGCTCTTGATTGGCGCGACGCTCGACCACGGCGACATCGACGCCGGCCAGCGCCAGTTCGCCCACCAGCGTCAGGCCGACCGGGCCCGCGCCTGCGATGACCACGGCATGTTCAATCATGGCGGCGCTCCTTCGCGGCTGCGGACGCGGACGCGGACGCGGCTGCGGCTGCGGTGCGCGCGAGGCTCGCGTAACGACGCGCTGGCGCCGCGGTTCGGACAGCGGCGCGCAGGGCCGGCGCAGCGGTCGGCGATGGCAGGTTCATGCGGAGGCTCCTGATCGTGGGGGCAGGCCGGCGATGGAACCGCAGCGACGGGGGCTTGCCGCAAGCCCCAGGTGGTTTAGGATATTGAAACGGGGAGCGGCTGTTTTAGCGGCGAGCGCGTTCCGGCACCGCCGGGAACCGCAGCAGTTGGCCGAAAACGGCCGAAAACCGCCGACACGCGCAGGCTCGATGCCGCGTCCACGCCATTGGGTTCACACTGTACGGCCCCCCGTACCGCGCGTGCGCCGCGCCGCCGCTCATGGCAACCCGCCCCAGTTCCCGTTCCCCGCAAACCGGCGACACCGCCTTCGTCCGCGTGCGCGGCGCGCGCGAGCACAACCTCAAGGACGTCGACGTGCGCATCCCGCGCGATGCGTTCGTGGTGTTTTCCGGCGTGTCCGGATCGGGCAAGTCCTCGCTCGCGTTCGGCACGCTGTTCGCCGAGGCCCAGCGCCGCTATCTGGAATCGCTGTCGCCGTATGCGCGGCGTCTGATCGATCAGGTCGGCGTGCCGGACGTCGACGAGATCCAAGGCCTGCCGCCGGCGATCGCCCTGCAGCAACAGCGCGGCACGCCGAACGTCCGCTCCACGGTCGGCAGCGTGACCACGCTGTCGAGCCTGCTGCGCATGCTGTACTCGCGCGCGGGCACCTATCCGGCCCAGCAGCCGATGCTGTACGCCGAGGATTTCTCGCCGAACACGCCGCAGGGCGCGTGCCCGAACTGCCACGGCCTGGGCTTCGTCTACGAAGTCACCGAGCGCTCGATGGTGCCCGACCCGTCGCTGAGCATCCGCGACCGCGCGATCGCGTCGTGGCCGCCGGCGTGGCACGGACAGAACCTGCGCGACATCCTGGTCACGCTCGGCTACGACGTCGACAAGCCGTGGCGCGAGCTGCCGAAGAAGGACCGCGACTGGATCCTCTACACCGAGGAACAACCCGTCGCCCCGGTCTACGCCGGCTTCACTCCGGCGCAGACCCGCGCCGCGCTGAAGCGCAAGGCCGAGCCCAGCTACATGGGCACCTTCACCGGCGCGCGCCGCTACGTGCTGCACACCTTCGCGACCACCCAGAGCGCGTTGATGAAGAAGCGCGTTGCGCGCTTCATGAGCGGCGCGCGCTGTCCGCTGTGCGACGGCCGCCGCTTGAAGGCCGAGGCCTTGTCGGTGAGCTTCGCCGGCCTCGACATCGGCAGCCTCTCGCAGCTGAGCTTGAACGCGATCGCCGAGGTGTTGGCGCCGGCGGCGGCAGGACGGTTCGACGCGCCGGCCAGCGCTGCGACCCGCAGCCGCGCCGCCAGCCGCAACGACAGCGCGCGCCGCGTCGCCCGCGGCGGCAGCGCCCATGCCGGCGGCACCGACGTGCGCAGGACGCCCGACTTGTCCGAAGAAAAGCGCATCGCGGCGCAGCGCATCGCCCAGGATCTGGTCGAGCGGATCGCCGCGTTGCAAGCCTTGGGGCTGGGCTATCTTGCCCTGGACCGGACCACGCCGACGCTGTCGCCCGGCGAATTGCAGCGCCTGCGCCTGGCCACCCAGATCCGCTCCAACCTGTTCGGTGTGGTCTACGTGCTCGACGAACCGTCCGCTGGCCTGCATCCGGCCGACAGCGAGGCCTTGCACCACGCGCTGGACCAGCTCAAGGGCACCGGCAATTCGGTGTTCGTGGTCGAGCACGACCTGGACATGTTGCGGCGCGCGGACTGGATCGTCGACGTTGGCCCCGGCGCGGGCCAGGAAGGCGGCGAAGTCTTGTACAGCGGTCCGCCGCAGGGCTTGCGCGAGGTGCGCCACTCGCAGACGGCGCGTTACCTGTTCGACGCGCCGTCGCGCAGCCGCGAGGGCGCGCGGCGCGCGCCGGCGGGCTGGCTGGAACTGCGCGAGGTGCATCGCAACAACCTGCACGGCGTCGACGCGCGGATTCCGTTGCAGGTGCTGACCGCGGTCACCGGCGTGTCGGGTTCGGGCAAGTCGAGCCTGATCAGCCAGGCCCTGGTCGAACTGATGGGCGCGCGCCTGGGCCACGAACCGGAGGACGAAAGCAACGACGACGGCCCGCCGCAGCCCGGCGAACTGCGCACCACCTCCGGCCGCCTCGGCGGCGACGCCGACGCGATCAAGCGCCTGGTCAACGTCGACCAGAAACCGATCGGCCGCACGCCGCGTTCGAATCTAGCGACCTATACCGGCCTGTTCGACCCGGTGCGCAAGCTGTTCGCGCAAACGCCGCTGGCCAAGAGCCGGCGCTACGACGCCGGGCGGTTCTCGTTCAATGTCGCCAAGGGACGCTGCGCGACCTGCGAAGGCGAGGGCTTCGTCCAGGTCGAGCTGCTGTTCATGCCGACGGTGTACGCGCCGTGCCCGACCTGCCACGGCCGCCGCTACAACGACAAGACGCTCGAAGTGTCGTGGCGCGAACGCAACATCGCCGAAGTGCTGGCGATGACCGTCGCCGAAGCGCTGGCGTTCTTCCACGATCAGGAATCCATCGCCCGGCCGCTGGCGGTGCTGCGCGACATCGGCCTGGGGTATCTGCGCCTGGGTCAGCCGGCCACCGAGCTGTCCGGCGGCGAGGCGCAGCGGATCAAACTGGCGACGGAACTGCACCGCAGCCAGCGCGGACACACCTTGTACGTGCTCGACGAACCGACCACCGGGCTGCATGCCGCCGACGTCGACAAGCTGATGGCGCAGTTGCACGGCCTGGTCGACGGCGGGCATACGGTGGTGGTGATCGAGCACGAGATGCGGGTGGTGGCCGATAGCGATTGGGCGATCGATCTCGGGCCGGGTGCGGGCGAGGAGGGCGGGGCGATCGTCGCTGCCGGCACGCCCGAACAGGTCGCGCGGGCGGCGTCGAGTCGGACTGCGCCTTATCTGCGCCGCGCGCTGGCTTGAGCCTACGCATAAACGTCATTCCCGCGAACGCGGGCTCGCTTTTATTTCGGCGAAGCCGAACATCCAGGGACTTCAGAGTCCTGTAGCGATAAAGCCCTGGATGCCCGCCTTCGCGGGCATGACGGTCAGATGAGTCGCGCAGCGACTGCGCGCGAGCGGCGAATCTTTACGACCCGCTTCGTCTCCCCAAGCACGTCATTCCCGCGAAGGCGGGAATCCAGAGACTTCAGAGTCCTGTCGCGATAAAGCCCTGGATGCCCGCCTTCGCGGGCATGACGGTCGGATGGGGTTCGCGACACCCGCCGAAGACCGGCGCATCGCTCGCTTGCCACGGCCGCCACGCCGCCACCACAGCCCATCGGCGCAGCCGTATACGCTTCGCCCGCGCGGTTCCATGTTGCGCCGCGTCGAAGAAATCGGCCGAGAAATCGCTTTCTCCTTGATGGAGGTAACACTTTTGTCCAGGTAATTGACAGCGCTGTCATGCGCGCGTCAAATCGGCCCGCAGCAATCGAGGGGGCGGGGCGGGATCGTCCCGCCCGCGCATCGTGGGATCCTGGGGAGGAGTTTCGATGAAGCAAACGCACGGCGCCGCAAGGCGCACAGTGTTGACGTCCGCATTGCTGCTGGCCATGAGCCAGGCGGCGTATGCGCAGAGCACCGCGCCGGTAGAGGCGCAGGCCGGACAGCAGACCCGGCCCGGCGCGGCCGATGATGCCAGGACGCTCGATGCGGTCGTGGTCACCGGCATCAAGGGCAGCCTGACTTCGTCGATGAACCTCAAGCGCGACGCCGCCGGCATCGTCGACGGCATCGTCGCCGAGGACATCGGCAAGTTCCCCGACACCAATCTGGCCGAAGCGCTGCAGCGCATCAGCGGCGTGTCGATCGACCGCAACGCCGGCGAAGGCTCGCGCGTGACCGTGCGCGGCGTCGGCCCCGATTTCAATCTGGTGCTGCTCAACGGCCGGCAGATGCCGACCTCGACCGGCGCGCGCGCGTTCGAATTCAGCGATCTGGCCGCCGAGTCGATTTCCGCGGTCGAGGTCTACAAGACCAGCCGCGCGAGCACGCCCACCGGCGGCATCGGCGCGACCATCAACATCAAGACCGCGCGTCCGCTGGACAACCCGGGCCTGCACGCCAACGTCGGCGTCAAGGGCATCTGGGACACCTCCGACGACGATCTGCCGAGCGATCTCAAGGGCGATTCGGTCACCCCGGACGCCTCGGGCATCTTCAGCGCGACCTCGGCCGACGGCCGCTTCGGCATCGGGCTGAGCGCGAACTATCAGAAGCGCGAATCCGGTTCGGCGTCCGCGTTCGTCGCCTCGGGCAACGGCTGGCGCACCTTCCTCGACAATCCGCTGGCCAACGGCGAAGGCTCCGGTTCGGCGCTGCCGCTGCCGGGCCAGCCGGGCTCGGAGAACATCACCAACCGGCCCGGCCCGAACGACGTCTATTCGATGCCGCAGAGCCTCGGCTACAGCGTCAACTCGGTCAAGCGCGAGCGCATCAACGGCCAGCTGACCCTGCAATGGGCGCCGACCGACAACATCACCACCACGCTCGACTACACCTACTCGCAGAACAAGATCGAGCAGATGCGCCACGACATGTCGGTGTGGCTCAACTTCACTCCGGGCATGAGCTCGTGGACCAAGGGTTCGGGCTCCTCGCCGCTGATCTACGACGAGCGCTACAACGGCCTGTCCGACTTCGCCAACGGCGCGGGCAAGAGCTCGGTCAAGCGCGAGAACAAGTCGCTCGGCTTGAACGTGGACTGGAAGCTGACGGACAGCTTCGATCTGAACTTCGACTACCACCGTTCGACCGCGGACTCCTCGCCCGACAGCCCGTACGGCTCCAACAACACGCTCGCCAGCGCCGGTTTCTTCCGCGCCGGCAACACCATCGACTTCAGCCGCGATTTCCCGGTCCTGACCCTGCACCTGCCGCCCGGCATGAGCGCGATCGACCCGGCGCAGATGCTGGTGACCGGCTCGGTGTTCCGCAACGAGCGCGAGCGCGCCGAGATCGAACAGTTCCAGGCCAGCGGCGAATACCGTTTCGAAGGCTATTCCAAGCTCAACTTCGGCGTCGCCTCGACCGACTACAAGAACCGCTCGGCCTTCACCCACGTCCAGCTCGACACCTGGGGCGGCGCCACCAGCCCGAACGACTACCCCGACTCGGTGTGGAAGCTCGCGCACATGGGCGACTACTTCCGCGGCGTCAGCGGCGCCAACGACCCGCGCTTCACCGACGCGTTCTTCGTGTTCGACTTCGACCGCGTGCGCCAGCTCGCCGAAGACGCCTGGGTCGCCAGCGGCAAGGGCGTGCGCGACGACTATCGCGCCTCGTTCGACTACACCGGCAAGCCGGTGCCGGGCAGCGCCGCCAACCGCACGGTCGGCGACAGCCGCGTGCGCGAGGAGTCGCGCAGCTTCTACCTGCAGTGGAGCGACACCTTCGACTGGAAGCTGCCGGTCAACGTCGCCGCCGGCGTGCGCTACGAGCGCACCAAGGTCAAGGCGGCCGCGCTGCAGCCGGCGCCGGTCGGCATCGACTGGGTCGCGGCCAACGAATTCGTCATCCGCTATTCCGGCTCGCAGTTCCGCGAACTCGACGGCGACTACAAGTACTGGCTGCCCAGCCTCGACGTCTCGGTCGACCTGACCGACAACATGAAGCTGCGCGCGAGCTACGGCGAATCGATCGGCCGGCCGAACTGGGGCAGCCTCAACCCGGCGCTGAGCGTCGGCGGCCAGGCCCGCTTCGACGGCGGCGGCGGCAGCGCGGGCAATCCCAACCTCAAGCCGCTGGAATCGCGCAATTTCGATCTGTCCTACGAGTGGTACTACGGCGAGTCGAGCTATTTCTCGGTCGGCTACTTCCGCAAGAAGATCGACAACTTCATCGCCGACCAGGTCAGCAAGCAGACGCCGTATCCGAACCTGCACACGCCGTCCGGCGGCAACTACTGGAACCAGGCGATCAGCGCCGGCGGCTGCGCCGCGACCGACCGGCCCTGCATCCGCAACTACATCCTCAACACCTACAACGGCCAGCCCGGCGTGGTGAAGACCGGCACCGACTCCAACGGCTTCGCCACCGGCACCGTCAGCGGGCTCAGCGGCGATCCGGTGCTGTCGTTCAACGTCACCCAGCCGGTCAACAACCGCTCCGATACGCTCGACGGCTGGGAGTTCAACATCCAGCACGTGTTCGGCGAATCGGGCTTCGGCCTCGCCGCGAACTACACCATCGTCGATTCGGGCCTGACCTACAAGAACGGCAGCCTCGGCACCCAGTTCGCGATGACCGGCCTGAGCGACTCGGCCAACCTGGTCGGGTTCTACGAAAAGGGGCCGTGGCAGGCGCGCGTGGCTTACAACTGGCGCGACCAGTTCCTGACCAACCTCGGCGACGGCAAGGGCGCCAACCCGATCTACGTCGAGGCTTACGGGCAGTTGGACGTGAACGTCAGCTACGCGGTGTCCGACAATCTGGTGCTGACGCTGGAAGGCATCAACGTGACCGACGAGACCATGCGCACGCGCGGACGCAACAGCCGCCAGCTGTATTCGTTCGACCAGTACGGACCGCGCTACATGTTCGGGGTGCGCTACAAGTTCTGATCGCGGCGATCGCGCGTCCCGCCCGCGAGGACGGGGCGCCGGCCGCGTCGGCGACGGCGCGGCCGATGGCCGACGCCTTGCGCGCAGGCCTGCACTCCGGTTCGAGCCCGCGACCGCGCCGCCGCGGCGCGGCCGCCGGCCTGCCGCCGACCACGATCCTGGACACCGCGATGCCCGAAGCCGTATTGCTCAACAACGTCGACCACCACGATCTGCGCGTGATCCAGGCGCGCGGCGCGCGCTACGGCGACGACCAGATGCTCGCGCCGACCTTCTTCGGCGAATTCCGCGAGTTGCAGGCGCATTACCCGATCGTGTTCCAGAAGACCGCCGACGGCGGCTTCCGTTCGCTGGCCTTGCTGGGCCTGCGCCGCGACGAAAACCTGTTCCTCGAACGCGACGAGGCCGGCGGCGAGCGCTGGGACGCGCGCTATCTGCCGATGTCGATCGAGCGCCTGCCGTTCCTGATCGGCATCGCCGACGAGGAGCCGATGATCCACATCGATCTCGCGCATCCGCGGGTCGTGCGCGGCGGCGGCGAGGGCGAGGCACTGTTCCTGGAACACGGCGGCAACACCGCGTTCCTGCAACGCGTGGTCTCGTTGCTGCGGGCGCTGCACGAAGGTTTGCGCGACGAGGCCGGCTTCATCGAAGCACTGCGCCGCTGCGACTTGCTGGAGCCGTTTTCGCTCGACTTGAGCCTGGACGAACACACCCAGCATCGCGTTTCCGGCTTCCACTGCATCGACGAAGACAAGCTGCGCGATCTCGGCGCGGCCGACCTGCACGCGTTGAAGCAGGCCGGACATCTGGAGGCGATCTACATGGCCATCGCTTCGCTGTCGCGCCTGCGCGATGTCATCGAACGCTTGAGCCGGCGCCATGCTGCCGGTCGCTGAGCCGATCGAGGAACTGCACGGCGTCGACGCGGCGGCGCTGCCGGAGGCCTTGCTGCGGCCGACCCGGCCGTACGTGCTGCGCGGTCTGGTCGCGCACTGGCCGCTGGTGCGCGCGGGCCTCGCCTCCGCGCAGAGCTCGGCCGAGTACCTCAAGGCCTTCGTCGGCGACGCGCCCGTGACCGTCAGCGTGGCGCCGCCCGAGGCCGCCGGCGCCATCGGCTATCGGCCCGATCTGCAAGGCTTCGGTTTCGCCCAGCAGAAAGCGCCGCTGCCGGCGGTGCTGGACGCCTTGCTGCACCACGCGGCCGACCCGGCGCCGCCGACGATCTACGTCGGTTCGACCACCATCGACACCTGGCTGCCCGGCCTGCGCGAGCGCAACGACCTGGGTTTCGGCGCGGTGCAGCCGCTGGCCAGCATCTGGATCGGCAACCGCACCCGCATCCCCGCGCACCAGGACGTGCCGGACAACATCGCCTGCGTCGTCGCCGGCCGCCGCCGGGCGACGCTGTTTCCGCCGGATCAATTGCAGAACTTGTACATCGGGCCGCTCGACCGCACGCCGGCCGGGCAGGCGATCAGCGTGGTCGATTTCGCCGCGCCCGACCTGGAGCGCTTTCCGAAGTTCGCCGAAGCCATGCGCCACGCGCTGAGCGCGGAGCTGGGGCCGGGCGATGCGCTGCTGATCCCGAGCATGTGGTGGCATCGCATGGAAGGCCTGGATGCCTTCAACGTGCTGGTGAACTATTGGTGGCGGCAATCGCCGCGCTGGATGGACACGCCGATGAACGCGTTGCTGCACGCGATCCTGAGCGTGCGCGACCTGCCGCCGCAGCAGCGCGAGATCTGGCGCGAGGTGTTCCGCCATTACGTATTCGACGCCGACGCGCAAACGCCGGCGCACATTCCCGAAGCCGCGCGCGGCGCGCTCGCGCCTTTGGACGAAGCGCGTTCGCGCGAGCTGCGCGCGCGCCTGCTGCAAGGCCTGAACCGGTGAGAGATCGCATGCACGACAGGACCGACACTACGGCGGGCGCGGCGCGCCGATTCGCGGGCGCGGCGGTCGCCGTCGGCCTGGCGGCGCTGCTGGCCGCGTATCCGGCGCCGGGCCGCGCCGAGGGTTTCCTGCGCGCCGACGGCCAACGCATCGTCGACGGGAACGGCCGTCCGGTGATCCTGCGCGGCGTCGGCCTCGGCGGTTGGATGCTGCAGGAAGGCTACATGCTCGGCCTGACCGGCCCGGGCATGCAGCACGCGATCCGCCGGCGCATCGTCGATCTGGTCGGCGAGCAGGACACGCAGGCGTTCTACACCGCGTGGCTCGACAACTATGTCGGCAAGGACGACATCGACGCGCTCGCGGCCTGGGGTTTCAATTCGGTGCGCCTGCCGATGCATTACCGGCTCTATACCTTGTCGGTCGCCGAAGAACCGGTCGCGGGACGGCAGACTTGGCTGGACGACGGTTTCCGCCGCACCGACGAACTGATCGCCTGGGCCAAGGCCAATGGCCTGTACGTGATCCTGGACCTGCACGCCGCGCCGGGCGGGCAGGGCAACGATCTGAACATCGCCGACCGCGATCCGTCGCAGCCGTCGCTGTGGGACGACGCGGCCAACCGCGACAAGACCGTGGCGCTGTGGCGCGAACTGGCCCGGCGCTATCGCGACGAACCGGCGGTGGCCGGCTACGACCTCATCAACGAGCCCAACTGGGGCTTTGCCGATGCGCAGGACAAGCACGGCTGTAAGGAAACCGGCAACGCGCCGCTGCGCGAACTGCTGGTGCGCATCAGTGCGGCGATCCGCGAAGTCGACACGCGCCACATGCTCATCGTCGAGGGCAATTGCTGGGGCAACAACTACCGCGGCGTGCTCGATGCCGGGCTGTGGGACCGCAATCTGACCCTGAGCTTCCACAAGTACTGGAACGGCACCGGCCGCGACAGCATCGCCGAACACCTGGCCTTGCGCGAGCGCTGGAACGTGCCGCTGTGGCTAGGCGAAACCGGCGAGAACTCCAACGACTGGTTCGCGCGCACGGTGGCGACGGTGGAAGGCGAGGGCATCGGCTGGGCCAACTGGCCGGTCAAGAAGCTGCGTTACAACAATCCGCTGCAGGTGATCGCCAACCCCGGCTACGAGCGGGTGCTGGCGTACTGGGAAGGCAAGGGGCCGCGGCCGGAGCGCGCGCAGGCGCGCGAAGCGTTGATGGCCCTGGCGCAGCGCGATGTGCGCTTCGAGCACAACGCCCGCCATCCCGACGTGGCCGACGCCTGGCTGCGCGCGCCGCACGAGGACCGCAGCGTGCCGTTCAAGCCGCATCGGATCGCGCACGGCGGGGGGGAAGTGGCGGCAGTCGATTTCGACATGGGACGCAACGGCGTGGCGTATTTCGATACGGCCCCGGCCAACGAGAGCGGCAAACCCAACTCCGACTGGAATCCGTCGCAGCTGTACCGCAACGACGGCGTCGACCTGGTCCGCGCCGGCGATGAAGTGCGGGTCGCGGCGATGCAGCGCGGCGAATGGCTCAAGTACAGCATCGAAGTGGAGGCGGCGGGCGCGTATGCGCTGACCTGGCGCGGCGGCGCGGGCACGCTGCGCAACAAGATCAATGGCGACGCGCTGGCGCCGGTCGCGACCAACCGGCCGCAGCGCGCGACGCTGTTGCGCGGCCGCAATACGCTGGTCGTCGAGGCGGTGTCGGGCGCGCCGGATCTGGCCGCGTTGCGGATCGAACCCGTCGCCGGAGACGCTCGCTGATGCGCGTGCTGGTCAGCGATATCGGCGGCACCAACGCGCGCTTCGCGATCGCCGAATTGGCGCGCGGCGAGCGGCTGCTGCACGACAGCGTGCGCGAATATCCGGCGGCGCAGTTCGCCAGCGCGGCCGACGCTGCGCGCCACTTCCTCGCCGAACTCGGCGAACGCGCGGACGCGGCGGTGTTCGCGGTGGCCGGACGGGTGCGGCTGGAGGAAGCGCACATCACCAATCATCCGTGGCGGATCCGCGCGCCGGACATCGGCGCGGCGCTGGGCACGGGACGGGTGGCGCTGATCAACGATTTCGCGGCGCAGGCGATGGCGATCTCGCGCCTCGGCGCGGCCGACGTCGCCGCGGTCGGCGACATCGCCTGGCCTGGCTTCGATCTTCGCGCGGCGCAGACTTACGCGGTCATCGGGCCCGGCACCGGCCTGGGCGTCGGCGGGTTGCTGGTGCGCAACGGGCGTTGCTTCGCGCTGGAAACCGAAGGCGGCCACGCCGGTTTCGCGCCGTCGCGGCCGCGCGACATGGCGGTGCTGGAGTGCCTGATGCGCCGGTTCGGGCGGGTGTCGTGCGAGCGCTTGGTGTCCGGGCCGGGGTTGGTCAATCTGTACGCGGCGGTGTGCGAACTGGAAGGCGTTGCGGCTGAGGATTTGTCGCCGGCGCAGATCAATGCCCAGGCCGTGGGCGGCGACGCTCGTTGCGCGCATGCGGTGGAGTTGTTCTGCGCGGCGTTTGGTTCGATGGCCGGGGATCTGGTCCTGACGCTGGGCGCGTGGGACGGCGTGTTCCTGGCCGGCGGCGTGGTGCCGAAGCTGCTCGGTTCGCTGCAAGGCGGCAGCTTTCGCGAGGCGTTCGAAGCCAAGGGACGCTTCGCGCCGGCGATGGCCGAGGTGCCGTCGGCGGCGATCGTGCACGCGTGTTCGGGCTTGCTCGGAGCGGCGGCGCATGCCGCGGAGACGTACGAGGGCGCGATGGCGGCCTAGCGTCGCGACCGCGCGATCGCAATCCGGACGCGCTGTCGGTCGTTTGCCGATACATGCGGCGACCGGCGCGGCGGTCAGCGCCCCCGCCCGCGGGTGGGGGCGCTTTGCTCCGGCCGCTTCAGGGCGCCAGACAATCGCAGGGCGGATAGCACTGCAGATAGTCTTCGCGATAGCACTGATCGCCGCCGCCCTCGGCCAGGCACTTCTGGATCTCGCGCTGCTTGCAGTTCTCCAGGCAATCGACCCTGCAATGCGGAAACGCCATCGCTGTCAGGGCGAAGCCCATGCCGAACACGAAGGTACAGACCGCCGTCAGACCGACCTTGCTTTTCATTTCGTTCTCCTTTGCAGGCCCAGGGGTGGGCGCGTCGACGTCGATGCCCGCGTCGAAGCGGGCTCAGGGATAGATCACAGGGCATTGGTAATAGCAGTGGTCGTAATTGACGTAGAGGCATTCGTCGCCGCCGCCCGCGTCCCTGCATTTCTGGATTTCGATGGATTGGCAGTTGGACAGGCAGATCAGATCGTAATCCTGTCCTGCGAAGACGGCGGTCGCGAAGCTCATGCCGAACAAGAACGCACAGGCGGTGGCCATCTTGATGGTGCGGGTCATGACTTTCTCTCCCGGTAGGGTCGATGGGACATCGGGCTGGTTCGACTCTTGAGGCAAACGGCGCCCCCTGTGTTGCTCAACCTCCTGAGAGCCGTGCAGGAAGACGGGCCGCGCTTTCCTGCGCGGGTCGCGCAAGAATTCCAATGCGTGCGCAAGTCGGCGGTGGGTTCGGCGCAGCCGGGTGCGAAAGCGGTTCGTTGCGCGCATGCCGGAGTGGGCGCGGCAGCGGCGGAAACCGGTTGGTCGTTCATGAGCGTTCCCTGCTCTTGAATGGCAGCGGTGCGGCTGCGCTTGCGATGCGTATAAGCCCGGCTGTGGTTTTTGGCAAGGACGCGGATTCCGGTTCGATGAGTCCGGCGCGGCGCGCGTTGGCGGATGCGTCTTTCGGGCGCGGATCGGTCGCTGAATGCGTGTGCGATGCGCTCGGACACGATTGATCGTTCGTTTCTTTTTCAGGGCCGGTGTTGCCGGCTCGACGGCCGGCACAAGACGGCGACGGACCGTGGCGCCGGATCATCGTCGCAACGGCGAACCGACCGCTGCGCTGGCTGCGAAGAAAAAGCCGGCCGCGTCAGCGGCCGGCTCGAGCCAGCATCGTGCAAGAGCGTCGCTGCCGATACGCAGTTTCTGACCGCTGCCCGCACTGCGCCGGCCTGGTGCGCTTAGCCGCCGAACGGTACCAGATGGCAATACTCGACCACCACGGTGTTGCCGCTGTTGTACCAGGACTGCAATTGGTAATCGCAGTTTTCCTGGCTCGACGCGACGATGTCGGCATAGCTCCAGGTCAGATAGCGGCCGTCGGGGCCGCTATGCGGATGCAGGTACTTCACCCGCGCCTGCCAGTTGCCCGCAGGCTGCGGCGCCGGCGTGGTGCCGATACCGCCCGGCGGTGCGGCGACGGCAGCGCCGGCGAGGGCCAGGCCGAGGCAGAGCGTAGCGAGAGAGGCGGGCAACAGCGTCGTCGATGACTGTTTCATGGATGCTCCGTAGTCCGTGTGGCGATGAGTCGGGCAGCGCGGTCGCTGCTCCGGCGGGCGAAGCGGACGTGCCGGTTCGCGGCGCACCTAAGACGAACGCAGTCCGGGCCGGCAGGGGACAGGCGGCGGCCGGGTTTCGGATGGACGTGCGTGTGTGGCGTACCAACGGAGCGCAACGCCGCTGCGCAGCCGAGGAGTCTGGCTTGTGGGAAGGCCTTCAGGCCCGATGTTTTCCGATCCGCCGGTCCGAAGCCGGCCGGCGTCTGTCAGGACAAATCGATCGCCTGTCCCGCGACCCGCACTTCGACCACCCGCAACTGCGCGTCCAGCACCACCAGGTCCGCGCAAGCGCCAGGTTCGAGCCGCCCGCGCTCGCCCAGGCCGAGATAGTCGGCCGGGAACGTGGACACGCGCCGCGAGGCATCGGCCAAGTCCAGACCGACTTCGACCAGATTGCGCAGCGCCTGATCCATCGTCAGCGCGCTGCCGGCCAGCGAGCCGCTGGCCAGGCGCACGCAGCCGAGGCATTTGTGCACGCGCTGCGAACCCAGCGCGTATTCGCCGTCGGGCATGCCGGTGGCGGCGGTGGCGTCGGTGACCGCGTACAAGCGCGGGATCGCGCGCAGGGCCAGACGAATAGCGCCGGGGTGCACGTGTTGCAGATCGGGAATCAGCTCGGCGTATTCGGCGTGGGCCAGCGCGGCCGCGGCGATGCCGGGCTTGTAGTGGTCGACGCCCGTCATGCCGTTGAACAAGTGGGTGAAGCCGGCGGCGCCCGCGCTGAGCGCCGCCAGGCCTTCTTCGTAGGTGCCGGCGCTGTGGCCGATCTGGACGCGGATGCCGAGCGCGTTCAAGGCCGGAATCAGTTCGGTGTGGCGGCCGATTTCCGGCGCCAGGGTCAGCACCCGGATCGGCGCCAGCGCGTGCAGGCGGCGCACCGAGTCGAGCGTGGCCTCGACCGTCAGCGGCGGTTGCGCGCCGAGCCGGTGCGGGCTGATGAACGGACCTTCCAGGTGCACGCCGAGGATTTGCGCCGCGTCGGGATCCGGCGCGGCGATGACGTTCGCGAGCGCGCGCAAGGCTTCGACGATGTCGTCCTCGGCCGCGGTCATGGTGGTGCCAAGCAGGGCGGTGGTGCCGTAGCGCGCGTGCGCGCGGGCGATGGTGCGGGCGACGTCGCCGCCCTGCATCAGATCGACGCCGGCGGCGCCGTGCACGTGCAGGTCGATGAAGCCGGGCAGGACGATGCGTTCGTCGCCGCCGATGTCGTCGGCTTCTTCGATCGCGCGGATACGGCGGTCGAACGCGATGCGGCCGCGGCGCCAGCCGGCGGGCGTGAGGATGCGGCCGCTGAGGGTGTGGGATTCGCTCACGGCAGCGGCTCGGTGATGATCACTTCGATGCCGAGCTTCAGCAGCCCCTCGCGGTAGCGCTCGTCGATGCCGGCGTCGGTGATGATGGCGTGGATCTGGTCGAGGCGGGCGATGCGGTGCAGGCTGACCCGGCCGAACTTGGACGCATCGGTCAGCACCACGATCCGGCGCGCGCGCTCGACCATGCGGTGGTTGAGCCGCGCTTCGGCCTCGTCGTGGGTGGTCAGGCCGAACTGCAGGTCCAGGCCGTCGACGCCGAGGAACAAGGTGTCGAAGCTGTAGGCGTTGAGGCTGGCCTCGGCCTGGCTGCCTTGCAGCGACAGCGATTGCTTGCGCAGCAGCCCGCCGCTGAGCAGCACGTCGACGCCGGGCGCGTTGGCCAGTTCCCAGGCGATGTTGAGGCCGTTGGTCATCACCGTGACGTCGCGATGGCCGCGCAAGTGGCGGGCCAGGGTCATGGTGGTCGAACCCGAATCGATGATGATGTTGTCGCCGGCCTGCACCAGTTGCGCGGCGCGCGCGCCGATGCGCTCCTTCAGCGGCAGGTTCAGCGCGTCCTTCTCATGGATGTCCTGTTCCTGCGGCGGCGTGCGCACCAGGGTCGCGCCGCCGTGGGTGCGGGTGGCCAGGCCCTGCGATTCGATGTGGCTCAGGTCGGCGCGGATGGTCACCGCCGACACCTCGAAGCGCTCGACCAGCTCGGCGACCTGCACCGAGCCCAGTTCGATCAGGCACTGCAGGATCTGCTGCCGGCGGGAACGGGTATTGCGCATGGCCATCGGCGGGTCCGCGGAGAAAGTCGAAGATTAGCCGTTCGCCGCGGCGGCGGCGCGTTCGCCGGCGGCATGTTCGCCGGCGGCACGCTCGCCAGAGGCGTTAGCCGAGCAGGCGCGGGCGTATTCGTCCAGGCACAGGCCGATGCGGTGGCGCGCCAGCGCCTGCGGCGTATTGGCCAGGGTACCGGCGCGCACTGCGCGGTACTGTTCGGGCAGGTGCTGGCTCAGCAGGAACAGCGGCGGCGCGTGCGCGCTGAGGTTGTCGAACAGGCGCGCGGTCGCGGCGACCAGGGCCGGCTCGCCCCAGTAGTAGCGGCAGCGGTCGCTGAGTGCGTACAGGCGCAGCAGGTGCAGCTCTTGCTCGTCGCCGTGGTAGTGCTGCTGCCAGTGGCGCGGGTGGTCGAGCATGCAGCGTTCCAGCACCTCGGGCAGGTTCGAGCGCTGCGCAGGCGGCAGCAGCTCGGCCTCGATCGCGGCCAGCGCGAACAAGGCCTCGCGATAGGCGAAGGTCGCGGCCGGGCCGACCTTGAGGATCGCGAAATGGTCGCGCACCAGCGCGTGCAGGCCGTCCTCGCGCTGGTAGTCGGTGGAATGCGCTTCGAACACGATGCGCGGCTGGCGTTCGAGGAAGTCGGCCAGTTCGCGCGCCGCTTCGGGGTCGTAGTCGTGCACGCTGCTGTGGTCGAAGTCGACGCCGGGCTGCACCACCATCGCGATCACCCGTTCCCAGGCCGCGGCCAGATCGGGCGCGGCGAAGGCCTCGCGGTGGATCGCCAGGGTCTGCTCGGCGGCCTGCGGCGTGGTCACCTGCAAGCCGCCGGCCAGCGAGGCTTCGCCGCCGGGCACCGGCACTTCGGTGCCGATCACGTACACCGGCGGCGGCAGGCCGTGTTCGGCCGCGGTGCGTTCGGCGATGCGCGCCAGTTCGGCCGAGCGCGCGGCGACGGTCGCGTCGGCCAGCGGCACCGGATCGTCGGCGCAGGACATGCTGCAATCGAGATGGATCTTGTGGAAACCGGCGGCGACATAGGCCTCGATCAGCACCCGCGCATGCGCCATCGCTTGCTCGGCGGGCCGCTTCTGCCAGGCGTTGGGGCCGAGATGATCGCCGCCGAGCACCAACCGTTCGAGCGGGAAATCCTCCTCGCGCGCCAGAGCCAGCACGTAGTCGCGGTACTGCGGCGGGGTCATGCCGGTGTAGCCGCCGAACTGGTCGACCTGATTGGAAGTCGCCTCGATCAGCAGCACGGTGCCGTGGCGGCGGGCCACGTCCATCGCCGCGCGCAGCACCAGTTCGTTGCTGCAGCACACGCTGTACAAGCCGACGTTGCGGCCTTGGCGGTGGGAGGCGATCAGCGATTGCACGGGCGACATGGCGGAACTCCAACGGAAAGGGCGAAGCGACGGAAAACTCAAGGCAGCGCGAGCAAGGCCGCGCCGCGCGCGCCGCCGGCGTCGCCGAACCGCGGCGGCACGATCGGCGGCACCTGCACGCCGTTGAACAGATGCGCGGCGACCGCCGTCGGCAACACTTCGTACAGCGGCGCGTGTTGCGACAGGCCGCCGCCGAGCACGATCACGTGCGGATCCAGCGCCAGCACCAGCGCGGCCAGACTGTGGCCGAGCAGGTCCAGATGCGCGGACAACGCCTGCTGCGCGCGCGCATCGCCGGCGTCGGCGCGGGCGAACACTTCGCCGGCCTCGGCCGCCTCGCCGCCGAAGTGGCGGTACAGCGCGACCAGCCCGCTGCCGGAGACGTAACGCTCGACGCAGCCGCGCAGCCCGCAGGCGCAGTCGAGCACCGCCAGACCATGGCGCTGGACCAGATGCGCCGGCACGCTCCAGTGGCCCCATTCGCCGGCCAGGCTGTTGAAGCCGGAGACCAGGCGGCCGTGCAGGCAATACCCGCCGCCCGCGCCGGTGCCGAGAATCGCGCCGAACATGCTCGGATAGCCTTCCGCCGCGCCGCCGTGCGCTTCCGACAAGGCGAAGCACTGCAGGTCGTTGCCGAAAAACAGCGGCCGGCGCAGGCGCGCCTGCAGATCCGCGGCGACGCTGCGCCCGGTCAGCGACGGTACGTTGGCGCTGAGCTGCAAGCCGCTGCGGCGGTCGCGCACGCCGGGCAGGGCGATGCCGACCGCGGCGCCGGCGCTGCCGAGTTCGGCGTCGGCGTCGGCGACCAAGGCCTCCAGCGCGGCCAGGAACCCGGCGTAGTCGCCTTGCGGCGTGGCGATGCGCCGGCGATGGCGCACCTCGAACCCGGCATCGCAGGCGACCAGTTCGATCTTGGTCCCGCCGATGTCGATGCCGTAGTTCAGCGCGGCAGCGGAAGGCGCGGCGTCAGCCATGATGGATGACGACGCCCTTGACCACGCGGTTGACGGTGCCGTCGGGGAACGGATTGTCCGGAGTCAGGCCGAGCGCGGCCGAACGCTGCAAGGCATAAAGCTGGGCGAAGCCGAGCCACACCGGCGCCAGCCACGCGTCGTCGAGCGGCGGCGCGCGCAGGCTGTGGTCGTCGCCGCCGCCGAGGTCCGACTGCGGACCGATCGACAGCACCTGCCCGGCGACGCCGTCGCGGCGCAGTTCGTCGAGCAGGTCCTGCTCGTAACGCCGCGCCAGCGCGTTGGCGCTGCGGATCACCACCACCAGGGTGTTGCCGTCGAGCGTGGACTTGGGCCCGTGGCGGAAACCCAGCGGCGTGTTGGCCAACGCGAGAGTCTGCCCGGCGGTGAGTTCCAGCACCTTCAGCGCGGCCTCGCGCGCCAGCGCTTCCAGCGGGCCGCTGGCGAGATAGATCACCCGGTTGAACGAGCGCTGCGCCAGCGCGGCGGCGGGCGCGTCCCATTGCGCGAGCCCTTCGCGCGCCAGCGCGGCGGCTTCGCGCAGATGCTCCAGGCGCTGCGGCCACGGCGCCGCGTCGAACACGCACAGCGCCGACAGCAGCATGCAGCTCAGGCTGCTGGTCATGGCGAAGGCGCGGTCGCAGCTGGCCGGCGGCATCAGCAGGGTGCAGGTGTCCTCGCGTCCGGCGCCGCGGCGCGCGAGTTCGCCGTCGGGATTGCAGGTGATGTCGAGGAAGCGCGCGTCGTCGACCTGGGCGCGCAGCAGATCGACCGCGGCCACGCTTTCCGGGCTGGAACCGCTGCGCGCGAACGACACCAGCAGGGTCGGCCGGTCGCGTTGCAAGTACAGCGCCGGATGGGTCAGCAGGCTGGTGGTGTGCACCGCGCGCACGTCGGCTGGCCATTGCGCGTTGATGCGGTCGGCGACCATGTCGGCGATGAAGCCGGAACTGCCGGCGCCGGTGAACAGCACGCGCTGGCGCGGATCGCTGAGGCGGTCGCCGAGGAAGGCCTGCACGCGCTCGCGCGCCTGCGCCAGATCTTCGGCCAGCCGTTCCCACAACGCCGGTTGCTGGGCGATCTCGGCGGCGGTGTCGGCTCCGCCCAGGCGCTGCCAGGCGGACGAATCGGAAAGCGGAGTGGCGTCCATGAAAGATTCCTGTTGAGCGACGGCACGATCTGCGTTTTCTTTCGGAAAGTCAATTATCGAAAGTAAAACAAAAGAAACCGGCTAAATGGGCTTCGTGTGCGTGCCGGCCGGGTCAAAGCGAAAGGTTTGGCGCAGAGCGCTTTCGTTGCGCGCTTAACAGGGGTTTTTGCGTACTTTGGAAAGTATTGCATTGCACAATCTTTCGTTTCACCAAAGAATTTCTTCCTATTTTCTTTCAATTCATTGACAGGTTTTGAAATCCTGGCCTAGAGTCGGCCGCACTCGCTTTTCGTTCATCGATTTCGAATGCCCGCCGCGCGGGCCTTGGGGGCAAGGTGGAATTCCGTGTGCGTCGTGCGCGACTGTCGGTCGCGACTTTGTCGGCCGCGTTGTTGGCCGCGCTGGCCGTGCCGGCCGTCGCCGAGCCGGTCGGCAACCTGCGCGCGGTGCGCGCCGGCGACGGCGCGACGCCGAACTGGGAACTGAGCACCGACACCGGCGCGGTGCTGCGGATCGACGTGCTCGCCGACGACATCGTGCGGGTCCAGGCCGGCCGCCGCGGCAAGCTGACCGGCGCCGGCGACAAGGCTGCGCCGATCGTGCTGCCGCAGGCGGCGGAAAAAACCGCGGCCAGCCTCGAAGAAGACGCGGCCGAAGTGCGCGTGCGCACCGGCGCCTTGGTGCTGCACGTGCAGCGCGCGCCGCTGAAGCTGCGGCTGGAGCGCATCGACGGCGAGCGCCGCACGCCGCTGTGGCAGGAACTGCAACCGCTGGACCTGGACGCGGCGCAAAGCGTGCAGGTGCTGTCGTCGCAGCCCGACGAAGCGTTCTACGGCGGCGGCCAGCAGAACGGCCGCTATCAGTTCAAGGGCCGCGAAGTCGAAGTGTCGTATTCCGGCGGCTGGGAGGAGGGCGACCGCCCGAGCCCAGCGCCGATGCTGCTGAGCTCGCGCGGCTGGGGCATGTTGCGCAACACCTGGAGCGACGGCAGCTACGACCTGCGCCAGAGCGATCAGGCCACGCTGCTGCACCGCGAAGACCGCTTCGACGCGTATTACTTCGTCGGCGAGCTGCCGCGCCTGCTCGAACGCTACACCCGCCTCACCGGCCGCGCCGGCCTGCTGCCGCGCTGGGCGCTGTCGTACGGCGACGCCGATTGCTACAACGACGGCGACAACGTCAAGAAGCCCGGCACCGTGCCCGAAGGCTGGCACGACGGCCCCACCGGCACCACGCCCGATGTGGTCGAGAGCGTCGCGCGCCAGTACCGCGAACACGACATGCCCGGCGGCTGGATCCTGCCCAACGACGGCTACGGCTGCGGCTACAAGCAACTGCCCGAGACGGTGAAGGGGCTGGCGAAATACGGTTTCCGCACCGGCCTGTGGACCGAGAACGGCGTCGACAAGATCGCCTGGGAAGTCGGCACCGCCGGCAGCCGGGTGCAGAAGCTCGACGTGGCCTGGACCGGCAAGGGCTATCAGTTCGCGATGGACGCGAACCAGTCCGCGTTCGACGGCATCATGAAGAACTCCGACTCGCGCCCGTTCCTGTGGACGGTGATGGGCTGGGCCGGCATCCAGCGCTATGCGGTGGCCTGGACCGGCGACCAGAGCGCGAGCTGGGATTACATCCGCTGGCACGTGCCGACCCTGATCGGCTCGGGCCTGTCGGGCATGGCCTACGCCACCGGCGACGTCGACGCGATCTTCGGCGGCAGCGCCGAGACTTACACCCGCGATCTGCAGTGGAAAGCGTTCACGCCGGTGCTGATGGGCATGTCGGGCTGGTCGTCGAACGCGCGCAAGCATCCGTGGTGGTTCGACGAGCCGTACCGCAGCATCAACCGCGATTACCTCAAGTTGAAGATGCGGCTGACGCCGTACATGTACGGCCTGAGCCACGAGGCCGCGCAGACCGGCGCGCCGCCGGTGCGAGGGCTGATGTGGGATTACCCGCAGGACCCGCACGCGCGCGACGAAGCCTACAAATATCAGTTCCTGCTCGGCCGCGATCTGCTGGTGGCGCCGGTGTACCGCAGCCAGGCCGCCAGCCGCGGCTGGCGGCGCGGCATCCATCTGCCGGCCGGGCGCTGGTTCGACTACTGGGACGGCCGCAGCGTGCAGGCCGGCGCGGCCGGGCGCGATCTCGACCGCCAGGTCGACCTGGCTACGCTGCCGCTGTTCGTGCGCGCCGGCGCGATCGTGCCGATGCATCCGGCGATGCTGTACGACGGCGAGAAGCCGCTGGACGAGATCGCGTTCGACCTGTATCCGCAGGGCGAATCGCAGTACGCGTTGTACGAGGACGACGGCAACACCCGTCGTTACGAGCAAGGCGAGTCGAGCACCCAGCAGGTGCGCATGAGCGCACCGGCGGCCGGCAGCGGCCCGGTGACGGTGGCGATCGACGCGGTGCAGGGCCAGTACCAAGGCCAGTTGCCGCAGCGCCGTTACGCGCTGCGCGTGCTGAGCCGGCAGGCGCCGCGTTCGGTGTCGCTGGACGGCCGCGCGCTGCCGCAACTGAAGGATGCGGCCGCGCTGCAAGCCGCGGCGGAAGGCTGGTACTTCGATCCGGCCGAGCGCAAGGGCAGCGTGCACGTGCGCAGCGCCGCGGCGGACATCCGCAAGCCGCTGAGTTTCGCGCTCGACTTCGCCGTCGCCGCGGCGCCCGCCGACGATGCGTATCCGGCCGCGCCGGCGCTGGGCCGCGCCTTGCCGGCCGACAGCCTGCTGGTGGTCAACCGTCCGGCCGAAGAACCTGGGCACGCCCTGGAAAACGCGTTCGACGACGATCCGCAGACCTGGTTCCGCAGCGTGCGCAATCAGGCGATCCGCACCGGCGCGCACGAATGGACGATCGGCTTCGGCGAACGCAAGCTGATCGACGGCATCGAGCTGGCGCCGCGCAACGACAAGAACTGGAAGCACGGCCAGGTGCGCGATTACGAGGTGTACCTCGGCGACAGCAACGGCGAGTGGGGCGAACCGGTCGCGCGCGGCCGCCTGCAGCTGAAACAGGAGACCCAGCGCATCGACTTCCCGGCGCGCGCCGGCCGCCTGCTGCGCTTCCGCGTGCTCAGCGTGCAGAACCCCGAAGGCGACGGCGCTTCGGCTAGCGATCCGATGGTCATCGCTGCACAAGCGGGCGCGGCGCGCGCGGTCGATGCGCTGCAGCCGCGCGATGTCGGCCCGATCGCCTTGTCGAGCTTCCACATCCTCGAACATCAAGAACCGGAGCGCCCGGCACAGCAACGCTATCTCTCCGAGCTGCCGTTGCCGGCCGCCCTGGCCACCCAGGCGCGCGCCGACCGCGCGTTCCGCGGCGACGGCGCGCTGCGCATGAACGGCTTGCTGTTCCGCCGCGGCCTCGGCGTCGGTCCGGCCAGCCGCATCGAGGTCGACCTGCGCGGCCAGTGGCGTCTGCTGCGCGCCGACCTCGGCGTCGACGACGCCTGCCGCGCCGCCGGCGGCCTGCAATTCCAGGTCTGGGGCGACGGCCGCCTGCTCTACGACAGCGGTCTGGTCAAGGCGCCCGGCGTGGTCAAGCCGGAACTCGACATCCGCGGCCTGTCCCGCCTGAGCCTGCGCACGCTCGGCGCGCAGGGCGACCAACCCGCCCAGGTCTGCGCCAACTGGGCCAACGCCGCGCTGATCGGCCAGGAGGGCGATACCGCCAGCATCCTCGCGCCATGACCGCACTCGCCACGTAACACCGCTCCTCCCCCCGCCCATACCGACTGCGGCCGACCGGCCGCGGCCCGGGATCGCTGTTGCCTCTTTCCGCCATCCGCGCCGCAGATCCTGCCAGGAGAGTTCCGATGTCGTCCGCCCGCCGCCGCCCGCGCGATCACCGCGCCCACCGCCCCGTTTCCTGTCGCAACGCCCGCATTCCCGTCGCTCCGCTGTCGCTGGCGCTGGCCGCCGCGCTGCTCGGCCACCTCCCGCTCGCCGCCGCGCAGGACGCGCCGGGCGACAAGGCCGAGGGCAAGACCACCGAACTGTCGCGGGTGGAAGTGACCGGTTCCAACATCCGCCGCTCGGATGTGGAAACCGCCTCGCCCGTGCAGGTCATCAGCAAGCAGGACATCGAGAACATGGGCGCGCGCACGCTGTTGCAGGTGCTCGACAACCTGCCGGCCGCGCGTCCGGCGCAGCAGGATTCGCGCTCGCTGTTCACCGGCTCCGACGGCGCCTCGCAGGCCAACCTGCGCGGCCTCGGCGCGCAGGCGACCCTGGTCCTGCTCAACGGCCGCCGCCTGTCGTACTACGGCGCGCCGGCCGGGTTCCAGACCCAGTTCGTCAACATCGACTCGATCCCGGCCGCGGCGATCGACCGCATGGAAGTGCTGACCGACGGCGCCTCGGCGGTGTACGGCACCGACGCGATGGCCGGCGTCATCAACGTCATCACCAAGCGCAACTACCAGGGCGCCGAGGTCACCGCGACCACCGACATGTCCTCGCGCATCGATTCCTACGGCGAGCACCAGGCCAGCGTCACCGCCGGCTTCGGCGATCTCGACAAGGACCGCTTCAACGTCTACGGCACCTTCAATTTCTATCGCCGCGACGCGATCCCGCTGAGCGATTTCTACGACAAGCGGCCGAACCAGTACTACATCAACAATCCGAACTACCTCAAGAACCTGCGCCTGGGCACCGGCAGCAAGCCGGGCGAATTCAACCCCGGCACCTACTTCGCCTTCGATCCGCGAACCGGCGCGCGCGTGCAGGAAGCCGCGCCGGGCTGCAAGAACGTGCTGACCGGCGAAGCCGCCGGCCCGCGCTGCATCTGGCAGACCTGGATGAACAACGAGATCGACGCCGGCGCGCAGACCGAGCGCATGACCGGCTACGTCAACGCGCATTTCCTGATCGGCGAGAACACCGAGTCGTTCACCGAGCTGACCTACACCGACATCGACCTGCGCGCCAACGGCGGCACCCCGCGCGCGTTCAGCACCACCACCGGCAACCCGACCAGCTGGTTCTCGCGCGACACCGGCGCGACCGTCAACCAGTTCCTGTATCCCTTCCTCGGCCCGAACAACGAGTACAACCACGCCAGCCCCGAGCTGCGCGCGATGATGGGCGGCGTGGTCGGCCTGCAGTACCTGTTGCAGGACGCCGGCAGCGACTACTTCGGCCAGCGCAACACCGACAAGAGCTACCGCGCGCTGACCGGGCTGCGCGGCAGCTTCGGCGACTGGAACTGGGAAACCGCGTTCGCCACCGCCGGCACCCATTCGACCACCTACCAGACCATCAACGTCAACCTCGACGGTTTCCGCAGGGCGTTCGGACCGTTCACCGTCGATCCGGGCACCGGCCGGGTCATCATCTCCGACCACCCGGCGTACAAGTTCGGCGAGATCAGCGAAGCCAACTCGAAGCTGCTGCGCGAGGCCTACCCGACCTTCGACATCCAGTCCTGGACCCGCCTGCACACCCTCGACGGCAAGATCGAAGGGCCGATCGCCCAGCTCAAGGGCGGTGAGATGCGCGCCGCGTTCGGCTTCAACATCAGCCGCGAGACCTTCTACACCCCGGGCAACGAAGACGCCGCGCGCGGCCTGATCACCCAGCAGGGCGGCTCGTGGTTCGACGGCAAGCGCAACACCTACGCGCTGTTCGCCGAGACCGTGGCGCCGCTGACCGACAAGCTCGAACTCGACGCCGCGCTGCGCGTGGACAAGTACCCGAACTTCAACGCCAACGTGGCGCCGAAGATCGGCCTGAAGTACCAGGTGCTGCCGCAGCTGATGCTGCGCGGCACCTACTCGGAAGGCTTCCGCGCGCCGAGCCTGGCCGAGGCCGGCACCGGCGGCGTGTTCGCCCAGCTCGGCGGCTTCCGCGACGAACAGCGTTGCAGCGAGACCAACGCCATCGCCAACCTGCTGCGCCAGTCGCGCCGCGCAGGCGACGTCGATCTCGGCAACTCGCTGCTCAACGTCGATTGCAGCCGCACCGTCGCGCGCATGACCCAGCCGAACCAGGAGCTCAAACCGGAGAAGGCCAAGATCGCCACCCTGGGCTTCGTGTTCGAGCCGCTGGACTGGCTGTCGGTGTCGGCCGACTACTGGTTCGTCTACCGCCGCAACGAAATCTCCGCGCCGGACTTCAGCAAGATCCAGGACATCTCGGAACTGATCCGCTCGCCGATCACCGACTCCGACCGCGCCGCGGTCGCGGCGCTGGCGGCGATGTGCGCCGACCCCGCCAGCGGCGTGACCTGCCCGGGCACGCTGCCGGGCTACAGCGCCGGCAACGTCGCCAGCGTGGTCGGCCAGTACAAGAACCGCGGCCGCACCCTGATCGACGGCTTCGACATCGACGCGCGCAGCCGCTTCTCGCTGGGCGAGTGGGGCAACCTCAACATCGGCCTGGCCGCGACCCTCGCCAACCGCAACCGCTCCTACCTCGACGACGAAAGCGGCTGGTTCTACGGCGACACCGTCGGCTACTACAACAACCCGCGCCTGCGCGCGACGATCAACGCCGACTGGAATTATCAGAAGTTCACCACCAGCGTCTTCGTCAACTACGTCGGCGGCACCAAGTGGGCGCGCGAGCGCGTCGACGAAGTCGACAACAACGAACAGACCTGCACCGCCGGCTACCTGCCGGTGCCCAAGCCGCAGTGCGACGGCGCGCCGTCGTGGTGGACGGCGAACCTGAGTTTGAACTGGCGGCCGACCGACAAGATCAACGTCGGCGTGACGGTCAAGAACCTGTTCGATCGGTTGCCGTTCTACGATCCGAACAGCTTCCTGGGGGATTCGCCGGATTACGCGAGTATCTTCGGGCGCAGCTATAGCTTTACCGTGGGCTACAAGTTCTGAGGACGGCGCCGAACCGCTAAGATTCGGCGCTCGACCGAATTCTTGGTTGAAGTAGCTAACAAAAAAAAGGCCCTCCGAAAGGAGGGCTTTTCTTATTAGAAGTGGAGATCTTCGAAAAGTGTGTCTAAAGGTTTAGTCGTAAGCATGAAATGGATGCAAAACCAGAGTGCTTTCGCTTGAGTTGACGAGACCGATCGAAACATGGCCGCTCCGGGTAGTGCGGCACGTTGCATTGGATCGCATGGTGTCGTAAGCGGGACGATTTCGATGAGGTGGGTGCGCAAGCGTGATTTGCGCGGCGGACCCGCAAAGCGGCCGGCGACAGCCGCACAGGATCGAAGCGGTTTCGCGATCGGGGCTGGGCACAGGGGGCTGGGCCAAGGCGTTCGTTCGATGTCGGCCGGAACACGGGCCGGTCGTGAATGCCGAGCCGATGCCGGGACGAGATCGCTGTCTTCAAGGACTAAGACGATGAGACTCAGGGGCCAAGGGTTCGTGTTGGCGTTCACGGCGGTTGTTGTATGTGGGTGCGCGACGATCAGTCCGAAGTCGACCAAGTACGATCCCAGCGAACGTTCGCTGCCGGGGACGATCGTCGTTTCCGATCCGAAGCTTTACAGCCGCGAGGCGCTCATCAGCGAACGCAGTCGCGAGATGGCGCGGTTGCAGGAACTGATCGACGACGCGCCAAACGTCCAGTTCACGCCCGACATCTACCGGGACGTCGAGCGGATAAGCGCTCTGTCGGCCGCGCTCGGCTTGAAATTCGATCCCGCCGCAGGGTTGGACTACCGCCGCGACCAGGAGGGCGACAAAATCCAGCACGAGATCAACCAGCTGCGGCTTCAGCTTCAACTCGATCAGCTCAAGCGCGACGCCGAGATCCTGCGCAGCAAGCTGCCTGAGCAGACCGCGCCGGTGAATCCGAATCTCGGCGTTTCCGCATCGGCCCCCTTGGGTACGAGTCCTGGCAAGGTCGAGCCCGAAGCGCTGGACAAGCTCAAGACCCAGATCGATGCTTTGGTCGCGTCGATGAAGACAGCGTTCGCCGGCCAGGCCGGAAAGATCGCCGCGACCGACGCGCTTTCCAGTCCGTTCGACCGTTTTCGCGATCAGCAGGCCTATCTGGATTTGCTCAAGAGCGCGCGCAATGCGGCCTCGCTCGACGATCTGCACGATTATCGGGGCTCGGCGCTGGTCCGCCTCAATTTTCAGGTCACGGTCGTTCCCGATCCGAAGGCGCCCAGGTCGCTCGGCGTGGTCCAGGTAAGCGTCAAGCCGAAGGGCGGGGACGCTGATGTGGCCAAGCGGCAGTACATCGACGAATGGATGCTCAGCATCAACGCACATGCGCGAGTGAACGGCGATTTTGGCTTGGGCTCGGATGTGGCCGCGCTCGAACGCGAGGGCGCGGTCTTCGTCGACCGCAGCCTGGGGCAGCCCGTGGCCATGCCCAGCACCGGTTCGGCCTCGGCCGACAAGGCGCGGGCGGCGTTGGCGGCGGACGCCCGCTGGGGCGATCCGCCCGTGTCTTATTCCGAGTCGCTGTCCTGGCTTTCAAGCGTCGATGCGAAGGCGCTCGCGACAGGCATCGCGCAGTCGTGCGGGCCCGGTACTCCAGGGGTGCCGAGGCCTGCGGCGGTGGCCGCCTTCATGCGGGACGTGCATCGGGCGAAAGCGCGGATCCGCAGCTACGACTATCAAGTGCACCGCGACAAATGGTCTCCTGAGCGCCGGGCGACCGCGACTCAAGCCGACTTGGCCGAGGCCGAGAGATTCCTGGACGCGGCGCGCGGGCGAATGAGCGTCATAGGCGCATGCGCCGGCGCCGTCGCGGATATTCCAATGGACGCGGATGCCCTGCGCTCAGAGGGTTTGCTGGCGAAATTGGACGCGGCCATCAGCGAGGCGGGCGTCCGTATTTACGAGGTAGGCCCCAGGGAACAGGCGCAGCAGATGTCGACGAGCGCTCGCGCCGCCGACAGCATGGCGTTGGCGTTGTCCATAGCAGCGGCCGCGCCCGGGTCGGGCCGGGCGGCGAATGCCGCATTAGGCTATTCGCGGCAAGCCGTCGACAAGGTCAGCGCGCTCGAGCGGGTGCCGTCGGTGGTCGGATACACCGTGGGCGGCAAACAGACCTTCGGCTGGGTGCTCGGGCCGCGGGCGGTGGTGGACGCCAAGCATGGCAGCATCGATATCGAGCAGAGGTTGAAGCCTTACGACCTGTCCGTGGACATGTCGGTGCCGGCCTGGTGGCGCGCGATCGAGCTTCAGGTCGAAACCAAGTGGGGGCCGCAGACGGCGAAGCTGGTATCCGGCGAACTTGCGGGGTCGCAGAGTAAATCGATCGTCGTGCCGATAGACCGCAAGGCCGCGGACTTCGACTGGTTCACCTCGCTGTTGCTGGGCAGCGCCGACAGGGGCGTCCGGATCAGCCAAGTGTCGGGTACGGTGAATGCCTGCTTCCCTTCCGTGTTGCTGCTGGAGGGACGCAACGTATGGCGCGCACAGACCGTGATGGTGCTGGGCCAATCGTTGACGCCAAGCGATTTCAGCATCGCGCCGGACATGCGCGGCATCGTGGTGAAGGCGCCCGCGATTTCGCCGCGTCTGGCGGCGATGCAGAAAGACCGCTCGGTGTGGGTGATTTCACCGCACGGTCGGGACAGGCACGACCTGGATTACGTCGACGCCCCCTCGGGCGACGCCTGCAAGGACGGCGCGGCCGCCGCGCCCGCAGCTGCGGCGAAGCAGATGGCCATAGCGTCGATCAGTCCGGATCTGCATTTCGCGGTGCCGTCGGATTTCACGATCACCGTACAGGGCAAGAATCTGGACTTGGTCAAGAAGGTGACCTTGCACGGACAGGCGGGCGTGCTGAAGCCGCTTGGCGCCGACCGTTTGGAGATCGCTTTCTCGGCCGCCAAGACCCGAAGCATTCCCGCCGACGAGAGCGGGGCGAAGCTCGAATTCTTCGATGCCGCGAGCAAGCCGCTCGATACCAGGGCGGTGCGAATTTCCCGAGCGGGAGGGACCTGAGCATGAACGCCATCGGAAAAGGAGTTGCGCGCGCGAGCGGTTCAGGGATCTGGGCTGTCGTCGAGTCCGGACAAGAGGTCGCCGGCTTCGATCATGGCGCGTTCCCGAATATCGCGGATGGATCGAAGGTTTACTTCATCGACCTGCACCTCGACAGTTTTTGCGACAACGTGCAGTCGCAGTTCGATGTGGACGATTGCGTTCGCAGGGCGACGCCGGACAACGGTTTCGCGGCGGGAGCGGAGTTGCGTTTGCGCAACTACATCATGGAGGCGCTGCAGGTGGCGGTCATGGCCGGCAAGCCGCAGGCGTATGTGGATGCCCTGAAGCAGAAAATGCAGGAAGTCCACGATTCGGCGATGGAACTTCCGTCGAAGAAGGTCACCGTCGCGCTGCTCAAGCGGCTGGGTATTTCCGGGTAAAACTCGTCTGGGGTTCGGCTGCGCGCGACAACGCACGCAGCCGGAGCTGGAGGCCGCTTGAGCTTCAAGCGCTGCTTGTGCCGAAGTTCGCGAGCGGGGCGGCGCATGGCGGCGCCAAGGGCGCGGGCTCGCGAGGAGTCGGCCTGGCTGATCAGGCTGACCCCAACAACCCCCGCAACGACGGCGCCAATATCGCCGCAACCACCAACCGCGCCGCCTCCTCGCTGGCGCGTTCGATCCGCGCTTCCTCCTCGCCCGCGCCGGCCGCGACCGTGGCCACGCCGAGTTCCTTGACCGCGCCGACCAGGGCGATCGCGGTCAGCGAGAAATCGCGGGTCGGGATGAAGCCGGCGGCCATCAGTTCGCCGGCCTGGCGTTCGATCAAGGCGGCGAAGGCGCGGTAGGACGCGTTGCGGTGGCGCTCCATCTCGGCGCTGACGCCGACCGATTCGACGTAGGAGATGCGCGCCAGGCGCGGGTCGGCGGTCATCACCCGCAGGTAGGCGCGCACGCCGGCCTGGGCGCGCGCGACCACGTCGAGCGGGGCGTCGCGGGTCGCCGCCAGCGCCGCGTCCAGGGCCTGGCCGTTGACCGTGTCGTAGAGCGCGAACAGCACTTCCTCCTTGCGCGCGAACTCCTCATAGAAGTTGCGGGTGGAGATGCCGGCGGCCGCGCACAGGTGCTCGATCGAGGTACGGGCGTAGCCCTGCTCGGTGAACGCGGTCTTGGCCGCCTCCAGCAGCTTGTCGCGGCGTTCGGCGCGACGCTCGTCCGATGTGCGGTTGCGGTAGACGCGCGGGCGCGCCGGCGCCGCTTCGGCCGGTTCTGCGGAGGCGGTCAAAGGAATCTGGTCAGGGCTCTTGCCAGATGAGGCGGGCATGCAGTAGTGATCGCCGGGAATGTGGTCAGGTTGGTTTTCAGTTTATCCGGGAACCCCTGGCCGGCCAACGCGGCATCCACCCGCCCACCGGAGCACCCCAGATGAATCTACGTCGCGCGCTCGCCCTTGTCGCATTGCTCGTCGCCGCCTGCGCGGCCCTGCCGGCCGCGGCCGCGGACCGCGGTATCAACGACTGGCGCTGCACGCCGTCGGCGGCGCATCCCGAGCCGGTGGTGCTGGTGCACGGCCTCGGCGCCGGCCGCCTGCTCAACTGGGCCTACATGGGGCCGAAGATCGCCGCGACCGGGCGCTGCGTGTATTCGCTGGATTACGGCGCCGGCGCGTTCGGGGTCAAAGGCATCGCGCCGATGGCCGACAGCGCGATCGAGCTCGGCGGCTTCGTCGACCGCGTGCTCGCCGCCACCGGCGCGGCCAAGCTCGACATCGTCGGCCATTCCGAAGGCACCACGGTTCCGGCGTACTACATCAAATACGCCGGCGGCGCCGGCAAGGTCCGCAAGCTGATCGGTTTCGCGCCGAATTACCGCGGCACGACTTTGAACGGGCTCAACGATCTGGTGCATGCGCTGACCGACGCCGCGCCGTACCTCGGCGCCGCGTTTTACGACGGCGTGTGCGCCGCGTGCCTGGAATACCTGCCGCCTAGCGCGTTCCTCGACGAGCTCAACGCCGGCGGAACCGCGGCGGTGCCGGGCGTCGAGTACGTCAACATCGCCACCCGCTACGACCGCACCGTGGTGCCGTACACCAGCGGTTTCATGCAGGCGCCGAACGCGCGCGACGTGGTGTTGCAGGACCGCTGCCCGCTGGATTTCAGCAACCACGTCGGCATGGCGATCTCGCCGAACGTGCTGAGTCTGGTGCTCAACGCGCTGGATCCGCAGCGGCCGGCGACCTGCGTGCCGTACTGGCCGCTGGGTCTGTGAGCGTCCGCGCGCGTCCGGCCGCGCTGCGGCCGGACGCGCGCAAGGCCCGTACCGCGCCCGGGCCGCCACGCAACGGCGCGGATGCAGCGCAACGCGAACCTCCCCAATGCGAACCTCCCCCCGCAGTCAGGACGATACGAAATGAAAACCAAGCACAAGCTCAGCGCCGCGGCGCTGCTGGCGTTGTCGGCGCTGTCCGCTCACGCCGGCGCGGCAGAACCGGCGACCGAACGCGTGAGCGAACCGGCGGTCCGGCTCGCCTACCTGCAGCAGCAGGACGTGCAGGCGCGCTCCCTGCTGTTTCCCGCGTTCGGCAAGGCCAACGCGCAATTCGCTGCGGCGCCCGGGCCGTACAGCGTCGCCACCGACGCGGTGGTCGGCGATTGCCGCGGACTGGTCGGCCTGATCGCGAAACTGGTGCTGCTCGATACGGGCGTGCGCTGCGATGCCGCGTTCCCGTACGGCTTCGAAGACCCGATCAGCACCAGCGTGTATTACCCGCGCAACATCGGCCAGCTCGGCAAACTGCCGGTGGTGGTGTTCGCCGGCGGCATCCTGTCGAACCCGGGGCAGTACGCGCCGATGGTGCAGCACTGGGCCAGCCAGGGCGTCATCGTCATGAACGTCGGCGACTTCATCAACTCCACGCCGGCGATGCCGCTGCTCGGGCTCAACGAACTGATCCGCATGGATCGCGATCCGCAGTCGCCGTTGTTCGGCAAGGTCGATCTGGCGCGCACGCTGATCGCGGGGCATTCGGCCGGTGGGCAGGCGGCGCTGCAGACCGGCAGTTTTCCGGCGCGCGTGCAGGCGGCGATCGACCCGCGCCTGCGCATCGTCGGAGTGTTGCCGATCGAACCCGGACCGCTCGGCCTCAGCGCGACCCTGCAGGCGCCGGCGCTGATCCTGACCGGCGCGGCCGACACCGTGGTGCCGGCGATCGCCTGGCCGAACCTGTGGCAGGACCCGCAGCTGCAGCGGCTGCCGGCGTGGGGCGCGACCGCGCGCTTCGCGACCCATTTCAGCCCGGTGCGCGAGCTGAGGTACAACGAGTTCGGCGGCATCAGCACGGCTTTCATCCGCTATGTGTTGCAGGACAATGCGGCGGCCAAGGCCTATTTCGTCGGCGCGAACTACAAACTGTCGCTGGACGAACAGTTCGTGCCGAGCGCATGGCCGATCGTTGGCGTCGACCGCAATCGGGCCGCGGCGGAATTGAAGTAAGCGCGAAGCAGCGAACGCGACGCTCCGACGCGGACCGCGCCGGAGCGCCGCAAGCGCAGCCCGCGCGCCCATTGCGGGCGCAGCGGGCGCGCCGGCTCAGACGTCCTTGCCGCCTTTGCCCGCAGCGTCTTTGCTCGTGCTCTTGGTCGTACGCGCGACCTTGGCGACCGCCTTGGTCGCCGCCTGGGTGTCGAGCGCCTGCGGCTTCGCCACCACCCGGTCGCCATCTTCGCGCACCCGCCCTTGCAGGATCCCGCAGGTGCTGGTCGGATGGACGAAGCAGCGGCACGGCGTTTCCGCGCTCGGGTTGCCGTCGGAATTGGCGCCGATGAAACCCAGCGGCGCGTATTGTGGGTCGGCGCCGCGCGGCGGCTGGTAGGCCGCGTTGCCGGTGGAATCGAGCGGCCAGTCGATCTTGCCGGTGGTGCGCGCCGGGATCAGCCAGTAATCGCCGCTGCGGTATTCGCCGTCGGCGGCGAAGCGCACCTGCACGCCGTCTTCCAGGTCGATCCAGGCGTAGTCGCCGTTCTTGTCGACCACCGGCACCGCGCCGTCCTTCAGGCGCACGTCGCCGTTCGCGCTCTGGTCCCAGCGCCGCAGCTTGCTGGTCGGGCCGGGCAGGCGGTCCTGTTCGGCGGTGAGGATCAGCACGTTGCCTTCGACGCTGGCGATGCGGCACAGGCTGCCGGGCTCGCCGAGCAGGTCGTCGTCCTCGTCGCTGAGTTCGATCCATTGCGCGTCGCGGAAGTCGCGCGGGTTGGCCACTTCCAGACGGCTGCCGCCGCCGCCGATCCAGCGGGTCAGCACGCTGCCGTTGTCGCGCGACCATTTGAACGTGGCGGTGCCGCCGTCCTCGTTGCCGCGGTGGATCTCGACCCGGTACAGCTGGTTCTCGGCGCCGCGGTACTCGGCGTCGGGGCTGACGATGCACGGGTCGTCGAGGCGCTCGGCCGGGCGCAGCTGCGCGGCCAGGGTCGGCAGGTCGCGGTCGAACAGCGCCAGCGGCACCGCGCAGGACTGGCGGTAGTCCTCGTTCAATTGCGAGATGCGCTCTTGCAGATCGTCCAGGCGCGCCTGCAAGCGCGCGCGTTCGGCGTCGTCCTGGGTCGTGCCGAGGCGCGCTTTGGTCGCTTCGTAGCGATCCTTCAGCGCGCTTTCGATCTCGTCGAGCGCCAGCGCGCGCACCTGCCACACCACCTGGGCGCGGCTGCAGGTGTCGGGGCCGCCGAGCGCGACCTCGCGCAGTTGCGGCCATTCCACGCTGGTGAGGTGGCGCTCCCACACCTTGAGGTAAATCCAGAAGCGCGTGTCGTCGTCGCGGTTCGACGATTCCAGCCAGCGCCGCAGCGGGTCGCCGGAGCCTTGCTCCTTGCCCTGCGGCTGCGGGCGGAAGTGCGGCTGGGCGGTGTAGTCGCAGCCTTCGTTCTCGCACAGGATGCCCTGCACGTAGTAGCGGCCGGCGCCGATGCGCAGGCTCAGCGCGCCGTCGTCGCCGTCGAGCTGCAGGTCGAAGCCGGCGTTGTCGACCGGCGCGGCGTACGGCCCGAACAGGTCGCGCGCGAGCGTGCGCAGGTAGTGCAGCAGGATCGCGCCCTGCTCGTTCGGATCCGCGTCCAGGGTGACCCGGCCCTGTTGCAGCAGCACCTGGCTGAAATGGTTGCGGGGGTCGAAGCTCACCCGCGAGAAGTCGCCTTTCATGTCTGTGTCCTTTCAGGTCAGTCGGCAAGAAGAAGTCCGACCGTCATGCCGGCCGGGGTGTGCTGGTCCAGGCGCGCGCGCAGGTTGGCTTGGCGCTGGGGTTCGAACAGATCGTGGTAGACGCCGGGCTCGGACTGGTCGTCGGCGCCGCGGAACAACTCGGGCGCGCATTCGGCCGCGAGCCGCGCGTAGCCGGGACGGCCGTAGCGGCGCGAGCGGTAACGCGGCCGCAGGCGCAATCGTTCGGCCGCGATCAGTTCGGCTTCGACATCCGCCGGCCACTGCTGCGCGCGGATCGCGGCGATCGCTTCGTCGGGCTGGCAGCGGTAGCGGCGCGGCGTGCGGCAGCGGCACGGCACGTAGCAAAAGCGCATGCAGCCCAGTTGCCGGCGGGCGACGTTGAGGCAGTCGTTGAACAGGCTGTTTTCGGCCAGTTCCACCGCATGCACCTCGACCCTGCCGAACAAGGTGCAGCGGCGCATGGTCAGACACGCGTGGGCGACCGCGGCGGCGGGCGCGCCGATCGCCTGCTCGCGCGGGCCGGCGGCGTCGACGATGCTGTCCTCGATCGACAGCGGGATCGGATCGGTGCCGACTTCGTCCTCCTGCACCTGGATCGAGCCGAGGATGCTGTGGCGCACGCTTACCTTGGCGCGCACGCCATGCAGCTCCAGGCTCGGTTCGGCCGGACGCTCGGGTTCGCAGCCGCAATCGATGCCCCAGCCGGGCACCAGGGTGCAATGGCGGATCGAGACTTCGGCGGCGCAGTTCGGCGTGGCTTGCGCGTCCTGTGCGTAGGTGCCGGGCTCGCGCGGCGCGCACACGTGCAGCGGCCGCCCGGTCAGCAGGATGCCGTCGAGATGGAAGCGGCTGCCCACGTCCATTTCCACGGTCAACGCGTCGGGCAGGTCGGTCTGCCAGTCGATCAGGCGGATCACCGGACGCACGCCGTCGGCCGCGCGCAGAGTCAGCGACTGGCCGGGGCGCAGGCGGACATGCAGCGGTTCCACCCACACGCCGCTGTGCAGCAGTTCGATCACCGCATGCTGCGGCGATTGCTCGTTCCAGCGCCGCAGCGCGTCGCCGATGCGCGGCACCACCGGCGGCAAGGCCGGGTCCTGGTCCGCGGCGGCGGCCGCCTCGCTGTCGCCGACCCGGTACAGCACGAAGTCCTGCGCCGGATCCTGCACTCCGCGCAGATACTCGCCGCCGCCCAGGTCCATCGCGAAGCCGTAGCGATAGCTGACCCGCACGCCTTTCTTCGGCACCTGCGACGGCGGGAACATCAGCCGCCCGAGCACCGGATCGACCGCGACCTTGCCGCGCGGCGTGCGGTAGCGCCAGCCGCTGAGGTCGGCGACCACGATCGCGCTGGCCGGCACCGGCTGGCTGCCGTCGCTGCCGGCCCATTGTTCGGCCCAGATCGCCAGGCTGGCGTCGCTGCCGTATTCCTCGGCCAGCCCGTCGCGCAGCGCGCGCCGGCTCAGCGGCAGCGGCAGGTTGCCGGCTTCGGCCAGATGGCTGGGGTCGGTTTCCGGCCGCGGCTTGCGGTACAGCGGCGCGTCCTGGCCGAGCACGCTGAAGGTGTAGCAATGCGGGCCGGCGTCTTCGACGCAGTAAGCCGGCGTGCGCGTGACCGGATAGCTGCGCATGCGCCAGGCGAACACGCCGACGCTCGGAATGTTGTGGCGGCCGACCCGACGGTGCGAGGCGATGCGGCGCACGTCGACGCTGTGGGCGAGGGTGTCGAACGGACTGCCGCAACGCTCCAGCGCGGCGCCGTCGCGCATCGACGCGGTGCCGAGGCGGTCGCTGTGCAGATGGTTGATGTCCTGCGTGCGGTCGAGCAGCTTGAAGAATTCGACCGCGCGGGTCGGCCAGCCGGCGACGTCGAAGGCCAGGTCTTCGAGCAGGGCGATCGTGCCCTTGCGCCGGCGCTGGCCGATCAGGTGGGCGACTTCGCGCCGCGGCACCAGCGCGCGGTTCAGCGCCTGCCCGGACGCACCGAGTTCGCGCGACAGCGCGCCGGCGGCGAGCACCGGGCGATAGCCGAGCAGGTCGGCGAGGTACGGCACCGCCCAGTCGTCGGCGGTTTCCACGAACCAGTTGTCGTAGAGCCGGGCGATGTCGTCCTCGACCAAATTCATCTGCTCGGCGATGGTGCGCAGCAGCGCCTGCAGCGGATAGCCCTGCTCGGCATCGCGGATGCGGTGGATCGCCGGCAGCAGCCGGTAGAGGCGGTCGACGCGCGGCGGGACGTGCAGCGAGGGAATATCCATGTCGGCGCTCACTGGACCGGGTTGAGGATCAGGGTGTCGGGCACCGCGGCGGCGAAGAACGCCAGCTGCGCGGGACGGATGCGGTCGCCCTCGGGTTGCGCGCGCTGGGCGTCGACGCGCGGCGGCGGCTGCAAGGGCTCGTGGAAGCCGTCGTCGTCGAAGCCGTTGCTGTCGTCGTCGCCGTCGAGGATCCGGCGCACGGTGTCGGTGATTCCGTCCTGGGTGATCAGGCGGCGTTTCTTCGTGTACCAGTCGATCTCGGTTTCCGGGATCGCGCCGAAGCTGTCGACGTCGACCCAGTCGATGCCGCGCACCGACTGCATCGCCGCGACCAGCTCGCACAGCAGGGCCGGCTGCGCGATGGCGCGGGCGTGGAAGCCGAAGCGGTCGAGCAGGCGCTCGCGCACCGCGGTGGAGACCGGTTCCCAGCGATAGCCGGGCAGCAGTTTCAGCTTGGCCTGCAGCACCAGCGCCAGCCGCTCGCGCATCGCCACCTGCACGGTCAGGGCCGGGTCGCCGAGTTCGCGCAACGCGCTCAACAGGTTGCGATAGAGGTCGGAGTCTTCGTCGATCGGCATATCGTCGACGCCGGCGACGGTGATGTGGACCAGCTCGCGGATACCGTCGCCCAGGCGCACCGCGTCGGCCTTGGCGATGCCGGCGAACATGCGGGTGAAGTCGGCGTAGTCCGACAGCGACACCAGCCGGTCCAGCGCCATCAGCGAACGCGGCGCGTTCTCGCGGATCAGTTCCAGGGTTTCGCGGTCGGCGCCGCCGGAGGCGCGCAGCGGGTTGACCACGTCCTTGATCCCGAGCGGGCGGCTGACCAGCAGCGAGATCTGGCCGGCGCGCACGTTGCCGACGCCGCCGATGCCGTTGCGGTATTCCGCGCGCAGGTTCTCGAACCCGCTCGGCGGGCGCAGGCCGTGCTCGCCGTCGCCGAAGATCACCTGGGTGACGCCGTCGTCGCCGGTCTGGGTGACGAAGGCGCGCGCGTCCGGCGCCAGCGCCGACAGGCTGTCGGCTTCCTGCCATTCCACGCCGTCGACCAGCACCTTCAGCGTGCTCGCCGCGCCGGCCGCGGTCGCCGCCGGGCGATACGTCAGCGGCGGCTGGCGCAGGGCGAAGCGCTGCATCGGCCGGCGCGCATCGCTGCTGCCGAGCGTTTCGCGCCGGCTCTCGCCGTGGCTGGCCGGGACCACGTTGGCGTGGATGCGCAGGCCGTCGCGGTAGTAGGTGTTGGCCAGCGATGTGGCCAGGTGCAGGGTGGTGTGCGGGCGGTCGCCGGGCAGGTAGGCGTCGTAGCCGTGTTCCAGGCCGGCGACCATCATCAGCTCGCTGGCGCGCACGCCGCGCACGCCGGCGATGTCGCTGCGCTCGCCTTCGACCACGATCCAGCGGCCCGATTGCAGTTCCTGGTGCAGCGGGCCGAGTTCCAGCGCGTTGCCGGCGACGTCGCCGAGGATCGGTTCGGGCACGACCTGCAGGCGCGCGCGCTGCGGGTGCAGCCAGGTGCGGCGCAGTTCGGCGATGTCGGCGACGCCGTCCTTGCCGGCTTCGATCTTGCGCCAGTCGCCGCCGAAGTCGAGTTCGGTGCTCTCGCCGGATATGCCGTAAGCGTTGCGCGGGCCGGTGCGCGCGGCGTCGACGGCGAGGATGCGGTAATCCGGCAGGCCGTTCGCGCCGGGGCGGGTGACCAGCACCAGATCGCCCTGCGCCAGCAGCGGCAGCGATTTGCCGAGGAAGGCGTTGCTCGCGGTTTCGTCGCCGGCGTACAGCCAGTCCGGCCAGTTCTGCACCGCCGGCACCTTGTTGTTGACGATCTCCGGCATCGGCCGGCCGGCGCCGGCGCCGAACAGCGCTTCGCCGGCGCCGAGCGAATACAGCGCGGTCAGCGCCTGGTAGGGCAGATGGGTGTCCGGCTCGGCGCCGCGCCAGGCCTGGTAATAGCTGTCCTTCAGGCGCGGGGCGAAGTCGGTGATCAGTTGCGGTTGCAGGTCGGCGCCGTAGTCGAACGCGCTGCGCAGATCGCGGCGCAGGCGCTGCGGGCTGGCGGCCTGGACCACCGGCTTGTTCAACAGGCCGTCGACGAAACGGTCCGGCGAACTGGTCGCCGCGCCGGCCGCGGCCGGTTGCAACTGGGCGATGGCGGTGCAGAAGTTCTGGATCAGGCCGATCGATTCTTCTTCCTCGACGCCGCCGAGCAGCTCGCCGTCCCATTCCTGCAACGGAGCCACCTGCACGCCTTGTTCGATCCGCGCCAGCAGCGATTGCGCGTTCTGCACCGCGACCGCGTCGCCCTGGCCCTGGCCTTGCCGCCACTGCAATTGCGAGATCAGCAGCTTCAGCATCGACAGCGCCTGGGCCAGCACCGCCGCCAGCGGCAGCACGATGCGGTCGATCGCATCGTCGAACTCGTCGAGCGGGACCAGCGCCGCGCCGCTCGCGCCTTTGGCGATGCGCTCGTGCCACTGCGCCAGCGGCCAGTGCGGAGCGCCCAGGCGCACCGCCGACTGCAGCGCCTGCGCGCGCGCCAGCGCTTCGGCGCCGCTGCTGCCGAGCGGCGCGAGCTTGGAAATCAACGTGGCCAGCGGCGCCAGCGCCTGCGCCAGCAGCGGCTGCATGGGTTGCAGCGCGATCGCGCTGCGCTGGGCGGCGAAGTCGGTCTCGACCGCGGCGACGCGGCGGATCTGGTCGACCGCGCTCGCGCCCGCGCCGAAGCGGAACAGCAACAGTTCGCCGGCCTGCACGCCGGTGGCGACGCCCTGCACATAAACACGGTCGAGCGACAGCACGCTTGCGCTGTCGATGCCTTGCGGGCGTTCGCGCCGGATCGACAAGTCGTTCCATTCGCGCCGCGCCTGCAGCGGCGCGTCGGTTTCGAACGACTGCGGCAACTCGCCGGGGCCGGGAATGCTCTGCGCGCGGGTGCCGACCGGCAGTTCGACCGGTTCGGCCTGATTGGCGTCGACGGTGTAGGACAGGAACACGCTGGAAGACACGCCCGGACGCGGCGCGTAGCCGACCAGCCGCGCCATCTCGACCAGCGAGCGGCGTTCGGTCGCGGTGCGCACATAGCCTTCGTTGGCGATGCGCTCCTGGTAGAACGTCAGCACGTCGGCGACGGTGGCCCAGGCGTCGAGCAGGGCGATCGCCGGGTCGGCCGGGTCGCGCGTGGTCAGCGCCTGCAACGGCCGCAGCGTGCGCGGCGGCTGGCCGTCGTCGCCGGCGATGTCCACTTCGACGGTGGACAGCCGCGCCTTCATGCTGGCCATGAAGCGGCCGTGGGTGCCGACGCGGTAATTCAGCGCGGGCAGGCCGGGCCGGTTGGCGATGTCGACCGGGGTCAGCGCGGCGATGCCGTCGCAGCAACCGCAGGCGCCGTCATCGCCGCAACCGCCGCCGCAGCCGCAACCGGAAGCGTTGCTCAGGGAGTTCATCGTCCACCTCCGACGCCGATGGCGAGCTTGCCGTGTTCGGGATAGTTGGGATCGTTGTCCAGGCGCGGGATCTCGTGCGCGCCCAGGCGCAGCACGCCGTCTTCGAGTTCGCGGTTGGGCGCTTCGAACAGGCGCTGCAGGCGCACCACCCGCGCGCACTCCACGCCCGGCACCGACATCGCCTCGGCGACCAACGCGCTGACCCGCAGGTGCTGGCCGAAGCCGAGCCGGTCGGGATGGAAATAGCCGAGTCCGCCGTCGCGGCGGCGGCCGTTGCCGAAGCGGTCCAGCAGCGCCGCTTCGACTTCGCCGCGTTCGTAGCCGGGCAGGGCGCAGCACTCCAGCGCCAGCTCCAGCGCCACGTAGACCGCGGTTTCCACGTGCAGGTCGTGGCCCATGCGCCGCACCCGTTCCAGCGCGGCCTGGGTCTGTTCGATCAGCTCCGCGTCGGCCGGCACCAGGCCGTAGGGATCGAGCGCGACATCGGCTTCGTACCAACTGCCGGTCCACACCAGCTCGCCGTTGGCGCGCTGCACGCGCGGGTCGCGTTCGGCGATGCGCGCGTAGTCGTCGGCGGTGATCGCGCGCATCAGCCGGGTGCGGAACGCGCCGGGCGCGAGCAGGCGCGCCTGCGCCAGCGATTCGGGATCGCTGCCGCCGGCGGCGGCGAGCGGGTTGTCGATGCTCAGATGCAGCCCGTTCCATTCGCCGTCGCCGAGCACGAGGCGGTTGATGCTGTGCGCGCCGACGTTGCCGGCGCGGCCGTTGCCGAGCCGGTAGCGCGCGGCGAAGCTCAGTCCCGGATCCGGGCGGCGGCCGAGTTCGCCGTTGCCGAAGCGCAGACGCGCGCGGCCGTCGTTGTCGATCTCGGCGACCACGTGGCGGTCGTCGGGGCGGCTGGCGAGCAGGTCGAACACCGGCGTCCACACGCCGCCGCCGCTGTCGTCCAGGCGCAGCGCCGGACGCGCCGCGCGCGGGTCCTGGACGAGGCTGGCGCTGGCCGCGCGCGCCGGCGGCGGCGCCGCTTCGGCGTGGGTCAGCGGCGCGTCCGGCAGGCGCCAGTGGAAGCGCCCGGGCAGGCGCTGCACGTCGCCGGGCTGGTCTTCGCACAGGCATTCGGCTGCGCCGGGCTGTTCCGGCACGACGCCGAGATCGCGCGGGCCGACGCTGGCGCCGTGATCGACCAGCACCACGTTGGCGAAGGCCATCGACACATCGTGCAGGCGCGTGCAGGTCGGCGCCGGGCCCAGCGCCGACAGGCACAGCGCGAACGGCAGCGCATCGTCGCGATGCCAGTGCACTTCAAGCAGCGGCATCGGCCGCGCCGGGCCGTGTCGCTCGTCGCCCGGCGTGCCGACCACGACCGGGAACAGCGGATCTTCGCTGCGTTCGACCCGGGTCAGCCGCACCGGCCACACCCGGGTCGGGTCGGCGTCGGCTTCCAGCCCGGTGCGCGCGCCGCGCACTTCGCGCAGCAGCAGCACGTCGCCGGGCTTGAGGTTCAGCGCGCGCGCGTCGCCTTCGGCGTCGATCCAGGCGTCGCGCAAGGTCGCGTGGGTCGCGCCGCGCGGCAGGCAGCAGTCTTCGCGGCCCCAATCGTAGAAGCCGACCCGGCTGTGCGCGGCGTACAGATGCAGCGTCGCGCAATCCGCCGGCAGCATCGGTTCGAAGCGTTCGCAGGCCAGCGATGGATGCTCGGCCATGCGCTTGGGGCCGAGCACGTTCGGCAGCGCCAGCGCCGGATCGACGCCGCTGAGGAAGGCCATCGCCGCGGTCGGCAGGCTCACGTCCTGATCGGTTTCGATCGCGACCCAGGCGCGCGCGTTGCAGCCTTCGTGCAGGAAGTAGTCGACCAGGCGCGCGTGCCGGCGCACCGAGATGCGCTGGCGCGCGGTGCCCAGATAGGCTTCGGTCGCGACCGCGTCCTGGAAATAGCTGAGGTAATCGCCGGCGTAGGCCAGCAGCTCGGTCAGGGTCACGCCGAGGTCGGGCACGTGGGTCAGCGGCCAGTCCGGCGCGATCAGCGCGAGCCGGTCCTGGATCAGCCGGCGGAAGCTGGCGTAGTCCTTGGCCAGATAGGAAATCGCGGGCTCCGCCGGCGGCGCTTCGACGCAGGCCTGGGCCGGCTTGCAGTCCAGGTCCGACGGGCAGCCGACCTTGAACGAGAACTCGGCGCTGGCGTACATCGGGTCGAGGCCGTCGATGTCGAGCAGGCGCAGGCGGTAGCGCGAATGGTCGCCGTAGCGGTCCAGGCGCAGCGTCAGCCAGTCGTCGACGTCGGGCTCGCCGCTGGCGTGCGGGTCGGCGTCGAGGATGCGGATGTCGCGGATGCGCGCGCCGCCTTCGATGCGCAGGTGGCGCTCCAGCGCCGGCCCGTCTTCGGCCAGTTCCGGCGGCAGCTTGCCGAGGAAGTACACGTGCAGGGTCAGCTGGTCGGCGGAGACTTCGACGAAGTCCAGGCCGACCCGGCCCTGGAAGGCGCGGACCGCGTCGCGGCGCGGGTCGTTGCGGCAGGAAAGATTCATGGCGGTGTCCTGGCCTGGGCGCATGCGTTCAGATGGGGCGGACGAAGCGGGCGTCGACCTGCTCGCGGGTGCGCAGCAGCAGGTAGCTGAGGCTGACGGTGAGGGTGGCGTCGTCGCTGTCGACGCGCAGCTCGCGCACTTCGATCAGGTCCGACAGCCAGCGTTGCAGCGCCGCTTGCAGGGTGAACTGCACGGTCGCGGCCAGCTCGGGGCTGTTGCCGGCGAACACCAGCTGCATCAGGCCGCTGCCGAAGTCGGGGCGGTTGACCCGTTCGCCGGGTTGGGTGAACACCAGTTGTTCGATCAGGTCGCGCACGTAGCCGGCGTGGTCGGTCTGCGCGCTGCGGCCGCGGCCGTCGATGCGGAAGGGGAAGTCGAGATGCATGGCGTGGGCTCCTAAGCTCGGTGTGCTGGGCGCTGCGCTCACGTCGCCAATACGCGGGTCTGCACGGCGCCGACGATCGGCGCGCCCTGCGGAATCTGTTCGGCGCTCTGGCAGATGCCGGGGCCGGGCCCGGGCCCCGGCGGCGGCACCACCATCGCCGGCAAGCCCATGATCGTCACGCGCGCCGACGGCATCGCCCATTTGATCGTCACGCACGGCTGCGGCTTGCCGTTGGGCAAGGTGAAAGGACAGCCCATCACGCTGATGGTCGGCGCGCCGGGCGGAATCGTCGCCACCGGTTGCGCCGACACCAGCACGCGCGTCTGCGTCGGCGCGATCTTGGCCTGGCCGGCCGCGTGCTGGCAGGTCAGCGCGGCGTTGACGTGAAGCAGGAATCCGGGCATCGCGGCGTCCTCAGGTGATGGCCATGGCGGTCTTGTTGAAGGTGATGGTCGGCCCGACCAGCCAGATCGACGCGCCCTTGCCGTTGTCGATGTAGATGCCGCTGTCGTTGACCACGAGCATCGCGCCGGTGGTGGTCTGCAGCACGATGCCGCCGGTCAGCGGCGTCGGCGGCAGGTCGCTGATGATCAACTGGTTCTGCAGCACGGTCGAAATGATGATGCTGGGGTCGAGCGGATTGCTGAGCTTGGACATCGACGGCGCATCGGCCTGGGTGTCGAAGCGGCAGCCCATCCACACCGGCTTGTTGACGTCGCCGTGTTCGAACATGACCCACACCGCGGCGCCGACCGTGGGCACCATGTATACGCCCATGCCGGGGCCGGTCGGCCCGGCCAGCGGCGTGCACGGTTCGGCCCAGGTCGAGGGCACGAAGGTGGTCACGTCGGGAATCATCAGCAGCAGGCGGCCGCGGAATTCCGGGTCGGTGTTCAAGGTCACCGTGCCGCGGTAGAGGCCGGGAAACTGCCCGTTGCGCGAGGCGTTGCTCATATCGGCACCTTCGGCGTCAGCGAAATCAATCCGTCGCGGCTGAGTTGGAAGCTCTGCTTGTATTCGCCGCGCTTGAGCGAGTGGGTGACGCTGTCGACGTAGTACATGCCGTCGTAGGCCAGCCCGGCGCCGCGCACGCCGACCAGCATGCGCGAGCGCAGCACGTGGCCGTAGCGCAGCACGTCGAGCGAGCCGGTCGCGGTGATCGCGTTGGCCGAGCCCTTCAGCAGCCGGCCGAGCATCTTCTTGATCGTGTACGGCACCGAGTCGCCGCCGGTGTCGCGCGACAGCACCATCTTCAGCGGCGGCGTCGGCCGCGCGCCGAGCGGCGGCTGGAACACGCTGATCGCGGGAATCGGGATCGGGATCGGAATGCGCCCGGTGACCGGGTCGTTGACCGTGACCAGCAAGGTTTCCTTGGCCAGCCCGTCCAGGCCGAAGCTCAGCGATTCGACGTTGGTGTCGGCGTCCATGTTCACGCTCAGCGCCGGCTGCGGCACCGGGATGCGGATGTCGGGGCCGAGGTAGGCGATGCTCTGGCCCGGCAGCGGGCCGGGATCGACGTAGAACACGAAGCCGTTGGCTTCGGCGATGCGGCGCAGGTGCGACAGGTCGGTGCCGTTCTGCGATTCGATCTTCTCGGTCATGATCGGCTGCTCCGGGATGAAGCCCGGAATCACGATCGGCGTCACCCCGAACATCGCGTAGCGCGCCAGCACCAGATAGGCCTGCACGGTGTCGGACATGTTCGGATAGGGGATCGCCAGTTCGATCAGGTCCATCGCCGCGCTGAGGTCTTCGCCGGTGATGGTCAGCGTCGACTGCCCCGGCTCGCTGCTCGGCGCGAGGTCCTGGCGGGTGACGATGCCGTCCATCAGCACGTGCGGCAGCCCGCCGAGGGTGACGGCGACGATGACCCGCGTGACCAGCGGATCGAAGTAGCCCGCCGGCAGCAGCGTGGTCAGCAAAGGCGACAGCTTGCCGACGCTGAAGGTCAGCTGGAACCCGCTCTTGTCGCGCCCGCTGGTCACTTCCACGCTTTGCAGCGCGTCGATCACCACCTGCGGCGCCGGCGCGGGCACCGCCGGGCCGATCATCACGGTGAGATGGATGCCGGTGACCACGGATCACTCCCGCGCCGGAGGCGGCACGCCGTCGGGCAGGGCGATGCGCACGATCGCGCCGGGCTCGGCGGTCAGCTCGTCGGGATGCATCGTCGCGTTGGCGTCGCACAGGCGCCAGAACGCTTCGGCGTCGCCGAGTTCGCGCGCGGCGATCAGGTCGGGGCGGTCGCCCTCGACGACCCGGCGCCGGGCCAGCGTCGCCAGCGCGTCGGCCGCCGGCAGGAAACGCCGGCGCAGGTACGGCAGCGCGCCGCCGTCGGGCTGCGGCAACTGCGCGACGGCGATGTCGTAGTAGCGGCTGCCGGGCGGAAAGTCGTAGTTGGCCATGATCGTTCCTCAACCGATTCCGGAAATGCCGAGCGTGCGGAAATCGCCGCCGACCGCGCGCGCGGCCAGGCGCTCGCGCGCTTGCAGGTAACCCACGAACAGGCCGCCGCCGCGGCTGTCGAAGCCCAGGTCGTCGACGCTGAGCACGCGCAGGCCGAGATTGACCTTGGCCCGGATCGGATTGAGCTGGGTGTCGAAGGCCTCCTCGGTGATGCTCAGTTCGGTGACCCGCACCGGCACGATGCGCTGCGGGCCGAACACGAACACCGCCAGCGGCGCCATCGCGGGAGCGATCTCCAGCGAACCGCCGGCGGCGATGCCGTTGGCGGCGATCAGCGCGGCGCTGGTCGGCTGCACCAGCGCTTCCAGCGTGGCCAGATCCGGATGCAGGCCGACGCTGATCGCCGGCTCGGTGCCGGCGGCGAGCGCGTCGGTGGCGTCGATCTCGGCTTCGAGCTTGATCGTCTCCACTGCCGGCCCCTTGAACCGCAGCGCTTCGCTGCGTTCGCCGGCCTCGCCGCCCACGCCCTTGACCTGCAGCGTGCGGCTGAGCGTGTCGGGGTTGTATTGCAAGGCGATGATGCGCAGCACGCTGCCGGCCAGCGGGTCCAGCAGGGCCAGTCCGCCTTTGATCAGCTTGGGTGCGTTGGGGGGCGCGCTCATGGTCGCGGGTCTCTGCAAGTCGGATTCATCGGTAGGCCTCGACCACGCCGCGCAGGTAACGGCCGCTGCGCCGGTCGAGCGCGGCGGTGACCATGCTCAGCGGGCATTCCTCGGCGTCGTCGTCGAAGCGCACGATCGGCAGGCGGTAGTAGGCGTTGTCGGGGTCGTCGAGATCGATCGCCCATTGCGCGCCGTCGGCGGCGGACAGCAGCGCCCGGCCGACGTGGCGCGCGGCGGCGTCGAGCGTCTCGCGCTGCGCGGGGGCGAGCAGCTTCTCGGGGCCGGCGTAGCGCTCGAGCAGGAACGCTTCGAGCGCGTCGAGCGAATCCTCGTCCGCGCCGAGCTTCGCGCCGATCAGCGCGTCGAGCGCGGCGCGCGCCTCGTCCTCGCCGGCGAGCCAGCGCTGGAAGGCTTCGCGGGAATGCAGCTGCAGGGCGCGGAACGGGTTGGACACGGCGACGATCCTCGATGGCGTAAAGACGCGCGGACTCATTTGCGCGGCAGGTTGCGGCTGACGAACTGGGTGCCGCTCTTGGTGCGGGTGCGCCGTTCGACCAGGATTCCCGACTCCAGCAGCTTCTTCAGCAGCGGCCCGCTGGGTTCGGTGTCGATCAGCACCCACTTGATCTTCCAGCCGCGCTTGACCAGCTTGGCGTCGCGCTCGATTTCGGAAAGATTGTCTTCGGTGGCGTAGATCTCGCCCGATTCGTAGGCCTTGATCTCGATGCCGGTCTTCTTGGCGACGTCGGCGATGTCGAGCCGGCGCACCTCGTCCTTGCCGGTCTTGATGGTCTGCTCGGTGTCGCCCCAGCCCAGCCGCGCATGCTCCTCGGCGACGATCTTGTTGGCCTTGTTGGCGCGCTCGACGTTGCTGTCGTAGACGCGTTCCCAACTGTCGTACGGCATGTCGCCGCCGATCAGCTCGTACATCTCGCGGCGGATCTTCTTGTGCGAGTCGGTGCCGGCGTCGTAGTTGCGCAGCTTCTCGGTGAGCTCGGCGTAGCGCTTCTGCTTCTGCTTCGACAGGCCCTTGCCGGCGACGTAGCCCTGGCCGTCGCCGGCCAGCTCCGGGCCCAGGTCGAGGTTGCGCAGGTGCTGTTCGAGCTGCAGCTTGAGGCTGTCGAGCTCGGCCGCGGCCAGCTTCAGCGCGTCGGGCCGCATGCTCTGCATGCGCTGCATCTGCGCGTCGATCAGCTTGGGCAGCTTGCGGATCTCCAGCACCGCCTCGTACGCGGCCTTGTGCTCGGGCGTGATCGTCTCGAAGCCGATCAGCTTGCCGACCTTGGCGATGGCGTTGCGCACCTGGCCGCCGAAGCCCTGGTACTTCTGCATCTGCCGCACCGTGTCCACGTGCAGCGCGACCGTTTCCGGGCGCGCGTCGGGGCTGGCGGAGACGGTGATCTCGCTGATCAGGCCGGTGTTCTTGTCCAGCTTGTATTCGACCTGGACCGAATCGCCCTGCAGCGTGTCGGTGATGTTGAGCATCTGGCGCAGGTCCGGCGGCAGCGCGCCGGCCAGTTCCTGCGGTGTCGCCCGGCGCTCGCCGGCCGGCACCGAATCGGCCTTCGGCGCCGCCTTGGCGTCGGCGTCGGCGCGCGCTTCGGGCTCGCCTTCGCGCTTGGGCTTGTTCTCGCCCTGGGCGCCTTCGGCCAGCGGCTCGGGCCGCGGCTCGATCTTGCCCGGCGCGGCGTCGTGCGCTTCGCCGGGCTTCGGCGCGGGTTCGCCGGCGCCGCCCTTGGCCGCCGGTTCCAGCGCCTTGCCCGCGCCGCCTTCGCCGGGCGCGGGCTTGGCCTTGGCCTGCGTCTGCTGGGCCTTGGCCTGCTGCTTGGCCTTGATCACGTTGCCGGCGATGAACAAGCCGTTGTTCTGCACCATCGAGGAAATCGCCTGGGCGCGCTGGCGGCGCGCGGCGGCGTGGGTCAGGTCGCCTTTGCGTTCCTGTTCGGCGACGTCGATCATCTGGTCGATGAAGCTCAGGTCGCCCCACAGCAGGCCGGCGTAGCCGAGCGCCTCGTTGGCCAGCTCGGCGCCCTTGGCGATGCGCTGCGCGCCCTTGAGCGCGTTGTTGGCGGCGCTGACCTGCGCTTCGGTGAACTGGCCCTCGCGCACGATGGCGAAGACCTTTTCGAACTTCTGCACGCGCAGGCCGGCGGCGAGCTGGCCGGCGGCGCCGATGCCGCCGAGCACGCCGAGCAGGTCGGTGACGGTCTGCGCGTCGAGATAGAGCTTGCCGGCCTGCCAGCGCTGGATCAGCCGCGCGGCCGCGACCGCGGCGCCGATCGCCGCGCTGGCGGTGCCGGCCGAGGCCACGAACAAACCGATCGCCGCCAGCGTCATCACCAGGTCGTCGAGGCGCTTTTCCGCCAGCGCCCAGTTGGCCGGCGCGCTGTCGACGAAGATGGTGTCCTTGGCCCCGGCTTCCAGGCCCAGGCCGACGGTGCGCGCGCCGATGCGGCCGCGGCCGTAGGCGGCGTGCTCGCCGAACTTGGTCAGCGCCGATTCGAACGCGGCGCTCGGCGTGTCGCCCAGGCCGATGTAGGCGTCGCCGTTGCGGGTGGTGACGTCGCTGAGCAGCCAGCGGTAGCGGCTGCCGTCCATCGCCATCGGCCCGGCCGCGAGCAGCAGCGGGTATTGCTCGCCGGTGACTTCGGAAATCAGGGTCGCGTTGACCCGCTGCATCGGCGCCTGGCCGGCGCCGCGCTGGGCGTCGTGGCGCTGGTACAGGGCGATCTGGTCGTCGATCAGGTCGATCTCGCGCTGGCGCGCGTTGGCGGCCGAGTCGCGCTTGTCCTTGCGCAGTTCCTCGATCTCGCGCTGCTTGTCCTGCTTGCTCTTGTTGAGCACCGCCAGCGGCGTGCCCTGGTGGCGGACCTTGGCCTGGGCCAGCAGTTCGCGCAGGTAATCGGCCTTGGCGGTGTTGCCGGCCTGCACCGCCAGGTCGATCTGCGATTGCAGCTCGGCCAGTTGCGCGGCCGGTTCGTCCAGCGACTCCTTGACCGAGGTTTCCATCGTCGTCACTTCGGTCAGCTTGGCGTCGACCGAGGGCGGGCGCACGATCTGGTTGCCTTCGCGGTCTTCGTTGATCGCCGGCGTGGTGATGGTGCGGATCAGGTAGATGCCTTTCTTCTTCAGCGACACTTCCTGCTGCTGGCGCGGGCCGGCGAACAGTTCGGCGAACCAGGTCATGGTCGCGCCGATCGCGGTGGTCAGCAGCGACACCGGCGCCAGCTCCAGCGCCAGCCGGTTGGCGACCGCGTTGGACACGCGCTGGCCGGCGGTGTCGCCGGTCGGGTTGCGGGTGCCCTTGGCGGCGCGGCGGGTGTCGCCCCACCAGTTCTCGAACTCGCGCTGGAACTCGCGGTTCGCGCCGCCCATGCCGGTGACGTCTTCGCCGCTGCCGACCTTGGCGCGCTTGAGCCGCTCCAGGCGTTCTTCGTAGCTCGGCTCGTCGCCGCCGGCGGTCTGCTTGCGCATCGCCTCGACGTCCTTGACCAACGCCTGCTCGGCGTACTGGGTGACGTCGTAGGATTCCCAGCGGTAGTGGATGGTTTCGCCGACCTGCGAAATCACTTGCGAGGCCAGGGTGTAGTTGCCGTTCGCGGTCCAGTCGACGCTGGCCGAGTAGGTCGGGGTCGAATCGATCGGCACCAGCTTCGGCCCGGTCACCTTGACCGGCCACGGCGGCGCGTTGGCCTTCTGGCCGTCGCCGCGGCCTTCGATCGGGCTGGCGTAGATCTGCCCGCCGGCGCCGCCGGCCTTGCCGCCGGCGCCGCTGGGATAGGTCGGGACGAAATAGAACAGCAGGAAGTTCGGCACGCTGCGGACCGCGGCGGCGTATTTCTCCGGTTCGATCAGCAACTGGTTGATGTCGATCACCGGCAGCGGCTTGGCCGGCGCGCCTTCGGCCGCCGGTTTGGCGGCGTCGGCGGCGGCCTTGGCGCGTTCTTCCTTGCTCAGGTCGCGGGTGGCGACGACGCTGGCGCCGGCTTCCAGGTCGATGTGCTGGTTGCTGTTGTCGACGGTGACCGCCGACATCTTGCCGTCGATGTGCACGTACACGCCGGGCGCGAAGCGCAGGCCCTTGGTCTTGTCTTTCTTGAATTGCAGCTTGCCGGTCAGCGCCTTGCCGGTCTGGTCGTAGACCTTGAGGAATTCCGGATGCAGGCCGACGTAGACCGGCGTGCGCCCCTTCGCGCCGGCGAAGGTCGGCTTGGCGCCGGCGAGGATCTGCGCGCCGAGGTCCATGCCGCTGGCGAAGATCTGCAGGCGGCCCCAGTCCTGGCCCGGCGCGTCGGCGGCTTTGGCCGGCTCGGCGGGCTTGGCCGGCGCGGCCGCCTTGGCCGGGTCGGGCTTGCGCCGGAGCACAGGCTCGCCGGCCTGCGCTTGCGCGGCGTGCGCGAGTTCGTGCGCGAGCAGTTGCCGGCCGTCGGCACTGGCGGGCGCGTAGCGGCCGGCGGCGAAGGCGACGTGGTCGCCGTGCGACCAGGCCAGCGCGCCGAGTTCGCGGCTGGCCGCGTCGGCCGCGTCGTCGCGGTGCACGCGCACGTGCGCCAGCGAGGTCGCGTACTGCGCCTCGAATTCTTCGCGCAGCTGCGGCTCCAGGGGCAGGCCGGGGCTGGCGAGGGTGCGCCGGACCGCGGCCGGCGTGTCGATGCGTTCGCCGCCGCCGCGGCTGCCGCCGTGCAGCGGAACGCCGGCGAAACCGCTTCCGGCGAGCGCCGCGGCGCTGGCGCGGTCGGCGCTGTGTTCGTGCGGATCGTCGAGCGCGCCGAGGCGGATGCTCGACAGATCCTCGCGCCCGCGCTTGGCGCAGGCGCCGCAAGTGCCGCCGCCGGGCGTGTGGGTGCCGCAGCCGCAGCGGCGCGCGGCCACGTCGGTGTCGCCGCGTTTGGGCGCGGTGCGTTGGCTGGCGCGGCGGGCGGCCGGTTCGCTCATGGGCCGATGCACTCCGCCAGCGAACGGGCGACCTCGCGCGCGAGCGCGGCCGGGTCGCCCGCCGGGTCGGCGACGATGTCGCCGGCCTGCGCGTACGCGCGCGCGGGCGCCGGCGCGTGCGCGGCGCCGGCGTTCGCCGCCAGCAGCAGCGCCAACTGGCGCTCCAGCGCGGCGTGGAAGGCGCGCGCCTGCTGCGGCGTCAGCGCCAGGTCGTGCAGGACCACGCGCTCGATGCGCACGTTCGCGCTCATGGCGCGGCCCCCGCGCCGGCCTGCGCGCCGGCGTCCTGCGCGCGCGGCATGCGGAACTCGGCCTCGTTGACCGGCTTGCCGAGCTTGCGCAGTTCCGCGCGCACCATCGCCGACAAGCGCGCCATGTCGACCGCGCCGTCGGCCGCGGCGGCCGCGAACGCGGCGTTCAGCGCGACGCTGTGGATGTTGCCGCCGGACAGGTTGAAGCGCGCGAGCCAGGCGTAGTCGAGCGGCGCCAGCGGCACTTCCGCGGGGAAGGCCTGGCGCCACATGCGCTCGCGTTCCTGCGGCCCGGGGAACTGGAAATTGACGACGAAGCGCAGCCGGCGCAGGAACGCGGCGTCGAGCGAGGCCTTCATGTTGGTGGCCAGGATCGCCAGCCCCGAGAACGCCTCCATGCGTTGCAGCAGGTAGTTGATCTCGATGTTGGCGTAGCGGTCGTGGCTGTCCTTGACCTCGCTGCGCTTGCCGAACAGCGCGTCGGCCTCGTCGAAGAACAGCAGCGCGCCGCCGCGCTCGGCGGCGTCGAACACCCGGCGCAGGTTCTTCTCGGTTTCGCCGATGTACTTGCTGACCACCGACGACAGGTCGATGCGGAACAGGTGCAGGCGCAGTTCGTTGGCGATGACTTCGGCGGCCATGGTCTTGCCGGTGCCGCTTTCGCCGGCGAACAGCGCGCTGATGCCCATGCCGCGGTTGAGCCTTCGCGCATAGCCCCAGTGCTGGTAGACGCGGTGGCGGTGATGCGCCTGCGCGGCGATCTGGCGCAGCAGGCCGGTGCTTTCCTCGCCGAGCACCAGGTCGTCCCAGCGCGCCTTCGGCTGCAGCCTCTGGGCCAGCGATTCCAGCCGCGCCGAGCAGCGTTCGCGGCAGGCGTCCCAGGCGTCGACGCCGCGCGCGCGGGCTTCGCGCGCGGTGTCGGCGATCTGGGCCAGGTCGAGCTGGAAATGGCCGGACAGACGGTCGGCCTGGCGTTCGCGCTCGTCCTCGCGCAGCTGCGGCGGCAAGGCTTCGCGCCACGCGCGTTGTTGTTCCAGCGCGCTCGGCGGCGGCACGTCCAGGCTCCACGAGGCTTCGGCCAACGGCAGCGCGGTGTCGCGCAGGCCGACGAAGGCCAGCCCCGGCGCCTGCGCCAGCAGCGCGGCCAGCGCCGCGGCGCGCTCGCCGCCGGCGTCGGCCTCGTCGGCTTCGATGTACAAGGCCACCGGCAACAGTTGCGCCTCGCGCCGCCACAGCCGCGCCAGCGCGTCGACCTCGGCGCGCTGCGACGGCAGCGCGTCCGCGGCGATGCGGTACAAGGCCAGCGACAGGCGCGCGCACGCGTGAGCGGCGACCGCGAGGCGATCGCCGCGGTCGCGGCCGAGCAGTTGCACGACCGCCGGCGCGTCGGCGGCTTCGCGCGCCTGCGCGTAGGCCAGGATTTCCTCGGCGCACGCTTGTTGCGCGGCGCCGAGCGGCCGTTCCGGCTCGGGTCCGGCGAGCAGCGGGCTGAGGCGTTCGTCGATCTCGTCCAGGCCCTTGAGCGCGCCGAGGATGCGCTCGTCGATGCGCAGCGCTGCGGCGGTCAGCGCGGTCGCGCCGGGCTGGTTGATCTCGAGCAGGCGCAGATGGCGCAGCGGCCGGTGCGGCGACAGCGCGTCCCAGGCCGGGTCGTCGAACAGGCGCAGGGCCAGGCCGAAACTGGGATGGGCGGAGCCGCCGGCGTGGGCGATCGGATGCGCGGCGGCGATCGCGGCCGGCAGCGCCGGGTCGAGTTCCGCCGCCGCGCACAGCAGCACGATGTCGCGCTCGAAATCGTTGAGGCCCAGCCGCCGCGCCAATGCCGGCAGCGCCGGCGCCGGTTCGGCCACGGCGGCGCGTTCGCGTTCTTGTTCGGCCTCGCGCAGACGCTGCGCCAGCGACGACGGCGGCGGCAGCGCCGGCGCGCCGTCGGCGCGGCCCCACCACGGCGCGCGCGCCGGCGCGGCGGCCGGCGTCGCGGCCGCGGCCTGGTTCTGTTCGCGCAGGTGGTCCAGGCGCAGGCGCAGCCAGTCGAGCGAGACGGCGAGGTAGCGGTTGTTGCGTTCGCTCCAGGCCTCGCCGTCGCTGTCGGCGGCGTTCCAGGCGGCGGTCGCGGCGGAAACGTTCGGATTCATGCGCGCGCCTCAGCTGACGACCACGGTCTGTTGCGGATCGAACTGCGCGCCGTCGGCGGCCTGCACCGCCGGCACGCTGTCGGCGCCGTCGACGCTGAGCACGACCGGATAGCGGCCGGCCGCGACCAGCGCCGCCGGCACGGTCGCCTGCAGCGTGCTCGGCTGGGCCGGATCGGCGGGCGTGACGATGGCGTCGGCCGGCAGTTCGTTGGCGCCGAAGCGCAGGCGCACGCCGGCGTGCTGGTCCGGGTGCAGGCGCGGGCGGCATTCCACGCTCAGCGGCAGGTCCGCGCCGGCGGCCGCGGCCAGCGGATCCACGCTCAGCAGCGGCGCCAGCATCAAGGCCAGCGGCGCGCTGGTCAGCGCCGGCAGGTCGGGACGGACGGTGCGCACGCGCACGGTGTAGAGGCCGGGCGTCCAATCGGCCAGCGCGCCGGCGTCGCCGGCGGCCGGCAGGGTCACCTGCAATTGCTGCGGCGTGTCGCCGGCCTGCACCGGCAGGCTGCGCTGCGCATGGGTGCGCGCGTGTTCGAACACCGCTTCGCTGCCGGCGACTTGCAGGCCGCGGCCTTCCAGCAGCAGGCGATCGCCGAGGCGCGCGGCGCGCAGGAATTCGGACGCGGCGTTGCGCACCCGGTCGAGTTGCGGCGCCGCGCCCGCGGTCGCGACCGGGCCGCGGTCGCCGGGGCCGCGGCGCAGCACCGGCAGCGCGCCGCGGGTGCCCGCTTCGGCCTGGATCAGCACCACCGACACCTGATACGCCATCGACGGGCGGCAGCGCGCCTGCGCCGCGGTCCACAGCTTCGACAGTTCTTCCAGGGTCAGGAACTGCGGCGCGATCTTCAGCCACTCGACCTGGTCGGCGAGGCTGAGCGCGGAGAAATTGCCGAACGGCGGCGTCGGCGGGCCCAGCACCGAGCGCAGGCGCTCGCGGTCCAGCGCCGGCGTCTCGTGCAGCGCCTGCATGCCCAGGCCGAGCAACGCGTCGGCGCTGAGGTCCTGGTTGCCGTAGGCGCTGAGCAGATAGTGCAGGTCCAGCGCCAGCGGCGGATTGCTCAGGCGCTGGCTGGCGCCGTCGCGCGAGGGCAGGGCGGCGTTGCGCCAGCCGATGTTGGGGCTGACCTGATACAGGAACAGGTTGAGCTGGTTGGGCTCGTTCTCGCCGGTGAGGATGCGGTCGGGCGACAGCGCGCTGACCGCGACGCTGCCGATCGAGGAAAGATCCAGGCCGATCAGGCTGTCGCTGATCAGATCCTTCAGCGAAGCGGTGACCGCGGCGATGGCCAGGGCGTTGCTCATCGCTGATCTCCATGACGGCGGCGCAGGTAGTCGTCGAGCGTCGGCGCGGGGTTGTGGGCCTGCGCGCGCGCGGGTTTGGCCGCGGGCGCCGCGCTGGCGCGGATGTCGATGCGGCCGATGCTGACCTGCACCGGCGCGGGCGCCGGCGCGGCCGGCGCTTTCGCCGGCGCGAGGCCGCGGCGCGCGGGATGGGCGACCGGCGCGGCGGCGCGGGCGCGGGTTTGCAGCGGCTGCGGCGCGGGCAGGCCCGGGCGCGCGCCGGCGGCGGCGTCGGTGCGCGCGGGCGCGGCGGGCGCGTGCCGCGTTTCGATGCGCAGGGTTTCGCGCAGGTGCGTGCGCACGCTGGCGATGCCGGATTCGGGCGCGCGCGCCGGCGGCGTCGGCGCTGCGGCCGGCGCCGCGGGCGTGGCGGATGCGGCCGAACGCTGCGGCGTCGGCTGCGACGCCGGCGCTTGTTCGCGGTGCGCGCGCACTGGCGGCAGCGGCGGCGCGCTGGCCGGCTTCAGCGCAGCCGGCATCGGCAGCGGCGCCGGTTCCTGTGGCGCGATCGCGGCCGCGCGCGGCGCAGTCGGCGCCGGTGCGGGCACCGGCATGGGTGCGGCCTCGGCGCGTTCGCGCACGACTTGCGGCGCCGCTTGCGGCGGCGCGCCGGTGGCAGGCGGCGCCGGCGCGCGCGCCGGCGGCGTTTCGTCCAGCGCGGGCGTTTCGGCGACCAGCGCATCGCGGGTTTCGAATAGCCCCGGCCGCCGCCGCTGCAGGCTCGGCAGCTGGCCGCGCGCGCGTTCGACCAGATGGCGCAGGAAGTCGCTCATGCCTGCACCAGATCGAGATAGAAGCGCCGCCGCAGCGGCGTCAGCGCGAGGATGTCGCGCTCGCTCCAGCCGTAATGCCGGGCCAGCGCGCCGACCTGGACCAGCAGGTCCTGGGCCCAGTCGTCGAGTTCGCCCCACAGGTACGCGCCGATGTCGAGCGCGCACGGCCAGTGCCGCGCGCAGGCCGGGCAGACCATGTCCAGGCGCAGGTCGGCGACCGGATCGTCCTGGGCCATGCGCTCGCCGAGCCGCTGCGCGACGTTCGCCGGCAGCTGCGCGCCGTCCACGCGGCGGCCGCCGCGTTCGGCGTGCAGCACGCAGCGCTGCAGCAAGGCCGCGACCGCGGCGCGCGCGTCGGTCTCGGCGTCGCCGGACGCGGCCTCGGGCAGCGCTTGCAGGTCCTCGCTGCTCGGCAGGCGATAGCGGATATGCCAGCCGCGGTCGACGAATTCCAGCGGCTGCGCGAACGAAGGCGGCCGCACCGGCAGCGGGCACAGGTCTTCGATGTCGAACTGCGATTCCAGGCGCTCGCCGCAGAACGGGCACGCCGCCTGGGTTTGCAGGCGCGGCCCGAACAGCGCCGCTTGCAGCTGGAACAGGCCGCCGTCGCGTTCGCCGACGCTGGCGCGGCGCCAGTCGTCGGGATCGGGCTGCGGCCACACCGCCTGCAGCAGGCCGAGCGCGCGCGCCTGCGCGCCGTGCGCGTGCAGGCGTTCCCAGGCCAGCAGCAGGGTGTGCTGGACGGTTTCGGCGCTGGTCGGCGGCGCGCTCATCGCGGCGGCGGTCCCCGAATCGGCGCTCAAGCCGGTTCGGTGAAGCTGGGTTCGCTCGGCTCGACCACGTCGAGATCGCGTTCCCAGCCCTCGTTTTCCAGCTTGAGGTGCTGGATCGCCACGGCGTTGGCGTTGGCGTCCAGGTCCGGCAGCGCCTGGAACTCGGACACCCAGCAGCGGTACACGCGATAGGCGATCGCGAGCTGGCCGGCTTCGTTGTAGACCTCGATGATGAGATCCTTGCGGAAGTCCTTGAGCGAGCTCTCCGAACCCAGGCCGGCGCCGTAGTTCCAGACCTTGTTGGCCCACTGCTCGAATTCCTTGTCGTGGGTGACCCCGCGCTCGAGCGTGATCGCCTCGTACTTGGTGCGTCCGGGCGACTTGCGCCCGCTGCTGGGGTCGCCGCCTTCGCGGTGCTCGACCACTTCGGTGCTGCGCTTGAGCGCGCTGACCTTGCTGATGCCGGCCACGTACTTGTTGTCCCATTTGACCCGGAACTTGAAGTTCTTGTACGGATCGAAGCGCTGCGCGTTTACGGTGAACTGGGCCATCTCGGTGCTCCCTGGATCGAAGTGGAAGGGCTCAGACGTCGATCTGGCCGGCGATCTGCTGCAGGCGCAGGACCACGAATTCGGCCGGTTTCAGCGGCGCGAAGCCGACCACGACGTTGACCACGCCGAGGTTGATGTCGTTCTGGGTGGTGGTGTCCTTGTCGCAGCGCACGAAGTAGGCATCGCGCGGCGAGCTGCCCTGGAACGCGCCCTGGCGGAACAGGTTGTGCATGAACGCGCCGACGTTGAGGCGGATCTGCGCCCACAGCGGCTCGTCGTTGGGTTCGAACACCACCCACTTGAGCCCGCGGAACAGGCTTTCCTCGATGAACAGCGCGGTGCGGCGGACCGGGATGTACTTGTACTCGTCGGCCAGTTGGTCGGCGCCGCGCAAGGTGCGCGAGCCCCACACCACGCGGCCGCTGACCGGCATCGCGCGCAGGCAGTTGATGCCGAGCGGGTTGAGCTCGCCGTTCTCGGCGTCGGTCAGCGGCACCGACAGCTGCGGCACGCCGACCAGGCCGGCGTCGAGACCGGCCGGGGCTTTCCACACGCCGCGATTGGTGTCGGTGCGCGCGAACACGCCGGCGACGGCGCCGCCCGGCGCGAAGTTCTCCGGCGCGTTGTTGCGCAGCAGGTTGGGCTGGCGCAGGCGCGGGAAGAACAGCGCGGCGTTGCGGCTCTTGGGGTCGGCGAATTCGTCGAACTTGGCCTTGGCGGTGTCCTTGTCCTTCCAGCTGCTCGGCGGATCGATCAGGTGGAACGCGCGGCGACGTTCGCAGTAGGCGGTCGCGGCGGCGAGCACGATCGGCTCGGCGTCGTAGGCCGCGCCGTCGTCGGTCTTGTACGGCGGGATGCACAGCAGGTTGAACAGGTCGGCCTGCTCCAGCGCGTACAGGCCGAGCTTGAGCGCCAGGCCGTTGTCGGGCAGGAAGCTCTGCGCGTTGAGGTCGCCGCCGTCGCTGGCCGAGGCGTCGGCCTGCGCGGCTTTGGCGTCGCGCGCGTCGCGCGCGGTCTTCAGCGCGGCCTTGAGCGGGTCGAGTTCCGAATCCGGCGCGCCGGCCTTGATCTTCTGGTCGAGCGCGGCCTGCGCGTCGTCGACCGCGCCTTGCGCGGCGGTGACCGCGTCGCTGGCGGCGCTGACGCTGGCCGGCAGCGAGCCGACGGTGCGCACCAGCGCCGATTCGGCGGCGAGGATGCGGTCGACCCGGCGCGGGCTCTCGACCGTGGTGAGGTTGAGATAGGTCTCGCTGGAACCGCCGGGCGAGGTGTCGCGCACGCTGAGGTTGAACAGGTCGCTCTGGTTCACGCCGAGCGCGAGGGCGATTTCGGCGGTGCCGGATTTGCTGACCTCGCCGCGCAGCTTGCCGCCCCAACGGCCTTCGTAGGCGGCTTGCAGCTTGAGATCGCCGATGGTCAGCGGCGCGCGCGAGGGCGCGGCGGCGGCCTTGGCCGCATCGGCGACGTCCTTGACTTTCGCGCCGGCCAGCTTGGAGGCCGCGTCGGCGGCCTGGGCGACCGCGGCGGCGGCGCTCTTGGCCGGTTCTTCCAGGTAGGTCGCGGCCTTGTCCTTGGCGGCCTTGGCCGCGGCGGCGACATCGGCGCCGTCGGTGGCGGCGGCGACCGCGGCCGCGGCGGCCTCGGCGGTTTCGCGCGAGGCGTCGTCGGCGTAGCCGGGCGCGTACAGGCGCACGATGATCGCCTGGCTGCCGCCGTTGAGGAAGAAGTCGCGCACCGCGTAGCCGAGCTGGCTGCGCAGCCACAGGCCGCCGTAGCGGCGTTCGAAATCGCCGAAGCTGTTGACGACCACGGCCTGGTTGACCGGCCCGCGCAGCGCGCGGCCGACGAAGGCGGTGATCGAGGTGGCGACGCCGGTGATGGTGCGCACGCCGCTGGGGATTTCCTCGACGTACACGCCCGGGTAGGTGAGCGCAGCTGGCATAGCCTTATCTCCTTGCTGATGCGGTTGGGCGATCGCGGGACGATCGGTCAGGAAGCCGGGGAGCGCGGCGCGCGGCGGCGCGCCGCGTCGAGCGCGTACAGCGCGGTGCCGTCGGGAAGCTGGCGCAGTTGCAGCACGCCGTCGGCGACCAGACGCGACAGCACGCCGTGGATGCGCGCGCGCGCGGTGACGTAACGCTGGCGCGGCAGCCACCATTGGGCGATGCCGTCGAGCGTGTCCGACGCGCCGGGATGCCGGTCGAGATAGGCGAGCACCGCGCTTTCGACTTCGCGGTCGTCGCCGACGCTTGCGGGTGTCGTCATGGCCAGCATTCCTTTCGCTCGCGCAGAGTCCGTTCCCAACACTTCGCAATCGGCGTGCCAACTTTTTCGGCGCGGGCCGCCGGCGAGCGCGCCCGGCGAATCAACGGCTTGCGTGCTCGCGGCCGGCTTGGGCCGGGTCGCGGCGCACCCGGCCGCGCGCGCCGGGTGGGTGCGCGAAGACGCAGGGGCGGGTCGGCGGATGCGCGCATGCGCTTGCATTCGCGCAGGCGTATACGCGTATACGCCTGCGCGGGCGCGACCGATCCCGCTGCGCGCGGTTCGCGATGCGCGGTCCGGTCGGTGAGGCTCGAGGCGTTGCGGTTCGAAGCGCTGCGGTTCGAAGCGCGCCCGCCGGCGCGTTCAACCGCCGTCGGGGCAGCCGCGTTCGATGCCGTAGCGCTTGAGCATCTTGCCGAGCTGGCGCCGCTCGGTGCCCGACAGGGCCGCGGCGCGGCTGACGTTGCCGCCGGCGCGCTGCATCAGTTCGGTGAGGTAGCCGTACTCGAACAGCTCGATCGCGCGGCGCTTGGCCGCGGCGAAGCCGCTTTCGTCGCGATCGGGCGCTTCGTGGTACTGCGGTTTGGGCATCGGCGTGTGCGCCGGCGTCGACGCAGGCGACCGCGCGGCCGCGCCCCAGATCGCCGGCGCGGCCTGCGCCAGCTGGGCCAGGTCCAGGCGGCGCTCGTCGCAATGCATGCACAGGCGCAGGATCAGGTTTTCCAGCTCGCGCACATTGCCCGGCCAGTCGTGGCGGGCGAGCGCGAGCAGCGCGTCCTCGCTCCAGCTGCGCGGCGCGCCGCCGAGCCGGCGGCCGGCTTCGTCGAGCAGATGGCAGGCGAGCAGGGGCAGGTCGGCGCCGCGTTCGCGCAGCGGCGGCAGCACCAGATACAAGGGATTGAGGCGGTAGTAGAGGTCGCGGCGGAAGCGCCCGGCTTCGACGGTGGCGGCGAGCGAGGCGTTGGTCGCGGCGATGATGCGCACGTCGGCGGTGCGCAGCGGGCGCTCGCCGACCGCGCGGAACTCGCCGTTCTGCAGCAGCCGCAGCAGCGCGGTCTGCGCGTGCGGCGACAGCGAATCGATTTCGTCGAGGAACAGGCTGCCGCCGCGCGCGTACTCGACCAGGCCGGGCTCGCTGCTGCGCGCGTCGGTGAAGGCGCCGCGGCGGTGGCCGAACAGTTCCGATTCCAGCAGCGAGTCGGACAGCGCGCCGCAGTTCAGCGGCACGAACGGGCCGAGGCTGCGCGCGCTGGCGTAATGGATCTCGCGCGCGGCCAGTTCCTTGCCGGTGCCGGTCTCGCCCTCGATCAGCACCGGCGCGTTGCAGCCGGCGTAGCGCCGCAACTGGTCGCGTACGCGCCGCAACGGCTCGGACTCGCCGATCATCGACGCGCCGCGCTCGAGCGTCGGCAACGCATTCCTTGCGGTAATCTCGCTCATGAGCAGACGGCTTCTCCAAAGTGCCATCGAAGACCGTGCGCCATCCACGGTCCAGCCGGCCGCGTCGAGTCGGTCCATGACATCAGCCCCTGCTTAATCCCTAACGCAGCGAACGGGGCGTGGGCGGCCATCGCCCGTTCGCTGGCCGGCGCCCGTTGCGGGCGCGAGATGCGGCGCAGCTTACGCCGCTGGTATGGCGACTACGGATAACGGCGTCACGAACCCGAAGGGGACACGCACGGCGCCGATGCGTGGTAACGCGACCGTCATGAGACCGCGACGCGCGGCCGCGCGAACGCGCGGGACCGCCTCGCGGCGGGCCCGTATGCGAGCCGTGCGGAGCAGCGATGCGGCGCTGCGCATCGCTCACGTTCGCTCATTCATTCAGCCGGCGAGGGATAGCCGCCGAGGTCGCTGACCAGGTTGATGCACTTGCCGTCGGCGTCGCAGGCGGCGTGGGCGATGTTGCGGTCGTTGCAGTTGCCGTAGGTGCGGGTGGTGTGGCTGGCGGCCGGCAGGTTGCCGTTCGCGACCGGGCGGTAGAACACCGACGACTGCGCGCCGATCGCGCTGCACGAGGCCAGTTGTCCGCTGCCCTGGCTGAATTCTTCGACGAAGCTGACGGCGGCGTTCTTGAAGCCGGCCCATGCCGTGGGAATGAGGATGGTGGCGACCGCGACGCTGTCGCCGCTCATCAGGTCGGTGACGGTGCCGGTGACGCGATTGGACGCGCGCACCAGATCGACCTTGTACTTGTGCCCGGGCTTCCAGTCCCACTGGAGCTGGCATTGCACGCCGCTGCCTTCGTGCGAGAAGTGGTTGCAGGCGGCGCGGCTGGCCGGATCCCAGCCGCTGGCGAGCCAGATCGAGAAATTCAGCCAATGCTGGCCGCTGCGGTTCTGCAGGCCGATGTAGCCGCCGTCGCCGCCGACGAACCAGAACTGGTTGGCCCAGTAGTAGTTCGAACGCGCGCCGCCGTCGCGGTCGACCTGATCGTAGAAGGTCATGCGGTCGTAGCCGGCGCTGGCGGCCGGCCAGCGCGCATCGGTGCTGACGATGCCGCCGACGACGACCGCCTGCGCGGCCGGCGCGGCGAGCAGGCAGGCGGCGAGCAGGGCGGGCGGGCAGAGCTTGGGCATGGGAGGTCTCCTGTGCGATGACGGGACGGGTGCGGCGGCGCACGCTGCGATGCGTCGGCATGGACGCGCGCGGCAGCGGCGAACCTAGCACCGGCATTGCCGGTGCGAAGTGCGGGATAACGTTGTCATCCGATGCGGCGGCGGTCGCCGGTCACGCAATCGCGGATTGCCTGGTGCGCGGCGTGATGCGAGCGCTCCGGCGTTCGATGGCGAGGGCACTCGCGACGGCGCAGCGTCCTGGATGCGTCGCGCAAATCCGTTCGCGGCGACCGGTGTTGCAAGACAACGTTATCCAGCGGTACTGAGGTGGGGGTGGGGTGGTCGCGTTGTAGTCGTATTGGCGCGGTCGCGGCTCGCGCCGCTCCTACATGGGCCCCCTGTAGGAGCGGCGCGAGCCGCGACCGCGAGTCTGCCGATCGCGCCGAAACCCGATGCCACGCAGTGTCCACCGCGCTCCGCGCCGCGAACAGACCGGCGGTTTACCCGCTCTTGCGCACAGCCTCGCGCGGCGGTCGCTGCGGCAGTCCGCGCCGTCGGCCGTTTCGGCCCGGCCGGCGCTTTCGTCCCGGCACCTCGGCAGCGGGGCCCCGTCATCGTTCCGAATTTGGCGTATGGGGGGGCGCCCTGGTCTGTCCGATCCGGACTAGCGAGACGCTCCGCATCCTGCGGCCACAGGCCGATCCCGCACCAGCGCGAGGATGCCTTCGCCGCCTCCGCCAGCCCGATGGGGAGCGGAGGCGGGACCGCGGCAGGGCCGCGTCGGCGCCTGCGGCGCAGGGGCTTACGGCGCGCACAGTTCCAGTACGACCGCGCGCCCGCTTGCGCAGTGCCGGATCACACAAGCTGTAGCCAAGCCGTCCGCGCGGCCGCGGCGGCCATCGGAGCGGCGGCGGAAGGCTTTACAATCAGGCCTTTGGCGGGGCCGGCGGCCCGGGCTGAACGCGGCCGGCGCCGCGGACGGCATCAGGCCCCCCATCTCGCGAGCTTTTTAAGGAGTGTCCTGAGTGTCTACCTGGCTAGTGACCGGCGGCGCCGGTTTCATCGGCGGCAATTTCGTCCTCGACGCGGTGCGTCGCGGGGTCAAGGTCGTCAATCTCGACCTGCTGACCTACGCCGGCAACCGCGACACCCTGGCCCCGCTGGACGGCCACGACGGCCACGTCTTCGTCCAGGGCGACATCGGCGACGCCGCGCTGGTCAAGCGCCTGCTCGCCGAGCACCGCCCCGACGCCATCGTCAATTTCGCCGCCGAGAGCCACGTCGACCGCTCCATCGACGGCCCCTCGGCGTTCGTGCAGACCAACGTGGTCGGCACCCTGAGCCTGCTGGAGCAGGCGCGCGACTACTGGAAATCGCTCGACGCGGCCGGCCGCGACGGCTTCCGTTTCCTGCACGTGTCGACCGACGAGGTCTACGGCTCGCTCGGCGACGACGGCAAGTTCAGCGAAACCACGCCGTACGCGCCGAACTCGCCGTATTCGGCGTCGAAGGCGGCGTCCGACCATCTGGTGCGCGCCTTCCACCACACCTACGGCCTGCCGACGCTGACCACCAACTGCTCCAACAACTACGGCCCGTTCCAGTTCCCGGAAAAGCTCATCCCGCTGGTGATCGCCAAGGCCCTGGCCGGCGAGGCCCTGCCGGTGTACGGCGACGGCCTGAACGTGCGCGACTGGCTGTACGTCGGCGACCATTGTTCGGCGATCGCGCGCGTGCTCGAGGCCGGGCGGGTCGGCGAGACCTACAACGTCGGCGGCGACGCCGAGCGTCCGAACCTGACCGTGGTCAAGACCATCTGCGCGCTGCTCGACGCGCGCCGCCCGCTCGCCGACGGCCGCGCGCGCGAGTCGCTGATCCAGTTCGTCGCCGACCGCCCCGGCCACGACCGCCGTTACGCCATCGACGCCTCCAAGCTCAAGCGCGAGCTCGGCTGGGCGCCGACGCTGACTTTCGAACAAGGCATCGAGCGCACCGTGGAGTGGTACCTGGACCATCAGGACTGGGTGCGGCGCGTGCTCGACGGCAGCTACCGCCTCGAACGCATCGGCCAGGCCTGACCGGCCCCTCGCACAGGAACACCCCATGAACCGCAAAGGCATCATCCTGGCCGGCGGCTCCGGCACGCGGCTGTATCCGATCACCCAGGCGATCAGCAAGCAGCTGCTGCCGGTGTACGACAAGCCGATGATCTACTACCCGCTCAGCGTGCTGATGCTGGCCGGGATCCGCGAAGTGCTGGTGATCAACACCCCGCACGAGCAGCCGCTGTTCCAGCACTTGCTCGGCGACGGCTCGCAGTGGGGCATGCGCATCGAGTACGCGGTGCAGCCGAGCCCCGACGGCCTGGCCCAGGCCTATCTGATCGGCCGCGATTTCGTCGCCGGCGAACCGAGCTGCCTGGTGCTCGGCGACAACATCTTCCACGGCCCCGGCCTCACCGGCATCCTCAAGCGCGCCGACGCGCGGCGCGAGGGCGCGACGGTGTTCGGCTACTGGGTCAGCGATCCGGAGCGCTACGGCGTGGCCGAGTTCGACGCCGACGGCCGGGTGATCGGGCTCGAGGAAAAACCGCTCAAGCCGCGTTCGCGCTATGCGGTCACCGGCCTGTACTTCTACGACGGCCGCGCCAGCGACTTCGCCGCCCAGCTCAAGCCGTCCGCGCGCGGCGAACTGGAAATCACCGACCTCAACCGCAAATACCTCGAGGAAGGCTCGCTGCATCTGGAGCAGCTCGGCCGCGGCTATGCCTGGCTCGACACCGGCACCCACCAATCGTTGCTGGAAGCGTCGAACTTCATCGAGACCATCGAGACCCGCCAGGGCCTGCGCATTTGCTGTCCGGAGGAAATCGCCTACGGCAACGGCTGGATCGACGCGCAGCGCCTGACCGAGCTGGCCAAGCCGCTGGCCAAGAACGGCTACGGCCAGTATCTGCTCAGCCTGATCGAACGCGGCCCGGTGCCGTGACCGCCCGCACCGCCAAAGAATCCCCATGAAGATCATCGAAACCGAACTGCCCGGCTGCCTGGTCCTGGAGCCGCGCGTGTTCGGCGACGCGCGCGGCTATTTCTACGAGTCGTTCAACCAGGACAGGCTGGCCGAAGCCGGGCTGGACTACCGCTTCGTCCAGGGCAACGTGTCCTCGTCGGCGCGCGGCGTGCTGCGCGGCCTGCATTACCAGTGGCCGCATCCGCAGGGCAAGCTGGTGTCGGTGCTGGAAGGCGAGGTCTACGACGTCGCCGTCGACATCCGTCGCGGTTCGCCGCACTTCGGCCGTTGGACCGCGACCTTGCTCAGCGGCGAGAACAAGCGCCATTTCCTGATACCCGAAGGTTTCGCCCACGGTTTCGCCGTGCTCAGCGAGCGCGCGGTGTTCACGTATCTGTGCACCCGCACCTACGACGCCCAGGCCGATGCCGGCATTCGCTGGGACGATCCCGCGCTGGCGATCGACTGGCCGCTGAGCGATCCGCTGCTGTCGGCCAAGGACCAGGCCACGCCGCTGCTGCAAGACGTGGCGGAAGACCGCTTGCCGGTGTACGCGCCGTGAGCGCTGCGGCGCCGGGTTTCGCCGTTTCGGCTCGTGCAGGAGCGTCAGCGTGAGCCTCGGCCGGGTGCTGGTGGTCGGCGGCGACGGCCAGGTCGGCACCGACCTGCGCCGGCGTCTGGCCGCTACGGCGCAGGTGCTGACGACCACGCGCAGCGGCCGCCTCGCCGACGGCGGCGAATGCGAGGCGCTCGACCTCGGCGATGCGGACGCGATCGCGCCTTTGCTGCGGCGGCTGAGTCCGGATCATGTGGTCAACGCCGCCGCGTACACCGCGGTCGACCGCGCTGAATCCGAGCCGGCGCTGGCGCACGCGGTCAACGCCGTCGCGCCGGAACGGCTGGCCGAGGCCTGCGCCGCGGCCGGCATCGGCTTGATCCATTTCTCGACCGACTACGTGTTCGACGGCCGCGCGACCCGGCCGTATCGCGAAGACGACGCGACCGCGCCGCTGAACGTGTACGGCCGCAGCAAGCTCGACGGCGAGACCGCGATCGCGGACAGCGGCGCGCGCCATCTGATCCTGCGCACGGCATGGGTGTACGCGGCGGCGCACGGCCACAACTTCCTGCGCACCATGCTGCGGCTGGGCGCCGAACGCGAGGAACTGCGCGTGGTCGCCGACCAGCGCGGTTCGCCGACGCCGACCTGGCTGCTGGCCGAGGCGACGGCGCGCGTGCTCGAGCGCGGCATCGTCGCCTCCGGCGTGCGCCACCTCGCCGCCGCCGGCGAAACCAGCTGGCACGGCTTCGCCGAAGCGATCTTCGCCGAAGCGCTCGCGCGCGGCCTGTTGGCGCGCGCGCCGCGGGTGATCGCGATCGGCGCCGCCGACTATCCGACCCCGGCGCAACGGCCGGCGTATTCGGTGTTGGATACGCAGGCGCTGCGCAGCGAGTACGCGCTGGAGTTTCCCGACTGGCGCGAAGGCTTGCGAACTGCGTTCGAACGCGGCGGCTCGGCCTGAACAGCGCCCGCCTGCGCTGTCGCTGCGTGCCTGCTGCGCATGCGCAACCGTCCGGTTGCTGACGGCTTGCAGGCCCCGCCGCGGGCTTCGGACCTGCCTGCGCAGGCGCAGGCAGCGCCCCGGTTTCGCGACCCTCATCGCATTGCGTAAGATTGCCCGGCGGGCGAGGACGCCCGGGGCGGCCAGCCTGGTCGCGATCATGGATCGACATCGAAGCAGGGGGACAGCATGCAGTTCTGGTTGCGATCGGCCGGCCGCGCAGCGGCGGCCGCGAATGCGCGCGAGTGCGTGCGCGACGAAAATCACCGCGCGCCGAAGCGCGCGCCGGTCCTGGCGGCGCTGACGGCCGCGCTGGCGCTGTCGGCCGCGACGGCTTCGGCGCAGGCGCAGGCGCAGGCGCCCGCGACGGCCTCGGCGCAGGCGCCCGCCGCGAACACCTTCGACATCGAAGGCTTCGTCAAGCCCGACACCATCGACGACATCAAGCTCTCGCCGACCGGCGAGTTCTACGCCGCGACGGTGCCGCTGGAGAACGAAACCGCGCTGGTGATCTTCAGCCGCGACGGGCTCAAGCGCACCGGCACCTTCCGCATGGGCAAGCACAACCACGTCGACGATTTCGAATGGGTCAGCCCGACCCGGGTGTTGATGGGGATGGCGCAGAAGCTCGGTTCGCGCGACCAGCCGACGCCGACCGGCGAGATCTACGCGATCAACGCCAACGGCACCGGCGCCGACGTGCTGGTCGGCTATCGCGTCGCCGGGCGCGGCGCGGGCACCCGCATCCAGCCGAAGAAGGTCGAGGACGTGGCCGCGTTCCTGGTCGACGAACTGCCGGGCGAAGAACGTTCGGTGGTGATCTCGGTGCAGCCGTTCACCGCCGACGCGTATTCGCGCGCCGAGCGGCTCGACGTGTTCACCGGCCAGCGCAACCTGATCGCGCTGTCGCCGGTGCGCAACACCCGCTTCGCCACCGACAACGCCGGCGTGATCCGCTTCGCCTACGGCTTCGGCGGCGACCGCGTGCGCAAGCTGTTCTATCGCGCCAGCGCCGATGCGCCGTGGAAGCAGGTCGCCGGCGACGACGACGGGGTGGAAGGCATGGACCTGCCGCTGGGCTTTTCCGCCGACGACAAGACCGCCTATTTCCGCACCGAACACGCCAAGGGGCCCGATTCGATCGTCGCCTACGACATCGCCAGCGGCAAGCGCAGCGAGCTGTTGCGCGATCCGGTCGCCGATCCGGACCGGATCATCTACCGCAACGGCAGCCGCATCCCGGTCGGCGCGTTCTTCGCCGACGGCAAGCCGCGCACGGTGTTCTTCGACAAGAACTCGCCCGAGGCGCGCCAGTACAAGAGCCTGGAAGCGGCGTTCCCCGGCGACGCGGTGCGAATCACATCCAGCACTTCCGACGGCAACCTGTCGCTGGTGGAGGTGTGGAACGACCGAAATCCCGGCGACATCTTCCTGTTCGACAACAAGAACAAGAGCGCCGCGCACGTGATCAGCCGGCGCACCTGGTTCGATCCGGCGCGGATGGCGCCGGTCAAGCCGGTCGAGCTGCGCGCGCGCGACGGTCTGGCCCTGCACGGCTATTTGACCCTGCCCAAGGACAGCGCCGGCAAGTCGCTGCCGATGGTGGTGATGCCGCACGGCGGGCCGTACAACATCCAGGACCGCTGGCAGTTCGACGACGACGCGCAACTGCTGGCCGCGGCCGGCTACGCGGTGCTGCAGGTCAACTTCCGCGGCTCCGGCGGTTACGGCGACGCCTTCGTCGAAGCCGGCCGGCGCCAGTGGGGCGGCAAGATGCAGGACGACCTGACCGACGCGACCCGCTGGGCGATCGAGCAGGGCGTGGCCGACGCCGGCCGCATCTGCATCTACGGCGCCAGCTACGGCGGCTACGCCGCGCTGATGGGCGCGGCGCGCGAGCCTTCGCTGTACAAGTGCGCGGCAGGCTACGTCGGCGTGTACGACCTGCCGCTGATGCACACCCGCGGCGATACCCAGGACGTGCGTTCGGGCGCGACCTACTTGCGCGAATGGATCGGCGCGCCGGAAGCGGTGGCCGCGGTGTCGCCGACCAAGCTCGCCGTGCAGATCAAGGCGCCGGTGTTCCTGGCCGCCGGCGGCGAAGACCAGCGCGCGCCGCAGCTGCACAGCGAACGCATGGAGAAGGCCTTGCGCGAGGCCGGCGTGCCGGTGGAGTCGCTGTACTACAAGACCGAAGGGCACGGCTTCTACGAGCCGGCGCACAAGCGCGAGTTCTATACGCGTTTGCTGGCGTTCCTGTCGCGGTCGCTGGGCGGGAAGACCGCGGCGCCTGCCGCGCCGGCGGCGGAGAAGAAGTAACGCGGGAGCAGGGTGGCCGCATCGTCGTCGCATTGGCGCGGTCGCGGCATAGGCTGCCTGTAGGAACGGCGCGAGCCGCGACCGCGAACCCACCGATCGCGCCGAAACCCCAACCACCCGAAAGAAAAAGGGCGCCCAACGGCGCCCTTTTTCATGTCGTAACGAACCGCAAGCTCACTGTACCCCGTGCATCCACCGCTTCAACCACGGCGACAACACCAGGAACAGCACGCCCGAGCCGATTCCGAGCCAGGTCAGCATCGAGAACAACTCGCCGTACTTGACCGACGCGGCCGCCATGTCGATCGCGCCGCCGGCGGGAATCTCGACCGAGGCGATCTTCGCGAACTGCGCCGCCAGCACTTCCGAGAACGCGGTCGACAGCCAGAACGCGCCCATCATCAGCCCGACCACGCGCGCCACCGACAGCTGGGTCACCGCCGACATGCCGATCGGCGACAGGCACATCTCGCCGATTTCCAGCACCAGGTAGGCCAGCACCAGATACCAGACGCTGGCCATCTCGCCGCCGCCGGACACCTTGGCCGCGGCCACCAGCGGCAGGAACGACAGGCCGGCCAGGATCAGGCCCAGCGACATCGTCACCGGCTTGCTCGGGTTGCGCCCGCGCCGCGCCAGCCACGGCCACAGCCACGAGAACAGCGGCGCCAGCACGACCAGGAAGAACGGGCCGAGGTAGGTCAGCGAGCCGGCGGTCTGCGGCACCAGCACCACGTCGTGCGCGGTCGCCGCGGCCATGCCGAGCACCAGCAGCGCCACCAGCGCCTTGGCCGCGCCGTTGCGGCCGCGGTCGCTGGCGATCAGCGCCAGGATCATCAGCGGCGGGCTGGCGGCGAGCGAGAACAGCGACCACGGCAGGGTCGGCTTGTAGTTCGCCGCGTCGGCCGCGCCGAACATGTCCTTGGTCATCAGCCGGTCGTTGAAGGTCACCCACGAGCCGTAGGTCTGCTCGTACAGGGTGAAGAAGATCAGCACCGCGAGGATCAACACCACCAGCGCCAGCATCTGTTCGCGCTGCACCTTGGTGCAGTCGCGGGCGATGAAGCCGAAGAACCAGATCAGGAACACCGCCAGGGTCGCGAGCATGATCGCCAGCGCGGCGGTGAAGCTGACGTCGCCGAGCTTGAGCGTGACCTGCGAAGCGAACTGGATCGTGCCCCACAGCACCAGCACGCCGGCGGCGGTGCCCAGGTAGATCCAGGTCTGCCGCGACAGGCCGTTGACCTTCTCGCGCAGCGCGGCCGGGTCGGCCGCTTCGGCGTGGCCGCGCAGATAACGCTGGCCCCACACGAACATCGCCAGCCCCGCGATCATGCCGATGCCGGCGGCGCCGAAGCCGTACTTCCAGCCGTAGGTTTCGCCGAGGAACGCGCAGATCAGCGAGGAGAACAGCGCGCCGACGTTGATGCCGGCGTAGAACAGGGTGAAGCCCGAATCGCGGCGCGGATCGTCCTGGGCGTAGAGCTTGCCGACGATGGTCGAGATGTTCGGCTTGAGGAAACCGACGCCGGCGATGATCAGCGCCAGCGACAGGTAGAACACCTGCATCGCGGTTTCGTCGCGCACCACCTTGCCGTCGACCAGTCGCGCGGCGTGGCCTTCGTAGGCCATGCCCAGATGCCCCAGCACCAGCAGCACGCCGCCGAGCACCACCGCCTTGCGCATGCCCAGGTAACGGTCGGCGAGCAGGCCGCCGATCACCGGCACCGCGTAGACCAGGCCGCCGTAAGCGCCGATCAGGTCGTAGCCGGCGTCGTCGCCGAACAGGTGGTACTTGAGCAAGTACAGCAGCAGCAACGCCTTCATGCCGTAGAAGGAGAAGCGCTCCCACATCTCGGTGAAGAAGCAGACGTACAGGCCCTTGGGATGGCCGAGGAAGTCGTCGTCGCGGGCGGACAGGGGCGCGGGCGTGGCGGGGCTTGCTGCGGTCACTAGCGGGTTCCGGTCGGCGGCGGGCGCGAAGGGGCGGAGTATAGGCCGCGCCGGCCGGAGGCGGCGCGGGCCGGTTTTGCGGCGTTCGCGCAAGCGGCTCGCGCGCCGAGGGTCGGGTCTGCGTGCGCCGGACAGTCCGATCCCGGCCGAAACGCAGCCCCGCGGCGCGGGCCATTTGCGGAAATGCCGCCCCCATGGCCGCGGCCAGCGCCGGTTTTCCCGCAAGAACCCGGGAAAATCCGCCCATTCATGCAATCGCGCGGGCTTTTGCCCAATCCCGCTTTTTGCCGCACTGCACTTTTACAGGCGGGCGCGGCGGATGCGATCATCGGCGGATTGCCTCGCCGCCGGCCTTTCCGCTATCGGATCTTCCGCTATCGGATCGGCCGGACGACCGTTCGCATACACCGCCGCACGCCCGACCACCCGCGATGGAGACGCCGATGGCCTCACCCGCCAAGCAGCCCCAATTGACCTTCCGCGCCGTCCTGCTCTCCGTGTTCCTCGCGGTGATCCTGGCCGCCGCCAACGCTTACCTGGGCCTGTTCGCCGGCCTCACCATCGCCACCGCGATCCCGGCCGCGGTGATCTCCATGGCGGTGCTGCGCCTGCTCGGCGGCGGCACCATCCTGGAGAACAACATCGTCCAGACCGGCGCTTCGGCCGGTTCGTCGATCGCCGCCGGCGTGATCTTCACCATTCCGGCGCTGGTGATCCTGGGCTACTGGCAGGACTTCCGCTATTCGTGGGTGCTCGCCATCGCCGGCCTCGGCGGCCTGCTCGGCGTGCTGTTCTCGGTGCCGCTGCGGCGTTCGATGATCGTCGAAGACCCGCTGCCGTTCCCGGAAGGCAAGGCCGCCGCGGAAGTGCTCAAGGCCGGCGAGAACCCGGGCCCGGGCATGAAGATCCTCGGCCTGGCCGGCGGCATCGGCGCGGTGCTCAAGCTCGCCGCCGAGAGCGGCATGAAGCTGATTCCCGACAACGCGGTGGTCTCGGGCTTCATGGGCAAGTACCTGGGCTACATGGGCACCAACCTGTCGCCGGCGCTGATCGGCGTGGGCTACATCGTCGGCCTCAACGTCGGCATCGTGGTGGTGTCCGGCTCGATCCTGTCGTGGCAGTTCGCGATTCCGATCTACCACATGTTCTTCCTCGACTCCGATCCGGTGCTGGCGGCGAAGATCGCCGGCGGCAGCGCGGCCGACATCGGCGGCGCGATCTGGTCGGCCAAGGTGCGCTACCTCGGCGTCGGCACCATGCTGATCGGCGGCGTGTGGACCCTGTTCTCGCTGCGCAAGTCGCTGCTGTCGGGGGTCAAGAGCGGCCTGGCCGCGGCGCGCAAGAGCGCGGCGGTCGGCGAAGTCGCCGAAACCGACCGCGACCTGCCGATGAAGTGGATGCTGGTCGCGCTGGTCGGCTTCGTGCTGCCGCTGCTGCTGCTGTACCAGGCCATCGTCGGCAACTGGTTCGTCAGCGTGCCGATGACCATCATCATGATCGTCGCCGGCTTCCTGTTCGTGTCGGTGTCGGCGTATCTGGCCGGCCTGATCGGTTCGTCCAACAACCCGGTCTCGGGCATCACCATCTCCACCATCCTGTTCGCTTCGGCGGTGCTGGTGCTGATGCTGGGCCGCGACTCGCCGATCGGCGCGGTCGCCGCGATCATGATCGGCGCGGTGGTGTGCTGCGCCGCGGCGGTCGGCGGCGACAACCTGCAAGACCTCAAGGCCGGCTACATCGTCGGCGCGACGCCGTGGAAGCAGCAGCTGATGCTCGGCATCGGCGCGTTCTCGTGCGCGCTGATCATGGCGCCGGTGCTGAACCTGCTCGCCGCCGCCTACGGCATCGGCGCGCCGACGCCGGAGCATCCCAACGCGCTGGCCGCGCCGCAGGCCACGCTGATGGCCTCGGTGGCCAAGGGCCTGTTCGGCGGCGAACTGCCGTGGACGATGATCGGCATCGGCGCCGGCATCGGCGCGGTCATCATCGCCTTCGACGAATGGCTGAAGTCGCGCAAGGCCAAGTTCCGCGTGCCGGTGCTGGCCGCGGCGATCGGCATCTACCTGCCGCTGGAGCTGATGGTGCCGATCTTCCTCGGCGGCCTGCTCTCGCACATCGTCGGCCGCCGTCGCGGGCTGACCGCGAACAGCAGCGAGGAAGAACACGACCGCGTGCACCGTCCGGGCACCCTGTTCGCCGCCGGCCTGATCACCGGCGAGGCGCTGATGGGCATCGCCATCGCGTTCCCGATCGTCATCACCAGCAACCGCAACGTGCTGGCGCTGCCGGAGCAGTTCCACTTCGGCCCGCTGGTCGGTCTGGCGGTGCTGGCGGCGGTGGTGTGGGTGTTCTACCGCAGCAGCAAGAACCCCGCGACCCCGGCGCCGCAGGCGTAAGTTCCGACCCGGCCCGGCAGCGATGCCGGGCCGCTGCGTTTCCGCAATCCGCATTCCATCGCACGCCGGCCGCGCGCCGCGCCGCCGTTTCCCGCACCGCTCATCGTTCAGAGGTTCGCCATGACGCCACGCCACGCCCTCCTGCCGCTGGCCCTGTCGCTGGCCTGCGCATCCGCGCCGGCTTTCTCGCTCACGCCGCCCGCGCCGCAGGGCCTGCAGATCCGCGATCTGGCGAGCATGGACCGCTATTCCTCGCCGACCCTGTCGGCCGACGGCCGCCAGCTGGTGTTCGCCAAGCGCACGGTCGACTTCGCCGCCAACAAGTCCGCGACCTCGCTGTGGATCGAAGACCTGTTCGCGCGCGACGCCGCACCGCCGAAGCGTCTGACCCCGGAAGGCTGGAGCGTCAACTCGCCGGCGTTTTCGCCGGACGGCAAGAGCGTGTACTTCCTCAGCAGCAAGAGCGGCAGCTCGCAGCTGTACTCGCTGCCGCTGAGCGGCGGCGCGCCGCGCCAGCTGACCGCGTTCGACGGCGACGTCGGCGGCTTCCAGATCTCGCCCGACGGCAAGCGCGTGGCGTTCAACGCCGAGGCGTATGCCGATTGCGCGGCGGATCTCGCCTGCAGCAAGAAGAAGCTCGACGCGGCCGAGAAGAACAAGGCCTCGGGCAAGGTGTTCGACCGCATGTTCATCCGCCACTGGGATGCGTGGAACGACGGCCGCCTGAACCGCCTGTTCGTGACCGACCTGCCGGCCGCCGGCAAGACCGCGTCGACCGCCAAGCTCGTCAGCGGTGAAGTCATCGGCGACGTGCCCTCGCGTCCGTTCGGCGACAGCAGCGAATACACCTGGGCGCCCGACGGCCGGTCGCTGGTGTTCAGCGCGCGCAAGGCCGATGCCAAGGAGCCGTGGTCGACCAACTTCGATCTGTACCAGGTCGGCGCCGACGGCGGCGCGGCCAAGAACCTGACCGCGTCGAACCCGGCCTGGGACACCGGCGCGACCTTCAGCGCCGACGGCAAGACCCTGTACTACCGCGCGATGAAGCGCCCGGGTTTCGAGGCCGACCGCTACGCGTTGATGGAACTCGACCTGGCCAGCGGCAAGGCGCGCGAGATCGCGCCGCAGTGGGATCGTTCGGCCTCGAACATCGTACTGTCCGCCGACGGCAAGACTATCTACACCACCACCGAAGACCTCGGCCAGCAGCCGCTGTTCGGCGTCGACATCGCCAGCGGCAAGGCCACCCGCCTGATCGCCGACGGTACGGTCAATTCGCCGACGCTCGCCGGCAAGACCTTCGCCTTCACCCGCAACACGCTCAAGAGCGGCGACCAGATCTTCGTCGGCGGCCTCGACGGCGCGCCGGAGCGCGCGATCACCCCGAGCGCTTCGGAGATTCTGGGCAACACGAAGTTCGGCGACTTCGAGCAGTTCGAGTTCAAGGGCTGGAACGGCGACAGCGTGTACGGCTACGTGGTCAAGCCGTGGAACTACCAGGAAGGCAAGAAGTATCCGGTCGCGTTCCTGATCCACGGCGGCCCGCAGGGCAGCTTCGGCAACGGCTGGAGCTATCGCTGGAACCCGCAGACCTACGCCGGCCAGGGCTATGCGGTGGTGATGATCGACTTCCACGGCTCCACCGGCTACGGCCAGGCCTTCACCGACGCGATCAGCCAGCACTGGGGCGACCGCCCGCTGGAAGACCTGCAGAAGGGCTGGGCCGCGGCGCAGAAGAAGTACTCCTTCCTCGACGGCGACAAGGCCTGCGCGCTCGGCGCGTCGTACGGCGGCTTCATGGTCAACTGGATCGCCGGCAACTGGAACCAGCCGTGGAAGTGCCTGGTCACCCACGACGGCGTGTTCGACCAGCGCATGATGGGCTACGCCACCGAAGAACTGTGGTTCACCGAATGGGAGCAGGGCGGCACGCCGTACGACAAGCCGGCCGCGTACGAGAAGTTCAACCCGGTCAACCACGTCAAGGACTGGAAGGTGCCGATGCTGGTCATCCACGGCCAGCAGGATTTCCGCATCCCGGTCGAGCAGGGCATCGGCGTGTTCACCGCGTTGCAGCGTCAGGGCATCGAGTCCAAGTTCCTGTACTTCCCGGACGAGAACCATTGGGTGCTCAAGCCGCAGAACAGCGTGCAGTGGCACGACACGGTCAATGGCTGGCTGAAGCAGCATATCGGCCAGTAAGCGCCGGTCCGCACGATCGTACGAAGGCCGCCCTCGGGCGGCCTTCGTTTTTTCGGCGTCGGCGTGGTCGCGTACCCCTCTGTAGGAGCGGCGCGAGCCGCGACCGCGACATCTCACATGCGACGCAAGCGCGGTGTCGCGGTCGCGGCTCGCGCCGCTCCTACAGGGGCTTCGGGCAGGTCGCGTCGTTGCTGTTTCTTGTGTTTTTGTGTGCAGCCCGCAGCGTCGCTGCGGATCCGACTGTAGGAGCTGCGCGAGCTGCGACCGCGACATCGCACATACGACGCAAGCGAGGTTTCGCGGTCGCGGCTCGCGCCGCTCCTACAGGGGGAAACGCGACAGACAGGCGACAGGCCGCGCCTGAATCCGCGCCCCGGCACCACCGGCTCTTGCCCGCGGCGGCCGATCCGAAGTAAAAGCGGAGTCGCCTTAGTTCAGGGGAATCCCGCATGCCGCCAGACACCGCCCGCACGGCGCTCATCAGCAACGACATCGTCGTCCTCGGCCTGATCGCCGCCACCCTCGGCCTGGTGTTCTGGACTTCCTCGAAGCAAAGCGGTTTCTGGAAGACGTTCTACACCTTCGTGCCGGCGCTGCTGCTGTGCTACTTCATTCCCGGCATCTACAACACCGTCGGCCTGGTCGACGGCAACAACACCAAGCTGTACAACCCGGTCGCCAGCCGCGTGCTGCTGCCGGCGGCGCTGGTGCTGCTGACCCTGACCATCGACCTCAAGGGCGTGCTCAAGCTCGGGCCCAAGCTGCTGATCATGTACGCGGTGTCGTCGCTGAGCGTCGCCTTCGGCGCCATCGTCGCGTTCGTGGTCATGCGCGCGCTGCATCCGGAAACGGTCGCCGGCGACACCTGGGGCGGCATGGCCGCGCTGGCCGGCAGCTGGATCGGCGGCGGCGCCAACATGCTGGCGATGAAGGAGATCTTCCAGGTCGACGCGACCACCTTCGGCCAGTTCGCCGTGGTCGACGTCGGCGTCGGCTATGTGTGGATGGCGGTGCTGATCTTCCTGGCCAGCCGCGCCCAGGCCATCGACGCGCGCAGCGGCGCCGACGTCAGCGGCATCGAGGAGCTCAAGCGCCGCATCGAGGACTTCCGCGCCCAGCACGAACGCGTGCCGACTCTGGCCGATCTGGCGATGATCGTCGGCATCGCCTTCGGCGTGGTCGGCCTCGCGCACGCGATCGCCGGCCCCGTGTCGGCGTGGTTCGGCGCCAACGTGTCGTGGGCGCGCACGGTGAGCCTGCACGAGCCGTTCTTCTGGGTGGTGGCGGTGTCGACCTTCGCCGGCCTGGCGCTGAGCTTCACCCGCGCGCGCGAACTCGAAGGCGCCGGCGCTTCGAAGATCGGCAGCCTGCTGCTGTATTTCCTGATCGCCTGCATCGGCTTGCAGATGGACATCCTGGCGCTGCTCGACAAGCCCTGGCTGTTCGCTTTGGGCCTGATGTGGATCGTGGTGCACATCGCGATCCTGTGGGGCGTCGGCCGTTTGCTGAAGGTGCCGCTGTTCTATTTCGCGATCGGTTCGCAGAGCAACATCGGCGGCCCGGCCTCGGCGCCGGTGGTGGCCTCCGCGTTCCATCCTTCGCTGGCGCCGGTCGGCGCCTTGCTCGGAACGCTGGGCTACGCGACCGGCACCGGCCTGGCTTACCTCGTCGGCATCACCCTGCGTTCATTGGCCGGCGATTCGCCGGCCTGAAGTCCGATTGTAGGAGCTGCGCAAGCTGCGACCGCGAAACCACGCTTACATCGCAACTGCGATGTCGCAGCCGCAGCTCCAAAAGCAAACATCCCGCACATCCCCGCCGGCCGACAGACGCCAAGGAACGCCCATGACCAGCGGTTTCGAATCCCTGTCCGCGCAATCCGGCATCGCCTTGCCGCCGCTGCTGGCGCAACTGCTGGCCGAAGGCCGCACGCGCTACGGCGAGGACCGCGCCGACTGGCAGGCGAACTGGCGCGACTACACGTTGAACGCGCATCCGGTCCTGTCCTGCGTCTACGACCTGGAATGGATCGACGCCGCGCAGGCGCAGCGCATCGTCGCCGAATGGCTCAACCCGCGCTTCCAGCACGGGCGCGCGTTCCTGCCGTTCGCGGTGTCCGGCGCCGGCGACGCGTATTGCCTGATGCGCGCGCCGCAAGGCGCGGTAGAGGTCGGAATGATCTGGCACGACCGCGGCGAAAGCGCGATGGAAGCCGCATCGTTCGAGCAGTTCGTGTTCTCGCGTCTGGTTGAAAGCGCGCACGATTTCGAGCATCTGCTGGACGATTTTTCCGCCGACGAGGCGCGCGCCTGCGTGCTCGCCAATCTGCAGGCGGTCGTCGGCTTCTTGCCCGGCGCGCCGGGCGATGCGCTGCGCGCCCTGGCCGCGGCGGTCGGGCCGCAGGACGACGATGCCACCAGTGCGGTCGGCGCAGACGCCGCGCAGCGCGCGTTGGCGGTGTTCGCGCCGTTTTCGTCGCCGCCGTTCGTCGTCGTTCCGCGTTGGGAATGCGGATAGGCCGGGGCGCGCCTGTCGATCCGGGTACGGCGGGACTGCACGAAGGCGATGCTCGCCGGCTCCGGGTTCATCGCGATGAACCGCGCCGCGCCCAACCGCGGATCGACTGCGTTCACCCCGCGATGTGACGCCCGGCCGGAATACGGCAAACCGCTACACCGGCGAAACCGGACTTGACTATGGTGCGGGAGGCGGATCGATCACGACGCATTCCTACACTCGGCGACAAAGGGACCGGCATGACCTTGGCGAACGACGCGAAATTCTGGGACCGCACTTCACGCAAGTACGCGTCCGGCCCGGTAGCGGACCAGCAGGCGTACGCGCGGACCCTGGACCGCACCCGCGCGCTGCTGCGACCGCAGGACCGGGTGCTGGAACTGGGCTGCGGCACCGGCTCGACCGCGCTGCGGCTCGCCGGCGGCGTGCGCAGTTATCTGGCGACCGATATTTCTCCCGGCATGATCGAAATCGCGGACGAAAAACTCGCCGCCGATCCGGTTCCGGGATTGTCGTTCCGCGCCGCGACCGCAGAGGAATTCGACCCTGCGGATGCGCGGTTCGATGTCGTGCTGGGATTCAACTACCTGCACCTGGTCCACGACCTGCCGGCGACGTTGCGGCAGATCCACGCGCTGCTGGCCGCAGACGGCGCGCTGGTCACCAAGACGCCGTGCCTCGGCGAAATGAACCCGCTGCTGCGGCTGGCCTTGCCGCTGGCGCGCACGCTCGGGCAGGCGCCGCACACCGGCGTGTTCACCGCCGGACAACTGCAAGCCGCGATCGAAGCCGCCGGCTTCGCGATCGAGGCGAGCGAGCGGCACGCGAGCCGCGGCAAGGACACCCGGCCTTACCTCATCGCCCGCAAGCGATGAGATAAGGCCGCCGGTTCATCGAAACCGATGGCTGCGCCGTCGCGGCGCGGGCCGCGTCAGCAGCAGCGGAACCCGCCGCCGCCGTAGCGCGCGTCCTGGCGCTCGCGGAAGAACGTCGCGTAATCCGGAATCGGCCGTTCCGGATGCTTCTCCATCAGATGGCGCACGTAGTTGTCGTAGTCCGGCACCCCGCAGCAGAGCCGCGCGGTCTGGACGATGCGCCGCCACGCGCGTTTGAAGGATTGGTATTGGCCGACCGGTACCAGTGCGGTGCCCATCACAGGTTCCCCATTTCGTGCGGCTTGAGCGCCACGTACGGCGATTCGCGGTCGCTGCGCTGCGGGTTCGAACGCGCCTTGGCGATCGCGCCGAGCGAGTAGATCAGCACGCTGAACACCACGAACAGGAACAGCGCGGTCAGGCCGGTGTTGACGTAGCTGTTGACCATGATCTGGTGCATCTGCTCCAGGCTCTTGGCCGGCGCGGTGACTTCGCCCTTGGCGATCGCGGCGCTGTACTTGTGCGCCTGGGCGAGGAAGCCCACCGCCGGATTGGAATCGAAGATCTTGATCAGGCCGGCGGCGGTGGTGCAGATCAGCAGCCAGATCGTCGGCACGATGGTGACCCAGGCGTAGCGGTCGCGTTTCATCTTGAACAGCGCGACGGTGCACAGCATCAGCGCGATGCCGGCGAGCATCTGGTTGGCGATGCCGAACAGCGGCCACAAGGTGTTGATGCCGCCGAGCGGATCGACCACGCCCTGGTAGAGGAAATAGCCCCACAGCGCGACGCAGCCGCCGGTCGCGATCAGGTTCGGGCCCCAGGCCTCGGTGCGGCGCAGCGCCGGCACGAAGCTGCCGAGCAGGTCCTGCAGCATGAAGCGTCCGGCGCGGGTGCCGGCGTCGACCGCGGTGAGGATGAACAAGGCTTCGAACAGGATCGCGAAGTGGTACCAGAACGCCATCGTGTTCTCGCCCGGCAACGCGTTGTGCAGGATCTGGGCGATGCCGACCGCGAGCGTCGGCGCGCCGCCAGCGCGGGCGAGGATGGTGTGTTCGCCGATGTCTTCGGCCGTCGCGTTCAGCACCTCGGGCGTGACCGCGAAGCCCCAGCTGCTGATCGTCTGCGCAACCGTATGCACGTCGGTGCCGACCAGCGCGGCCGGACTGTTCATCGCGAAGTACACGCCCGGATCGATCACCGAGGCGGCGACCAGGGCCATGATCGCGACGAAGGATTCCATCAGCATGCCGCCGTAGCCGATGTAGCGCATATGCGCTTCGTTGGCGAGCAGCTTCGGCGTGGTGCCCGAGGAGATCAGCGCATGGAAGCCCGACACCGCGCCGCAGGCGATGGTGATGAACAGGAACGGGAACAGCCCGCCTTTCCACACCGGGCCGTTGCCGTCGGTGAACTGGGTCAGCGCCGGCATGCGCAGGTCCGGCATCACGATCAGGATGCCGATGGCGAGGCCGACGATGGTGCCGATCTTGAGGAAGGTCGACAGGTAGTCGCGCGGCGCCAGCACCAGCCACACCGGCAGCACCGCGGCGACGAAGCCGTAGCCGATCAGCATCCAGGTGATCTGGGTCGCGGTGAAGGTGAAGGCCGGGCCGAGCACCGGATCGGCGGCGACCTTGCCGCCGTACCAGATCGCCAGCAGCAACAGCACCAGCCCGACCACCGAGATTTCGCCGATCTTGCCGGGGCGGATGTAGCGCATGTACACGCCCATCAGCACCGCGATCGGCAGGGTCGCGATCACCGTGAACATGCCCCAGGGGCTTTCCGCGAGCGCCTTGACCACGATCATCGCTAGCACCGCGAGGATGATGATCATGATCAGGAACGCGCCGAACAAGGCGATGGTGCCGGGGATGCGGCCCATCTCCTCGCGCACCAGATCGCCGAGCGAGCGGCCGTTGCGGCGGCTGGAGACGAACAGCACCATGAAGTCCTGCACCGCGCCGGCCAGGACCACGCCGACGATCAGCCACAGCAGCCCGGGCAGGTAGCCCATCTGCGCGGCGAGCACCGGGCCGACCAGCGGCCCGGCGCCGGCGATCGCGGCGAAGTGGTGGCCGAACAGCACGTGCTTGTTGGTGGGCACGTAGTCCAGGCCGTCGTTGTTGATGACCGCGGGCGTGGCCCGGGTCGGGTCGAGCTGCATCACCTTGTCGGCGATGAACAGCGAGTAGTAGCGATAGGCGACCAGATAGATCGAAACCGCGGCGGTGACGATCCACAGCGCGTTGATGTGTTCGCCGCGCCGCAGCGCGACCACGCCGAGGCAGAACGCCCCGAGCACCGCGAGGGCCGCCCAGCCCACTTTCCCCAGACCATTTTTCATGACGACCCTCCCGGATAGGACCCCCGGAAGCGTCGCCCCTGGGCCCGGGCGGGTCAATGCGCAGCGCGGCAAAGGCGCGCGATTGCGGCTGATACTTTGGTCTTAGGCGGCGGATGCGGGCCGTTGGCGGTGCGATGCCGGGCGGTTCGGGCGCAGGCGGCTCGGCGTGGCAGCGGGGCGGTTGCGGGCACGAATGGTGTTTGCGTCGTGGTTGCGGGTTCGCGGTCGCGGCTCGCGCCGCTCCTACAGGGAGCGGCCGTGGCTTCGTATCCGACTGTAGGAGCGGCGCGAGCCGCGACCGCGTCGATGCGCCTGCGTCGTTACTGCGAGCTTGCGCCCGCCGCTACAACCACTTCGCCCGCTTGAAGCCGATGTACAGCACCAGGCATGTCACCACCACCACGCTGATCAGAATCGCGTAGCTGAACTGCCCGGCGAGCTCCGGCATGTGGGTGAAGTTCATCCCGTACCAACTCGCGATCAAGGTCGGCGCCGCCAGCAGCGCCGCCCAGGCGCCGAGGCGCTTGACGATCTCGCCCTGCCGCACCGTCACCAGCGACAGGTTCACGCTGACCGCCGCGGTCAGCATCTCGCGCAAGGTGTCGGTGGTTTCGTTGATGCGCACGGCGTGGTCGAGCACGTCGCGGAAGTACAGCTGGATCTCCTCGTCGATCAACCCGCCGCGCGAGCGCGCGAGCTGGCCGAGGATGTCCTGCAACGGCGACACCGCCATGCGCAGCCGGGTCAGTTCGCGCTTGAGGTCGTACAGCTCGCGCACCGTCTGGTTGCGGAAATCCTCGGCGAAGATGTCCTTCTCCAGCTCGTTGAGCTCCTGGGTGAAGCCCTCGACGATCGGCATGAAGTTGTCGACCACGCTGTCGAGCACCGCGTACAGCGCCGCGCCGGGGCCGTGTTCGAGCAGGTCCGGTTCGCGCTCCATGCGCATGCGCGCGTTCTTGTAGCTGATCGAGGCGCCGTGGCGCACCGTCACCAGATAGCGCGGCCCGACGAACAGGTGGGTCTCGCCGAAACGGATGCGGTTGTCGATCTTCTGCGCGGTGTGGATGGCGATGAACAGCGAGTTGCCGTAGGCCTCGATCTTCGGCCGCTGGTGCGCGTTGTGGGCGTCCTCCACGGCCAGGTCATGCAGGCAGAACTCCTCCTGCAGCTTGTCCAGGATCGGCTCGTCGGGCTCGTACAGGCCGACCCACACGAAGCTGCCGTCGTCGACCGCCAGCACGTCGCTGATCTGGTCCAGGGTGATGTCGCGGCGGCCGCCGTTACGATCGTAGGCGGCGCAGTTGATGACGCACTGGGGCAGGGAAGGATCGCTCATGCGCGCATCCTGCCCCCGCGACCGCGCAGGGGCAAGCGCTCAGCCTTGACGGGTTCTGGCGGTCGCGCGCAGGCCCGCCCACAGGCCCAGATGCACCGGCAGCCACAGCGCGATCCAGTGCGCGTTGCGCTGCGGGTAGACCGGCAGCCAGTACGCGAACAGCGAAGCGGCGGCGGCCAGCAGCACGATCAGGCTCAGCCAGCCGAACGCCGGGCCCGGATCGCGCCCGCGCAGGATGCGCACGCCGCCGAACAACAACAGCAGGCACAGCGGATCGAACAGCAGCAGGTTGCGGTTGGCGTAGACGTATTCGTGGCCGGTGCCGACCCAGGCGTATGCCAGCAGCGCGCCGACCACGCCGAGCAGCAGCCACAGCGGCAGCGCCGCGGCCGCGAGCAGGCGCGGGCTGCGTCCGCCGAGCCAGGCCAGCGCCGCGCCGAGGGCCAGCCCGGCCAGCGCCCACGGCCACCACGGCAGCGGCGCGGCCTCGGGCTCGGCGGCGATGCGCGAGGGCATCAGCACGCGTTCGGCCTCCACCAGCGGCCGGCCCTGGCCGTTCTTGACCTCGGCCAGCGCCGCTGCGAGCCGCCCGGGCACGTAGGATTCGGTCCACACCGGAATCGGCTTGTCGGTCTCCGGGCCCATCAGCACGTCCAGACCCAGCCACATCCACGCTTCCGGCCGCGACAGCCGCAAGGCTTCGCTGCGCAGGGTGTTGCCGTGCGAACGGCCTTCGGTCTGGCGGCGCAGCTCGCCGCCGAGAGTGCGGTCGATCGCGTCGCGCACGCGGACCGCGCAGTTGTCGTCGAAATACTGGTAGCGGTAATACGCGTTTTCCGGCAGCGCGTTGATCCGCAGCGACTCGGCCAGCGCGCGCGCCTGCGCGTCGCTGAGGTCGAGCCATTGCAGGCTCACCTTGCGGCCTTCGTAGTCGTACTGGGCCATGTCCTGGTCGAACGGCAGCGCGACCAGGCGGTAGCGCATGTCGTTGCGGACGAAGCGCTGGACGAAGTCGGGCTCGGTCGGGTCGAAATAGCCGAAGTTGTACGAGATCGCCTTGTCGCTGGCGCGGTCGTAGACCACCAGGGCGTCGTGGCCGAAGCGCGACCAGAACTCCTGGCCGGGCTGCATGGTGACCACGCCGATGCGCGGGGCCTGGGTGGCGTCGGCGGCGGTCGGCGCGGGCGGGATCGCGGTCGCGGTCGCGGCCGTCGCCGGCGTTGCGGCGTTGCCGCTGGCCGTAGCCGCCGCTGAGCCGGCGACGTCGCCGCGCGCGGCACCGGCGCTGCTTTCGGCGGCAGGCGCGGCGGCCGTTTGCGTGGCCGATGGGGCAGCGTGCGCCAGCGGCAGGATCGACAGCAGGGCGAGCAAAGCGTAGAGCCGGACGAAGCGGGGAAGAGCGGTCACGGGCGGCGGCCTGATCCGGCGGGCGGGTGGCGGCCATTGTAAACGCAGGCGTTGGCCGGGCCGTGTCGGGCTTCAGATTGGATGCGGCGCCGCGGCGATCCGGGCGAAGCGCGTCGGGGCTGAAGCTCCGTCCCACACAGGCCGGCGGCCGCGCGTCGAGGCGTCCGCGATTGCAACTCCCGCAATACGCGTCCAACGCCACTTGGCGCGAACGCCGACCGTCCAAAACAAAACCGGCCCCAATCGGGGCCGGCATGCGATCTGCGACAGGCGGCGCAAGCGCCGGACGATCACTCGTTGCCGAGCACGCCGACATGGAAGGCGTGCACCCGGCGCGCGTCGGCGCTGGCGACGCGGAACACGAAGCGGCCCAGGGTCAGCTCCTCGCCGGCTTCGGGCAGGTGCCCGATCGCCGCGGTGATCAGGCCGCCGATGGTGTCGTACTCGTCGTCGTCGAAGTCGGCGCCGAAGCGTTCGTTGAAATCGTCGATCGGCGTCAGCGCGTCGACCACGTACTGGCCGTCGGCCTGCGCCGCGATCAGCGCGTCGGTGTTCTCGGCCTCGTCGTGCTCGTCGTCGATCTCGCCGACGATCTGTTCCAGCACGTCCTCGATGGTCAGCAGGCCGGCGACGCCGCCGTGCTCGTCGATGACGATGGCCATGTGGTTGCGCGACTGGCGGAACTCGCGCAGCAGCACGTCCAGGCGCTTGGATTCGGGAATCAGCACCGCCGGACGCAGCAGTTCGTGGATCGTGCCCGGACCGTTGTCGGCGACCACACCGCGCAGCAGGTCCTTGGCCAGCAGGATGCCGAGAATCTCGTCCTTGTCCTCGCCGTGCACCGGGAAGCGCGAATGGCCGGACTCGACCACCAGCTTCATCAGGTCGAGGAATTTGGCGTTGGCCGGCAAGGCGACCATCTGCGAGCGCGGGATCATGACGTCGCCGACGGTCAGGTCGGAGACCGCGATCGCGCCTTCCATCATGCGCAGGGTGTCGGCGGCGATCAGGCCGTCGGACTGCGCGTCGCGCAGCAGCTCGACCAGGTCTTCGCGGGAGCTGGGTTCGCCGGACAGCGCGGAGCTGATGCGGTCGAGCCAGGAGCGCCGTTTCTCGTGGGGTTCCGGCGAGTGGGTACTACTGTCGTCCTCGGACATTCGATTCTTGAACTATGGCCCTCGGGGGAGAGGGACGCCGCCGGGCAGTCTACCCGGAACTGCTTCGGGTTGTCGCCGAGAGGGCCGCGGGCGGGCCTGGCCGGGGCTTCCTGAACGGGCCGGGCGCAACACCGCGCCGACGCGCCGAAACGCCTCGGAACGCAGCGCCGGACGGCCCCGCGACCGCTCCGTCGCGGCGCGGACCGGGCGGCGCGCAGCGGTCCGGCGTCCGCGGGCCGCGCGCGTGCGTGCGTGCTTCACTCGCACAGGCGCGGCGCGGGCGGGTTGCGCGGATCGACGGCGCGGAAACGGCCTTCGCCGGACAACACCAGCCACGCCGCCGGCGCGCCGCGCCGCGCGCACAGCAGGAAAGACGCGTTGCTGCCGGCGCTGTCGCCCTGCGGCTGGAACACCACGCGCTTGCGGCCCTGCGAGCTGTACACGCGTATCCCGGCGGTCGCGCCGACGCTGCGCACCAGCGTGTCGTAGGCGCCGGCCTTGCGGTCGCCGTCGACGTCCATGAAGACCTTCCAGCCATCGCTCCAGTCGTCGCCGTCGCGGCAATCGCCGCTCGCGCCGACCGGGCAAACGATCGCGGCGCTGCCGGTGGCCACGGCCAGACGCGCGGCGGTCATGAAACTCTCGCTCAGCGCCGTCTGCACGTACGCGGCGCGGGCGCGCTCGGCGGCGCGGGATATCGCCGGAACGGCGACGGCGGACAGGACCGCGACCAAGGCCAAGGCCGCGACCGCTTCCAGCAAGGTGATTCCCTTCGAACGATTCATCCGCGCCTCCTGCGCACAAGTAGACAGGCGTTCATCGTCGCCGTGCCTGGCGTCGCCCGGTATAGGAAATCCCCGCACTCGACGGTCGGACGCGGCAGCGGCGGCGGGTAGTGCGGACGCCGCGCCGACGCCGTCGCGCCGCTCGATCCGGTCTGCGAGGCAGGGCACAAGAACTGGGTAATTCAGGCGAAAACTCGATGTGTGCCTGCTCGATCAGCGTTTTGTTGACGCAATTAGCGCGCGATGCGTAACCCGCGCCGTTCGCGCAAACGATCGCTCCGTTCGTCCCGCCCCGCGTCGACACGGCGCGCGATCCGGGCGTTAACTTCGGCGCGAATCGAAGGGGGCCGCATGCGACCGATGTCTCACGCAGGATTTTCCGTAATCGAGCTCATGACCACCGTGGCCGTGGCCGGAGTCGTGCTGGCGCTGGCGGTTCCGAGCTTCATCTCGACCGTCAACCAGAGCCGGTTGAGCGGCGCCGCCAACGAACTGGCGGCGGCGCTGCAATATGCGCGTTCGGAAGCGATCAAGCGCAACGCCTCGGTCGAGTTGTGCGAAAGCGGCGACGAAAGCTCCTGCGGCAGCGGCTCCGGCGCCTGGCGCGGCTGGATCGTGGTGGCCAACGACGCGAACGGCGACGGCAGCGGCGGCGATGCCTTGGTGCTGCAGTCGTTCCGGATCAAGCCGCCGGTGCAGGTGCGCCGCGCCGCGGGCGCGGACAAGGTGATCTACCGCGCCGACGGATTCGCCCGCAGCGCCGGCGCGGCGCGCGGCGCACTGCTCAACACCAGCTTCAGCGTGTGCATCCCGACCGCGTATCCCAAGGACAACGTGCGCCGGGTCCGGCTGGCGTCGGGCGGACGCATCGCCACCGATGCTTTCAGCAGCGACGGAGTGTGCAGCTGACATGTCCGCAACCGCAATCGCATCCCGGGCGCGCGGCGCCGGACGCAGGTCGGGCCGCGGCGGCGCGGCGCGCCCGCAGGCGGGCGTCGGCCTGATCGAGATACTCATCGCGGTGCTGGTGCTGGGCTTCGGCCTGCTCGGCGCGGCGGCGATGCAGAGCCTGGCGCTGCGCAACAGCCAGAGTTCGATGGAACGCAGCCAGGCGGTGGTGCAGACCTATGCGATCGCCGACGCCATGCGCGCGAACGCCGAAGAAGCCAGGCGCGGCCTGTACGACACCGGCGATGCGCCGTTGTGCGTCGGCGCGCCGGCGGCCGGGGGCAAGTCGGCCCTGGTGGCGGCGGACCTGGCGGCGTGGAAGGACGGGCTGGGCAAGAGCCTCGGCGCGCAGGCGACCACCTGCGGAAAGATCGATTGCGACGCCAAGGGCCTGTGCGATGTGACGGTGCAGTGGAGCGATGCGCGCGCCGGTTCGGCGCGGACCGAAGACGCCGCGGGCAAGGCCGCGTTCACGCTGAAGGTGCGCCTGTGAACCGGCGCGACCGCGGTCGCCGGCCGGTCGGATCGGTCGCGGGCCTGAGCCTGATCGAACTGATGGTCGCGCTGGTGCTGGGCCTGCTGCTGACCGCGGGCGCGCTGTCGATCTTCCTGTCCATGCGCGCGGCGTTCCGCACCACCGAAGACCTGTCGCGCGTGCAGGAGGCGGGGCGGGTCGCGTTCGAGCTGATGGCGCGCGATGTGCGCGAGGCCGGCGGCAACCAGTGCGGAACCAACATCCGCCAGTCCATGGTCATGTCCGATCGCGACAGCGATTTCTGGAAGAACTGGAACAAAAGCCTGATCGGATTCGGCGGCGACGCCGCGTTCGCGACGCCGGCGCAACCGTTCGGCACCGCCGCGGGCAGCCGGATCAAGGGCACCGACGGCCTGGAACTGCACGCCACCGAAGACCTGGGCATCTATCTGGTCGCGGCGATGGCGAACAAGGACGCGGATCTGTCCGTCAACGCGGTTCCCGCCGACGTCAAAGACGGCGACGCCTTGCTGGTCTGCGATTTCCGCCTTGCGACCTTGTTCAAGGCGACCGCGGCGGGCGGCGCGTCGATCGGCCACGGCGTCGGCGCCGGCGGCAACTGCAGCGCCGGCTTCAGCCGCGAAACCTCATTGTTGTGCGTCAACGAGGCCGCCATGCCCGCCGATCGCTGGCACTTGTACGGCAACAACGCGATCGTGGCCCGGCCCGCGGTGGTGCGCTGGTACATCGGCGGCAACGACGACGCCGGCAAGTCCCTCTACCGCACGGTGATCGATTCGCGCGGGGCGGTAGCCGCCAGCGACGAAGTCGCCGAAGGCGTAAGCCAGATGAGCATCGCCTATTTGATGGACGGCAAGGCCGATTACCTGGCGGCCGCCGCCATCGACGACTGGTCGAAGGTCAAGGCCGCGCGCGTGGTGCTGAACCTGGAAAGCCGGCGCAAGAGCGGCGTCGACAACCAGGCCATCAGCCGCAGCGTCAGCGCCGTGCTGTCGCTGCGCAACCGCAACCCCTGAGGAGCCGAGCCGTGGCCGCCGATCGCCGTTCCCGCTTCGCCGACGTTCCCCGCGCGCGTGCGCGCCAGCGCGGCGCCGCCCTGGCCACGATCATGATCATGCTGCTGGTGATGATGTTGCTGGGGCTGGCGATCCTGCGCAGCACCGTGCTCGAGGAGCGCATGAGCGCGAACATGTACGACCGCAGCATCGCGTTCGAGTCGGCCGAACTGGCCTTGCGCGAAGCCGAGGACAAGGTCGGCGCCGCGGTCAGGGCCGGCTCCACGGTCGGTACGGATTGCTCAGCGCCCGGCGCGCGATGCCCGGCGGTTCCCGCCTCCGTCTATACCGCCGGCACGGTTTGCAGCGGCGCTTCGATCAGCGGCTGCTGGGTCGACGTCGCGGCCGACCTCAAGGCTCCTAAGGCCGGCGCGCCCCAGTACTACGTCGAATACATGGGGCGGCGCGAAACCTCCGACGACTACGGCGGCGTCGAAGCCGGATACGAATCCGGCAGCGCGTCGCAGAAGACCGCCGCCTTCTACCGCGTCACCGCGCGCAGCCACAACCCCGCCGCGGCGTCGGGCCGCGCGGTCGTGGTGTTGCAGACCACCTTGATGAGCTACTGACATGACCACACGTGCATCGCAGGCGCCGGACCGGACCCTCCACGCGGCCGATGCGGCGCGCGGCAAGCGCGGCCGCGGCGTGCCGGCGTTCCTCGCGGGAATGCTGGCGGTGCTGGCGTCGGCGCCGGGCGCCGCCGGCGTGTCGATGCCGGACCGGCCCTTGTCGATCGGCCCGGACGTGCCGAACAACCTGGTGCTGGTGCCGTCGGTGGAGTTCCCGACCATCATCAGCCAGGCCAACTTCGACCACGTCAACGGCACCGACGTCTATCAAGCCAACCGGGTCTATGCCGGCTACTTCGACTCCGACAAGTGCTACCAGTACGTTTTCAACACGGACGAGTCCAAGCGCCACTTCAAGCCGGTCGCCGTCGCGTCGAACCGCCTGTGCGCGGCGAACGGCCGGTTGTGGAGCGGCAACTTCATGAACTGGGCGACGACCCAGACCATCGATCCGTTCCGCAAGGCATTGACCGGCGGTTACCGGGTCGTGGACACGCCTACCGAAACCTGGCTGGAAAAGGCCGCGAGTTACCCCGAATGGGGCCATTCCGTCTATTTCCCGTACAAGACGCTCGGCAACCAACTGCCCACCCTGACCGGCGTGTCGCGACCGTTCGTGATGCGGATGCGCGTGATCGGCGCGGGTTCGCAGATGTACTTCACCCGCAACGACACCCTGGCCAGACCGGGCACGAACCAGGCGGCCACGGCGGACGATCGCCTCGGCAACGCCCTGCTGCCGACCGCCGCGGCGCCGACGCCGTGGATGGCCCTCACGCCCTACAACCCGGCCGTGCACGACCTGTCCGGACTCAACGGCTCCGTCAACGATCCCCGCGTTTACGCGGTCAGCATCCGCGTGGCGGTGTGCGTCGACTCCGGCGCGGTGAAACCCGAGGCGAACTGCAAGCAGTACTCGCAGGGGTGGAAGCCGGAAGGGCTGATCCAGAAGCATCGGGACAAGCTGCGCTACAGCATCTTCGGCTATCTCGTCGACCACGACATCAAGCGCGATGGCGGCATCCTGCGCGCGCGGCAGAAGTACGTCGGCCCCTACAGCTACGATCTGGCGAAGGGAACGACCAACGACAACGCCAACAAGGAGTGGGATCCCCACACCGGCGTGCAGTACGCCAATCCGGACCCGGTGGACGCCGCCGCGACCAACAGCGCCAACGGCATCAACACCGTCGTCAACAGCGGCGTGATCAACTACCTCAACAAGTTCGGCCAGACCACCAAGGAAAAGGCCAAGCAGTACGACCCGGTCAGCGAGCTCTTCTACGCCGCCGTGCGCTATTTCAAGGCGCAGGACAACGTGCCCGAGTACAGCACGATCCCCGCCGGCAAGGGCGATGCGCAGAGCGACCGCTTCCCGGTCATCACCGACTGGTCGGTCAATCCGATCCAGTATTCCTGCCAGCGCAACGTCGCCATCGGCATCGGCGACGTCGGCACCTGGGCGGACCGCAACCTGCCGGGCGCGAGCAGCCAGGCGGGGGAGAAGGAGCCGGCGCGGCCGGGCCGGGTGTCCAGCGACACCACGGTCAATGTGGTGACCGCGTTGCAGACCGTGTTCGACATGGAAGGGATCACCTCGTACGTCGCCGACGGACAGTACACCGGCGGTCTGACGCCTACGTCCGGCAATCCGCTGCCGCGCTCCAATTCCGCGTTCATCGCCGGCCTGGCTTACGACGCTCATACCCGCGACCTGCAACCGTCGATGCCCGGAATGCAGACGCTGTCGACCTTCTGGGTCGACGTGGTGCAGGAGCAGACCGTCAAGGAACGCGAGAAGAACCAATACTATCTGGCGGCCAAGTACGGCGGTTTCGAGGTTCCCGCCGACTTCCAGCCTTACGGCCGCAAGGAGCCGCTGCCCGACGCCTGGTGGACGAACGGCGATCTGGTCGGGTTGGCGAACCAGATCAACGACAAGCGGCCGCGCAATTACTTCGTCGCCTTCCAGGCGCAGGAAATGATGACTGGTCTGGCCCGCGCGTTCGAGGGCGCGCTGGCCCTGCGCCGCGGCGCCGCCAGCGGCGTCGGCACCAACGGCGCGACCGCGGAAGGCGGGGCCCTGATCTATCTGCCGACGTTCTTCACCGACTGGCACGGCGAGCTGACCGCGTTCGGCCTGGATGCCGTTACCGGCGGCTACGTCCCCAAGTGGACGGCCGGCGCCATGCTTCCGCAGCCCAACGACCGAAAAATCTACGCCAACAGCGGCGGCTACAAGGCCTTCCGCGACGATCAGCTCTCGGGCGCCGACCGCGCTAATCTGTCCGCGCGCGGCGCCAGCAGCGCGGATGTCGTGAACTATCTTCGCGGCGACCGCAGCAAGGAAGTCGCGCGCGGCGGCAGCCTGCGCAACCGCGGCGGCGCGCTCGGCGACTTCGTCCACTCCTCGCCGGTCTACGTCGGCAAGCCGGGCGCGGTCGCGTATGCCGCGGCCAGTTTTCCCGGCAGCAAGGAGTACGAGGCGTTCGCGAGGAAAGCGGCGACCCGCACGGCGACGGTCTACATCGGCGCGAACGACGGCATGCTGCACGGATTCGACGCCGCCACCGGCAGGGAGCTCTACGCGTTCATGCCCGCCGCGGCGCTGGCCGTCCCGGCCGGCCTGGCGAATTACGCCGCGCCGGACTACGCCCATCGCTACTTCGTCGACGGCGAGCTGACCGCGGCCGACGTCTACATCGGCGGGGCCTGGAAAACCGTGCTGATCGGCACCATGGGGCGCGGCGGCAAGGGCGTATTCGCGCTCGACATCACCGACCCCAACGACGTCAAGTTCCTGTGGGAGCGATACGAGAGCAGCACTCCCGCGCTGGGCAACAACCTGAGCAAGCCGGTCGTGGTCCAGGTCGCCAGCGGGGTATGGAAGGTCTTGCTCGGCAACGGCCCGAACAGTTCGGGCGACCGCGCGCAATTGCTCACGATCGACGTGGCGACCGGCGTGGCGGCGAACATCGACACCGGTGCCGGCAGCGACAATGGCCTGGCCGGCGTGTATCCCTGGGACTCCGACAACGACGGTTTCGCCGACGCCGCCTATGCCGGCGATCTCGCCGGCAATTTGTGGAAGTTCCGTAACCTCGGCGCTACGCCGAGCGCGGTCAAGCTGTTCGCGACGGGCGACCCGAAGCAGCCGATCACCGCCGCGCCGCTGGTGGGACGCAAGCCGGACTCGACCGAGGACTGGGTGTTTTTCGGCACCGGCCGCTATCTGGGCGTCGGCGATCCCGGGGACAAGACGGCACAGGCCTGGTACGGAATCATCGACAAGGGCACCACCGTCGCCAAGGCGCAGCTGGTCCAGCGCAAGATCCAGACCGAAACCAGCCTCAAGGACAAGGACGGCAACAACGTGCCGGTGCGCGCGATGTCGGCCGCAACCCAGGGCGACATGGACGGCAAGTCGGGCTGGTACATCGACCTGGTCCCGCCCACCGGCGCGGCCCAGGGCGAGCGCATGGTCAGCCGCAACCTGTTCGACGGCAACCGCCTGCTCGGCGCCACCCAGATTCCGAACGCCGCCGATCCCTGCAACGTCGGCGGCAGCGGCTGGATCATGGAAATCGATCCGTTCACCGGGGCCCGCACCAGCGGCCGGGTGTTCGACGCCAACGGCGACGGCACGATCGACTACAAGGACGATACGCCGGGCGGCAACGGCCAGCAGTCGATACCGACGAGCGGCGTCGGCACCGGCAGCGGCATGAACGCCATCTCGATCATTCGCGGCCAGAACGACAACACGGTCGTAGGCAGCGACCAGACCGGCAAGCCGGTCGGCCAGGGAACGGCGACCGCGGATATCGGGGTGAAGCGATTGTCGTGGCGGGAAGTCGTGCGGCGCGATTGAGCGGGCCGGCCGATGCGCCGGGTCGATGCGCGCCGCACGCGCATACGCGAGGAGCGCGTTCGACCGAGCGCGCGGTAGACCGGCCTGACCGGAAGGCGCCGCCGTCGAGGCGGACGAGCCCAATGCGAGTGTTCGAGGGAATGCGATGAAACGTGGATGTGCGGGTTTCACTCTGATCGAGTTGATGATCGTGCTGGCGGTCGTGGCGATCCTCACCGCCATGGCCTATCAGTCTTACCAGGCGCAGATCCTGAAATCGCGCCGCGCCGTCGCCACGGCCTGCCTGATGGAGCAGGTCCAGACGATGGAGCGCTATTACACGACCAAGTTCAGCTACTCGGGGGCGAAGCTGTCCGCGGGCGGTTGCGTCAACGAACTCAGCGCGTTCTACACCTTCGGCAGCACGATCAACGCGGCCACTTATTCGCTGACTGCGGAACCGAAAGGCGCGCAGGCGAAGGATGCGAAATGCATGAAGTTGTCGATCGATCAGGCCGGGGTCAAGGGCAAAACCGGCAGTGCGGGCGACGTTCTGGATTGCTGGTGAAAACCCGCGGCGGCGCAAATTCCTAGGCCGGTTCGGGCATTGCGCCTATGGCCGGGAGCCGCCGGTCTCGCTCAAGCTGTCCAGGCCGGTGCGCAGTGCGCCGGCCTTGTCGTCCGCAATCCAAGGAAGGTGGCTCCGATGTCGTTCATCCGTTCCCGTCGCATGCCAGGCGCGGCGTTCGCCGCAGCGATGTGCTTGTTGTCCGTTGCGTTCGCCGCGTCCGCGCAGTCCTCGTCCGGACCCTACACCGACGCCGAAAACCGCTTGTCCGGCGACGACGAAGTGGAAGCCTGGTATGGCGGCATGCACAAGCTGCGCCGCGACTTCGACCAGATCTGCGGCGACACGTTCTGCGAAGGCGACTACAGCAACATCTACGCCTTGCGCTTGCGCTGTTCGGTCGTCGCGGCCAGCGGCCTGCTGGGGCGCTGCGTGTGGGTCTTCGCCGCGAGCAACGAGGAGATCGATCCGGCCAGCGGGCGTATCGTCGTGCAACCGAAGATCTGGCGCTGCGTACTGCCGCTGGCGCCGAAGACGTCGCTGTCGTCGCTGCTCGCGGTCCTGGCGCAGGAGCGGCCGCTTTACGCGCCGCTGCCGAACAGCTCGCGCAGCATCTACGATGGATTGAGCGACTGCCTTTAGGCCGACGGCGCCGGTCGGGAGCGCGCCGTGGAAGACATGGCGCGGTCGGCGGAGGGGCGCGGAAAGGCTCGCCGCCGCTGTTCGCTGTTCGCTGTTCGCCGGTGACGCCGATCCGAAGCTCAATCCTGCAGGTACGGATCCTCGATCCCGAGCGACGCCAGGATCTCCCGCTCCAACTGCTCCATGCACTCGGCCTCGCGCTCGTCCTCGTGGTCCCAGCCGAGCAGGTGCAGTACGCCGTGCACGGTGAGGTGGGCGTAATGATCGTTGAGCGGCTTCTTCTGCTCGCGCGCCTCGCGCGCGACCACCGGGGCGCAGATGACCAGATCGCCGAGCAGCGGCAGCTTGACCCCTTTCGGCAGGCCCTCGGGCAGGTCGGCGGGGAAGCTCAGCACGTTGGTGGCGTAGTCGCGGCCGCGGTAATGGCGGTTCAGCGAGCGGCCTTCCTTGCTGTCGACCAGGCGGATCGCCAGGTCGGCTTCGCGGATGCGGCCCTTGAGCGCGGCGGCGACCCATTTGCGGAAGCTGGCCGCGGCCGGCAGGCCCTTGCGCGGCAGGGCGTAGTTGATGGCGACATCGAGTCGGACGGGACCTTGGGTCATCGCGGCGCTCACTGGCTGTTCGGTGGTTCGGGTGGTGCGGTCGCGGCATCGCGGCCGGCATCGCCGTTGCGGCGCGACGGTCGGGACCTCGTCCCGGTCGTCGCGCCAGGGTACGCAGGGACGCAGCCGCAGCGGCGCCGATGCGTCGCCGCCCGCGCCGGCGCCGGGTCGAAACCGGCGTCGCGCGGGCGTGCGGCCCGCCGCCTCAGGCGGTCGGGCCGGTCTGCGCGTCCTTGGCGTCGCGCGCGTCGTAAGCGGTGACGATGCGCGCGACCAGCGGATGGCGGACCACGTCCTTGGCTTCGAAGAAAGTGAAGCTGATCCCGTCGACGTTGCGCAGCACGTCCAGCGCGTCGCGCAGGCCCGACTTGACGTGCTTGGGCAAGTCGATCTGGGTCAGGTCGCCGGTGACCACCGCGGTGCTGCCGTAGCCGATGCGGGTCAGGAACATCTTCATCTGTTCGATGGTGGTGTTCTGCGCCTCGTCGAGGATCACATAGGCGTCGTTGAGGGTGCGGCCGCGCATGTAGGCCAGCGGCGCGATCTCGATGACGTTCTTTTCCAGCAGCTTGACCACTTTCTCGACGCCGAACATTTCGTACAGCGCGTCGTACAGCGGGCGCAGGTAGGGATCGACCTTCTGGGTCAGGTCGCCGGGCAGGAAGCCGAGCTTCTCGCCGGCTTCCACCGCCGGGCGCACCAGGATCAGCCGCTGCACGCGCGATTCGTTCAGCGCCTCGACCGCGCTGGCCACGGCCAGGAAGGTCTTGCCGGTGCCGGCCGGGCCGATGCCGAAATTGATGTCGTGGGTGGCGATCGCGTGCAGGTACTTGGACTGGTTGGCGCCGCGGCCGCGCACGGTGCCGCGCTTGACCCGGATCGCGACTTCCTGCGGTTCGTAGTCGCGCTGCGCGACCTGCTCGGCGCCGGTTTCGGTCAGCGCCAGATGGATCGCGTTGTCGTCGAGGGTTTCCTCGGCGGCGTCCTTCCACAGCCGGCGCAGCAGCTTCTCGGCCTGGCCGACCGCGCCGTCGGGGCCGTCGATGCGGAAAATGTTGCCGCGATTGGCGATTTCCACGCCCAGGCGCAGTTCGATCATGCGCAGATGGCCGTCGAACGGGCCGCTGAGGTTGGCCAGACGCTCGCTGTCGGCGGGGTCGAGGGTGAATTCGGAGACGGTGCGTGCGGGCATGGGGACAGCGTAGAAGGATCGTGCACGCGATGCGTGCCGGGGTGTCACAGCTTGCGCCTGTCGGCCGGTTTTCGCAAAGCGCGGGCCAAGCCGCAGGCCGCTGCGACGGGCTGCGGCGGCGCAGCGAGCCGCGCGCCGGAACGGCCGCGGGCCGCGCTTCAGCCGCGCCCGGCGCGCGCCGCGCGCCAGATCCGCAGCGCGCCGATCGCGGCCACGACCGCCGAGCCGGCCAGCCACAGCGCGGCGATGGTCTCCAGCTCGAATCCGCCGTGACGGGTCGCGCGCATCCAGCCGCGCACCAGCCCCAGGACGCCCAGGCCGAGCAGCCAGACGCCGAGCGCTTCGCGCGCGAGCAGGCCGGCGCGGGCGGGGCGGGGCGGTTCGTCGTGGACGGGCGATGGCGGCATCGCGGAACTCCTTCGGCGTGCGGTGCGCGAGCGGCGACAGGGTTGCGCGGCGCTCGCTCGCGGGCAAGCGGCGGATCGTCGCGGTGGGGGCAGGGTGGCGGCGCGGGCGTCACGGTTGCGTGTGCGTCGCGGGATCGGGCGGAATGCGGGGCCGCGCATCGCGCGCGCAGTCGCGCTCGCCGGCAGAAACGCACGCGGCGGCTTGGCCGTCCCGCCCGGCCGCCGCGCGCGGCCGCCGCCCGAACGCGCACTGCCGCGTGCTTCCACGCAGCGCCCGCACCGCATCGGCTTCGCCTGCGGCCCGCCCGCCGCCTCGGCAAACCCGCCGCGCTGCCGCATACTGCCGGCGCACATGGATACCCGAACGCACCGCTCGCCGCCCGGATCCGCGGCCCCTTCCGCCGGCGCACGCCGCAGCGCCGGCGCCGCGCCGGATCTGGACTGGCGCGTGCGCATCGCCGGGCTCGGCCGCTACCTGCCGCGGCGCCGCGTCGACAGCGCCCAGATCGAAGACCAGGTCGGCCTGCCGCGCGGCTGGGCCCTGGAAAACAGCGGTGTCGCGTTCCGCCATTGGGCCGAGCCCGAACGCGAACGCGCCAGCTGGATGGGCGCGCAGGCCGCGTTGCAGGCCTGCGAACGCGCCGGCATCGCGGCGGACGCGGTCGACCTGATCCTCAACGCCTCCGGTTCGGCCGAGCGCGCGATTCCCGACGGCGGCCCGCTGTTGCAGCGCGAACTCGGGCTCGGGCGTTCCGGCATTCCGGCGCTGTCGGTGCACGCCACCTGCCTGAGCTTCGTCGCCGCGCTGGAACTGGCGGCCGAGCGCATCCACCACGGCCGCATCGAACGCGCGCTGGTGGTCAGCAGCGAGGTCGCCTCGGTCGGCCTGGATTTCGCCAACCCCGAGGTCTGCACCCTGTTCGGCGACGGCGCCGCGGCGGCGGTGCTCGAACGTGCGCCCGACGGCAGCGCCAGCCGCATCCACCGCATCGCCTGGCGCACGCTCGGCGAGGGCGTGGACATCACCACCCTGCGCGGCGGCGGCAGCTGGCGCCCGCCGCTGGGGCCGACCACGCAGCCGGCCGACGCGCTGTTCTCGATGCAGGGCCAGGCCGCGCTGCGCAGCGGCATCCGCCTGGTCCCGCACGTGATGCGCCGCCTCGGCCTGGACGACGTGGGCGCGCGCGCCGCGCTGCGCTGGGTCGCCCCGCACCAGGCCAGCCGCGCCGCGCTGGAAGTGATCGAACAGATCGGCTTCAGCGGCGCGGCGATCGTGCGCACGCTCGAACACACCGGTAACTGCATCGCCGCCTCGATTCCGCTGGCGTTGGAGCAGGGTGTGCGCGAAGGCCTGATCCGGCGCGGCGACACCGGCGTGTTGCTCGGCACCGGCGCCGGTTTGTCCGGCGTCGGTTTGACGCTTACTTACTGAGCGCGCGGCGATGATGAGCAAAGCACCATTCGTCGCCGCGTTCGTCAGCAAGCTTTCGGCTCCGGTTACGGTTTCGATTCCGGTCGCGGTGCCGGTGCCGGTTCCGCTGCACGGCACGGCGCCCACCGCTGCATTGATCGAAGTACCCTCGATGCAGATGTCGATGTCGGCGCCTACGCCTACGCCTACGCCGATGTCGGTACAGATGCGCGGCAAAGCCAACCACACCGCTTTTGTGCGGATGCCTTCAGTCCCGCCGCTCCTGTTTCAACTCTCGGCGATCCGGCCGGACAGCCTCGGGCCTGAAAACCCTCCCACAAAACCCGGCCGCCCCATCCGCACAGGCCATCGCCCATGACCGCCGACCGCCGCATCGTCGTCACCGGCGCCACCGGTTTCCTCGGCGGCGCGCTCGCGCGCCATCTCGCCGCGGCGCGGCCGTGGCAGCAGGTGGTCGGGCTCGGCCGCGACGCGGAGCGCGGCCGCGCGCTGCAGGCGCAGGGCGTGGAATTCCACGCGCTCGATCTCACCGACGAAGCCGCCGTGCACCGCATCCTGCGCGGCGCCGACACGGTCGTGCACTGCGCCGCGCTGTCGAGCCCGTGGGGCCGGCGCGAGGCCTTCGTCGCCGCCAATCTCACCGCCACCGAACATGTGGTGGCCGCCTGCATCGCCCGGCAGGTGCGGCGGCTGGTGCATATCTCGACCCCGGGCATCTATCACGACGGCGCGCCGCACCATGGCATCCGCGAGGACCAGCCGCTGCCGGCCGTGCCGGTCAACGACTACGCCGCGACCAAGCTCGCCGCCGAGCGCGTCGTGTTCGAACGCTGCGCCGCCGGCGGCGTGTCGGCGCTGGCGCTGCGGCCGCGCGCGATCTTCGGACCCGGCGACAGCGCGATCCTGCCGCGGCTGGCGCAGGCGCTGCGCGCCGGCCGGCTGCGCCGGATCGGTTCGGAAGACTGCCAGGTCGACCTGAGCTACATCGACAACGTCGTCGACGCCTGCGTGCTGGCGATGGACGCGTCGTGGCGTCTGGGAGGACGCGTTTACAACATCAGCAACGGCGAACCGGTAGCGATCTGGAGCGTGATCGACCGGCTCGCCGACGCCTTGTCGCTGCCGCGGCCGCGCAAGCGCGTGCCCAAGCCGCTGGCGCTGGCATTGGCGAGCGCGGTGGAGTCGTTCCATCGGCGCTTTCGGCCCGACACCGAGCCGGCGCTGCTGCGTTACGGCGTCGAATTGCTCAGCGTCGACATGACCCTGGACATTGCGCGCGCGCGCGACGAACTGGGGTATCGTCCGCGGGTGAACATGGACGATGCGCTGAACAAGACCTTGCACGAGCTGGCGCGCGCGGAGGCGCGGCGGTGAGCGGCGAGGTCGCGCTGACTCTGGCCGCGTCCGGCCACAGTTGCGCCGACCCGCGCCACCTCGGCCTCGCCGCCGGCGCGCCGCTGCGTTTTCCCGCCGGCTGGGCGCTGATCGAACATCCGGTGCAGGGCGCGATCCTGTTCGACTGCGGCTACGGCGCCGACGCGCGCCTGGCGATGCGCGCCGGCCTGCGTTGGGTCTACCGCCGCGTCATCCACGCCTGCTGCCCGCCGCACGCCGACGCCGCGCACCTGCTGCGCCAGCGCGGCCTCGACGCCGACGACGTGCGCCTGCTGATCGTCAGCCACTTCCACCCCGACCACATCGGCGGCCTCGGCGAATTCCGCCGCGCGCGCTTCATCGCCCACGCCCAGGCCTGGCGCGGCATCCAGCAGGCCGGCTGGTTCGAACTGCTGCACGCGCAGATCTGGAAAGAACTGCTGCCGGCGGATTTCGCCGAGCGCCTGCAACTGCTCGACGACGACGGCCGGCGCCCGCTCGAAGGCGATCTGGCCGGTTTCGGCGAAGGCTGGGACCTGTTCGGCGACGGCAGCCTGCACGCGCTGTCGCTGCCGGGCCACGCGCGCGGCCAGCTCGGCCTGGGCTTGCGCACCCGCCACGGCGAACGCGCCGTGCTCGCCGCCGACGCGTTCTGGCGGCGCGAACAACTCGACCGTCCGCAGGCGCTGCCGTGGCTGACCCAGCAGGTCGCGATGGACGACCCCGGCGCCTACCTCGACACCCTGCGCCGCCTCGCGCGCTTCCGCGACACCCACCGCGACGCCTGGGTGATCCCGTCGCACTGCGCCGACACGCTGGCGCAGTGGCGCCAGCGCTATCCGCACGCCGTACTCGAAACGCAGGACTGACCGCGCACGTCTGCGAGCCGCGACCGCGCCGAACCGCTGACGACGAAACCTGCGGCGCAGCTGCGTTGCCGCGGTCGCGGCTCGCGCCGCTCCTACAGTCGGAACCGCTGCAACGCGCAAACGCGCATCTCGATCGCCCCCTGTAGGAGCGGCGCAAGCCGCGACCGCGCCAAACCGGCAACGACGCAATCCACGGCGCAGCTGCCTCCCAGCCGCCGCACAAGGCGGGCAGGGCCCGCAACCGCTCGTCGGAACCCGCTTGCGATCTAATTAATCATTGAATTAAATATGCCGCATGACCACCCCCAAACCCGCCCGCCGCGGCCGTCCGCGCAAGAGCGAGACGCCCAAGCGCGCCCCCGGCCGCCCCGCGGCCGCCGACAACCCGGGCCTGCGCGAGCGCCTGCTCGACGCCGCCATCGCCTGTTACGCCCGCCAGGGCATCGCCGCGACCTCGCTGCGCGCCATCGCCGCCGAGGCCGGGGTCAATCCGGCGCTGCTGCATTACTACTTCGGCGACAAGGAACAACTGCAGCAGGCGGTCAGCAACGAACGCCTGCTGCCGCTGGTGCTGAGCCTGCGCGACGGGCTCGGCGACGCGAACGCCGACGTGTTCGACCTGATCGGCCGCTTCGTCGCCAACATCGGCCGGATCATCGAAACCCATCCCTGGCTGCCGTCGCTGTGGGTGCGCGAGGTGCTGTGCGAGGGCGGGGCGCTGCGCGAAACCCTGCTGTACGACAAGATCGGCCCGCTGCTGCCGCGCATGCTCGCCGCGCGTTTCGCCCAGGCCCAGGCCGAAGGCCGCATCAACGCCGACCTCGACCCGCGCCTGCTGATGGTCAGCCTGATCGGCCTGACCCTGTTCCCCGCCGCGAGCGCGCCGATCTGGCGCCATCTGTTCGGCGCCGACGACCTCGAACCCGCGGCGCAGCGCCGCCACGCCCTGGCCCTGCTCGACCGGGGGCTGACGCCGTGAACGCCAAGGAGCGCGCGATGCCCGCCGAACCCCGTCCCGCGCGGTGCGACACCGCGCTGCTGCCGTTGCGCAGCCGCCTGCTCAGCGCTGCGCCGCGCGCCGCCGCGACCCCGCGCGAAACCGGCCCGCGCAAGCGCCGCGACGCGCTGCGGCGCAGCGGCGCGCTCGCATTGCTCGCACTCGCCCTGAGCGGCTGCGCCGCCGACCAACCGCAGGCGCTCGGCACGCTGGAATGGGACCGCATCGCCTTGCCCGCGCCGGTGGCGGAGAAAGTCGTGCGGATCGACGTGCGCGAAGGCCAGCGGGTCAAGGCCGGCGCGCGCGTGCTGCAGCTCGAGCCCGACCGCAGCCGTTCGCAACTGCAGGCCGCGCAGGCGCAGGCGCAGCAATCGGCGCAAGCGCTGGCCGAACTGGAAGCCGGCCCGCGCAGCGAGGCGATCGATCAGGCCCGCGCCAATCTCGCCGCGGCGCAGGCGCAGCAGCGCGACGCCGGCGCTTACTACGAGCGCGTGCGTCCGCTCGGCCAGCGCCAGCTGATCGCCGCGGCCGACGTCGACCGCGCCCGCGCCGCCGCCGGCAACGCGGTCGCGCAGGTGCGCGCGGCGCAGGCCGCGCTGCTGGAACTGGAACGCGGCAACCGCCGCGAAGACATCGCCCAGGGCCGCGCCGCGCTCGCCGCCGCGCAGGCCCAGGCCGCGGTGCAGCAGGTGTCGTTCGCCAAGCTCGACGTGCTGGCGCCGCGCGACGGCGTGGTCGACAGCCTGCCGTACAAGCTCGGCGACCAGGCTCCGATCGGTTCGCCGCTGGCGGTGATGCTGGTCGGCGCGCGTCCGTTCGCGCGCGTGTACGTGCCCGAGCCGATCCGCCAGGACGTGCGCGTCGGCCGCCTCGCCAAGGTCTATGTCGAAGGCCGCGCGCGCGCCTGGAACGGCCGCGTGCGGATGATCCGCAGCGAAGCCAGCTTCACCCCGTATTACGCGCTGACCGGCGAAGACGCCGCGCGCCTGAGCTATCTGTGCGAAGTCGAGCTGACCGATGCCGACGCCGCCGAACTGCCGGCCGGCCTGCCGGTGCGGGCCGAGTTCGCGCCGTGAGCGCCGTCGCCGCGCCCGTTGCGGCCGGATCCGTCGCTGCCGAGCCGGCGATCCGCGCGCGCGGCATGAGCAAGCGCTTCGGCGAACTGCAGGCGGTGAACCGGGTCGACCTGACCGTGCCGCGCGCCTGCGTGTACGGCTTCCTCGGCCCTAATGGTTCCGGCAAGTCGACCACGATCCGCATGCTGTGCGGCCTACTGACGCCGAGCGAGGGCGAGATCGAAGTGCTGGGCCTGAAGATCCCGGCGCAGGCCGAACAACTGCGCCGCCGGATCGGCTACATGACCCAGAAGTTCTCGCTGTTCGAAGACCTCAGCGTGCGCGAGAACCTCGAATTCCTCGCCGCCGTGCAGGACATTCCGAAAGCCGCCGCGCGCAAGCGCATAGACGAGTTGATCGAGCAGTACCGCTTCGAAGATCGCCAGAAGCAGCTCGCCGGCACCATGAGCGGCGGCCAGAAACAGCGGCTGGCGCTGGCCGGCGCGGTCATCCACGAGCCCGAGCTGTTGTTCCTCGACGAACCCACCAGCGCGGTCGATCCCGAATCGCGCCGCGATTTCTGGGAAAAACTGTTCGAACTGGCCGACGCCGGCACCACCTTGCTGGTGTCGACCCACTACATGGACGAAGCCGAGCGCTGCCACCGCCTGGCGATCCTCGACCGCGGCGTGCTGGTCGCCGACGGCACGCCGGCCGAACTGACCGGCGAGTTGCAAGGCCGCGCGGTCGAAGTGCGCGCCGCGCAGCCGCGCAAGGCCCAGCGCGCGCTGGTCGATCTGCCCGGCGTGCTCAGCGTGGCCCAGATCGGCAACGACCTGCGGGTGTTGCTGGCCGACGCCGACACCGCCGAGCAGAGCCTGACCGACGCGCTGCGCGCGGCCGGGCTCGACGCCGAAGTGGCCAAGGCCAAGCCGAACCTGGAAGACGTATTCGTCGCCGCGACCCGCGGCGAAGCGCCGGCGCCGCAAGCGCAAGCCGCGGCGACGCGCGGGGAGGGCGGATGAAACTGCGCCGGCTGTGGGCCATCGTGCTCAAGGAAGTGCGGCAGCTGCGCCGCGACCGCATCACCCTGGCGATGATCGTGATGATCCCGGTCGGACAGCTGGTGCTGTTCGGCTATGCCATCAACCTCAACCCGCGCGGGCTCAACGCCGCCATCGCCGACCAGGCCGGCACCGCGACCTCGCGCGCGCTGGTGATGGACATGGTCGCCACCGGCGTGATCCGTCCGGTCGCGCACGCCGACACGCCGCAGCAACTGGTCGACATGCTCCGCCGCGGCGAGATCAGCGTCGGCATCGCGGTGCCGCCGGATTTCGAACGCCGCCGCATCGACGGCCGCGAGGCCTTGCAGGTCATGGTCGACGGCAGCGACACCGTGGTCCAGAGCGCGGCCGCGCAGCT